>NZ_BEWV01000001.1 GCF_002933775.1 Prevotella sp. MGM1
TGTCGTAACGCTGGTAGGCGCACATCACCTCGCGCACCCGTGCATCCTCGACCACGGTCTTGAAGGCGGGCAGATAGGTCTCCCACAGGTCTCGGGCTGATATGTTGTTGATGTCGGCCGTATGCCGGCTCCACTCCGGTCCGCTATGCACGGCATAGTGCTTGGCGCACGCCCACAGCTTGCGGTACTTGGATTCCTCCGGGCCTTGCAGGCCACGCACCACCGCACTGCCCATCACTCCCGTCAGGTAAGGGTCTTCGCCGTATGTCTCCTGTCCGCGTCCCCAGCGCGGATCACGGAAAATGTTCACGTTGGGAGTCCACACCGACAGGGCGTGAAAGCGGGTGACATCGCCTCCACGGGCCGTCAGCTCGTTCCACTTGGCGCGCGCCTCGGTGCTGACCGCGTCGAACACACGGTATACCAGTGCGTCGTTCCACGAGGCGGCCATGCCTATCGGCTCGGGAAAATTAGTCACTCCTCCCATGTTGGCGACACCGTGCAGAGCCTCGCTCCACCACTGCCACCGCTTTATGCCAAGCCTCGGTATTGCCGGAGAGTCGTCGAGCATCAGCGCGGCTTTCTCCTCAAGGGTAAGCCGGGCACATAAGTCAACGGCCCGCTCGCGGGCGGTAAGTTCTGGATTTTGATACGGAAGTGTCTGCGCACTCACGGCAATGGCACCGCACATCATTGCCGACAGCAATAATATTCTTGATTTCATAGGCCAAATGTTTTTTTATTAAGATAAAGATTCTTCAAGTCACAAAGTTAACAAAAACAAGTGTACAACGGATACCACATCCGGTTTTTTACGTTATTTAACCAAAAAGACACGTCACAGACAATTTGTCACGCAAAGGATGAAAATCCATAACAACGCATCGGCACAATGAAAACCGGTCTTGGCAC
>NZ_BEWV01000002.1 GCF_002933775.1 Prevotella sp. MGM1
GTGGATTATCAGCCCTCGATCCCGCGTACTTCCCTGCGGTATATCAAATAATACAGCACTCCCGCACAGGTGAGACACACAGGAAAGGCATACCACAATCCCACAAGACCATAGCCCATACGGATACCGAGCCACCAACTGAGAGGCAGGGAGACCACGAAATAGGAGAAGAAGGCGGCATACATCATCGGCCGCACGCACGACATGCCGCGAAGGGCGTTGGCAAAGGTACACTGCAAACCGTCGCCAAACTGATATAGTATGAGCGGGATAATGGTATGGGATACCAGCAGGCACACTTCGGCACTGTCGTTGAACCACAGGCTCACCGTGCCGCGCAGAAGAAAAATCGGAACCGCCACCACCGAAGCCACAAGCAAAATCATACGGAAACCGGCCGACGCGGTGGCTCTGATGGCCGGCGTGTCGCCCTGCCCGTGGAAATAACTGACACGCACCGACACGGCGGCGGCAAGACCGTAGTATACCATGAAGAACAGTTGAGATACGGTGAGCATGATCTGGTGGGCGGCGAGAGACACCATGCCCATCCACCCCACGAAGATGGCAGTCAGCGAGAAAGCGGCAGTCTCCATGCCCATCTGCAACGCTATGGGCCATCCGAGAGCGTTGAGACGGCGGAACACCGCGCCGTCGAAACCCGAACGGCGGAAACCGTCGCCATAGATGCGGTAGCGGCGGGCACGGAAAAACAACACGGCGAAGACGGCACACATTATAATGCGCGAAGCCATCGTGGATATTCCGGCGCCGAGCAGTCCCATCTCGGGAAATCCTAACGCGCCATATATAAGCATATAGTTGCCCGAGATGTTGAGCACATTGCCTCCGATGAGCACATACATAGGCGTGGTGGTATCGCCGATAGCGTCGTAAAACTGCTTGAAAGTGTTCTGCCAGCAGACAAACGGCAGCGATATGATGTTCACAAGCAGATACGGGCGCATCAAAGGTATCAGTTCTTCGGGCTGTCCGAGACGGTCGAGACAGACATACAGAGCTGCCACCACAGCGAGCATGAGCGCGGCGAGCATGGTGTTGGCAGCCATCGCCGTGCGCATCACCCCTCCAATCTTGCCTGTCTCACCTCGCCCCACAAGATTTCCTACCACCGGAGTGAGACCGTATGAGAAACCGAGGGCAAAAATAATGACGAGCACCAGCAGAGTGTTTATAAAACTGGCCGCCGCCAGTTCCACCGTGCTGTGATGTCCTATCATTAGTGTGTCGGCAAAGTTGAGAACGATCGTCCCTATCTGTCCGATGATTATCGGCACGCCGAGATTAAGCAACGCGGTATAATGGCCGTGGCGAATGTTGGATGATTGTTTCATAATAGTTTTATAAGAAAGTGCAAAGTTAGCGAAAATCCGGTAAACAAACGTGCTCTGCAGTGAAGAGTTTGGAAATATGAAGTGCGTGAGTGTGATTGCCTTCCGTTCCAGAAAGTATCGTACCAGCCGTAAACGGGCTTTCCGGCGATAAATCCCTTTACCGCTCTGATCCATGAAAAAATATCCTCCGGCTTCACAAAGAGCATCCATTTGCTCTCTCAAAAATCCTCTTTTACATATTAAGAAAATATCATACAAAACGCTCTTCATATCTCGCCCGTTTAAAAATAAAAGCACAAAGACCGGGAATAAGCGGATTATGGGCCGCTTTCCGCAACCACCTGCGCGTCAGCTTAATACACCCACCATACCTACATCCCCTACCAAACCTACCACACATACCCTTCCGATTTTTTCCATTCAGCGTCCCGTTGCCTTCCATTTAGACGCTGAACGCAAGCCAACGGGATGCCGAACGCGACGCGATTAGCAACCAAACGCACTCCAACGGGTGTCCCGTTGCGGAAAAAACAGCTTTTCGCCATCCGGCGAAAGTCGGCGTATCGCATCGCATATAGTGGTGAGTATCGTATTCGTTTTCTATCTTGACGAGAAACAAAGTGTTAAATCCGTGACTTTATCATTACAAAACAAAGAGAGAGAGCGCATACCCAAACATGGGCGCCACTCTCTCGTCATGAATCAAAAAAGACTTATTTAGTGATACTAACGTTCACTGTCAATTTGCGACTGCTGTCGTGTCGGCCGGCTGGGCGGTCGGTGCGGGCTGTGCCGGAGCCACTGTATCTGTCACTACTGTTGAGTCGGAAGCTACAACATCATTTACATTCACCTGAGACTGACTTGCGAAAGCGCCACTTACTGAAACTAATGCCAAGGCTGCGATAGCCATTACTGAAAACTTCTTCATAATCGTTATATTTTTATTGTTAGTTAATGAAATTAATGTTCACACCAATAGATGTGCAACAGGCGTGCCAGAAAAACGAACAGACAATATAACCTTCTGATTTTCAGTGGAAAACAAATTAAAACCGGGATTTTTCGAAATATGTGAAAGTGTGGAATCATGTGTGGACAGTGTGGAAAAATTCCACAACCGGCTGTGGAACGGCCTCCACAACCCGAGAACATATCACCGGTTCATACCATACTTATCCATCTTGTTATAAAGCGTCTTGCGGTCTATCCCGAGCTGCCGGGCAGCGAGACTCTTGTTGCCGCCGGCATATTGCAGCGCGGCTTTTATCCGCTCAAGCTCCGAACCGGCATCGTGCAACGGCCGCACATTAGCTACCGTCACGGGAACGACAATATCAAGGTCGGCCGCCGTTATCCTGTTGCCGCGCGCAAGGAGCACGGCACGCTTGATGGTGTTTTTCATTTCACGCAGGTTTCCGGGCCATGTATGGCGCGTTAGCTTCTCGGAGGCCGATGCGTCAAACCCTTCCACATTACGGTCAAGTTCCTCGTTGGCCTGCCTCATGAACAGGTCGGCAAACAGAAGAAGGTCCGCTCCACGGTCTTTCAGCTCCGGCATGGCTATGGTGAACTCGTTGATGCGGTGATACAGGTCTTCACGGAACGTGCCCGCAGCAACGGCCTCGGACAGATTCTCGTTTGTGGCACACACCAGACGGATGTCTACCTCGGTCTCGGCGGCAGAGCCTACAGGGCGCACACGACGCTCCTGGATGGCCCGGAGCAACTGTACCTGCACGTCGTAGCTAAGGTTTCCCACCTCGTCGAGAAAGAGCGTGCCGCCAGAAGCCTCTACAAAAGCGCCGCGCTTGTCGGTCACGGCTCCGGTGAACGCCCCCTTCACATGACCGAAAAACTCGGATGCGGCAACATCCCTTGGCACCGCTCCGCAGTCTATCGCCACGAAAGGCCCCGCCGAACGGCGGCTGCCGTTGTGTATCCGGCGGGCAACATGCTCCTTACCTGTTCCGCTGGCACCGAGTATGAGCACCGACATAGGCGTGGGGGCCACGAGAGAAACATAGTCGTACAGCCGGCGCGATGCCTCGCTCGTGCCATCAAGATACTGAGGCACCGACGAAGCCGGCATGTCAGCGGCAGCACCGTGGCGCTTATCCGCCGGCAAAGCGGCAGGCCGTCCGACTGACGCACCACTGTCTGTAGCGGCGGCGGAAGCCATGGCGTCTTCGATCTTTTGTAGAAGAATATCCGGCTGCACGGGTTTGGCTATATAGTCGCTCGCTCCAGACTTCATTGCCAGCACGGCGTTTTGCACCTCGGCATAGCTCGTCATCACGATAAACGGCTGTCGCAATCCCCGCTTTCGCATCTGCCCGAGCAGTTCGAGACCGTCATGGTCGGGCAGACGGAGGTCAGACAGCACAACGTCCACAC
>NZ_BEWV01000003.1 GCF_002933775.1 Prevotella sp. MGM1
GGCGTGAGCCTGCTCCTCTGCGGGTTTGTTGGTCTGAACCATGGTGCAAAGCAAGTGCTTGTTCATGTGGTCGTATACAGACACGTTGTCGCCCTCAATGAAGTTGTAGCCGTCAAGTTCCATCTTCTCACCGGTGATACCAGAGCGTGCGATAACGGCCTCCTGCACCTTTGTGCCGTCGGCGAGTGTCAGCTCGAGCACCTCTTCGATGTTCTTGGCCTTTGCGGCAACAGCGGCATCGAGGATGTCCTGCGTCAGTTTGATATAGTCTGCGCCGTTGGCCACGAAGTCTGTCTCGCACTTCAAGGCTACTATTGCCGAGAAGCCGTTCTCTGACTTGACGAGAACACAACCGTTTGAAGTCTCGCGGTCGCTGCGCTTTGCGGCGATAGCCTGACCTTTCTCACGGATTTTCTCTACTGCCTTGTCGAAATCTCCCTCAGCGTCGTTGAGCGCTTTCTTGCAGTCAGAAAGACCTGCGCCGGTCATCTTGCGGAGTTTCTGTATATCAGCTATTGATACAGCCATAATTGTTCTTTTTGATTTAAATGATGATTAATGATGTTTCCTTGTCGGCAGGGCTGTTACGCCTCCTCTGCCTTGGG
>NZ_BEWV01000004.1 GCF_002933775.1 Prevotella sp. MGM1
ATCCTTGATGCCTGCCAGTGCAGCCAACGCTTTCATGTGTCGTTTCATGTTCGGGTGGTGGATTATCGGGAAAAGCGTTTCCCGTGTTTGGTCCTTGTATCTCTCAAGCAGTGCCAACGCTTCGGGAAGCAGTTTCACGCTCGCCCGATGTTCGTTTTTCTTTCGGCGATATTTCAGCCATAATGCTCCGTTGTCGTCCGTGTACAGGTTCTCGTCCGTGATGGAAACCACATCAGCGTATGACACACCCGTGTAGCAGGCAAACAGAAAAAGGTCGCGTGCCAGTATGTGCGTCTTCCTGTATGGCGGTATTTCCACGTCACGAATTCTTTCGAACGATTCGCGGCTCAATGCACGTGGTGTCCTTTCTGATTGCCGGGGCAGGGCGAAATGTTGAAAATTGCATTTCTCGGAATACCCTTTCTTATAGGCAATGCGACAGATTTTCTTCAGGATGGCAAGGTGGTGGCGGACGGTATCTATCGCATAGCCTTTATCTTCCGTGACGAAGGCCTGATAGTCGTGGATGAACTGTTCCGTCAATTGTCCGAAAGCCAAATCCTTGACCTTGTATTTGGTTTCGATGAACTCCCCGAGTGTCAGCCGCATATAGTGATAACCAGGATAAGTTCCTTTCGCACGGTCTATGCCGATACGTGCCTTAATGTCGTCACAGATTGCATCTGTCATTTTCATGAGGGTCATCTGCGTTTCCATGCTGCCTTGAAAATAATTCTTCACATCGGTGGCGTCAAAACCGACCTTACGGGATACAAGGCTGTCGAATGCGGCGTTTACCGCCAACAGCAGTTTTTCAATCCTGGCATTGGTTTCCACTGCTTCCTTGCTCTTGCCGTTCAGACGGCTTTCACGGGGATTCCACAGTTCGGGAGTGCAGGACAGCTTAGATCCGAACTGCGCCATCGTGC
>NZ_BEWV01000005.1 GCF_002933775.1 Prevotella sp. MGM1
GAAAAAGAAAGAAGGAGAGAAAAGAAGGACAGGCCAAAGAAAAAAAACAGCAAAAAAAACAAGGAAGGAGAAAGAGAAAGAAAGAGAAAAACAAGAGAAGGAACAGAAAAAGAACAGACAAGGAAAGGAAGAATAAAAAAACAAGTGACAAAGACAATACAATCAAAAGCATCGCAATAATAATTAATGGGGCATCGCAAATACGACGCCCCATTAATTATATAATGTATTACTTAGGATAAGTTGATTACCAAGTGATGTTCATACCCAACGCCACATGAGCGTTTGAGCTGAGAGGCACACACACGCCTTTGGCGGTCTTGCCGAGGATATGATCCATACCGATAAAGAAATTATATCCCTTCGGATGTATGTTAAGCACCCATCCCATGCTCGCCGCAAAACTGTTGACAGCGAAGTTGACACCGCCATCCAGCCATTTGAGCGGAGTGTAGTTTGCGCTTATACGGCCCTCTGTCCACGAATACGCCCCACGGATACGCGTTGTGCTAAGTGCGCCGAACTTCACTTTCTTATATACCGGCAAAGTATATTCCGCTCCGAAATTGAGCGTCGCTCCTATTCCGGTTGTCCGTCCGCCCGTATCGCCCTGGTCTTTCAGGTTGATGAAGTCTGTTATCTGATCGGCATACCCGTCCGAGATATCATCGAGCTTGTCACCCTTTGACGAGCTTACAGCCACATCGTGAAATCCGTCAAACTCAAATTTGTCTGCCGCATTCACCGCACGCGCATTGCTGCTCCAACTGATAAAACCAAGGTCGATCAAAGACGCACTCACCGTCCAATCATCATTTATCTTGTAAACACCGCCAAGGTCGACAGCCATACCGAAGCCGGCGAGACCAGCACCGTCGATGTCGATATCGTTGATGGCCTCATATTGTCCGGCACCTTCACTCTCATAGTCTTTCATTTCCGAAATATATGTGAACCCGCTCATGGACACATTAGCCTCCGCCTGTCCGGACACAATCCACTTCTTGTCTGACGCAAGCTCGGCCTTCATGCCTTTCATCCGCAAATCGGCACGCCCCGCACCGAAAAGGAATTTCAGCTTCGCCCCCACTCTCAGCTTCTCATTTATCTGCCGTGAGTGTCCGAAAGCGAGCTCTGCGAAAGCCTGCGTGTTTATGTTTATGTCGCCGATGTCATAGTTGTTGTTGCCTATGTTCTTTGCAAACTCAAATAGTCCGTAAGGCAGCGACGTACCTACGTTAACACGCGTGTTAAGCTCCACGGTGTTGTATCCGCCGAAAGCCTTGAAGCCGGCAGACAGCACAGTCATGTTCACGTCGGCGAGCACACGGTTGTTGCCCGTTCCGAGTCCGCCAAGAGCATCGCTCACCGATATGTCGGGATGCATGAACGTCGTGAGCCTCTTGCCTCCCGGTGTAGGGTTGTCGAAGAGGATATCGCCCAATCCGTAGTTTCCCTGCATCTTCACGTTGATGTTACCGAGCGCCGGCACCGACACATAGTTATCCTCATTGCCGTATGCGGGATTCATCGTGTGCCGGAAAGTATATTCATCGGTGAAATAAGCCGAGTTTAAAGTCTGTGCCGTCATTGTGCCGCCGACCGCGATCATGGCCGCGGCCAAAATATGTCTATATGATAAATTCATGTCTTTCGCTATTATATATAATAATGTGTAAGTTAGTTAAGGTCTACCGTAACCTTTCCTTTCAGTTTCACCGATATGTTGTCCGCCTTGATATAGTGCTTCGTCGCGTTGAGCGTCTGCCCCGTCACTGCGGGTGCGCCCGCCGTCTTGGCCACTGCCTTGATCGTGAACTTGATCTTGTCGAGTTCCTTCAACGCACCTTTAGTCTGCTGTTTAGCCGTTATTTTGAGCGGTGTCGATACCGACCGGTTCCCGTTGTATGCTGCTATGACACCCTCCACATCCACTTTCACCTTGCCGGGGGCAAGCTCACGACCGGCGACATCCAATGCCACCGCTGTCACTTCGAGATATGCCGGCACGTGATTTTCCACATCGGCCGTGATTTCGAGTCTCGCGTCGTTGCCAAGGTCGATGTCTTCGAGGTCGCTGCTCAGCTCGTCGATACTGTCCGTATACACGATGCAAGCGTCATCGGCAAACGCCAGCGGAGCCTCTATCGCATAAGACGGTTTAATCATATAGTCATGTCCGAGCTTAAACTCCACCACCTTATCCTTGTCTGCCTTTGCCACCGCGCTGAAGGTCACCTTGTCGGGAATGGTCTTTATCAGGTCAGACAGTCCGGGCACAACCACCACCTGGTCATATCCGCCTGCCAGCACGTCAGCGTCGCTCACCCGGCAGATACATATTCTCGTCTTGCTGTTTGCGTTGATTGCCATCTCCGGCACGTTCAGCATTTTCAATACCGCACCGTCTTTATATGCCGTAAGCGTGCCTCTCACCTTTCCGTCAACGTCCATGTCTCCGTCGAGGGTAAGCAATATCTGCGGATTGTACAGGTCTATCACCACCCCGTCTTCTTCTAGGAACGACGGCACTCCGGTGATGTCGGCATCACCGAGGTCGGTAAGGTCTATCGTAGGGTCAAACTGTCCCTCGGCCGATGTGACCACAAACCTGCTCATCGCCACATCACTGCTGACCGAGAACCGTGCGTTGCCCAGCGGCGATCCGTCGAGCACCATCTCCCTGAATGCCGCCGACACCATCACGCTACCGCTGAGATCGATGCTCGTCTTGCCGTTGTTCTTTTTCAGTTCGAGCTTGCCCAGGCTCGTGTCATCGGCCGTGAAGTCGAGACGGGCCACGCTGCCTTTTATCACCAGGTCGCCGGCCGTGCCCACGTTCTTGAAAGACAACTCCGCCCCGCTCTGCGTGTGAGCCGGAGCCTGTATGCCGGTCACCACCATGTATGCGGGGAAGCGCACGGTCAGCTCGGTGAGCTGTGGCACGAATTTCTTGAGATCCTGCGAGAATTTTACCCTCAGCTCGAAATCCTCCGTCACCGTGGCGCCTTTCAGGCTGACAAGCTCTTCCGGGGCATTGTCGTCGCTGTAATCGAACACATGCACCTTACCGTTTGTCCTGGTCTCCGCGGGCAGTGTCACCCTACCCGGCACGTTGGGTATGCCTCCCAGGTCGGGAGTGTCAAATACCACGTCAAACGACTGACTGGTATTTTCCGTTATCACAATCTGCTCTATGCGCACCTTCACCGGCTCAACATCGGCTCCGGCCTGCCTGAACACATAGTCGCCGTTCTCATCTGTCACCACGCACTCCGAATCGTCAATGTCGAGAATGTCGTCCAACGTTATGTTTGTCGTCGAACTGCCCGGCAATGTCAACTCGCCATTGCCTATACCCACGGTCATGTCGACCTCGTCAAGGTCATACTTGTCGTCCGTGCAACCGGCGACGGCAACCACACCCGACACCATCAGCGGTGCCAGCCATTTAGCATCAAATAAATAGAATCTCATTCCTAAATTTTTATGTTAGTTTTGAATTTATTTCTTATTTCATACGGCAGGCTTTCCGCATCGCCCTTGTCACCGAGACGTGGCTCGCCTTCTGAAAAACAGTCTGACCCGAACGGATCAGCCCCGCTCCAAATCATTCGCTCCGCCCGTCGACCCGTACTGGCCATAGCTTATTTTGTGCAAAGATAGCGCAAGCCGAACGCAACGAAAACTTGTTTTCAGTTGCTGAGGCGAAGCCTATCTTGTGCAAAGATAATGCAAATTTCGTTAAAAGAGACATAACCGGATATGAAATATTTTCAAATAACGGTTTTCCGCATGCAACACCGACCAACTTCGTGAGCCACACAAAACGACCATCATTCGAAAAACACATCCGGATAGCGAACCGTTCCACTATATCCCGGCAAGGACATCCGGCCGCAATTCCACAATCATACAAAATTCGTGGGATATGTCAAAAGGATACATGCAGAAAGGATTATTTCACAGCATCATGTCCATTCCCTCATGAGACATATCCATCCCGATTCCTCCCTCTATGAAATTATCAAACAAAAACATCTTCAAAACTCGGCCGTTTCAAAATTAAAATCCTGCGGCCGAAAATAAGCGGATTTTGAGCAGCTTTATACAACAACCTGTATATCAACCCTATAC
>NZ_BEWV01000006.1 GCF_002933775.1 Prevotella sp. MGM1
TCTATACCGTGAGCATGGCTACCATCAAGGAACTCTATAAGGTGACAATGCAGAACGTGTCGGGCTTCGGTACGGAGAGCAAATACTACAAGGAGATTGGACTATGCGCATACGACATCCTCAAAGATGTGCCGGAACTTATCCAAACGGTAAGCAAGGCAAAGTTCTCCAACAAGCTGCTATGCCTGAATGAACTGGGCAACCTTGTGACGGAAACCCAGCAGTTGGTGGGCAATTTCGTCAATATCGTGAACAATGCCACGATACAGAATCCACTTAAAGGACAAGGTACGGCTGAGAAGAAAAATGACGGTTATAATATGCTTGACCGCTATGAACGATTGTCACTTGCCAATTCCATCTATTCCGGCCTTTTGGAGATACGTTACAAGGTGGAGGGCATGATACTGATGGCCCAATATGCCACTGCTAATGACCTTTTCTTTGCCATTGACCCGGAGGGATGGGCAAATGTGGTGACGATGAAGAACAATGTCAGCGGTCTTATCAATGACTGGAACGGATTGGTTACATC
>NZ_BEWV01000007.1 GCF_002933775.1 Prevotella sp. MGM1
ACAATGACGAGGTAGAGCGGTTGTCGCGCGACATTATATTCACCCACTGGGGACAGGCCGATGAGAACAGTATGATATGCCGTTTCGTCACGAGCTGGTCTACGACAGATGAAGAGCTTGATGCTTTGGAGCGTGTGCTCGGGCAGTGATAAAAAGAGAAAGACAGGCTGTGTAGTGCGGCCTGTCTTTCTCTTTTTATCCGGTTGTGTTCTTGTTATCCGATATAGGGGATGCTGTTTGCCGGCGGTGTTGGCGTGTAGCCGTGCCTTATTTCATTCTGTCGGGTATTTTTATTTTGTGTTCCGACATTCCCTCATAAGTGTTTATTGATATTGTCACAGAGTCGGTGTCGATACCGTCGCACGGTATGCTTACGTGGTATCTTGACGAGTAGTACTCCGGTACGCCGCCTTGGTCGTGATAAAGCCGCAGGCGTGCCGTGCGGGTCAGGTCGTCGTTTACGGTAGTCGTTTCGCGCATCATGCCTAAGGTATGGCGCTCCGAACCGCTGTCTGTAGTTCCGTTCTTGAGGTACAACCCTATGTTTATGTATTTCCCGCTCTTGCTCAGCCAGATGCTTTCAAACCTTACCGGATCCGTATGCCTGTCCTCAAACTCATGTTCCGGTCTCGGTGTGAGCACCGGCACCGGCGAGATGCTTATCGGTTCCACGCTGCCGCCACCCTTGTCGTTGTAGTACATCAGCGCGCGGTACACAGTGTCGGGGCGGTTAGTCCATTTGGGAGCCGCTTCAGGATATAGGGACAGCCTTATGCCGTCGTCCGTCTCCACGCCCTTTATGACGCATTTGCCGTCCGTATGCGCTTCCACGAAGTCCGCCCGTGTATATGAGTACTTCCCCGTGCCTGTATCGTAGCTGTCCGTCTCGCAGGCCGTTGCGGCAATCAGGGCCATCGACAAGAGTATGTTCCTCATCTCACTGCCGCTTCGTGGTTTATGGCCGGGTTGGCATACATTGTCAGCAGCCGTTCGTGCAGGAACGGCTCGTCTTTCACAGGCAGGTCTATCAGGGCCATGCGTCCGGCGATATACTTCTCGAAAGACTTCTTGTCTTCCTCCGTGTAGCGGTCGGCGAACGTCCTGTCTCCGCGCGACAGGTCAGCGGCTATGTAGTTGCCGGGATAAAGCCTGTATCCGGCGTGTATCTCCCTGTCCATGTGCTCGGCCACAGAGGCAAACAGTTCGCCTTTCGGCATGTCCGGATCGAGCGTGTCGAGCCATTCGTCAATGCACGGTGCGCAGTGGTAGTGTATGCGGCCTTTGCGCCCGGTGATGCCCGTTTGCATGCTCAGCACATCGTCGGCCTTGGTCTTTTTCCATCCCTCGACATCACGTTTGAGCTGAAACTCCCGTGCTTTCAGATAGTCGCATGGGTCATATTCGTATGATATGGCCAGCGGCACGATGTGCAGTTGTCTCAACCTTTCGATCACGCTGCCTTCCCCGCCCATTGCCATCATTTTGAGGATAGACTGTTGCGTGCGGTCGTCGCTGTCCTTGGCGCGTCCCTCACGCTGTGCTATCCAGATGTTGTCGTTCTTGCGCGATATTACGAAGTGCATGTACTCCGACAGCTGCCTGCTGTTTACGAGCATCTCCTTGATGCCCGCCCCGCGCTTTACGATGAACGACTTGTTCACCCTGACGAGGTCTTTTATCCACGGGGCGGCGAGCAGGTTGTCGCCGATGGCGATCTCACATGTGGTCGTGAAGCCCGAGTCGATAAG
>NZ_BEWV01000008.1 GCF_002933775.1 Prevotella sp. MGM1
TTTCATAGGAGGGCATGGAGGTCGGCTCTCGGAGATCATGGCCCGTGTGGCCTACCGGTTACCAGATGCCGGCAGCAGGTGTCCTGACGGCTTGCGGACGATGACACATGGCGGCGTGATAGTGATGAACTCGGTGAGCGAAGACAGCCGCAAGGCTTTCGAGGCGACAGCACGTGAACTTGGATTGACGTTTCGTCCTGTCGCCCATGTCGCTCTTGACGACTATAATCCGATAGATATATTGAAGGCGGAGAAGAGTTAGTCATATTCTTGCAGTGCGATGGGGCGGTTTGTGCTTCAGCGTGAAACATGCCCCAATGACGGGGCATACCGATGATAGCAGGATTATGGCCTCTCTTCAAATACCACGCCGTATGCCGAAACGGGAATTCTAATAGGTTCTGTTTGGATAGCAGGCCATACAATGATATAAAGTGAAGCATATTTAATGATATGACAGCCATATTTATGGTTGACGTAAAAAATCTTCAAAAAAATGACAAACGACATAATGAAAACCTGCATAATACTTGTTTCCGAGGCCGGATACGGCACGGCAAAGACTATCAGGGCGGAGCTTGGCGGCGAGATTTTCTCGATGCACGGTGAGCCGGACACTACGCATATAGACACTATCGGCGGACTGCTTGCCGAACTCTGGACTGTTGCCGGCACGTTTGTTTTCGTCGGGGCGATGGGTATCTGCGTGCGAAGCATAGCCCCGTTGCTTGTCGACAAGCATTCCGACCCGGCCGTGATTTGCGTCGACTGTACCGGAGCAACGGTCATACCCGTGCTGTCGGGACACTTGGGAGGAGCGAACAAGGCAGCTATGGATATAGCCTCGGCTCTGGGTGCCGTTCCGGCGGTGACTACGTTGAGCGACAGGCTCGGCCTGTGGGCGCTCGATACCATGCCCGGCAAGTTCGGATGGACGGCCGTTCCGGCTGGGATGAACACTCAAATAGCGCTGTTCACCGCCAGGAAACCAACAGCTCTGCTCCTTACCGTGCGCGATCGGGGCACCGAATGGATGGAACAGCACCTCCCCGGTCATGTGACGGTATTCTCTCGGGCGGAAGATATAGACCCGGATAAGTTTGAACTGCTGATAGTCGTGGGCGTGCGGTGTCCCAAAGACATTCCGTTGCCTTGCCTGCACTATATTCCCAGGTGCGTACATGTCGGCGTCGGCCTGGCTCGTCAGGCTGCGCCGGCCGATCGTGTGGTGTCCGAGATATTCTCCGCTTTGGCATCGGCCGGCATTCCCGGTGAGGCTATAGCCGGCATATCGACGATAGAAGAGAAGCGTGACGAGCCTGTGCTGTCGTTTCTTGCGGGGCAGGGGCATCCCGTCAGGCTCTTTACCGCCGATGAACTGAAAGATATTGAGGTGCCGAACCCGAGCGACACGGTGATGAGACACATGGGCACGGCAAGCGTGAGCGAGGCCGCCGCCCTGCTTGCAT
>NZ_BEWV01000009.1 GCF_002933775.1 Prevotella sp. MGM1
CATTATAAGTGAAACCATCTTCATATAGCAATAAACATACATCATGAGGCGAAATTGGGGCATACCTTTTAAAGTGGCGGTCGGCTACGTGTTTTTAATCGTGCTGCTCGGCGTTGCCGTGTGGCTGATATTCCGGTACACCCGCACGGCAGTGCGTCTGTCGGAGGTGGAGCGGTCGGTTTCCGTGCGGTGGAATGCCGTCAACCGCCTTGTGAGCGGCATTTTCGAGGTTGACAATATGGAGCGTGCCGTGTGCATGGGCTATACCGACGTTACGGCCGATTACTCGCGTGCCGTCGATCGTGCGCTGGCCTGTGCCGACAGTGTGGCCGCCCTGCTTGGCGAGCCTGGACAGAAAGCCCGTGTGGATACGTTGAAGATGCTCCTTGCCGGCAAGCGCGACAACACGCTGAGACTGGCGTCGATGCTGAGCGACAACCGCCGTGCCCGCCTTTACGAACAGACCGTCGAGCGGTTGCGCAGCGGCCGCGACTCGGTTGTGGTCAGTTCGCACGATTCCGCCGCCGTCGGCGAGAAGCAGGTGACTTATGTCGTCGAGAAGACCGGCCGCACGTTTTTCGACCGTCTGGCCGACGCTTTCCGCCGTTCGCGTTCCGATACCACAGCCGTCCGTGTGGATACCGTCCGCAGCGAAGCCGACAGCGTCCGCCGGCGGATAAACGTGGGTAGCGACGTGGCGGACGTGCTTACCGATATCGGCCGTCGTGAGGAGCAGCGCAGGCGCCATCGACGCAGCCGTTACCGTGAGAGCGCCGAGGCTCTTCAAGCCGACGGGATGGAGCTTACCCTGCGCACCGAACAGATAATGACAAGCATAACGGCCGGTGAGCAGCGGTGGATTCAAAGTGAGGCGGCGCGTGATGCCGACCTGCGTGATGTCACGGTGATTAAAATCGGCGGCCTGGCCGTCGTCGCGCTCATTGCCGCTGTGATAATGTTGTTCCTCGTATGGCGCGACAACAACCGCGCGGCGCTCTACCGTCGCGGTCTCGAACATGCCCGTCGGCATGCCGAGCAGTTGCTTTCGCAGCGCGAACGTCTTTTGCTTACTATCACACACGACATCAAGTCGCCTGTGGCCGCCATATCCGGGTTTGTCGAACTGCTCCGGCCGCATGTCGGCGATGGCAAGGCCGGCCGCTATCTGCATAATATCGACAGTTCTGCCCGTCATCTGCTGCGCCTTGTCGGGGCGCTGCTCGACTATCATCTTCTCGAACAGGGGCGCATTGAGGTGAGCGAGGTCAGTTTCTCCCCGTCGCGGCTGATGGCCGAGTGTACCGACAGCTTCCGTCCGAGGGCCGCTGAGAAAGGACTGTCTCTCGGCTATGAATATTCCGGCGGCGATGCCGTCCTATGCCGTGGCGATGCTTTCCGCATACGCCAGATTGCCGAAAACCTTATCGGCAATGCCCTGAAATATACCGACAGCGGCAGCGTTTCGGTGTCTGTATCGTTGCGAGATGAGACCCTTTGCATCGCCGTTTCCGACACTGGACAGGGCATGACCGAGGAGGAGAGCGGCCGCATATTCCGTGCTTTCACCCGTCTGCCAGGCGCACAAGGCATAGACGGGGTGGGGCTTGGTCTCTCCATTACCCGCGAGCTGGTGTCTTTGCTTGGAGGCGATATCACGCTCGACACCGCCCCGGGCCGCGGAAGCACGTTTACCGTCACTCTGCCCGTCGCCATTGCCGGTCAGGAGATAGTGGTGCCCGATGCCGGCAGCCAGCCTGCCGTGCACGGACAGAGAGCAAGCCATATTCCTGCTGGGACCGTGCAATCCGGCGATAGGGAAGGCCTGCCGCCCGCCGATGCCGGCAAATCATGCACCGACGGACCAGTCACGGCGGATAACTTACCTTGCGGCAGTCTGCGAATAGTGGTTATCGACGATGACCGGTTGCAGTTGCGGCTTGTCGGCGAGCTGCTTTCGTCATTGAATACCGGATCATGGCAAGTGGACATGTATACTCGTCCCGACGACCTTATGACCCGTCTCGACGGGCATGGAGCCGACCTTCTGCTCACGGATATAGAGATGCCGGCCATGAGCGGGTTCGACCTTGTGGCCCGTTTGGCCGGCCGTCGTGTGCCGGTGGTGGCCATGACGGCGCACGACGGCATTGCCGAGGCCGATTTCCTGAAAGCCGGTTTTGCCGCACGGCTGTCAAAGCCGGTCACTGTCGGCGCTCTCGCCGATGTGATAAGCCGTGTCACGGGTGTTACGGTCGGTCATCAGTCGCCGTCGGTCAATCCCTTTGCCGCCCTCACGGCCTTTGCCGACGGCGATCCTGAGGCCGAGCGGTCAATACTGCGTGAGTTCAGGGAACAGACCGTAAGGAATATCGAAGCCATGCGTCGGGCGATGGAGACGTCAGATATTGCCGCTGCCGCATCCCTTGCGCATAAGCTCACTCCTGTGTATACCATGCTCTCGTCGCCTGTCGTTCCACGTCTTCGTGCCCTCTCTGCCGCCCGCAACGGAGATGTGCCTCTTGCCGTTTGCATGGAGCATTGCCGTGAGATTATCGCCGAAATGGAAAGGATTTTAAAGGTAAAAAAGTAAAAGGGTAAAAAGGTAAAAAAGCCGTGCGGGTAGGTCAGTAATTGTATTTTGCACTTCCATTATATACTTCTTATTCCTGTTTTTACATTGGTAAAATCTATCCGCACGGCTTTTTTACCTTTTTACCCTTTTACCTTTTTACTTTTAAAAGTTGCGTTATTCACACTAA
>NZ_BEWV01000010.1 GCF_002933775.1 Prevotella sp. MGM1
GGATAAGCGTAAAGGTTTGCTATACGGAACAGGAAGAACTTCTTGTCAGCAACACCCCTGAGGTTTGCCCTGAATAGTTTTATCTTGGCATTGAATGATTCAGCCATCGCATTTGAATCACGGTTGTTGTAGAATTTCAATATTTCATCATAATGCTCATAGAAGGTTGCGGCGATGACGTTAAAGGAATGGAATCCTGCTTCTTCGACCTTGCTATACCACTTTGCCATAGACAAACGTGCGGCATCCTTGATTGTGTTTTTTGAAAAGATCATCCGCAAGGAATGGCACAGGCCGTATGCCGTTCTGATATCCGGATACTCTTCGAACAGAATGGCGGCACGCTGTTTCTGCCTGCCGGTCCATTTCTCGGCTGATTTGAACAGGAGACACCGTGAGCGTATGAGCAGTTCTTTGCGGGTATCGCCATTGGGAAACCGGAACGGCACATAGTCCTCACCGTTCAGCTTGGCCTCTTCCATCTCGTCGTTTGCCTGCTGTATAGCTTCCCAACGGTGCTTGACCCGCAATTCCTGTACGGCGTCGCAGGCAAGCTTTTGGATGTGGAACCGGTCAATGACACGGCTCGCTTTTGGAAAAACCGACCGGACGATCTTGCGCATGGAATCAGACAGGTCGAGTGTAACCTCCTTCACTGCATGACGACGCTCATCATCAATGCGTTCCAGCACAGCGATGATATCCTCTGACTTTGTGCCTGCCACGATGGCAACCAGGGAGCGTTCACGTGTGCGGGAGTCACGGTTGGTCACAAACGTGTACAGTTCGCCGTTGGAGAGTGAGGACTCGTCGATTGCCAGCTTCGGACCGATATTCTCCGGAAACAGCAGCCATTTGTCGGCATGCCACAGTTGATCCCACTGCCGGAATCCGCTGGGCACTTCCTTATACCGCTTCTCGAACGTGTGG
>NZ_BEWV01000011.1 GCF_002933775.1 Prevotella sp. MGM1
GTGTTGCTGACAAGAAGTTCTTCCTGTTCCGTATAGCAAACCTTTACGCTTATCCCCACTAATTTTCTACTGACCCACTATATACTCGTATTTATCGTCGTTGTTGAACATTGTCTGCGTAAAGAAGAACGTGGTGTAACCTGTAACAATATCCGCATCACAATTATAGATAAATGGGGTGGGGATATGATACGAATTCTCAACTGTCTGCTCGTCCGTAACCTGCCAGTCGGAATACTTCGGATAACGAATAATATGATACATAATGCAATGGTCTTCACCATCCGTATATACGATTTTATGATATTCACCTTGGTCTTCGGGCAAATCTATGGGCAGGAATGTGTGCACGTTTCCTTTCTTGGTATACGATTCACAACCAGCTGCGTTCGCAATAATAATAACCTCTTCGAGGCCGCTTACAGATGTATAAAACTCACCTTGTATCGAATTGACATACTCTCCGGGAATGATAAAGCGCTCCTCTGTCACTGTCTTAGTACATGTTTTGGGCATCTTATACGACACGGTTTTAACCAAATTCATATTCTCATCATAAATACTTGCCGTGTTTGTCTCTATGTACATTGCCGAGATCTTGGGCTTTCCGCTGTAAGAGAACTTTTTGGAAATCACATAATGATGATCATCCGCTTCTGTCGGCATGACACCTGCAACGAGGCATACCGCAACGGCCATGCCCCTCAGCATGTGCCGTAACCGCTCCCCGCTTCCGCGCTTTCATGAGCATGGAAACACCGCAAAGATAATAATTTTCTGCGAAATCCGGATACCCGGTAATGTTTTTCAACGGTTTTATTTGCTTAATACAGATTCACGGAGACACAGAGCTATGTTTGCGTCTGCGTCTCCGTGCCATTGTGTTCGTCTATAACCCCACACACAGACAACAGCAAAAACAGTGCCATTGCCGGTGGGATAAAAGAAGATGACGTTCAGCGACGGCATTACCGTATGGCAGAACGAAGACCACTCGTAGCCTAAGGTGTTCGCACCGGCCGGCAGCGGCTCGT
>NZ_BEWV01000012.1 GCF_002933775.1 Prevotella sp. MGM1
TATGTGCCCTCCATAGGCACTATGCGCACACGCGGAAGCCGCCCGGCGAAAAACTCACACAGTGCCGTGTAATTGCCCTTGATGTAGGCCAACAGACTGTCGAGCCACTCCCCGCCCTCATTATAGGCCGCTATGAGGGCTGCCACACCGAAAGGATTTACGTCGCACACCTCGTTGATGTTTATCGCCCGGTCTATGCGACGGCGCACATCGGCATCGGCCGATATTATATTGGCTATCTGCAATCCCGCAGTGTTGAACGCTTTTGACGGTGAACAGCACGTCACCGAGTTTGCCAGACAGCCGGCAGAGAGCGACGCGAACGGGCGATACTCATGCCCGTCGTATACCAACTCGCAGTGTATCTCGTCGGAAACGACGGTCACACCGTGGCGCATGCAGATGTCGTTGACCCGCAACAGTTCCTCTGCCGTCCACACACGGCCGGCGGGGTTATGCGGGTTGCAGAGCAGCATGAGCCGTGCTCTCGGGTCGGCAGCCCGCCGTTCCAAGTCGTCGAAGTCCATTGTGTACCGGCCGCCGGCATATATCAGCGGACTTTCCGACACCTCGCAACCGTTATTCCTGATAGACGAGAAGAAGCAGTTGTAGACCGGAGTCTGCACGATCACACGGTCGCCAGGCACTGTGAGAGCCTTTATCACGGCCGACACGGCCGGCACCACACCCGATGTATACTGTATCCACTCACGCCGCATTGTCCACCCGTGACGACGGGAGAACCATGAGATGACAGCATCGTAATACTCGTCGGTCACAAGCGTATATCCAAACACGCCGTGCTCGACCCTGCGCCGCAACGCGTCCATTTTCGGCCGGGCCACGCGGAAGTCCATGTCGGCCACCCACATGGGTATTATGT
>NZ_BEWV01000013.1 GCF_002933775.1 Prevotella sp. MGM1
ATATTCTTTCCACTGTTCCATAAATGAGAATTTAGCTGTTTAAATCATTCGTTATAATCTCCCAAAAGCCATTTCTTTTACCATTTTTGCGCTCTATGATACCTTTTTCGGTCAAATTTACGGTAATGGTCTTCACTGTTCTCTCAGATTTGCCTATATGCGCTGCAATTTCTTTTTGCGTGGCTTTAGGCTGTTCTCGCAAGAAGTTCAGTACGGCAATTTCTTCTAAAGTGCAATTTAAAGTGCAAATATTGCACTTTGGAGAGACTTCTTTTATCGTGTTTGCACTTTGAATGTCTTGGGCAGAAAGTTCTTGCACAAGCATTGCTCGGTTCTTTAGTTCGTTATGCTCGGAAAGAATAAGGTTTCTAAAGAACGCTTCGATATATTCGGTGGTAGCGTAAATACCTTTGCTCAAGTTGTTATAATTTGCTCGAACCAAAGCGTTACGAAAATACCAAGAGTGATTGGCAAACGCTTCATTGCTGATGTCGAAGCCAAACGTGCGCAGGTATTTGATTGTAAACACTGCCGTTGTACGGGTATTTCCCTCACCGAAAGCGTGAATCTGCCAAACTCCGGAAATAAACTTAGCGATGTGTGTGATAGCATCATTGATGTTCAAATCCTTATAGCTAAAATTCTTTTCCTGCATGAAATCGAAATCAAGCGTTTCACGTATACTGTCGGCACTGGCATAAAGTACAGTTTCGCCTTTCAGCACCCATTCCTTTTTGGTGATATTGTAATCCCTGACCTTTCCTGCAAATTTATAGATGCCTTGGAACAGGCGGCGATGAATGGTGATATACTCAACGGGCGAAAATGTAAACGTCTTCTCCGATAATATTTCGGCAATACGTGCTGAAACCTTATCGGCTTCTTCTGTTCTGTCTTCGATGTCTGCTCTAACGGTCTTTGATTGATAATAACTATCTATAAGCTGTTTGGCTTCTTCGATAGTTATATCGCCCTCAATATGCTGACGTGCCGTTTGTATCAGATATTCCGAGGGCTTCAAGGCATCCACCGCCTGCAATCCGATGGCTGTTTGCCAAGCATAGCCTTTTTCTCTTTTTTGAGGCTCACCTTGTCTTATATATTCTTCAAAGTCATTCATAACATAATATAGTAGTTTGACTACAAATGTTCGTAGCCTATTGTACTTCGTTTATGTAGTTTTCAATCTCATGATTCCATCTTATTGTAACCACATCGTTCTTTGTCTCAGGATAGAAATAAATAGAATCTTTCTCAGAGGAAAGATGTTTTGCTTCTATTGAGAACTTGCGTACCCTTTCGCCATCATTGATGTTGACAATCAAAAGATCAAATTCAGAGTTGTTTCCATATTTCACCCTACATTTTTGACTCTTTCCTATATTCCTATTTATTATCTTTTCAATCATATTGTTTTGCCTAAATGATTAATAATCAAGACTTATATTCCCTGCCATAAGTTTTGGGAGAAGTGTATCTCTTAATGTAGCCAAACGACAGTTTTCTGTATTGTTCTCATCAATCTTATGGTAATAAGTTGAAACGACATTATTGTATAGCTGTATTTGAGATAAATCTAAGTTTGGAATTTCAATATCTCCAATATGCTTAGGATAAATGTGGGGTTGTGCAGAACCAGTTTGTGCCTCAAATATATTCTTTTGCTTATATTTCAATAGATTATACCAAAAATACACATAAGGTGTTACGGAACTATCTATATATGATGAATCAGCAGACCATACGGGAATTCCCCAAAGATTTACGAAACCAGCATTCGCACCAGAAGCGGATATTGTGATTACAGGAGCATCTGTGTTTGCTGTATTATGATAAGCTGAAGGATTTAGGCCTCCTGCAACTACAGGAACGTTACCACCCGTAGCTTCTGATGTTAGCAGATTTTTACCTCTAATTGGCATAAAATAATCCGCTATTTTATCCCCTGAATATATGGCATTTTCAATAAACCAAGACTTGAACAA
>NZ_BEWV01000014.1 GCF_002933775.1 Prevotella sp. MGM1
GCTTTGCCCAGACACTGGAAAAGCCTATTGAAAATTTGTATGTGACCAAGGGGCAGATTGCGCTTAAGGCTGATGCCACCATGGAGAATGTACTTGGCGGACAGACATTGACTTTTACTCTTTGTAAGTTTGAAGGTGAGAATCTTGTTCCTTATGCAAAAGCTACTGCTACCGAAGAGAATGTAACGTGGATAGGAACATCCGGTATATTCATAGTCGAATTCCCGTTCATGGAGGAAGATGAACTGTTTGGCAAGGTGGAGTCTCCTGTAATCGTGGGTGAAGAGACATTTATCCTTGTTGAAGGTTTTGACAAAATAACAACACCGATTACAGCTTTGTTCTCTGGTGCTGACGGATGGAACGGAAACGGATATGCACTTCTTGCCGATGGCAGCATAAGCACTGTTGGTTATAGCAATGACCCGAATACTCCTCAGGTGAATCTTCATATAGGTTTTACCGCGGCAATGCCGGTGGCAGAACCTGTGACTCCTGAACAGACTGTTTATTTCCCCGTAGAAGGTGGTGCTGGAGTGACCGGTATCGGTGATGACGGAAAGCCGTATAATGACTATATTGTTTATAC
>NZ_BEWV01000015.1 GCF_002933775.1 Prevotella sp. MGM1
CGTGGACGACAGGCCGGTGAAAAGCAACTACAAGGTGAGACCGGGAGACGTGGTGACACTGATGCTCGACCGGCCACACTACGACACGACCATCGAGCCGGAAGATATCCCGCTCGACATTGTATACGAAGACGACGAGCTGATGGTAATCAACAAACCTGCCGGGCTGGTGGTGCATCCCGGATGCGGAAATTTCAACGGCACACTGGTGAACGCCGTGGCATGGCATCTGCGCGGACTGAGCACATACGACCCCAACGACCCGCAGGTGGGACTGGTGCACCGCATAGACAAAGACACGAGCGGACTGCTCGTCATCGCAAAGACACCCGAGGCAAAGACGGAACTGGGCGCGCAGTTCTTCAACAAGAGCACACACCGCAGCTACACGGCACTCGTATGGGGTAACATACAGGAAGACCGCGGGCGGATAGAAGGCAACATAGGCCGGGACCCGAAAGACAGGCTCCGCATGGCGGTGTTCCCTCCCGGCTCGGAGACTGGAAAAAGCGCTGTGACCCACTACCGGGTAATAGAGAGGCTGGGCTATGTCACACTCATAGAATGCATACTCGAAACAGGACGCACACACCAGATACGCGCCCACATGAAGCACATAGGCCATCCGCTGTTCGGCGACGAGCGATATGGCGGCAGCGAGATTCTGCGCGGTGAGCGCACGGGCAGCTACCGGCAGTTTGTAATCAACGGCTTCAAGCTGTGTCCCAGGCAAGCGCTGCACGCACGCACACTCGGATTCGTACATCCCAAAACCGGCAGGCAGATGGACTTCAACTCCGAGCTGCCGGCCGACCTGGCATCACTCATAGACAAATGGCGCAAGTACATGGGATGCCACGAAGCGTAAACGGCCGGGGAAAGCATGCCCGGAGCCGGGCCGCTAAACAAAGATAAATTTAAATCACAATATAATGGAACACTTAAAGAGAAACATAGCCATAGTATACGGTGGCAACTCATCTGAACACGACGTGTCGGCCCGCTCGGCACAGGGACTCTACTCCTTTTTCGACAAAGAGCGCTACAACATATATCTCGTGGACATGAAAGGCCACGACTGCCACGCCGAACTGCCTGACGGCACAACGGCACGGATAGACCTGAACGACTTCTCGTTCATGGAGAACGGGAAGGTGGTGCAGTTCGACTACGCCTATATCACTATCCATGGCACGCCAGGCGAGAACGGGCTCTTGCAGGGCTACTTCGACCTCATCGGGTTGCCATACTCCACGAGCGGAGTACTGGTGGAGGCCATGACGTTCGACAAGTTCGTGTTCAACCAGTACATGCGCGGCTACGGAGTGCTTGTGGCCGACAGCCTGCTGATACGCAAGGGATACGAGGAGCTTGTGAGCGACGACGAGGTGGAAGAGCGCATAGGCATGCCGTGTTTCGTAAAGCCGGCGGCCGACGGCAGCAGCTTCGGCGTGTCGAAAGTGAACAACAAAGACCAGCTCGCGCCGGCCATACGCAAGGCCATGCTCGAAAGCCCCGAGGTGATGGTGGAGTCGTATATCAAAGGCACTGAAATATCCGTGGGATGCTACAAGACGAAAAAAAGATCGGTGGTGCTGCCGGCCACGGAGGTGGTGACCGACAATGAGTTTTTCGACTATGACGCCAAATACAACGGGCAGGTAAAGGAAATCACCCCGGCAAGGCTCAGCGAAGAGACGGCAAGGCGCGTGAGCGAGATCACGAGCCACATATACGACATATTGCACTGCAACGGTATAAT
>NZ_BEWV01000016.1 GCF_002933775.1 Prevotella sp. MGM1
AAAAAGATTTGGATTTTATCACAGTATCTAAAAACATTTAGTCTAAGTGTAAAACACAAAGCGTGAACTGTTTTGCCACACTTAACTTGAAGGTCGTAGGAAACCTTGGATACAGATGCAACAATAGCAGCCCACGCTATAGCGTGAGAACCACTATGCTATCCTTGTATCCAATTTGAAAATTTCCTACGTTTTCAAGCACAAGATGAGCATAACACTTCTTTCTTTTCTAATATTTCTTGGAAAGAGTTGCCTCAATCCATTTGCAAAATTACAAAAAAGCCGCAATAAATCATCTCAATACAGGCGAATTATTACGACCTATTCATTGAAATAGAATATCCTGACTTTATAGTCTTAATCCTTTTTTTCGCTTCTTCTTCCTGCGCAACATTTCCGCCATCTCCAGATTGGCTTCCGCATCGGTGGCGTTACAGGATGAACCGTGACCGTTTAGCAATCCTAATGAACCGCTGACAAGTTCACCTCTTGCAGTATCGGAAGTTGCGTTTGGCGTATCTGTTGTACAGACTTTCGGTATCAGATTCATACGTTCCCCATACCTGTTGCGCTGTAAGGCAGCATCAATCTTGGAATAACTGAAACGCCTGTCCACCTTGGAGCCGTTGAAATGGTAGCCATTCTTGGAGAATACCACACCCTGTATTTCGTCCGTCTGTCCTCTGTGACTGAAATGCACTTCCGCTCCTTGCCGTTTCAGATTGGCGACAAGCACGTTCCAGTTTCCACATCTGCCGACCTCCGTTTTAAGGATGTCGTAAAGCTCGTACTTTGTCTTATCCGGCTCTTTCAGTCGGTTACGTTTGACATTCTCCTTGCCGTTTGCCATGTGCAAGCCGTATTTCAAGGTAAGTTCCTTGCAGATACGGGTGTTGCGTAGACGCTCGTGCTTGTCGGATATGGTATTGCCGTTGTTGTCTATGCGGTTGAAGGCGATAATCTCCAACATGGACATATCTGTCCGTCTGTAAAAAGACTTTACGAAAGCTGCCACATGGTTTCTTGCCACCACCCGTGAACGGTAGGTTGCTATTGTCCTGTCTTTGCCCACACGTTTCTTGAACACCTCGTTTTCACGGTCAAATGCTTTGAGCAATGTTTCATACTCGCTGCCGATTCCCTGATAGGCGTTACGTACCATTTCCGCAGTTACGAATGCTTCGCGGTCGGAAATACGTTGGTAGTGCTTAATGATTTGCGCCTTGATGTTGTCAAGGGCATGGTTGATGTCCCGTGCCTCCACACTTTTGCCTTTCGCCTTGTTGCCCTTCACGTCCCAAAGGTCTTTCGGGATGCTCCGTTTACAACTGAACTGCGCTACAGTCCCGTTGATTGTCACTCGTCCCATGATGGGGACAATACCGTTTTTCTCCTTGCTGCCATTCACGTAGAACAGCACTTTGAATGTGCTTCTTGCCATACTCGCTGTTTTTGTCTGCAAAGTTATTACTCAACGAGTTAGACCATGTAAGTCAATCGAAGCCATACGGAGACACATTCAATGCCATGTGTTAAAAATCACATTTCAGCGGGTAATGATTTGGAGACCGTTCTTCTTCAATATTCCGCTTTTCTTTGCGTTACCCCATTTTTGCCATTGGCACCGTTTGGCGTTATAAACGCTTTTATACTAAGCCATTCAGCGCATTTTCGCCCTTTTCTCACTGCAATTCCAAAGATTTTGTGTAAATTTGCTCTTGAATTAAAACGTTTTACCTCATGGCTAATTTGAACAGACTAAAAGTCGTACTTGCAGAACAACAAAAAACAGGAAAATGGCTTGCAGAACAGATTGGTAAATCCAATTGCACTGTGAGTAAATGGTGTAGTAATTCTGTTCAACCAGACCTCAAAACCCTTAATGATATAGCTAATGTTCTTGATATTGATGTGAAAGATTTGATTGTTAGCAGTAATAAATCTTAAAACAATTTATTATCATGGAAGTAAACAAGAAAGAACTCAAAGAACAAGAGATACGCACCTTGTTCATTACCCCTGCACTCCAACAAAAGGGCTGGGCTGTAAGCGTAAATATGCGTGAAGAGTATTATTTCACGGATGGTCGAGTACTTGTTGTTGGCAACCAACATTCAGTAGCAGAGGGCAAAAAGGCTGATTATCTATTATACCATAATGGTAAGCCCATTGCAGTGGTAGAAGCTAAAGATAACAAACATGCCGTTGGGGGTGGTATTCAACAAGCTATGGATTATGCCCAAATCCTTGACTTGAAATTTGCGTACTCCAGTAATGGTGATGCTTTCTTGGAACATGACTTTATCACAGGGAAAGAAACCGAAATCAAATTAGAGAATTTCCCGACAGAAGAGGAATTATACAATCGTTATCTTGCATCCAAGAACTATACATCGGATGAACTTAACATAATAGAAACACCGTTTTATTATGATGCCCATAGCCATGAGCCAAGATATTACCAACGTATAGCGGTTGACCGTACAGTGGAAGCCATTGCAAGAGGACAACAGCGTGTACTTGTCGTAATGGCTACCGGTACTGGTAAGACTTTCACTGCTTTCCAGATTATCCATCGTCTCCATAAAAGCGGAGCAAAGAAAAAGATTCTTTATCTTGCAGACCGAAATATCCTCATTGACCAAACAATGGTGCAAGACTTCAAACCTTTCAAGAAGTTTATGACTAAGATAACTTCTGTTGGGGAAGGCGAAGAGAAAATTGACTCCTCATACGAGGTATATATGGCGTTATACCACCAACTGGTTGGAAAAGAGGGCAAGCCAGATCCGTTTTTGGAGGTGCAGCCAAACTTCTTTGATTTGATTATCGTTGACGAGTGCCATCGTGGTAGCGCAAAGGACGATTCTGCATGGCGCAAAGTATTGGAGTATTTCAGCTCGGCTACCCAAATCGGTATGACTGCTACCCCGAAAGCTGATGAAGGAGCAAACAACTTGGATTATTTCGGAGAGCCGGTATATACCTATTCCCTTCTTCAAGGAATCCAAGATGGTTTCTTGGCTCCATATCGGGTTACTGCCGACTTCATCAACGTTGATTTGCAGGGCTGGACTCCCGATGAAGGTGAAATAGATTTGTTAGGAAAGGAGATTGAACAGAAATTATATCAAAGACAGAATATAGGTCGTGACCTTGCCATTAAGTTAAGGCGTAAAGTAGTAGCACACAGGATTACCCAAATGTTATACGACATCGGTCGTATGACAAAGACAATCGTGTTCTGTTCAGATATTGAGGAAGCCGCCGAAATGCGAACACTGCTTATCAACATGAATAGCGATTTATGTAAAAAATCTCCTTACTACGTAACACGCATTGTCGGAGAGGACAAAGAGGGGAAGAAGCAGTTAGACAACTTTATCAGTGTTGACGAACCTTATCCGGTAATTGTTACTACCTCCGAACTTCTATCTACAGGAGTGGACTGCAAAACTTGTGGCTTAATCGTCATTGATAAAGAAATTGGCTCTATGACGGAATTTAAGCAAATCATCGGGCGTGGCACACGACTTAGAAAAGACAAAGGCAAGTGGCATCTGGAAATCCTCGACTTCCGCAATGCTACCGCAAAATTCAAAGACCCGTCATTTGACGGCGACCCTGAACCACCCAAAGGCGGTGAAAAAAAGCCGAAGCCATATCCGCCTGTTCCCTCAAATCCTCCAACAGCTCACGAACCTCGTGAAAAGTATCTTATCAATGGAAAGGATATTCGTATTGCTCATGAGATAGTATCTGTTTTGGGAGAGGATGGCAAAACCATGAGAACGGAAAGCGTTCAGTCCTTTGCGAGAAAGCAACTGTTGCGACACTATCAAAGTTTGGATGATTTCGTACAAACGTGGACTGAAGCAGAACGCAAACAGGCGGTTATGGATGAGTTAAAGGAATATGCCATCTTGATAGACGCAGTACGTGAAGCAAATCCGGCATTGAAAGATGCCGATATCTTCGATGTGATATGTCACGTTGCATTTGACCAACCACCATTGACGAGGAAAGAAAGGGCTAACAATGTAAAGAAACGTAACTACTTCGGAAAGTACGAAGGCAAGGCTCGTGAAGTATTGGAGGCTCTTCTTGACAAATATGCGGAGAATGGTATTCTTGACTTTGAAAAGGCAAATATTTTGGAGATTCCTCCATTCAACAGCATAGGGAAACCAACTAAAATCATAAAACTATTTGGTGGCAAAGTCGCTTTTGAACAAGCCATCAGAGAATTGGAATATCAAATATATAAATCAGCTTAAAAATGGCAGTAAATAATATCATAAAGCGAATCCAGAATATCATGCGTCAAGACGCAGGTATCAATGGTGACGCACAAAGAATTGAACAGATGACTTGGATGTTCTTCTTGAAAGTCTATGACACACAAGAAGAAACATGGGAATGGAAAGATGAGAAATACAAGTCCATTATCCCCGAGGATTTGCGTTGGCGTAACTGGGCAATAGATAAAAAAGACGGTGAAGCATTGACTGGAGAAGCCCTACTCTCTTTCGTCAATGAGAAACTGTTTCCTACCTTGAAGAATCTCCCGATAGATGCCAATACCCCAAGAGCTAAAAGCATTGTTCAAGAAACATTTGCAGACTTGAACCAGTATATGAAGAATGGAACGCTTCTGCGCCAAGTGGTCAACATTGTAAACGAAATCGAATTTGACGATGCTGACGACCGTCACACATTCGGAGATATTTATGAGGGAATTTTGAAAGATCTGCAATCGGCAGGAAATGCCGGAGAGTTCTACACACCACGTGCATTGACTGATTTTATTGTGATGATGCTCGACCCGAAATTGGGCGAAACCTTTGGCGACTTCACCAGTGGAACGGGAGGCTTCCTCACCTCGGCACTTAAATATATGGGCAGGAATATTGGCTCTGCGGCAGATGGAGAAAAACTGCAAAATGCCGTTGTAGGTCAGGAATGGAAACCGTTGCCCTACCTTTTGAGCATCACAAACCTGCTGCTCCATGATATTGAAGCTCCCAACATAACCAACTGTGATTCGCTTGGAACGAATGTTACTGATTTCAAGGAAAGCGACAAGGTTGATGTTATCGGCATGAATCCTCCGTATGGTGGTAGCACGGAAGACAGCGTAAAAAGCAACTTCCCAGTACAGTACCGTTCAAGTGAAACTGCGGATTTGTTTATCGCCCTTATCATGTATCGCCTCAAAGCTGGTGGACGGTGCGGTGTGATTATCCCTGATGGTTTCTTATTTGGTACGGATGGAGCAAAACTTGCACTTAAAGAAAATCTCCTTCGCAAGTTCAATCTACATACAATCATCCGTTTGCCGGGTTCTATATTCTCTCCATACACATCTATTGCAACCAACATCCTTTTCTTTAATAATGAAGAAGCCGAAGGTTGCGAAGAAGGATTCAAGACCAAAGAAACATGGTTCTATCGTCTTGATATGCCGGAAGGGTACAAACACTTCTCAAAGACCAAACCAATGAAGGTGGAGCATACCCTACCTATTCAGGAATGGTGGAAAGACAGGAAAGAAATTATCAGTGACGAAGTGGGTGAAAAGAGCCGTGTGTTCACTGCCCAACAATTGATAGACTTGGATTGCAATTTTGATCAATGTAAGTTCCCGAAAGAGGAAGAAGAAATACTCCCTCCAGCAGAACTGCTCAAACAATATTTTGAAAAACGTGCTGCGCTCGACCATGAAATAGACAAAACGCTTTCCGAAATTCAAAAGATTCTCGGCATTGACATAAAATCGTGTAACTGATAATTGTGAAGTGATATGAAAGATTTGACCATCTCAAACATAGAAAGACAAAATGTACTTAACAACCGTTTTGCGGTCAGCAAAGTACAGGAGCATCTTGACATTGAAGGAATGCTCTTTGAGGGAGAGTATCGCTTTACAAAAAAAATGGTTGCCGATTTCTACGAAGTAGAAGAACGAACCATAGAACGCTATTTGGAAAAACATTCAGATGAATTAGCAGCTAACGGTTATGTTTTATGTAAAGGTAAACATCTGAAAGAGTTAAAGTTACAATTTGCTCCCGTCATAAATGTCGGGAGCAAAACGACCCAACTTGGATTGTTTAATTTCCGCTCATTCTTGGATATGGGTATGTTGCTTACAGAGAGTGAGAAAGCAAAAAAAGTACGTAGCCTTATCTTGGATTTCGTGATTACCACCATCAATGAAAAGACGGGTGGCGGAACAAAATACATAAACCGCAGAGATGTACATTATCTTCCTGCTGCAATCACAGAAGAAAACTATCGCAAGAATCTCACTTCTGCCATCAATCAATATGTGGACGGACATCCCACATACAAATATCCTCAAATTACAGACTTTATATATAAGGCTGTATTCAAGGAGAATGCTAAGGAGTATCGGGAAGTATTGAAGTTGGATTCCAAAGACAATGTTCGACACACGCTGTATTCAGAGGTTTTATTGGTTATTTCTTCTTTTGAAAACGGTGTGGGGGCAGCTCTCAGTGAACGGTTTAAAGAAAATGGTGGCAGGTTACTTACCATTGACGAGGTAGAGCGCATTGTGAATGAACTTGCCGAACATCCGATGCAGAAACCTTATTTAAATGATGCCAGAACCAAAATGGCTTCAAGGGATTTCAGTTTCCGGGATGCGTATCATGGTAATATAGCAGATTATCTGCAAGCTGTTACTCCTGAAGAGTTTGAACGATTCATCGGTGACCAGTCTATTGATTTTGACCGTATCTTAGCGGACAATAAAGATGTGCTTAAACGCTTAAAGCAGGCAGAAGATGAGTGAGGAAATTGTTTATATAGACTACGATGAAGCCTTAACCGTCTATGGCAAAATGATTGATGCTAGCGATGGTGGCTTTGAAGGAGTGCGTGATGAAGGTGGCATTCGTGCTACATTGGATTTTGTACAAAATGATTTATACTATCCGACCTTTGCAGAGAAACTGACCTATCTGATGTATAGATTCTGTTCTGGGCATTTCTTCAATGATGGGAATAAGCGTATTGCGCTGACTTTGGGAGCTTACTTCTTACACAAGAATAATTACTACTGGCACGCTTGCATCTGTATGCGTACATTGGAATCTATCATTTATCATGTGGCAGCATCGAATATCAACCAAGATTTGCTGCTACGCATCGTCAATAGCTTTTTGACAAGTAAAGATTATGACGAAGAACTGAAAATAGATATTGCCAATGCCATGAGCAAAGGAGAGTTAGGAATACAAGGGGAGGATTACGAAAAAGATTAAATATGAAAACTATAAAAATTATCTTATTACTGTTCTGTATTATTTTAGGAATTAACGCTAAAGCACAAACAGTAGGTTATACTTATAAAGCACTCGCAGCTGAAGGTTGCAATATGAAATACAGTGTGGCTAAGCAAGACACCATTTATTCTATAGTAGCCACAGTACGTTCAGACAGAATGAATTTCCTCACTAAACCAACCATGAAAATTAGAACATTCACAGGTAAATATCTTGAACTAAGAGGAACTGTGATTGGGAATGGAAGTCAATCTGCTGGTGTTATAAGTGGAAATATTGTAATACCAATCACAGAAATTAGTTCTACTGCTCAATTTAGAATTACTCCACAGCAGTTTGAAATTTTGAATGAAGGTGTGGCAAAAATTCGTTTGTCTATGACTCCTATGAATCATGAACGTACTTTCAAAAAAGATAAGATAGGGAAAAAGTTATATCAGTTCTATCTGAATGAAAAACAAAAAGACGAAAACTTCTAAATCAGTTAGAATAAGATGAACGGAAAACAATTAAAAAACAGCATACTCCAGTGGGCGATACAGGGAAAACTTGTACCGCAAGACCCTAATGACGAACCGGCATCGGTACTTCTTGAACGTATCAGAGCTGAAAAAGCCCGACTGGTCAAGGAAAAGAAAATCAAAAAAGACAAAAACGAATCTATCATTTACCGTGGTGACGATAATTCCTATTATGAGAAGTTTCTCGCTACCGGAGAGGTGAAGTGCATCGATGAGGAGATTCCGTTTGAGATTCCAAATGGGTGGCAATGGGAAAGAATTGGAAATATTTTTGAAACAACAAGTGGTTCTACGCCATTAAGTAGGAATCCAGATTATTATAAAAATGGCAATATCAATTGGGTACGTACAACAGACTTGAACAATGGAATTTTGAACAAAACCGAAATACAAATAACCTCGAAAGCAATTATAGACTACAATCTTTCTATTTTACCCCAAACCTCAGTGTGTGTTGCAATGTATGGTGGTGCTGGGACAATAGGCAAACACTGTATCTTGCATTTTGATACAACTATAAACCAATCTGTATGTGCCATCCAGCCTAATGGATTTTGTAATATGGATTACATCCATACTTTTATTGAATATCAAAGACCATTTTGGATGGATTTTGCAGCAGGTTCAAGAAAAGATCCCAACATAAATCAACTCATTATTAAGCACTGCTTGTTACCTATTCCACCACAAGAAGAACAACTTCGCATTGTTACAAAATTAAATCAGTTATACCCATATATTTATCAATATGGAAATAGTCAAAATAGACTCAACCAAATAAATAAAGAAATATGGCATAGTTTAAAAAAGTCCATTCTTCAAGAGGCAATACAAGGTAAATTAGTTTCACAGATTGCAGAGGAAGGTACAGCCCAAGAATTACTTGAACAAATACGGCAAGAGAAATTGCAACTTGTCAAAGAAGGCAAACTTAAAAAGTCTGCTTTAACCGATTCCATTATCTTCCGTGGTGACGATAACAAGTATTATGAGCAGGTAGGCAATGAGAACATTGATATAACAGAAGAAATACCTTTTGATTTACCTGAAAACTGGACTTGGGTTAGATTTGGTCAATACGTAAGAATGTCTATCGGAAAGACACCACCGCGAGGGGAAACCAAGTATTGGGCAAATGGTAAATATCCTTGGGTTTCTATTTCAGATATGTCTGATTATGGATTGGTTACAACGACAAAAGAATCTGTTTCAGAATATGCCAAAAGTTTATTTGGAGAAATATCTCCTGTCGGAACTTTAATAATGAGTTTTAAGTTAACGGTAGGCAGGACTTCTCTTCTAAATACTTCGGCATATCATAATGAAGCAATTATATCCATATATCCTTTTGTAGATAAAAATTATCAAGCAAGGAATTTTCTGTTTCACATTTTGCCGATTATATCTAATCTTGGAGATACCAAAGATGCCATAAAAGGTAAAACACTAAATTCTAAGAGTTTGAACAATCTTTTATTACCACTTCCGCCTCTTAATGAACAAGGGCGAATAGTGGCTATGATAGAATTATTATTTGATAAGTTGAAATAAATTATTTATTTGACAAGTTATACGTTGCTGTTCAGACAATGGCGGAATACCGATTGGTAGCTTGTAGAATAAATCCTTATTGAGGTGCGGAATTGCTGCACCTCTTTTTGAATTTCTCAATGCCTCTTTATAGAACAAGATGAAAGCCAAAATACAAGGCTTCCACATAACCGAAGAAAGCCATAGCTGTTTGAATGTGCTTCCCATATATCCATCTTGTGGAATAGAAAAAACTTCACCTGAATTTTCACCATCCACAAGAATGATATTATCTCCAGCATAGACAAATCTGCCTTTTTCTATAATGGTTGCAGATGATTTTCCACGTAGGAACTTTGCATCAAGGCAAATGCCCTTTCCGTTTCTTTTTTCACCGTCTGTTAGTTGGCATATATCTTTCAAGCGTAACACAATCCAGCTATTGGGATATTCAAAAGGAAGTTCAACTTCAACGATTTGCTCATTTATCCTCTCATAATACTTGTTACAGTTTTAATCTTTTCAACAATTCGAGTTTGTTCCTTTAAAGGGGGAACAGGGATTAAGTATCTGTTCAATCGCACCATTGTCAAGGTTGCTACTGTAGTTCCATCAGACTCTGATAAATATTGGTTTGCAAAAGCAGACGATTCAAAAAATAATTTCAAATAATACGGATTCAAGCGAAAAGGATTACCTATACATAAAACACTACCGTCCTTGTAATAGAAAGGATTGTTTGTTTCAACAACATAAGTTTTACCAAGTGTCCCAACTGCCGTCATCATTAGGTCTCCAATTTGCGGAACTCCGCTTTTAGAGAACTCATCGTATAATGATTGTTCTATAAACAAATCGTTATCAACATGACCCCAATCAGCCATTTTACCAATTTCTCTTGCTCGATAAAATGGAATTCCAGAAGAACGCCAATCTCTTTCGTGTACTCTTCGAGCAGACCAAATATTTAAGACACTTCCTATTCTACACCATTTCCAATCATCAGGTATTTCAAATGGTATTTCATCAGTAATATCCTGCTCTGTTTTACCAACCTTCTCGAAGTACTTGTTATCGTCACCTTTGAAGATGACAGAATCAGTTAAGGCAGACTTTTTTAATTTGCCATCTTTGATGAGTTTCTGCTTCTCTAATTTTATCTGTTCGAGCAATTCTTGGGCTGTACCTTCGTCTGAACATTGAGGTACAAGTTTACCTTGTATTGCTTCTTGCAGAATCGATTTACGTAATTGCTCGTTAAGTGAGGCATTAAGTTCGTTAAGTCCATTCTGTGCTTGTTCATAAGTTTTGACTAACGGAAGTAGTTTTTCTATTTTTGAGACTATGCGTAGTTGCTCAGGAAGCGGAGGTAAAGGTATAAATACTTCAACTATATTGGATACAGCCAAACCGGGTTGAGCTGTTGCGGTTGCATATTGATTTAAGTTCAATGCCGTAAAAAAGTAATAGATGAACAACGATGGAATTATACCAAAGCCATTCACAACTACAGCGTGTTCTGTGGCATAGAATTTCCCACTTTCTATATTAAGGCATCCACATAATGCTCCTTGCCTGCCAATAATAGCAAAATGTCCTTCTGCATTGAATGTGTTTGTAAACCCTCGTAGTCCATTTCCACCGACACATCTATATGGGTGAAGAACTGACTTTTTATCATAAATTTCTGAAGCTGATATATTTTTCCCAGCCTGCATAGAACACATATGCTTCAATCTGCACCATTCCCACCCTTTAGGAATCTCAAACGGAATCTCGTCATCAATGCACTTCACCTCTCCCGTAGCGAGAAACTTCTCATAATAGGAACTCAATGAATTAGGCAATACCATACATTATTATGATAACGAATTGTTTAACTAATAATGTATCTGACATGAACATTGAAAATTTTGAAACGTATCTTCGTCAAGGGAATATGGCGGAGAACACAATTGCAGCTTATCTCTATGCCGTAAAAGAGTATTATTCCCGGCACAAAGAATTGAACAAGCGCAATTTGCTTGTGTATAAAACCTATCTCATTGAGAAATTCAAGCCTAAGACAGTGAATCTTCGTATTCAGGCAATGAACAAGTATCTTGATAGCATGGGAAAATCTCGTTTGAGATTAAAATCCGTCAAAGTGCAGCAGCGGAGTTACTTGGAAAATGTAATCAGTAATGCCGACTACGCTTTTCTAAAAAACAAACTAAAAAAGGAGGAAAACCAAGAATGGTATTTCGTAGTTCGTTTCCTCGCAGCAACAGGAGCAAGAGTCAGTGAACTAATCCAAATGAAGGCTGAACACGTGCAGATGGGTTATTTTGACATCTACACCAAAGGTGGCAAAATACGTCGTATTTATATTCCGAAGTCCTTGCGCAAGGAAGCCACAGAATGGCTTAGCAAAGTCAATCGTACCACCGGCTATCTTTTTCTTAATCGCTTTGGTGAGCGTATCACTACAAGAGGGATTGCGCAACAGTTGAAAAACTACGCAGCCAAATACGGATTGAATGAGAAAGTGGTTTACCCCCATTCATTCCGTCATCGCTTTGCTAAAAATTTCTTGGAGAAGTTCAACGATATTTCTCTACTTGCTGACCTGATGGGACATGAAAGTATTGAAACAACTCGTATTTATTTGAGGCGTAGCAGTGCCGAACAACAAGAGATTGTTGATAAGGTCATAACATGGTGATGTATTTGGAAGGTTGGTCAATCCATCCTTCCAATTCCTTAAAAGAACTTCATATAGATTATCAATCCTCCCAATGTCAAACAGAAATACGCATACAATATCCAGAATCCGACAACGGCACATTTGGCTATTTTGCCATTAAGAGAAAACGAAGTTTCAGATTTCACACATTTATGGACTTCTTTCCAGTGATTCGTATGAAGTGTCTTCAATTCTGTTATCTGCTTCTCAAATAAAGATTTTTCTTCTTCAATCAATTTATTGCGATATTCTGTAAGAATAGACTTGTCTTCATCGCTAAGTTTGACATTTACAACAGTATTCTCTGCCTGAATAATTGCACGGCTAATAGTATCAGGGATATTGTCGGATGTTTTCACTGCAGCATTAAGAACCTGTGCTGATTCTTCAAAAGTTAACACTGAAGCATCTACAAATGCTTTTATCTGTTTCAATTCTTGGATAACATCTTTGATGTCCTTAATCTGATTCGTGAGATTTACAAGCTCGGTTTCAAAATCAACACGATTTTCAATTTTGCTAATGTTATCATCACTATCTATGCTCTTGCTATCCTGCACAGGCAAAGAAGATTGGTCATATTTACTTTTACGCATGGTTATATGTGATTATAAATGAAATACTATCTACCCCTGCTACGTTTAATCGGTTTGCAGAGCCATTTTGCCATTTTTGCACAACGAACAGCCCAGTTACGCTCATCATCGTCCTTATCTTTACCCCATCCGCTACCGGGACTGCCACCACCTCCGCTTGAAGCCGCCATAGAAGTGGCTGCATCCAAATATCCGGCAAATAGTAAGGCGGCAACTTTGAATAAATTGGTCTGTTTGACTTCTTCATCAAGGCTTCCAAACTCTTCGTCAAAGACAGACTTAACCATATCTGGTATATCAACCTCGAGTTGTTCTCCATCCACTGTTATGGAATAGTGGTAAATAGAAGGCTTTGATTGTGGCATCACCTCTTTATTATTATGCGCCATCGTTTGAGTACATACTTCCTTTGACTGAATTGCAGTTTGTTTATCAGAAGCATGTAATCCCACCCAAGTCGCTTCAATTTTTGATGGCATCAATTTTCGACTTTTACCCAATATCGAGGATTTATAAATAGAGTTCCCTTTTCGTATAGCGTACCCTTTGACCACTTCCTTATCGTCCTTTATCAACTTAATATCGTACCCCTTAGCGTTTAACATTTGGCTATAAGTTTCCCAATCAAATTCTGGCATAGCTTTCAATATTGCGATGCAGTCTTCACTGATTTGCTGAATATTCTCATCACGACGTTGCACGGATTGCACCCAGCCACGTCTCTCATTGATGATGTTGGCAGCATGAACGGCACGTTCACCAATATAATGCGCATCGTTTGTCTTGCCCATATTGTCTATGCGGTTAGCTACAATATGCAAGTGAGGGATGCCACTTTTGCTGTCGGTGTGTAACGAAACAACATACTGGCTATTTTTGATATTGGTCGGTTTAAGATGACTATCTGGTTTGCCACATCTTCGGTCAATGCCGTCAAGTACTGCAATAAACTCATCCGCCAAATTCTGCCAATCCGTCATTGTCCATCCTGCCGATTCTTCTTTGGCTGGAGATATTTCAAAGCGCAGTGCGTTCAGCTTTATGGGCTTCGGATTATATCTGTCTTTCATACATTGATGCTGGTGTTGCATCATCCGTGACCACATAGCCAAAGGTTCTATATTTTCTGGCAAGTCATGCACCTTAACGAGCTGGGCTTTATCTTTTTCCATAGAATACTCAATGGCTCTTGCTCCATGAGAAATTGCCTTTCCTTGTGCTATCATAATTTCAAATTTGATTTATACTGTCTCGTATTTGTCCCCATCGAACAATAAGCCTATTTACTGCCTCTATCCAAGCACGCATATAATTCTCATCTCGGAAATATCGTTTTTTAATCTCATCAGGTTTACCTTTGAGTACATTCTGAATGCGGATAAGGTCGGCTCGTGCATCCGATAAAGAGTTCAATCCTTGTACTTCCTCGTCTGAAAGTCGTTTGTTTGGATGGTGATTTTGCAATAATTTTCGTCCGTAGTTACTAAGTGTCAGTCCACATTCGGCAGCTTTTTCTACTATCATTTCATACTCATTTTCAGTCAGACGAATGTCTATATGACGAGTACGAACACCCTGTTTTCCATTGTTTTGTTGTATATCCATAAGCGTTTATAACTGGAATTTATTAATAAAATGTTCTATCCATTGCGAGCCTGCGAGTAATGCAAGAAGCCTCCAAGACGACAAATGAGTGAAACCATTTTGTCGGACGGTGGTACTTCTTGCATAGAATACCCATTAAAAATGGGGCATTACATACCTTAATGCAAGCATTGTCTTTGTCCGAACTATGCCATTTGTCTGTCAACTTTAAGAGTGGCTATTGTCACCTATATCCATTTGGATAATCAATAGTTTTACTTTCCCCTTAGTTTGGCTTCTCCATAAACACATCACTAACCGGAATCCACCAGTTCCAAATGCAAGCAGTCAATCAAAGTTTGTAGGTTTGGATTTCGCTTTATCATCTTTTGAAGTATCATCGCAGGTGTTTCAGTCATCAATAAGAAATCCGCAATATCAAGTCCGTTCTTGCGCTGTTCGTCTGTGGCGCATTGTTCCAAACTATCACTCAATACAACTTTAGAACATACGGAAGTGAGTAAAGCCATCTTGGTTTGCCAAACCTCTCTTGCACCCAAATCCGGGCATAGCATAACCGACCGACCTTTCAATACACTTACCACGTCAGACTTGAAGCATCCATGCATTCCACCTGTTGCCAACCATATAAATTCCGGCATATAATGGGTAGCTATCAAAGCGGATTTTTCGCTTTCCACAATAGCAACAGGTTTGGTCGGATTCTCAGATAACAGATGTTCGCCAAACAAACATTGCTTCAAATTGTAGTTTGGGAGATTCAGTTCTGTATGTACCCAACTAACATAACTTCTTGGCTCTTTTGTCCGATGTCCTGTTTCTGCATCATACAACATTATCTTCCCTGTTCGTACATTACCTTGCCAATCAATTTGCCAATAGACAGTAGAACCGCCCCACTTCTTTGATGTGCCAACATGATATAGTTGGAATATCCGAGAAGTCTCATCTTTACCCAACATCCCAGACAGGTAGATGTACAATGGATTCATACCATAGTTAGTAAGAGTACGTTTCATTAGTTCATTGACAACAAAAGAGGTTGGAGGCAGTAAATTGGGCTTAGGCTTATCGGCTTCAATGAAGTTATCTTTGTTGTAATCCACTACCATTGGGTTATCATGAAAATAATCCGATGGAGTGTAATGGTATTGGCAAGATTGCTCATGGTCACATCTGCCTACATAATCAGGAAAAATTATTTCTCCTTGGCTATCTATGTACTTGACAAAACATTGTTTCTTTCCACACTTCGGGCATGAAAGTTTTGACCCACGCTTATATTTTTGAAGAGAAAATCTATATTCAGCCATACTTCTTCATTTTGTTATTGCAGTCCGTGCAGTTTGCACTTATTGCAGTTTTGCAGAAATCCTATGTCAGCGCAAAGTGCAAACTGCAACAACTGCAAACTGCAAAAGGTGTCGTTTATTGCAGCTTCTCATATTCACCTCGCTTTACTTTCTTGATAACCTTATTCGTAGCAAGGCTAACCAAAGAATACATTACCGACCTTTCCGACAACCCTACTTCTTTTCCGGCTTGAATGGCATCGGCAGTAGTGAAAGTTGCGGAAAGGCAATCAAGCAATTCTCTTTTTTGCGGTTCAACGCTCTCTCGCAACATATATTTCTGAATGTTGGTATAACAGTTCTCAAAGTATTCACTCAATGCAATAGCAGATTTGGTTGAGTCAATATCCACAAAATCCTTGTGTTCTTCACCGCAAGCCCAACGAAGGATTTGCAAGACTAAAGCTAAACGAGCCGTAATCATGGGAGCTTTAATCACTCTGCTATCCACCAATCCATCATCTTGGATTTGATTAACAGCCCGAACTGCATTATTGCGCCAGTTTGTAAAATAGGCTTTGGCTTCCGAAGAAAATTCCAATACATTATGTATGGCTCTGTCATCTTCATTCTCTATAAATGGCAAACTAATTACCTTATTTATAATAGAATCCCACATTGATGAGTATTTACCAAAAGTTGATACGGAAGATTCTTCATCCAGCCCCCAATCTGAAATTTCCTTAGACGATGGATAAACAAAAATTATTCTGTCTATCAGCCCATTGTCTTTATATCCTTTCTCTATCAGTTCGTGCATACGTGTCGTTTGCATCGTGCCGACAATATTTATAAAAGGATGCTCTATATGAATAGGTACAGGGATGCTACATCTTGAAATATCCAATGGTTTTCCGCTAAAGGCTGTCAATAGCTGCTCAATGAGTTGTCCTTTGCTATATTGATTCACGGCATTAAACATTCCCATAATTTCATCCACATATACCACGACACCTCGCTGATTGTCATCCAACGCACGCATTAAAGCTTCCGGTGTAAAATCGGATATGATGGTTCTTCGTAAAATTGGTTTGTCCGGCAATGAAGAGGACTTGTCTTTTTTAGCCTTATTGTTTTCAACCAAGCTATTATAATGCTCCATATCCAATTTAAATTGTTTGATGATTTTGGTATCATGCTTTCGGATAGGACGGAATGCAAAATCCAAAGGTGGGGTTTTGCCCATTCCGGGACGACCTACCAATATCATATAAAGGGCAGGATTACTAATCCATCCACCACGAATACGAATATTGACAGCGTTGCCGATAGCGGTTGACACTGCTACCAAAAGAGAAGCCATCATATATTCTATGGAATAATTCTCTTGTCGGGATAGAGCCAATATCATATCTTGAATTTTGGCAGGAAAAGCATCCAAAGGAATCTTGTTTTCAAAGATTCCTTCAAATTCCATTCTGAGCGCATTGCATAAATTGGTTGAATCCATTAGAATTTGGTATTTCTTTTTGACTTTATGAATTGGGCGGCTTCATCTTCCAAGTTTTTATCAGATTTGATTTTGCCGGCATGGAGCCATTCGTCAATTTCCGATTTTAGAAACATGATACGCTTCCCTCTTTTGTGGAATGGGATTAGATGACAACTCGTCCAGCCATATACAGTTTGCTCTGCCGGGTGACTGGGAATATAATCACACAATTCCTTAAGGTTCATCCATTGTTCGGTTGGAACGCTTTGATTCTGATTGTTTAATCCATCTATTTTAGAATCCAGCTCATTCAATTTATCCATCAACCACGACATTGCTTTGGGTAAATCTTCAAATGTAATGTTCTTCTCACTCATATTGCTACTTGTTTTTTGATTTTTCGGCAAAATAACAGCGATTACGCATACTGATTTCATAGTGTAATACATCACATAAATAAGCAGTAACGAAACATAATCATCATAAGGATTACCCATTGATTATCAACATGAATAGTGGAGAATTCAGCAGTAGATTTTTATGATAATGTCTTCAATCATAAAGGAATCATAAGATGGTCTGAAGAAAAGACCATAGATAAAAACAAAAAGCCACCCACGCAGATTTTACGCAGATGGCTATACTTACAAAGTATAATAATGGTTATTTTGTTTGAGATAAATCCAATTTAATAGTTTCTGTAGCTTTCTCTTTCTTTTCATCAACAACCTTTGCATACACCTGTGTTGTTCGCACATTTGTATGTCCCAACATTTTGCTGACCGTATAAATATCAGTTCCTCCAGCCAGTTGCAGGGTTGCGTAGCTGTGCCTAGCCTGATGGAAAGTGATAGGTTATGCAAGGAAAAGCGGGCAGGTGAAGATAAAACGTAAACCGTTTGAAATGAGCATTGTTTCAATATTCTGCCAAGTGAAGAAAATGCAAATGACAACGGAATATTGAGGTTGTTCAGTTACCAAACCGTTAGCCTACCGGTTACCAAAACGTGAACAGGTAACGGCAGGCAATGAAAAGAAATCCTCACCGTTTTGTTTGCGCTCATACACAGTATTTTGCATATCAAGGAACGCTTATACGGCAAGTAATTTTGCACTAAAAAATAT
>NZ_BEWV01000017.1 GCF_002933775.1 Prevotella sp. MGM1
AACCGGGGACACAAGGATTTTCAGTCCTTTGCTCTACCAACTGAGCTATGGCACCAAAGGATTTTTTCAAATCCGAGTGCAAAGGTAGATGTTTTTTTGCATACATGCAAATTTTTATTGATAAAATTGCACGTGTTTCGGATTTTTTCTATACCTTTGCACTCGCTTTCAAGCAATCGGGATGTAGCGCAGTTGGTAGCGCACTACGTTCGGGACGTAGGGGTCGGGCGTTCGAGTCGCCTCATCCCGACAAAATGAAAGGTAAAAGGTTGGTTTGTCCAACCTTTTTTTTATTTGTAGCGGTTCTTATGCATTTTTTTAGGGGCAGTAGAATTTCTACTGACTCAGGATATTGCCACAATGTACGAATTGATAAGAAACCATCATCAATGACAAAGGCAGACAAACTCTGATTGCGCGACCGCATACTGCTATGTATGACAGCGTTTACACTTGCTTCAAGCATACTACTCGAAGCGACGGGAAGCCGTCACTCGTCATGGATATGGATACATATCATTATGGGATGTATGTTTCCCGGCAATGTCGTCTGGCATCTATACTTGCATTTTGGTTGGAAAGCATGGTTCCAGAAGCTGCGTAAACAAGTATCTCCAGTCACTCGGTCGCTTGCCATTTTCACACTTCTTACCATCATCAGTGCTGTTGTGGCTTTCATCCATTGGGTTGGTTCATTCACGCACTCTGCGCTTGGCGGTATTCACGGCAAAATAGGCTTGGCATTCCTCATCCCCACCATCGGACATACAATAAAGCGCATTGGCTTTTATCGCTCAAAACGCTACCCGGTATAACCCGACAAACCATATTAGAGTTATTCTTTACCGACAAACATCACGCGGCTCCAGGTTTGAGAGACCGGACATTAAGAATGCAATTGGCCGCTCTCTACGGACAAACTTTGGGTCAGCGGATTTTTCCGGTGGGCGGGAGAGAGTATCAAGAGTATAGT
>NZ_BEWV01000018.1 GCF_002933775.1 Prevotella sp. MGM1
GGTGCCATAGCTCAGTTGGTAGAGCAAAGGACTGAAAATCCTTGTGTCCCCGGTTCGATTCCTGGTGGCACCACTCCTCCTTTCATTAGCCCTGTTCGCGCAAGCGGCAGGGTTTTCTTTTTGCCCTCACCCACCCCGTCACGCCTAAGCGGCAACGCCTTTTTACGGGGCAGTAGAAAATCAGTGGTGATAAGGGGGGCAGTAGAAAATCCATGTAAATCCAATTTCCATATCAGGTGTCATCCTATAACTCGATTGCCGGTTCACCTCCCTAAAAAATAACACTGCGGGCACATACGGTCAAGACGTGACAATTGCATACAGTACAATATAAAAAAATGTTATATAAAAAAGCCAACAGCAAGCCGTTTCGCCACAATATATTATATTTGCAGCACGGACAAAATATTTTTGCCTATAAAAACAAATAACTAAAAAAATGAGAACCCTCATCGCCATTTCCATACTATTCGCGCTTGCCGCCGGACTGGCAGATACCATCATGCCAAGAATGAAGTACAAGGATTTCGCCGACGTGCTGGAAGAAGAAATAAACAGAAGCCCGCTCATATCATACACCGACCCCTATATAGGCTTCACTGTACAATACCCGGAATGCTTCAAAATAGACAAGACGGAAGACGACACGACAGGCTTGGTGACATTCAGGCACGACACCACCACACATATAATAATGGAATGCTTCACGTGCAGAATATCGGACACCGCCAATCCGGACAGGGCCATTGCGAAGCTCGCCGGCGACATAAACGCACAAATAGCGAAGACCGACGACGGATATATACTGCACGGGCGGATATATGAGAACGGAGTGCCGATAGAAGGCTACCGGCACTACACCAAATACACGCCCAAGGACAAACTATGGATCGCATACTCGCTGGTATACCCGGAGGAATACGGTGAAAGGCTCGGACGGCTCTTCAACATCATAAAGCAATGGCAACCGTGGCAGGACAGACACACATCCACAGCCTGACAGCCACAAAGTCAAACATTAATCAATACGACATAAACGGATATGAAAAAGAAAATAAAGACACTGCTGTTAGGCTGTATCGGTTCCATTCTCGGAGCATGTGCCCAAAGCGAAGACGTAAACAGCGTAGGAGCGGAAGAATTTGAACAAGGGATTAAATCCGACAGTGCGACAGTGCTCGACGTGCGCACGGCCGGCGAATATGCCGAAGGGCATATAGCCGGCGCAAAGAACATAGACGTGCAGAAAGCCGGCTTCAGGAACATGGTGGCCGCACAGCTGCCGAAAGACCGCACGGTATGGGTATACTGCCGGTCGGGCAGGCGCTCGCTCACAGCCGCACGTATACTGAAGAAAGAAGGCTATGAGGTCGTAAACCTGAAAGGCGGAATCATGGAGTGGGAGCAGAAAGGGAAACCAACAGAGAAATAACCGCTCCGAAATGTCATCGCCATATCACTGAAAGGGCATAACGATGACATCCGGGTCCATCTATCGGCAAACAAAGCCTCAGCAAACATAAAACAAGAACTAAAAAAGCCCGTTTAAGAATAAATATATTACCTTTGTATCGGTTTATATTTTCAAAATGAGCGGCAAATTGAAATCCGATAAAGAACTGGCAGTCTCAAAATACATGACCGATACCGAAGCGAAAGAACGGCTTTGGAACAAAGAGTATTGCAAGGCCATGTGCGGAAATTTCATGATGTTTTTCTCTTTTTACCTGCTGACGCCCCTGCTTCCGATATATCTCAATGAGCACTTTCATGCCGACAAGGACTTGACAGGACTGGTCTTGTCGGGCTATGTGACGGCGGCGCTGGTGGTAAGGCCGTTCAGCGGTTTTATTGTAGACTGTTTCGACCGCAAAAAAGTCCTAATGCTCTGTTTCTTCTCATTCTTTATATGTTTTGCCGGATATATCGGAGCAAGCACGCTCCTTATGTTCGCCATAGTACGCACACTGCACGGACTGCCGTTCGGAGCCACCACCGTGGCCAACAGTACGGTGGCGATAGACGTGCTTCCGTCTTCAAGACGCAGCGAGGGAATAGGCTTCTACGGACTGAGCAACAACATAGCCATGGCCATCGCGCCGTCGGCCGGAATATGGATATACAGCGCAACTGACAATTTTGCCATCCTCTTCTGGATCTCTTTGGCCGTGGCCTTCACCGGTTTCCTATGCGCATATTCGATTAAACTACGTAAACGGAAGCCGATAGAGGACAAACCACGCATCAGCATGGATCACTTTTTCCTCACTCGCGCATGGCTTATGGCAATAAATATTCTACTCTTCGGACTATGCTGGGGAGTGATGAGCAACTACGTGGCCATATACGGAAAAGAGAGACTCGGAATTACGGATGGCACGGGAGTTTTCTTTGCCATACTGTCAATAGGTCTCGCGGCATCGCGCCTATACGGCGCAAAGTCTCTAAGGGAAGGCCGACTGACGGGAAACGCTCTCCAAGGAGCAATACTAAGCTCTTTCGGATTCTCGCTTTTCGCTCTATCACCCGGAATGTGGGCATACTACCTGTCGGCGCTGCTCATAGGACTTGGCAACGGCAGGATGTTTCCGGCATTCATGAACATGTTCATCTCCGTGGCAAGAAAAGACCAGCGGGGCACAGCCAACTCATCCATTCTCACATCGTGGGATATCGGTATGGGAATAGGTATACTTTCGGGAGGACTCATTGTGGAACATATCGGCTACACAGCGGCTTTCCTGTTTACCGCCGGCTCACAGATTACAGGCACTCTACTGTTGCTTTTGTCCACAAGAAAATTCTTCATTGCAAGACGGCTTACCGATTAAACATATTATACTTAAAACAACATCTACAAATCAGAAACAATCAATTATGAAAAAAGCATTATCAATCATTGTCATGATAATCACTTCACTTTCAGTCATGGCACAGCAAAAAGAAAACTACGACTTCATCGTTGCGCAAGACGGCACAGGAGATTTCAAGACCGTACAGGAAGCTTTCAACGCAGTTCCCGACTACCGAAAAGCCGGAGAGACACGCATATTCATACGCAACGGCATATACAAGGAGAAACTAATACTTGCAGAAAGCAAACAAAACGTCACCATAATAGGCGAAAGCGTAGAGGGAACGATTCTCACGTATGACGATTACGCATCGAAGCCTAATAAGTTTGGCGAGAATATCGGCACGTCAGGTTCTTCGTCCTGCTATATATACGGACCCGACTTTCACGCTTTCAACATAACATTCAGCAACACAGCGGGACCTGTAGGTCAGGCTGTCGCACTATTTGTAAGCGGCGACAGGGCCGTGTTCGTCAATTGCCGATTCAAAGGTTTCCAAGACACTCTGTATACTTACGGCAAACGTTCCAAGCAATTATACAAAGACTGCTACATCGAAGGCACGGTGGATTTCATCTTCGGTGCGTCCACATGTTTCTTTGACAACTGCCAGATACACAGCCTCAGACGCGGATACCTCACTGCCGCATCGACCCTGCAAGACGTGAAATACGGCTATGTGCTGCACAAATGCCGGCTGACGGCCGAGCCGGGAGTGGAGAAAGTAATGCTGGGCAGACCATGGCGTCCTTACGCCAAGACAGTATACATAGACTGTGTGATGGGAAGCCACATATCGCCTGAGGGCTGGCACAACTGGGGAGTGGAGAAAGAGAAGACGGCTTTCTACGGTGAGAGCGGCTCGGTAAATACGGACGGGAAGCAGACAGACACAGGAAAACGCGTCAAATGGGTGCACACCATCGACAAAGACGACTACACGATAGACAAAGTACTTGCCGACAAGGACAAGCCTGAGTGGTATATAATAAAACAGCAATACTGAAACACGCCCGGACATGAAAAGACCGGTTACCATCGCGATGCTGTTCACTGCCACCCTCATGATGCCTGCTCTCGTTATCGCCCGTATCCGGCTGTCGAGTATGGTGTAACCACCCCACGAGCCGCTGCCGGCCGGTGCGAACACCTTAGGCTACGAGTGGTCTTCGTTCTG
>NZ_BEWV01000019.1 GCF_002933775.1 Prevotella sp. MGM1
CCTGATACCTATGAGTTGAGAGCGGCAGGCTTCGGTATAGATGAAACAGGAAAAATACATTCGTGTAAAAGGTGTGCGTTGGTTTACATATCTTGATTATAAGGAACGTCACGAGGATATTATCTTATGTAAACAACCCGTTGGCGGAATTAAAAACTTGTAATATTTATGTTTAAAAAGTTGTACATATCGTTTTTTTAGTAACTTGGTGGTGTTCAGACTATTAAATACAAATCACCGTATGCACGACTTATATACGAAGTTCGTCAGAATTCTTGGGATATGCAAGCAGTTCGTAAATCTCTACTCGTTCTTCTGTTGTAGGGAATATCATGATGGCTTTGCGCGGACCGATTTTGTATATCATACCTGCGACGGAGTTGTTGCTGCCATATGATGTCTGAGAATCATTGTTCACACTCCAACCTCCGAGAAAAACCAACGACTTCGGGCTGTTTTGATAGACATAGCCTGATTTACGCTGGCTACCGGTAGTCTTCTCAAAGAATACCTTTCCATCGATTTCCTTGAAACGGCAACTGAAATACGGATAAGAGAATATGCCGTCACGGGCATCAAGCTGAATAGAACGAACCCGTCTGAAACCAATCATATCCTCCGGAGTGAGCGAATAGTTTTTGGCAGTCAGGAGTCGTTCGACTACTTTTCGCTCATTATATCCGTAGGATTTTGAATCCAGAGTCGAGAGAACCTCCCATACCATCTTCTTGCTTCGTGACAATGCGCTGTAATCCGAAGGATTGACTATGCCTTCAAGTTTTGGGTTAAGATTTTCCGGCATGACGGGCATCTCTTTCACAAGCTCGGCATTGCCGTTGAAATACCAATCATCGCCGGGACTGCCCATTTCAAGTTTTCCGACCAGTCTATTGCCCGACTCGATTTTGAAGCGTCCCTCAAACGGACTTCCGATATCGGTAGACTTCATTATGAGTGAATCAGGCGTGAGACTTGTTGAGAAATCCACCCAGCCGTAGGTGCGGAGAATGCCGCAATATCCCACATACAACTGTTTATTATTGTCAATGCAGAGATTGACCATCAAATCCTTCGGGCCTTTCCATGCCCCTATGAGATTGGAAGTCTCTGCAAAAGATGTCAGGAATCCGATGAATGCGAACAGTGTCGCGATATATTTTTTATTTCTCATATTCTGTTATTATTCTACCTGTTGGCGGAATTAAAAACTTGTAATATTTATGTTTAAAAGTTGTATATATCGTTGATTTCTTAGTGACTTAGTGGTGTTCAGACTATTAAGTACAAATCACCATATGCACAACTTATATACAAAGTTCGTCAGAATTCTTGGGATATGCAAGCAATTTTCCAATAAATTTGTGGATGAGAAAGGAAATATCCCGCGTCGCGGTCCTGTTCCCAAATTCTCTGAATTGGAGGTTGTGGCATTGTTTCTTGCCGCAGAATCAGAAAGTATCGGCAGCGAGAACCGGCTGTTTTGAATCAAGGCTCAAAGAATACGAGGGCAAGTTTCCCGACACTGATACCATTTGCCGAAGTCGGAAAAAGAATAGAAACACTTTTCTCGCAACAGACAGGGCAATTCCTCATTACCAGGAACTATGCAACAATGACAAACGGCCTGTTTGCCGGAATTATTGGCAAAATCAGTGCGCTGACCGTATCACAATATGGCAACTATATTAAAGGAAAACCTATTGGGAGGATTAAGTACGCACTAAATTAATTCCGCCAACGGGTAAAGTCTGTTAATTATAATGCCAACGACCTTTTCAGCCACACTTTCATCACCGGATCAGGAATAACAACTTGTCGTTTCTCTATCTCTATAAGTTCCTTTTTGACTAACGCCCTCTTTACGATACTTACATTTGCAGACGAGCCGAGTTGGTATTTTTGTAAAACCTCTTGTGTGGTAAATTCACTATGAATCCCGTCTAAAACAGCTCGTAGGAAATTCAACTGATAGGTAGTAAGGCTTTCGGTCTGCTTCTCGAACAATGGAGTGTTTTGGTCGATAATATCTTGATATGCCGCCTCAAAATCCTGCTCGGCGGCAGTTTCATCCGTATGAATCCATACCAACCACGCCAATTGCTGAACATAAGACGAGTGGTTATCTACTATTTGGCATATTTTCTCAGCCAACCCTCTTGAAATCTGCTTGCCAGTAGCTTCAAAACGACCGCATATATAATCTACCCAATCCGATGTTCCGATTTTCGACAAATAAATGGCATCACCGAATTTATAGAAGGGCAGGCTCTTTTTCTCGAACAGTTCATTCATCAAATGCTTCTTGCTGCCGAATAGACAATAGGATACCGACTTTTGTAATTGCCACACGGTGCGCAGCCGTTTTTGGAACGTCTTGGAATCCTTGAAC
>NZ_BEWV01000020.1 GCF_002933775.1 Prevotella sp. MGM1
TTCCGGCTGTGAGTCTTAATGGCGTATGCCCGGTCGCGGCAATCTGTCTTTTGCAAAGTCAGACTTACAAAACCGGCACGGCGTCAGCGTTTTTCGATACTTTAACCTAAAAAAAATAATACGCCGGCATTTTGTGCGCGCAAACATTTTGGGCTGATATTATTTTTTAGTAACTTTGCGGCGGTTTAAAGCAATTATTAAGGATAATCAATTAACACAATAAATTTATTAAAAATGGCAAAGTTTGATAAGTCAGTTTTAGAGAAGTACGGTATCACAGGTACCACTGAGGTAGTGTACAACCCCTCGTATGAGACACTGTTCGAGGAAGAGACGAAAGAGAGCCTCACAGGCTTTGAGAAAGGTCAGGAGACAGAGCTGGGCGCTGTCAACGTGATGACCGGTATCTACACCGGCCGCTCACCGAAGGACAAGTTTATCGTGATGGACGAGAACTCAAAGGACACTGTATGGTGGACATCCGACGAATACAAGAACGACAACCATCCCGCTTCTCCCGAGGCATGGGCTGCCGTTAAGGAAATAGCAAAGAAAGAACTGTCAGGCAAGCGCCTGTTTGTTGTGGACGGTTTCTGCGGCGCAAACGCCGACACACGTATGGCTGTTCGTTTCATCGTAGAGGTGGCATGGCAGGCACACTTCGTGAAAAACATGTTCATCCGTCCGACAGACGAGGAGCTTGAGACATTCGAACCTGACTTTATCGTATACAACGCGTCTAAGGCCAAGGTTGAGAACTACAAGGAGCTGGGCCTCAACTCAGAGACAGCCGTTGTGTTCAACGTGACAAGCCGCGAGCAGGTAATCATCAACACATGGTATGGCGGTGAGATGAAGAAGGGTATGTTCTCGATGATGAACTACTATCTGCCTCTCAAGGGCATGGCTTCGATGCACTGCTCTGCCAATACTGACCTCAACGGCGAGAACACGGCAGTGTTCTTCGGTCTGTCGGGTACAGGCAAGACAACTCTGTCTACCGATCCGAAGCGTCTGCTCATCGGCGACGACGAGCACGGATGGGACGACAACGGTGTGTTCAACTTCGAGGGCGGATGCTACGCCAAGGTCATCAACCTCGACAAGGAGAGCGAGCCGGATATCTTCAACGCCATCAAGCGCAACGCGCTGTTGGAGAACGTGACTGTGGCTGAGGACGGCAAGATCGACTTCGCCGACAAGAGCACCACAGAGAACACACGTGTGTCTTATCCTATCGACCACATCAACAACATCGTTCGCCCGAAGAGCGCGGCTCCCGCGGCCAAGAACGTGATATTCCTCTCTGCCGACGCGTTCGGAGTGCTTCCTCCCGTGTCTATCCTGACTCCGGAGCAGACGAAGTACTACTTCCTCTCCGGCTTCACGGCAAAGCTCGCAGGTACCGAGCGCGGCATCACCGAGCCTACACCAACATTCTCTGCCTGCTTCGGCCAGGCATTCCTCGAGCTGCACCCCACAAAGTATGCGGAGGAGCTGGTGAAGAAGATGGAGAAGAGCGGCGCGAAGGCTTACTTGGTGAATACCGGTTGGAACGGAACGGGCAAGCGCATCTCAATCCGCGACACACGCGGTATCATCGATGGAATACTCGGTGGCGCTATCCTGAACGCTCCCACAAAGAATATCCCTGTGTTCAACTTCGCCGTTCCCACAGAGCTTGAAGGTGTTGACACAGGCATCCTCGACCCGCGCGACACTTACGCCGACGCTTCCGAGTGGCAGAAGAAAGCCGAAGACCTGGCCGCACGCTTCCAGAAGAACTTCGTGAAGTACACAGGCAACGAGGCCGGCAAGGCGCTCGTGGCGGCAGGTCCGCAGCTGTAAGAGGCAAAATTTGAATGTTTATATAAGTAAAATCTCCCGCAGGGCAAGCTGTCCCTGCGGGAGATTTTTTTGTTG
>NZ_BEWV01000021.1 GCF_002933775.1 Prevotella sp. MGM1
GTATATACCTCCTGTCGGCATCACCGAAATAGGCAATGAGTTTGGTTTGTCCGGATCCTTATACAGATACGGGTTATTGTTCTGTATGTTAGGATTATCAACTCCTGCACGGTAAGCCTCAGCCTGATTTGACGAGTTAAGGATAAAATGTTCCTGCGAAGAACGCTGAACACGGTATGCTCCCATCGCCTTGAATTCAAGACCTTGCAACGGTTTCCAAGACACTTCGCCCTGGAACTTCATATCAGTAACATTCAACTCGATATAGTTATTGTCAAGTTCTCTGAATATGTTAAACGGAGCATAGTTACGGGTGTATGTCTCATTAGGATCGAGAGTACGCGATGTATTGAGTGCATAACTGAACGGATTGATATCGAAATCACGGTTCACGGCTCCCGAAACAACATCAACATTTTGGTTCAATGTTCCCGGTGCATTCTGATTACGATAAGAAGCATTCGTTAACAATGATACAGACAGGTTTTTAGAGAAGTTGAACGTAGCATTCATGTTCGCCGTATAGCGTTCCACCTCACTTTGCTTCGTCCATCCCGGATCGTTCATAATAGAAATAGACGCATACAGGTTGGCCTTTTCAGAACCTGTAGATATACTTGCAGAGTGTTGCTGTATAAGGTTATTGTTGAACAACAGGTCAAACCAATCCGTATTACGGAACTCCGCCTGACGCAGGTACCCGTCAATGGCAGCATCGGTATAAGGCAAGCCGAACTGGCCGTTTGTCTCATCATATTTGGCTATCAGATTATACATCTTTCCATATAGTCCGGATGTAGAACCATTTGCGAGTTGTGAAAATTCAAGCCATCCTTTTCTCTCCATCTCCTTATATATACCCATCTGCTCTTGGGAATTGCTGATGTCATAGTTCCTATAACTCGGCTTGAGGCGGTATGTGAACTCGCCCGTATAGTTGACCGTGCTACGACCGGCCTTACCGCGCTTGGTCGTAATAACGACAACACCGGCCATTGCGCGCGCACCATATATAGATGTGGCAGATCCGTCTTTAAGAACCTGAAAACTCTCTATGTCATCCGCACTAAGACCGGATATTGCATTAGATATCAGCGTAACGGCATCTCCCGAAGAAAGATCGTCAGAACTTACATCTACGGCATCTTCCTGAATTACTCCATCAATGACCCAAAGAGGCTTTGAATTACCGTAGATTGATGTGGCACCACGGACACGGATTTTGGGAGCCGTACCGAACGTACCGCTGACATTCTGCACCGACACACCGGACACACGGCCTTCGAGCGAGCGACTCACGTCGGCTACACCGTCGAGCTTCGCCGATGAGGCATCAATCTTTGTCGTTGCTCCGGTAAACAATCTCTTGTCCACTTTCTGCATACCCGTCACCACAACTCCTTCAAGCTGAGTCGCATTGGCAGACAGCGCGATTTTGATACCATTCTTTGCTTTTACTTCTTTCTTGTCATATCCGATATAGGTTATGACAAGTGTTTTACCTGCGGCATTGGAGAGTGAGAACTTACCATCAAGGTCAGTCACTACGCCCGTCTTTGTCCCCTTGACAAGCACTGACGCACCAATCACAGGCTCGCCATTCTCGTCAACAACGGTACCGCTTACGCTTCCGCCTTGTGCGAAAGACATCTGCATACTTAACAGCATGCAAAGCAGTGTAAATAAAAATTTCTTCACTTGTAAATCCTTAAAAAACTAAATTACCTTTATTAGTGTGCAAAGTTAGCTTTTAATTGTCTTTTAACAAAAAAAAAACGCAGAAAAACGTCTTTTAACCGTCATATTTTAACAAAACGACACGAAAAGGGGCGAAAAGACTGTAAATTTCAACCTATTGCGAAATAAATATTTCATTTTGAACGGTTTTGTTTTGCATATTATG
>NZ_BEWV01000022.1 GCF_002933775.1 Prevotella sp. MGM1
ATACAATGTCGTGGGTGGTAAGCATGTGCGTGGCTGGAATAGCCACCGCACCAATCTTGTGAAGAGCGAGCATTGACAGCCAGAACTCGTAGCGGCGTTTGAGAATCAGCATCACCATATCGCCGCGGCCGATACCGAGTTGTGTGAAATATGCCGCCGTGCGGTCGCTCTGCTCTTTTATATCCTTAAATGAGAACCTGATGCATTCGTCATTGTCGTTGGTCCATATCAGCGCCGTCTTGTCTGGCTTTTCCTCTGCCCAGGCATCCATGACGTCATAAGCGAAATTAAAATTTTCGGGTATTATGAAGCGGAGGTTGTTTATGAAGTCGTCTTGCGACGTGAATGTCGTTTGTCTTAAAAATCTTTCAGTCATGGTTATAAAATCTTTCAACCATGGTCATAAAATCTTTCAACCATGGTCATCCCTCTTTTTTACCTTTAAATGATTATGGCGAGAAACTTTACCGGGCGTCCGCCGAGCGCTCTCATGCAGTGGGGCTGGCTGGCATCGAAGTATATGCTGTCGCCCTCTGCCAGTTCCATAACCTTGTCGCCTATGGTTATTTCGAGACGGCCTTCGACCACGTAATCAAACTCCTGGCCGTCGTGCGAGTTCTTATTGTATTTCTCTCCTTCGGGCAGAGGATCCACCTGTGTCATGAACGGGTTCACTTTCCGTCCGCGGAAACCGCTTGCCAGACTTTGGTATTTATATTCTTTTCGCCGTTCCACGCTCAGGCCTTGGTCCTTGCGGGTGAGGAAATAGCTGCTCATGCGTGGCTCTTCGCCGAAGAGCAGCACGTCGAGCGATATGCCGTAGCGTTTTGATATCTTTGATAGACGATATACGGAAGGGTCTGCCTGTCCGTCTTCGATCTTCATATAATGTTCGAGCGATATGTCGCATAGCTGCGCCACTTCTTCCGCCGGAATGTCGAGAACCTCGCGTAATCCGCGCAGCCGTTCGCCGATTTGTTTTATTTGTTCGTTCATGGTCGCTTGTCTTGTTCTGTTATTATACGTATTTTTTGTTTTTGCCACTGTTTGTCTCCTTCATGATATGAGGCATTTTGTTTTGCTCTCTTTGCATGGATGGATGACGTACCGTAGCCGAAAGTTTCTTTTTGTTTCTTGTCCTCTTGTGGAATAAACTCTAAAATGTATGGCAATATATCATTTCATTCCGGCTTTCAGGCCCCGTATCACAGCACTTGTAAATCCGGCGTGTTCCATTTCGTTGAGGCCTTTTATGGTGACTCCGCCCGGAGTTGTGACCTTGTCGATCTCCACTTCAGGGTGATTGCCGTTGGCTATGAGCAGGTCTACCGCGCCTTTCACCGTCTGGAGCACAATACTCTTGGCCTCATCGGCTTTAAATCCAAGCTCCACCCCACCTTCCGCTGCCGCCCGTATATATCGCATCGCGTATGCGATTCCGCATGAGGCGAGGGTTGTTCCGGCGGCGAGCAACCGTTCTTCGGTAATGATTGCCCTTCCCATGCAGTCGAACAGCTCTTTAACCTTATCGGTATCGTTTGCCGAGGCTTTTACCGGTACGATGAATGTCATCGAGCTTAGTTCGGCAATTGCGATGTTGGGGATGGCAAGGAATATATCGGGCAGCTCATGGTCTCGCACGTCACCGTCGCCAAGCCATTCCTTAATCTTTTCCGATGTGATGCCTGCCGCCACTACCACGACTGTCTGCCTGTCGTAGTCCATGTATGGCTTTATGGATTTTAGCACGGTTTCCACAAGCCACGGTTTCACGACCACACATATAGTGTCCGCACCCGACACCGCGTCGCGGTTGTCTGTAGTCACGTTTACTCCCATTTCTGCGAATGAGTCTATTGTGCTTTGCGACGGGTCGGCCACGGTGATGTCTTTGGCATCGTGTGTTTTGCCTCTGAGCAGCCCGCGTACCATTGCGCCTCCCATTGCTCCCGCCCCGATAACTGAAATCTTCATTTGCGTTTTATTTATTCCATAAACATCTGATGCCGTCAGTATGGGCATCAGGTGCAGGTTGTCATACTGTTTGTTTTAGAACCCTTTTGAGCCTTTCGATAAACTCGTCCGCCATGTCTTTTGTGAAGCAAAGAGGCGGAAGCAGTCTCAATGTGCCCGTTCCGGCACATCCTGTGAATACATGCTCGTTGCGCAGCAGAGCCTCGCGCACCGCTTTGTGCGGCATGTCGAGTTCGATTCCGATCATCAGCCCTCTGCCACGCACCTCGGTGATATGGCATTCTTGTTGTTGCAGTTCCCTCAGTTTATCCATCAGATACTCACCGGTGGCGTGTGCGTTGTCCACCAGGTTTTCGCTTTCAATGACGTCAAGTACCGATATGGCTGCCGCACATGCGAGATGATTGCCGCCGAAAGTGGTGCCGAGCTGCCCGTATTTCGGTGCGAAATCGGGTGAGATGAGCACCGCTCCCATCGGGAAACCGTTGCCAATGCCTTTTGCCGCGGTTATGATGTCGGGGCGGATGTCGAGCCACTGGTGGGCGAAGAACCTCCCGCTGCGCCCGTATCCGCACTGTATCTCGTCGGCGATGAGCACCGTTCCGTTTTCACGGCAGGCCTCGGCCAGTCCTTGCGCAAACTCTTTGTCTGCCATTCTGATGCCGCCCACACCCTGTATACATTCGATTATGCAGGCACACACATCGCCTTTGGACAGTTCGTCCCGCCATGCGTCGAGGTCGTTGAGCGGCAGGTATGTGACGTGTCCGTTGGCATTGACGGGCGCTATGATATTGGGGTTGGCCGTGGCTTCCACCGCCAGCGACGTGCGTCCGTGAAAAGCTTTCTCTGCCGACAGTATCCTTGTGCGTCCGTTTGCGAACGATGCCAGTTTCAGTGCGTTCTCGTTGGCCTCCGCTCCGCTGTTTATCAGAAACAGTTGGTAGTCTTCATATCCCGATGCTTTGCCCAGCCTGCCGGCCAGTTCGGTTTGGAGGGTGTTTATCACTGAGTTGCTGTAAAAGCCCAGTTTGCCCAGTTGGGCGGTTATCTTGTTGGTATAGTGCGGATGACAGTGCCCTATGCTGATTACGGCATGTCCTCCGTATAGGTCGAGATATTCCGTGCCTTTGTCATCCCAGACGCGGCATCCCTCACCTTTTACAATGTTGATGTCGAATAACGGGTAAACGTCAAATAGTTTCATGCTTTTCTTTTTTTACCGTACTTGTCTTGTCCGTGTTTTTAAAATGCGCTTGGTTTAAGTCTCAGGCCGGCCGTCTCGTCTATGCCGAACATTATGTTCATGTTCTGTACCGCCTGGCCCACAGCGCCTTTAAGCAGGTTGTCGACGCAGGAAGTGATGAGCAGTTTGTCGCCGTGCTTGTCGCAATGTACGAGACACTTGTTTGTATTCACCACTTGCTTCATGTCTATTGCCTTGTCTGCATAGTGCGTGAATGCCGCATCGGCGTAGAACTTTTTGTATCCCGCCACGATGCTTTCCATGTCGGCATCTGTCCGTACAACCGAGGTAGCGAATATTCCGCGTGCGAAATTGCCTCGATACGGTATGAAGTCTATCTCTGCGTCAAGTGTGCCCTGAGCATGGCGCAGGCTCTGTTTTATTTCCGGCACATGCTGGTGGGTGAATGCCTTATATATGCTCATGTTGTCGGTGCGCCATGAGAAATGTGTCGTCGACGTGGGTTTCTGTCCCGCTCCGGTGCTTCCGGTGATGGCGTTTACCATTACGTCTTTCGTAATCAGTCCCATCTTTGCCGCCGGCAACAGTCCGAGCTGTATGCAAGTGGCGAAGCATCCCGGGTTGGCGACATGCTGTGCGGCCGCTATTTTATCCTTGTTCAGTTCCGGCAGGCCGTATGTGTAGTCGTTGCCGGGGGCTTCTATGCGGAAGTCTTGTGCCAGGTCTATAATCTTTACGTTTGCCGGCACGTCGTGTTCTTTCAGGAAAGCCTCGCTCTTGCCATGCCCGAAACAGAAGAACAGCACGTCCGTATCGCTGAAAGGCATGTCGGCCGTGAATGCCATGTCCGTCTCGCCGTATAATCCTCCGTGTACGTCGGCAATCTTGTTGCCGGCATTGCTCTCGCTGTTGACGAACACTATCTCTGCTTGCGGATGGTTGATGAGCAATCTTGTCAACTCGCCTCCGGTGTAGCCGGCTCCGCCCAATATACCGATTCTTACCATTGTTGATGATTTTTAGGTGCGAGTAGCCATATCAGCAGGTAGGTGACGAGACCGGCTCCGTAGCTTAATATGAATGCGGCGAAAGCAATGCGGACTATTAGCGGGTCTATGTCGAAGTATTCGGACAGCCCACCGCATACACCGCCTATTTTCTTGTCTGATGATGAGAGATAGAACTTTTTCATGCCTTTTTATCTGTTTTCGTCTTTATGTATTCCGTAATACATTCTCAGCGGGGTGCTCAGTACCTTGATGAATCCTTTTGCCTCGTCGGCCGTCCATCCCCGTTGCATTTCTCCATACTCGCCGAGCTTAGACTTGGTGAGGTCGTCGGGCGAGTCGACGCCAACGGTGTCGAACCCTAACGGGCGGAGGCGCAGTATGGCCGTGCCGTTCACGTTGCGTTGTGACGACGTGAGCATAGCCTCTATGTCGGCCATCACAGGCTCGAGATACTGGCTCTCATGCAGGAACATACCGTACCAGTTGGCCACCTGGTCTTTCCAGTACTGCTGCCATTTGCTCAGTGTCGACTTCTCGAGCAGGCGGTGTGCCTCGATAATCAGTTTGGGAGCTGCGGCCTCGAAGCCCACGCGTCCTTTTATGCCGATGATGGTGTCACCCACGTTGCAGTCGCGGCCGATGCCGTATGCGGAGCCTATCTCTTCTATTTTCTGTATCGCCGCCACCTTGTCGTCAAACAATTCGCCGTTGACGGCTGTTATTTCGCCTTTTTCGAAAGTTATTTTCAGGAGCTGCTCTTCCTTTTGTGTCACGTGTTTGAGATACGCTTCCTCGGGCAATCCCTGTGTAGGGTCGAGCAGTTCGCCTCCGCAGATGCTTGTTCCCCATATACCCACGTTGTAAGAGTATTTAAGTTTGGTGAAGTCGGCGGTAAATCCGTGCTCGTTCAGGTAGTCCACCTCCTCCTTTCGTGTGAGCGCCTTGTCTCTTGTGAGCGTGATGATCTCCACACCGGGAGCCATCACGAGGAATGTCATGTCAAATCGTATCTGGTCGTTGCCTGCTCCGGTAGAGCCGTGCGCTATTGCGTCGGCACCTATCTCGTTGGCATATCGTGCTATGGCAATGGCCTGGAATATGCGTTCCGAAGATACGGATATCGGGTAACAGTTGTTCCGCAGCACATTGCCGAATATCATGTATTTCAGCGATTTGTCGTAGTACTCCTGTGTCACGTCGAGCGTGGCGTACTTCACGGCGCCGAGTTTGTATGCGTTCTCTTCGTTGGACTTAAGCTGTGCGGGGCTGAAACCGCCCGTGTTGGCGCATGCGGCATATACGTCGTATCCGTCTTGTGCCAGCTTCATCACTGTATACGAGGTGTCTAATCCGCCGGAAAAGGCCACCACTACTTTCTTGTTTGCCATATTTTAATTAATAATTATTTAAATGAAGAGTGAAGAGCGAAGACGTATTGATGAGCGAAGCGAGTGATTTGCTATCTTTGTTCCCTTTCGCCTATTCACGTCT
>NZ_BEWV01000023.1 GCF_002933775.1 Prevotella sp. MGM1
CTGTTATAGAACGTGCCGTACTTCGGTGCCAAATTATAATGCAAGAACTCCTCAAAGAACGAACCTGAGCCGAAGTTCTCATAACCCCAACTTAATTTATAAGGATTGGCCGCAGTTTTTTCAACACCGTCAAGGTAAATATTTGGAATACCGGCTTTCTCACCGTTTTGGTTGATAAACCAATCCGCAACCGCTCCTGTTCCGTTGTCCGCAAATCCCCAGGGAGCTTTCTCCCTTGCCTGTTCCTCGGTCAACTTTTCACCGTTTATATTATAATAGCCGGTAAAATACTGCATAACAGTATCTTTCTCGCCTTTGGTGACATTGCACTCGCCTGCGGCTCTCGTGGCGGGAGCGTTCTTTGCCATGCTTGCCGTGTTGGTGCCTATGTTCACGAAGCCGTTTTCTATGCCGTAATATCCGTAAACACGGTACTCGCCGTTATTGTTGACAGCCACAAACACTTGGCTCATGCTTTTAAGAGCGTCGAAAACGATACTGCCCGTACCATTGTCCAATTTGGTTTCAGCCATGAGATAACAGCCTTTTTCGAGAGGGTTGGTCGTAAATACCCGCACAGCGCTTTCCCCTTTGATGTAAGGAAGATTGATGTTCAGGGTAGTACGCACAGCCATGTTCCAGTCCTGTTCGGCAGCCACGCTACCAAACGCATTCTCCCAACTTTGAGCATACTGCTTGGAAGCATAGTTGGGGTCAAAGAAATCCGTCTCCTTCGAGCACGAAGAAAGAAGAACTGCACCTGCCACAACTGCAAGCAGGGAGGCTTTGTTAAACATAATCATAATTCTTTATATCTGGTATTTGTTAAGTTATTCATGAGGTATACGGCGGCAAAGATATGTAAAAAAAACACAACTGCCAAATTTCCAGCGAGTTAAATTTAACAAAACCGAAATTTTAACTATCTCAATACCAATCCCGCCACACATGAAACAATGCTAATGTACAAAACAAAACTAAATATTCCAACGCATTAATCTATAACT
>NZ_BEWV01000024.1 GCF_002933775.1 Prevotella sp. MGM1
CCGGCCTTTGTGCTTTTATTTTTAAACGGGCGAAATATGGAGAGCGTTTTGTAAAGTTTGTTCAATGTCTTTATTTCGTATATACCGACACGGAAACACACCGTCAGGCCCGTGCTTTTGAGTATGTGGCAATGAGCATGCCGCACACCATAACCAAAGGTTGGCGGTACGCAGTTTGCAAACTGCCGGTACATTGCCGGAAAAAGCTCAGAACGCATGATTTACCGATAACACATGGCTCGGGAAGAGGAGAAAGGCATGGTATATTCCGCCACACCCCTACCCGTTGACAATATCTGCCATACATTTCCCTATACACAAAAAAAACAGTTCGCCAGGCGAACTGTCTTAAAACATCTTCCACGCAAGACCGATCTGGGCGGTGAACGTGTTTGCGCTCACATCGTCATAATATTTATAGTGAGTGTCGCGCAGATAATATGACGCCGACACATCGATGCCTAACTTGTCGTTTACCGACAGATGCAGGCCGGGAGTCAGCACGAGCAACTGAGCGTTGCCCTTATCCCCCTGGGCATTGAGGTATAAAGGGTCTACGGTATCCAGGTCCTTGCCTTCATAACCCTTCCACGTGTATATTCGATAGTAGTCCGCACCGAACGTGAACCGCCCGTAACGGCCGAACTCCATTATGGTTGTGGCCTTGGCGCTGTACCCGCTGCCCATATTGTAATCCCGGTCTATCACGTTGTAATAGTCGCTCAGCGAGCCGCCGAGCAGTATTCCGCTGATGAAGACACGCTGTTCGAGACGCGTGAGGTTGCCTATCTGCGGGAACTTGTAAATCACTCCCGGACCTACCGACGCAGCCTCCGAGATACGGAAAGGCACCATGCTCGTGCCGTCTTTCACAGGTTGCGAGTCATAGTAGTTGAAATGCTGGAACAGTCCGAACTCGGCCTGCATGTCGTTACCCGTATATACCGGTGCGCTCCACAACTGGCCGAGCAGGTGCACGCCGCTTATCAGCGGCTGGTTCGAGCTGAGTCCGAAAGTGATGTCGGCCGTGAAATAGTCATACGGCTTGTTGGTCGACTCGTCAAACGGGTCCCCGTATGTCAGGTTCACATTCACATACGGGTTGGACTCGCCTCTGAACATGGCATTGTCATCGGCCAGATAGCGGTATCCTGCCGAGAGATTGAGGCTCACGGGCAGCCGCTCGTAATCATGATATTTATAGTATGACGTGCGCACCCGCCACGCGTCGCCGCTGACAATCCTGTTGAGCGCCTTTACAGGGCACACCAACGCACCGAGAAACTCACGGGCGAAACGTCCGAATCCGCGCTGGCGGTCGTCGTAAATAAGGTCGCTTATCCTGCTCGTCACCTCGCCGATGCACACTCCTCCCACGGTGGTGGCGATGAGGTCGTTGATGGCCGGCGGCTCCGTCTCGCACAGCGTCTCCCACATCAGGCTGCCGCAGAAAGCATAAGGCACCGACTCCCAGAAGTTCATGCCGTTGCTGCGGGCGGCGTTGAAGTACAGTCCGCCGTGGTAAGGGTGGGCGAACAGATTGGTGGAGAACTGGTCGTTGTCCCACACGAATCCAGTCTTCACGTTATGCCTCATCGTCGAGAATGTCACCCGGGCAAACTCGGCGTCGAGCGCATAACGGTCGAACCCGAGCACAAGCATATTTATCCCAAACGCCTCCGCTGCCGCCATCCACGGCTGCTTGCCTCTCCTCTCAGGGTTGTCAAAGGCGTATATCGTCTCGCCGGGAGTCAGACCGCCCTGCCCCACCGTCATCACGGGCGGCAGGTTGCACTCCTCTGCCTCGCCCTCACTCACCACACGGCCCAGATAGTGTGCGGCAATGCTGTCGCGTTGTGCGGCCGTAAGCGAGTCGGCATGCGACTGTTCTTCGGCCGAAACGGCGGCGCACACCAGCAATGCGATGACAGACAGATATTGTTTTATCATTACAGATACTGATTTAGATTACTAATTACACTTTATTCAGATTACCAGTTCCATGGGAGGGCTGAGCGTATTTCCCCATCCGCAATCCTTTACTCACAATGATTAATCCCAGCTATACATCACTTCGACCTGTTGCTGTAACCGAACGACAACCCGGCCTCGAATATGGCACGGTCTCTGTATCGCCGCGAGTGGCGGTAATACCTCGTGTCGCCATACCCTACAGACACGAAAGCACCTATCGTGCGGTTGATTTGAAGGTCGAGGTTCATCCTGGCCTGCAACGAGTAGAGGCGCGCCGGCTTGTCGGCCGAGTGCTCCTCGAAAGTCTCCACGTGATAATACCCCATGTCGCCGCTGACTGTGAGCGCCCTGGCGAGCCGGAAATACTGGCCTATACGGTAGAAGACGGCTCCCGAGAACTTCTCGTCAAGCCCCATGTAGTGCGTGCCGAAGCCTATCATACTGTATGTGCTGCGGTTCCGGAACCTCAGCGCTACGTTCGTCTTGGTCGACGAGCCGCCGTAGGCAAGCAGGTCTATGCGTGTCTTGGGGTTGATGTTCACCAGTCCTATCTTGTGGGCCAGGGTGTCGCGACTGTAATTGATGATGCCCACCTGCACGCCTCGGGGATGGCTCACGCACACGTTTACCACGCCGAGCTGCGACCCGTTGAGCGTGTCGGCATAGTTGTAAGCCGCCACCTGAATGCCTCGCATATACGAAGAGCACACGTTTGTGGCGGCGGCTATCTGCACGCCGCGCTTCACTCCCATTGCAATATTCGTCACTCCGCTTATCTGCACGCCACGGAACGGGGCGGTACATGAGTTTGTGAGCAGTGCTGCCTGTACGCCGTTGGCCTCGCCCGCCACATTGCTGACACCGCTGAGCTGCACGCCGCGCATGGTCTTGGCACTGTTCATCGCTCCGGCTATCTGCACACCGTACATACGTGCGTGGCTCATGGCGGCAAGACCGCCTATGTTCACACCACGGGCCTCACGACGGGCTACGGCCGTGAACACCCCCAGCTGCGCCCCTCGCAGTGTGTCTGTGTTTGCAAAAAGACCGATATTGGCTTTGCTGTGAAGCATGGAGTCGGACGTGTGGCGGTTTATTCCCACACCTATGTTGCCCGCCTTGCGGCCGACCGGCTTCTGCGCCAGGCACATACCGGCATCAATACAGACTCCGAGCAGCACTGCGGCCACGGAAAACATCATTCGCTTTATATTCATAAAACTAAAAAAATGCTTAAAGTTTTCTGCCTGCAAAGATAACTATTATTTACCGTCTCACAAAAGAACGGACATCAAAGACAAAATCTTTACTTTTAATTAACGATATGATTAAACGCCGGTTGACGATATACCACACCTGACAAACGATACGAACATACCCCATCAACAATATATTCGCACTTCGATTACCGACAAAATAAAAACAGAAAAAAGTTTACATAAAAAGACTTTGCCTCCTTTCCGCCCGCATGACACGGGAGAAAAGGAGGCAAAACAAATACCGTTATATATACAGCAGCGATACGCCGGTACGCTTTCCTACTTGCCCATATCGAGCATCCAGTCGCCGGCGTCGGTCTTGACGAGCTTTATCTCCTCGGTGTCCGTATTTCCTTTACTGTAAGCAATCTGCATCTTCACCACGGCATGTGCGCCGTCTTCGGAGATCTCTTCGGAGAGAATTTTATACGATTCTATCTCACCGTCTTTCTCGATATCCTTCGAAGCCTTTTCAGAAAGCAGCATGGTAAGCTCACTGCGCATTTCGGCTTCGGAATGCTCGCCCGTTTCCGTTATGTCCACAAGGTCCACATAGCCTTTGTAGTCTTTGTCTTTCATGCACTTCACGGCTTTCTCCGCCACACCGCCCGGGGTGTTTCCGCCACTGCACGCCGCCATTACAAACATCGCTGTAAGAAGTGATAAGATACTTAATAGTTTTTTCATTGCCGTTAATTGTTTTTGGGTTATAAATGTTATTGTCATCAGTCAGCCATATATCGGTCAGCTATTTTTGATTATGTACCATATCCGCCGCCTGTATCCGGCAGCTGTCTTGCGCCTGTCCGGCTCTCATACGGTCTTCATACGGTATGAGACGGATTAAAACTCGCTTACCGTCCTGAGTGCGGAAGAGCGGATGAAATCAGACGGATATATCACGTTCCTGTACCGCAGGCCGGGCAGGTCTACATTGTGGCGACGCCCGCCGGTAAGCGGCATTCCCACCTCGGAATAGGCGTGCTCCACCAGTTCGCAACAATACATCCTCACGGTGTCGGACTCATCGTAGTCATGGTCGAACCCGGTGCCTCGCATGTACACCGCGACCGCCACCCGCGAGGCTCTCGCCGCAACGCCACTGTCGGCAATCCGCATCACACGACCCGCCCCGGCATTGACCGACGAGAAGAACTTATCGGGCCGCTCCATCTTCACACGGTCGGAATCGCCGGGAAAATCAGGCTCGTCGGGCACGGCATGCACTATCACCGGAACGCCGGCCGAGTCGGCCACGATACCGACATGGGAATAGGTGCCGCCGTTGTCGGCCAGCATCACGGCACGGCTCGTAAGGCCGTGACCGCTTCTGAACACCACGTCGCCAGGCCGCAGCCGCACGTCATGCGGCAGAATGGACCCCTCCTTAGGGCCAGCGCAACCGCACAGGGCTGCGCACGAAACCGCCAGCACCATGACACGATGTATCAACGGCATATTCACAGTCATACGTTTAATTGGAGGCAAGGTACGAAAAAAAGCGACACAGAAGTATGTGCCGCTTTTTTATTTAATTCTTTTTAACCATCATAATACCTGTTCCCAACAGTATCCCAAAAGCCACTTCATCGGGAACGTAATGTGTTTCAAACACCTATCACAAACATCATGACACGCCATTGGAGTATTCATAAACATCACGCATCATTTGTTTTTCGGCTTGCGGCGTGCCCATCCTTCCTCGCTGAAATCGGGTTCGTCGCCTATCAGCTGCACGTCATGCCCCTGGAAGAACTGGCGCCAGTCGCTCGTGTTGCCGCTCTCGGGCCGCACATCAACATCGGCACGGCCACGGCCGCCTTTCTTTTTCTTGAAAGGCTCGGCGTCATTAACAGCCTTACCGCCTCTTCCTGAAGCGTTTCTGCCTCCACGCTCGTCGCCCCACGCGCCTCGGGCATCGCCCCGTGATCCACGCGAACCGCCACGGCCGCCACGCTCGTCGGCATCGTTGCAACGCACCTCGCGGCCTTTATATCGTGTACCGTCGAGCGCACGTATGACCTTATTAGCGTCGGACTCGGGCACTTCGATGTACGAGAACTTGCTGAGCAGGTCTATATGGCCTATCTCCTGGCGTCCCTGCACGTGCCTGTTGACATACTGCATCACCTCGCCGGGATAGAAACCGTCGGCCTTGCCGAGGTTGATGAACAGACGGCGGTAACCGCTCTCGGAGCGGCGCTTGCCGCCCTGCGCCCTCTGAGTGCCACGGCCTTCGCCCTTGCCGGATTTTTTATCCCTGCCGCCGGATTTCACAGCCTCTATCTCGGGGGCGTCGGCATAGTATGCGAGGAAACGGCCGAACTCACGGCTTACAATCTTCTTTATCACATCTTCCTTGTCTACATACTCAAAGTGGCGGTTGATCTCTTCCATGAAGGGGGCTATCTCGTCTTCGTTGACATCAACCTTCACAATCTCGTCCATCACCTTGTAGAGCTGCTTGGTGCATATCTCCTGTGATGTGGGCATCACTCCGGCCACAAACTGCTTGCCGATGGTCTTCTCCACATCACGTATACGGCTGCGCTCACGGCTGTGCACGATAGATATAGACGTTCCTTTCTTGCCCGCACGGCCTGTACGTCCGCTGCGGTGGGTATAGCTCTCGGTGTCGCCGGGCATGCCGAAGTTTATCACGTGGCTCAGGTCGTCCACGTCGAGACCGCGTGCCGCCACGTCGGTAGCCACGAGCAACTGGGTCATGTGCTGGCGGAACTTCTGCATCGTAAGGTCGCGCTGCTGCTGGCTGAGGTCGCCATGCAACGACTCGGCGTTGTATCCGTCGTGTATCAGCTTGTCGGCTATCTCCTGCGTCTCGCGCTTCGTGCGGCAGAAGATGATGGCGAATATGCGGGGATAGTAGTCTACAACACGCTTGAGCGCAAGGTATTTATCCTTGGCATTGACCATGTAATACACGTGGTTGACGTTCTCTGCACCCTCGTTGCGGCTTCCAACCACAATCTCCTTATGGTCGTGCAGATAGTTTTTTGCTATTTTCTCCACCTCACGGCTCATCGTTGCCGAGAAAAGCAGGGTGTTGCGGTCTTCGGGCACGCCCTCGAAAATGGCGTTGATACTGTCTGAAAAGCCCATGTTGAGCATCTCGTCGGCCTCATCAAGCACTACATTACGAACGGCGTCGAGCTTCGCCTTGCCGCGGTTCATCAGGTCGATGAGCCGGCCCGGGGTCGCTACGATAATCTGGGCGCCATGGCGCAGGGCGCGAATCTGCGTGTCTATCGACGCTCCCCCATATACAGCCACGATATTGATACCCGGCATGTATTTTGAAAAGTCTTTAAGGTCGTCTGCTATTTGCAGGCACAACTCTCTCGTAGGACTGAGCACAAGTGCCTGCGTTTCTCTATTTTGCGGGTCGATACGCTGCAAAACAGGTATTCCGAACGCGGCTGTCTTGCCCGTTCCGGTCTGTGCGAGCGCTATAACGTCGTTTTTGTTACCAAGCAAATAAGGGATTACTTCTTCCTGTACGGGCATCGGATGCTCAAAACCAAGCTCCGTGATGGCGCGGCGAATCTCTTCGCTTACGCCCAATTCTTCAAATGTCTTCAATCTAAAATGTCTTATATAAAATCGTTATTCGTCCCTAAACACAATAAAAACAATCAGTATGCCAGGAACATCGAGCTGCAAAAATAACGCAAATTGAGCGACATGAAAAATACAAAAAATCACCCGTCCGCTCACCAACCCTTGCCGAAATGCAGCTTTTCGGCCGCAAAGGTAGTGAAAATAAACGGGTTATCGCACCTATAACGGCAATTATTTTAATACGGACATAAAATAAACGCTCACAAACAGTATGCCGACATTTCACCGGACGAAAATAAAAGCGTAACTTTGCGGCATTATGAAAATATGTATTTTTTGTTCGGCCAACAGCAATATAGACCCCGATTTCTTCACCGCCACGGAGGAACTGGGTCGCCGGGCGGCCGAAACAGGACACACGATAGTGTTTGGCGGATGCGACCTGGGACTGATGGAGTGTGTCGGCCGCACTGCACGGGAGAACGGCGGAAGGACAATAGGTGTCGTTCCGTCGAAAGTTGAGGAGCGTGGACGCACCAGCCGCCATATCGACGTGCACATACCGTGCGACAACCTGAGCGACCGCAAAGAACTGATGTTTGCCCAAAGCGACATGTTCGTAGCACTGCCGGGCGGCATAGGCACGCTCGACGAGATATTCACGATAGCCGCGTCTGCCACAATAGGATACCATTCAAAACCAGTTATACTGTATAACATAAAAGGATTTTGGGATAAGCTCATCGAAATGCTCGACGACTTGCAGCGACGCGGGTTCATCCGCGGAAACTGGCGGGATGTCATAAAAGTGGCAAACTCGGTGGAAGAGGTCTTATTCTAGGAGTTAAAGGAGTATCGCTCAGAAGTCAAAGAAGTTAAAGGAAGTTATCGCCCGCAAGCTCGCTCCGAAGTTAAGGACAA
>NZ_BEWV01000025.1 GCF_002933775.1 Prevotella sp. MGM1
GTCCATAAGAGTTTTTTACATCCCGCCACTTTTGTTTTTTATCAAACCATCATCCAACACAAGTTTATACAAGAGGCTTATACACTTTGTTAAAACGTCAAAATCCTTTTTTTTAAAAATAAAATGCAATCTTTTGTCAACATGGAATAGTTCTTTGTGAGGTTCCATTTCCATCTACCAAGCTATTATTAAAATTGAAACAGAAAAAACAAACCTGCATTCAGATTACTTGTCGTATATGTTTTTCATATATCCAAACTATCCTCATCGAGCAGGAAATCAAATAGTCCGATAGTGAGTATTCCCTCCTCATTCCGGCGAGGCATAATGTGGTCTTTGACAACAATAATTTTCTTAAAAGAGTCATTGATGTTTATCAACGAACGAGATTCCTGTATCTCCTTTTCTCTATCAGGGATAGATAGAGCCGATTGCACATAATACTTCTTACTACCGAGAGTGGCGATAAAATCCACTTCCAGTTGGATGCGAAGCCACTTGCCGTCCTTATCAGGCTTCTTTATTTCCACCATTCCTACATCAACACTGTAACCACGGACAACCAATTCATTGTAGATGATGTTTTCCATGATATGCGTTTCCTCCTGTTGACGCATATCAAGAATGGCATTTCTCAAACCAATGTCTGCGAAATAATACTTAGAAAGCGTGTTGATATACTTCTTTCCTTTTATATCATATCGCATTGCCTTATTCAAAAGAAACGATTCTGATAAGTAGATAAGATAATTAGAAATGGTCTGACTACCAATCTTTACATTTTTTACGCTCTTAAAAGTATTCGACAACTTTGTAGGATTACATGACGCACCTATACATGATGCCATGATAAGCACCAGCTCACGCATCTCATTCCCATTCTTTATTTTATGCCTCTCAATAATGTCTGACAAATAAACAGTCTCAAACAAATTCTTCAAATAGTTTATCTTCTTTTGTTCCGTATCAAAAGATTGAATGAGAGGCAAGCCGCCATAAGTATAATATTCTCGCCATACGTCTTGCTTATCCCCACCTACAGCAGAATAAAATTCTGAAAAAGAAAGAGGATTAACATGGATTGTCTCCCCTCGGCCACGAAACTCTGTCGGGATGTCGGATGATAAAAAGTGAGAGTTACTTCCTGTCACATATGTATCGGCGTTTTCGATATGGCGGAAACTGTTCAAAACATCAACGAATTCATCCATCAGTTGCACCTCATCTATAATGATATAGTAGAGTTCCCTGTCTTTAATTCTATCATGGACATAATGGAGCATCGTATCTGGATTCCTCAAATCCTTGTTCATTCGATCTTCAAGATCAACACGGATGATATGGTCATTTGTCACACCATTTTCCAACAGATAGTGATAAAACAAAACATTCAAGAGGTATGATTTGCCGCATCTGCGAATTCCCGTTATAATCTTGATGAATCCGTTTTGACGGCTTGCTATCAATTGCTGGAGATACCTATCTCTTTTTATTTCCATAACTTACATTAAATTTTTGCCAAGATTGGCGTTTTTACAACGCAAAGATATATAGAATTCATTGATTTGCACAAATTATTATAATAAAAAATCGCCAAAGTTGGCAGTTTTTATTTTTAAACGGGCGAGTTTTGAACAGCGTTTTGTAAATATTATTACCAACGTCC
>NZ_BEWV01000026.1 GCF_002933775.1 Prevotella sp. MGM1
TGTCTTAAAACATTCGCTTAGCTTGACTGTCGGCTCCTTAATCTTTGCGGATAGTAAAACGTAAATCATATTATAAATGCCAGTTTCTATCTTTTCTTTACGCACAGCCTTTGACAGATAATAGCCTATAAAACAGGTGTTATAGCCAAACTTGTTACTAAAATCTTCATTTATGCCTGAATAGTATTCATGGCTTATGTTTAAATAAATGTATCTTAAATTCATGACATCTACAGTATTTGATGTTTATTATTATCTTTTAAAGATCCTTGGTCTTTCAATTTTTTAGCTCTCTCTCTTTCATAATTATAAATCTTTTCTCTTGCATTCTTTCCCGCCGGTTCTTTATGTGTTATAACAGATTCATATCTGTCCTCTCCTGCTTCACGATTTTATCTTGTTATTAAAATTCCATCAAATTGTTTAGCGGTTTCTATAATCTAAGTTTCATAATGATTCTGGTCTTTGATGTTATTTATATGCGTAACCATGAAGTATTCTGCCATCTGATTTTTGTATAAAAACGCCACCCCATCCCAGCCATCCATCGTAAAACAAGCAAACCTCCCATATATCTTCTTTGTTGCGTAGCTTTACAATGAGAGGTAGCCGTTTATATATATCATTTCCTTCGTTGGAATATAATATTTTAAATCCTATCTCAGCAGCTGTTTTTGCATCTTCGATTATACCGTTCGGTAGGTCTGATATTGTATTGTCCGGTGTGTATCCGTATTTTTCAATATAGCTCTTGTCCCTTTTGAATTTATTAATCCCTGATAGCAATTTCTTCATATCCTCATGATAATGCTTATTTCCTTTCTGATTAGGATTTATAGACAAATGCAATACACGTCCATCCGATTTCTGTATCATTAATGTGCTATGGACAAAAGTATTGTATCCACGGACAAGCCATATCTTATCGTTTATCAAGGTCACTTTATATCTTTTGTATGTCGCTGTTAATTTCTCTCCATGGAAAGCCTTGAATAGTATATTACTTGTTTGAACGGCTTTATTTGCCGTCTCTATTCCCAAATATCTCATGGTATTTATTTCTACTCTTATTGGCAAATATCCATTATCAGGAGCCGAGTCCCAATATAATATGTCCGGATTATCTTTAGAATCTCTATATTCATAGAGTTTGGTTTGAAGTTTAGGCCTCTGTTCGTTTTTTGATCTTTTGATAGTACTTTTGGATGACATACCCCCTAATATTATTAAGCATATTGTACCTGATATTAAAAGTATAACTCCATATATATATATTCTTTTTCTCATGATTTTAATGTATTATGGTATTGTTAAATATTGATTGTATAAAAATATGTTATTTATGTCAATAATACTATAGGGATTTTGTTCAAGAAATGATTGCTTCCGGTTCAATCGTTCAGGATCATTAGGGTCGCTTGGCATTTCGTTTGATAATACTTTTATTTTACCGGTCCTATGGTTGT
>NZ_BEWV01000027.1 GCF_002933775.1 Prevotella sp. MGM1
TGTCTTAAAACATTCGCTTAGCTTGACTGTCGGCTCCTTAATCTTTGCGGATAGTTGAACCAAAATCATATTATAAATGCCAGTTTCTATCTTTTCTTTCCTTACAGCCATTGACAGATAATAATTTATAAAACAGGTATTATATCTGAATTTAGAGTTAAAATCATCATTTATACCCGATTCATATTTATTGAGCATGTTTAAATAAATGTGTCTTAGATTCATAATTTTATGGCCTTTTATGTTTATCACTTTTTAAAAGTAATCCCTGTTTCTTCAATGTATTAGCCCTATCTTTTTCATAGTTATAATTTTTTTCTCTTGCATTCTTTTATCAACGTTCATTGCATTTCATGTCTTAGTGCATTGTCATTAAATATTAAGATAAACAATAAGATGATAATTGTGCAAATAATACAAACCGTTCCCTTTTTACTTGTTATATACTTTTCAGTATTTATTAAACAAGGTATTAATCTTGTCTTTTGTTTTAAATATGGTCTTAATACAATGTATACAGCATATAACAAAAGCCATATAATATGTGCATTCCGTTCACTGGAACGTAAGTTTAGTAATCCACATATAAAATACTTCTCAAATAAGATTATTATATAAATGAAATAAAATAAAATATTTTCTAATATGCAGAAATCAGAATAGATTAGTTTAGATATGGCAAAAGGAACAAGCATAATAAGGCATATTACGCTGTATATAATCATTGTAAAAAACACTGCATTTAGAGGGGTAAATAATTGTACTGTTGTTGTTTTTATAGCATAAAAGAAACAAATAATAAAAGTTATGGTTAAACAGTATAAATATAATTTGAATAAATATTTTATCATATTTCGTTTTATACAAATATTTGTTTTATTCATAATTTTATTGGCAATAGCATATTTTATAAAGATTTTTTTAAGCAATAATAATATTCTGGCAATAATACGTTTATAGTCAAAAATGACAATAATTCCAATAAGGATAATTAGTGAAATTATATCTATTAAAAAAATGCTTTTACTATTAATACCATTACTATATATTTCATATAAATAATTTTTCAATACAACAAAGATTATATTACTTACAATAACCAAATAGTTATCAATTCTTTTCTTTTTATACAGGCCTGTCATGAAAAGAATCATGAAGATTAATGTCATCATTGGCGCAAAGAAAAATAAGACAGGTATGACACTTGGTCCATTTATACGGAAAGAGTCATAACTAATAAAAAAAGGAAATATAATTTGTATAAAAGTTGAAATACAAAAACAAATTCCCAAATCTTGTATTTTTATTATTTCTTCATTTCTCATTTTTACTAAAATCCTTTATACAAATTTTCTATTGCATTCATTAATTGTTTATTATAGCCTTCCTTTTCTTTAACAACTTTTTTTCTCTCTTCTTCACTCCATGGACGTATTTTTCCCCATCCACCAGGATAACCGTCTATTTGTTTGCCTATCTTTTCAATCTGTTCCATGGATACACCAGATTTTATAAGTAATGTTGTTGTACTTGTATTACAATTACCTGTTTCTTCTGAATTCGTTACAACATTATATTTTATTTCTTTATTTCCATCAAACTGTTTAGCGGTTTCTATAACTAATTTGTCAAATGCTTTACTGTCAATTCCCTTGGGAGGCGTAACTTCTATTATATTTTTATATTTTGAGAATCAAATTTAAAATTATTCTGATTGATATATCCCAAGGCCTCATTCATGGTTTTCTCATCATCTACATAATATAGTCTTTCAAGATTTCCACTAAAAATGCCGTCAGTAGCAGAACCATACGCATATCGTTTTGGGGCTCCATATCCTGTTACAAGTGTATATGTATGTGTTGGATAAGAAAACCATTGGAAACCCGGAAGAGTCGTTGCCACGACATATACTTTCTTTCCGTCTGGGTCGATATGACTTACCGGATTGTCAAGACAATATACATACGGACTGACATTCAGATAATCGTCCGCGAGCGGGTCCGGCC
>NZ_BEWV01000028.1:0-2500 GCF_002933775.1 Prevotella sp. MGM1
TTTTGTATCAACAACCTTTATTATTATCCTTTGTCATTGTCTTTATTCGTTTTTTCATTCTTACGGTCTTTTTTTTTTGTCTTCGTGTTTCTCCGTTGCGTTTTGTTTTTGTTCTTCCTTTTGTTTTTGTTCTTCCTGTCTATATCATATATGATACCGTGATTTTGTTTTATGGCTGCCGTTCCTTTCATTGGTTGTCCCTTTTTTTCTGTTTTGTATATTGGTTTTCTTTTTGTCTCTTTTATCTTTTCCCCTTTCCCCTTTGTTCTTTGTCTTTCATCCTTTCCTTGTCTGTTCTTTTTCTGTTCCTTTCCTGTTTTTCTCTTTCCTTGCATGTTTTGCTCCTTGTTTCTTTTTCTGTTTTTTTCTTTGGCCTGTCTTTCCTCTTTTGACCTTGTCCTTCTTTTCTCTACTTCTTTCTTTTTTTGTCGTATTTCATTTTCCTTTTCATTTGTTTGTTTTTTGTGTTTTTGTCTTGTTTTCGTGCTGTTTTCCTTGACCTGCGTCAATTTAGTATAAAATTACCGTTGTTTTTCGAATTTTTTCTTAAAATTATTTGGTTTGTATCCTTAAAGTCCTTACCTTTGCATCCGCTTTCAGGGTTGAAGCCCTGGTGAGCGTTAAGAGAGAGTTCTTTGACAGACTGAATAACAGAGAAAGTAGTAGTACAAGAAGCGTGCGCGCCGCCTGTCTTTTTTTTTAAATTGGCTTGCGCCGCGCATGGGTAAACGAACAGATATGATCTGACCGTCATTCCGGCCTCGGGCTTTTGTCCCTGGTCGGTGAATTAGAATAGTACTCGGAGCGTCCTGGACAGACATTCTCTCCTTTCGCCCTTTCCGTTTTTTTTCGGTTCGGCGCGTATGGAGTCTATAACTTATATATTTTACAATGTAGAGTTTGATCCTGGCTCAGGATGAACGCTAGCTACAGGCTTAACACATGCAAGTCGAGGGGCAGCATGGCCTATCTTTCGGGATGGGCCGATGGCGACCGGCGCACGGGTGAGTAACGCGTATCCAACCTTCCCTTTACTGGGGTCCAGCCCGTCGAAAGGCGGATTAATCCCCCATGTTCTCCGTCCCGGACATCTGTGTCGGAGCAAAGATTTATCGGTAAAGGATGGGGATGCGTCCGATTAGCTTGTTGGCGGGGTAACGGCCCACCAAGGCATCGATCGGTAGGGGTTCTGAGAGGAAGGTCCCCCACACTGGAACTGAGACACGGTCCAGACTCCTACGGGAGGCAGCAGTGAGGAATATTGGTCAATGGCCGTAAGGCTGAACCAGCCAAGTAGCGTGAGGGAAGACTGCCCTATGGGTTGTAAACCTCTTTTATGCGGGGATAAAGGTGTCCACGTGTGGATGTTTGCAGGTACCGCATGAATAAGGACCGGCTAATTCCGTGCCAGCAGCCGCGGTAATACGGAAGGTCCGGGCGTTATCCGGATTTATTGGGTTTAAAGGGAGCGTAGGCCGGTCTTTAAGCGTGCCGTGAAATTTTGTGGCTCAACCATGAGAGTGCGGCGCGAACTGGAGACCTTGAGTGCGCGGAAGGCAGGCGGAATTCGTGGTGTAGCGGTGAAATGCTTAGATATCACGAAGAACCCCGATTGCGAAGGCAGCCTGCCGCAGCGTTACTGACGCTGAAGCTCGAAAGCGCGGGTATCGAACAGGATTAGATACCCTGGTAGTCCGCGCGGTAAACGATGGATGCCCGCTGTCGGCGATATACAGTCGGCGGCCAAGCGAAAGCGTTAAGCATCCCACCTGGGGAGTACGCCGGCAACGGTGAAACTCAAAGGAATTGACGGGGGCCCGCACAAGCGGAGGAACATGTGGTTTAATTCGATGATACGCGAGGAACCTTACCCGGGCTTGAATTGCAGAGGAAAGATCCAGAGATGGTGATGCCCTTCGGGGCCTCTGTGAAGGTGCTGCATGGTTGTCGTCAGCTCGTGCCGTGAGGTGTCGGCTTAAGTGCCATAACGAGCGCAACCCCTTTCCCTAGTTGCCATCGGTTCTAGCCGGGCACTCTGGGGACACTGCCTCCGCAAGGAGTGAGGAAGGTGGGGATGACGTCAAATCAGCACGGCCCTTACGTCCGGGGCTACACACGTGTTACAATGGGTGATACAGAGGGCCGGCCGCTGGCAACATCGGTCCAATCCTTAAAGTCATCCTCAGTTCGGACTGGGGTCTGCAACCCGACCCCACGAAGCTGGATTCGCTAGTAATCGCGCATCAGCCATGGCGCGGTGAATACGTTCCCGGGCCTTGTACACACCGCCCGTCAAGCCATGAAAGCCGGGGGCGCCTGAAGTCCGTGACCGCGAGGGTCGGCCTAGGGTGAAACCGGTGATTGGGGCTAAGTCGTAACAAGGTAGCCGTACCGGAAGGTGCGGCTGGAACACCTCCTTTCTGGAGAGACGTTTCGGGTATGGTCGCTCATGTCTTTGACGTCCCCTCGGTCTTCTTGTACTCACACACTCTGTATCAGA
>NZ_BEWV01000028.1:7500-9412 GCF_002933775.1 Prevotella sp. MGM1
GTCGGAGAACGACGGTCAGGAGTCGCTCCTTTCCGCGGTGAGAGCGGCCATGCCCGGCCTGTTGCCCTCCGGCGATACCTCCGGGTGGGACCTTCCCACCGTGGCGCAGCTGTCCATGATAAGCTCCAACCTCGGTCCCCTGTCTGCCGGCGTCGGCAGCCATGAGGGCATGGCCCCCTTGTCCTCCTCCGACTGTTATTTCGTGCGCACTTCCTCCGGTGAGATAAGCGCCTATTACCTCGGCGGCGGCTTCGAGGCTTCCCGTCTTCTTGATGACGATACCGTCCTGAGGCTTTTCAAGACGTTGGTTTTCAAGTGAGCGTGTCGTTCCGTATCATGTGTACCTGATGCGCTCGGCGTGATTTTCCGGTTGTCGGATTAACAGAATCCGACAGCCGGGGACTCTTTTTTATGTCGAGCGGTACTGTGAGCCGGGGCGGCGGGAATATATTGAGGGATCCCATGGTCTTGGTAGTCATGGCGCCGATTGTAGTTTATGGCAGGTTGGACATTTTTGGTGATGGATTGCATAGCAAAAGTGCTGAGTGGCCATTTGGGGTGATAACAGAGCGGTAATCAATCTGTATTTGGTGTCCTAATAGTGTCTTTTGAGATATTCATCTATGAGTTTCTTTCTGTTTTCCTTGCTGATCCCCCGATGAACCCGAACCTTGGTTTTCAAATCAGAGAATACAGCCTCAAGGGCATTGTTGGTATTTGGAAGTCCTGTTTCCGGATGGTCATAGAAAGTCCAAAGCAGAGGGATGTTGCGTTTTATACTCAGATATTCGCTGCGTAGTTTGGGTCGCATATATGGAGGTGTGACACGCTTGATTCTTTTATCGTGGACACGTTCATTGACAACATCCCTGTATTTCTCATACAATTCATTGAAAGCTCCGCAAAAACTTTCCTTATCGGTTTTTGCGATGATGTTTATCAGGTTCAGCAGCTCCCGCGAAGCCTCTATGTCCGGATTTTGAGTCAGATACCTGCGGACTATGAGCATCTGGTGGAACTGGCACATCTGTACAGGTATCGGTTTCAATGCCTGTGGCAGTCCTTTCATGCCGTCAATCACAATGCCGTATATCCGGAACCCGTCGCTCTTCAACCATTCGATTCCCTCCACATATTGGGCAACCGTCTCATGACGCACATACTTGTGCCATAAGACAATTCCCCGGAGAGCATCCTTGATAACCATAAGACCAAAGTTCCTGCCCCAATATGTGGTGTCCATCTGTACGGTCACATCCTTATGCTTTGCGATCTTATGGATATACCGCATTCCCTCCAGATCCCTGCGTATGGTCTTTTCGCAGACGCCATATTTGGTCGCAAGCTGTTCCAGCGTCTGTTTGCCCTCTACATAGTCGCTGATAACCTTAGCTTTATCGCGCCTTATACCGCCATCAAAACGACGGCCGCAGTCCTTGCATTTATATCTTTGGGTACGGCCTCCCAGACCGTTACTGACCACATTTTTAGACCCGCAGAAAAAGCATTTTTTTAACCATATCAATGATTATCTTCGCAAAGATAATTAAATCAGCTGATTACACGAAATCCATCACCCAAAATGTCCAACCTGCCTAACTTTTAAAGGTCTGCTCGCACATGTCGTTCTCTTTGTAGAGTTTAGCCAGATACTCTTTGTACTTCTCGACAGTGTCCGTGAATGTCGTGTATTCAAGCGGACACTTTATTTCCATCCACGGGTTCCAGCCACTGATGAGTTTGTCGGTAAGCCGCTTTATTATTTCTTTCCCGGTTTGACGCACCTTTGCCTTGCCTTTTATTCGGTCAAGCATAATTTTTTTTACGCTTCATTGTGCCGCTGACGGGCTCGAATGCGGGGTCAGCGGATTTTTCCGGTGGGCGGGAGAGAGTATCAAGAGTATAGTGTTAT
>NZ_BEWV01000029.1 GCF_002933775.1 Prevotella sp. MGM1
TCCTACCGTCGGACGGGCGGTGCAAAGTCATACACCAAGAACAAAGGGAAGCGCCAGAAAAGACAGCCGAAAAGCCAGTATGTGCATTTCAAGGGCATACGCCTGAGCAAAGGCGAGCCCGGCAAATGGTATGTACCCAAGTGCATAGGCGTGGCCGACCCCAAGACTGACTCCAACCTGATAGGCAAGGAGCTGCCGACGCTCTGCGCGTCGCTTTTCTATGTGGGTACAGGTGGCTTCTACCGCATACAGGGCAACCGCAAAAAAATAGTGCTGAAAACGACCAAGAACACCAAAGGAACGTGCCACAAGGCTTATGCGCCTATCGGCGTACAGATAGCCAGGCTCAAGCCCACGGGGGGCAAGGACAGCGGCGGCGAGATAGTGCGCATGAAATACCGCATAAGCCAGTATAAATCCAAAGTGTTAGGGCCTCAAACGGCAACTTATTCGTTTCTCCGCACTTTCTCGCTTGACTAATCAATCGATAAATAAGGGCATAAAAAAAGTGGGGTGATGAACTCCACTTTTAAGTCCCTGCGGTCGAAACACATTGTACGCACATCAGGACAGAATAAAAATTTTGATACTGTCGGACTGTTCAACATCGTTCGGTGGCATCTTCGCCACGCGGAGAAGAACAGCAAGCAAAGGGACCCAAAGGTTGAAATACCCTATGA
>NZ_BEWV01000030.1 GCF_002933775.1 Prevotella sp. MGM1
ATGTCGCGGTGGTCGCTCACGAACGTATACCGTTTTCCGGTGTCTATCCGGCTGGCGTCCATGTCGCAGCCGTCGCTTGCCGCCTTGAGCAGGTTGTCAAGAAACCCGTAGCAGAACGCTTTTTGGAAATCAAGGTTCGTATGGCACATTCTCATCTTTGCCGCCACGGCGTCCGCGGGTATTTCCGGCAGCACATAGCTCATTACACGGCGGAAAGTGTCGTCGGCGAGCAGTCTTTCGAACGCCTCCGGCAGCTCTTCCGGCTCGAAAGGGCGTATGGGGTCAAACTCTGATGGTATTTTCATAGGTTGTGGGTATTACTTTTGGTTTGTCGGCACCTTTATTCAAACTGGTTCTCTATTATCTCCGTAAGCACGTCTTTCATCTCCATGCCCGCCGCCTTGACCTGCTGCGGTATAAAGCTCGTGGCCGTCATGCCGGGCGTGGTGTTGGCTTCGAGCATGTATATCTTGTCTGTCTCCCTGCCGTCGCTGCCCGTGCCGCAGGCGATGATATAGTCAATGCGTATTATAC
>NZ_BEWV01000031.1 GCF_002933775.1 Prevotella sp. MGM1
CAATGTTTAAAGGTAAAAAAATAAAAAGGTAAAAAGGTAAAAAACACCGGAACTTACATTATCAGAAAACCGTATGACATTATACAGATAATCATCTATCTTTTGTCTTTTCATGATTCTAATCATAATTCTAATATGATGACTTTTCAATTTTACTATAACAGATATTTATTAAGACAAACGAATTGTCTTTCAATAATATAATTACAGATGTTTATTACTTTTATTTATCTTCCCTTTTCTTGTTTTTTATTTTGTTTATTATGTTTATCAATGTTCCAATTATTGTTTTCAAGTCCGTAACCAACGAGTTATGTTCCTTTTCACTTATCACTTCCGACTCATATAACAAGTCCAACCAATACTCAGTCTCGCTTGCTTCTTTCAGGGCAATGCTCAGTTTACTTATATAGTCCGCATCGCTTTGAGCATAGATGCTTTCCGCGATATTTGCCCCGATGCTCGTGCCCGACCTGTATAATTGCTTCGAAATGACATATTCTCCTCTGTTGTCACGCAAACAACAGTAAAGCCTCACAATCCTCAACGCAAAGCATTTGCTCAACTGATAAATAACATTCTTCCCCTGCCCCATAACTATTTATTTTATATCCACGCATCCGTTTGTCTTTACTCACTAACAATAATAATGGCCACTCCCACGCCGCATGGCTTTTTACCTTTTTACTTCTTTACCTTTTTACCTTTAAAAAAACAAATAGCACACCCCTATGGCGGCAACCACTCCGGCCGCGTCTGCGAGCAGGCCGCAGGTGACGGCATGGCGTGTGTGGCGCACTCCCACGCTGCCGAAATACACGGCGAGAATATAGAACGTGGTATCCGTGGAACCTTGGAACACGCAACTCAGGCGACCCACGAACGAGTCGGCACCGTATGTGGTCATCGCGTCGACCATCATGCCGCGCGCCCCGCTGCCGGAGAGTGGCTTCATCAGCGCCGTGGGTAGCGCGCCCACGAAATCGCCGCTGCCTCCAC
>NZ_BEWV01000032.1 GCF_002933775.1 Prevotella sp. MGM1
ACAAAGCAAGTCCAAATACTAATTACACATATATAATATATAAAGAGACAATGGCAAAAATCTTCTTTATAAATGAAAAATAGGACTGCCATAAACCATACGATATACAATTTCTTGTAAACGGACAATATAAAAAAAGAGGGGCATACTGTAAAAAGCAAGCAAAAAAGTTTTGTGACTAACTTTTGAGACGCACCGCAATAGTTTGATACAAAACTTCGTTTTTTATCATGTCTACGCAAAAAAGAAAATCCGTGTATTGAACTATAAAACATGCCCTGTCCTGATGACACTATCCAAAATTCTGTGTGCACGGCCTTGAATTTTATGCGAAAAAAGGCGGCACTATAAAACATTTTTCATTTACACAAAAATTTTAGACCGTGCCACACAAAATCGTAAACAGTATCTTGTAAATATTTTATAGTGCCGTATTTTTATCCCGCCAACATAACAACAAATATTAATTGGTCGTTATATCCGCCATCATCTGTTAAGATACTCACCCATCGTTAAGTGGAAAAGATTGCCGTAACATTCCGCATTGTATATAGTGGCATGACTGCCCACGGTATTACGGGCAAGTATGTAGTACAAGTCCCGCAGTGTTATATCCGGCCTTTCGTCCACTGTTTCATGAAAGGCACGTGCGAAACCGTTTGAAAGCCATACTCCCATGTCAATGCCTTTCTTATCTGCCTTAGACGGCTCGTCTGCATTTGCTGCCGTTACAAACAATACTCCCGGTAGACCCAAGCAAGCCTCACCGATACTCCCGCTGTAACATGCATCAATTACGAATAACATACGCCGATACCGTCCGACATTGTGCATGGCGGCCAATATGCCGCGCACATCTTTGCCCTTTATGGTATTATCACCCCATGCCAAACGGTTCCAACCACCATGACCGCACCAAAACACTATAACATTATATTGGTGTCCGGTAAACATGTCATAGCACTTATTCCTTCTGGTTTTGTTCATGGACAAGCCCTCTTTGGGGCAAGCCAAGTTGGCTATCCGGTAAAACGCGCCTTACTTTTGAAACATCCACCAACATATAAGCGCATGAACTTCGTTAGAATGGCTATATAAAGGTCATATATGCCATTTTCTTGTGATTTCAGTACTCCTGTACAGCGGTTACATCAGCTATCCGGCAAACAGAATGGCGAAAAATACATTGAAAAGTTTTACCGGACACCAATAATAACATTATCCCGTTCATCGGCATCCAGCACCTCGGGATATGCCTTATTACCGAGCATTATCTCTTTGAGGTCTGCAATGGTTATATCACTCAGACGATAGTCTACGACAACATCATGGTATAAATTTTCACCGTCCGGCCGCACCCGTATCTCTCCCCTGTACAGATTATTAGGGTGAAAGGCGAAATTATCCTCGGAAATGAACACTATATGCCTGCCATCATAACCGTGACGGCGCAGCAACTGATACATAGCCAGCGCATCGGCCTGATGGCGGTAGTTGCTCCATGTGTCGCTTGTAGATACGATCACCGCCCTGTTTTCCTCTTGCGGCCCGTAAACGATATCCGGCTGATTCTCATCGAATGTCTGCATATGTCGTATCTGCCAGTCCCAGGCCTGCAAAGTGCTTGTCGTTCTGCCGTCACCATCGGGCGAAAGATACTCCAATGTGTGATATTTCCCGTCCACCATAATCCAATGGCTATATGTGGTGTTGAGCACACTGGCATGTGATTTAATGTCAAATGTCCAGTCCCCCGTCACTCAGCGCAGGTCTGGATGCCGGCCATTGGCAATCATGGCGAATGCCGTGTGCATGTCTGACGGGGCATCCAACTGCCATTCCAAGCATCACGCCCGTCCACAGTCTGCAATATAGCGGCATTTAAAACTCCACCTCCATCGAGAGTCTTTCCTGATGCTTGCATCGTGGCGATAGAATAAGCCGTCAGCAACAAAGCGTCGTAGAAGTGCGCATCACCGCCAGCCGGATCAATGTCGAATCGCGCCTTGAAAGCGCTGATAAATCCTGAAACAGGATCCGGCCGTGGGCAACACTCCTTCGTATTCCATAGCCTTCAATCTGCCTTCGAGCGTATTTGAATACATCATGTCCGCACAAAGCAGAGACGGAAAAGTGAAAGCCGGCCCTCCTGCCGCTTTGAGCCTGCCCAACTCATCATCGAAAACAACAGAGAACTCTTCGCTTCCAGGCACGAATATCAGCGCCTTGTTCCACAGACGACGGTCATTCACCTGCATAGCGACAGCCTGACGCAGCCCATCTTCATCCACGTATGTCACATTTCCATCGCAAGACCGAGTTCAGTGGCCAAAACGGAAAGTAAAATCATCCGCAGGGATTGTCGGCATCTACCCTCGCCATCATTCTATAGGTGCTGTCGGGCATTGCATAGCCTGTGTAGTCTGAAGCCAGCGTGTGTACTTCAAGCGAACCGCCTGCACTATACTTCATATATCCGGAAGCAAACGCCGACGCGGCTTCTTCAACCACCATGTCGCCGAGACACGCTTTCACGATATGGGCCTCGGGGCATCCTTGCGCCATGCATCCCACCAGATAAGCGGTACCGTTACGACATATACTGAACGTACTTACACGATCTAGCAAGCCCCAGCCACCCTCAAAGAATAGCGCTCTCTGATTATCCGCCAGCCCGCCGCATCGTTCACGTGCGACAGTTTCATAGTCGCTCCCGGCCAAGATTAGCAAACGGGGACGCTTGCCCGCAGTGCTCCTCTTCCACTCTTCCGTTACCCTTACGGCCTCATCCGTATCGGCAGGATGGATTATCGACAGCTGTGTACCGGTGCGCTGCCCGAACCCGATCACTCCACGGAGGGCGGCATCATTATATCCATTGTCGCCCGGCCCGTTTATCGAACAGACCACCGTGACCTCGGCTTCAGCCCGCTCCTCAGGTATGAAAATGGCATCAACATCATCACAGGCCGTCAACAGGCATAAACCGAAGGCAATACCCCAATAATATATACGCATATACGAACAAGGTTATTTTGCTATACGGTTCCAATCCGTATCCCTCTTACCAGAATCCATATAGTCGAACTCCTTAGAGTACATAAGATAATTTTGCCTATTACGCAAATCGTAAGTGGTACCATCACATGTCTTCCATTCTATGGTTATAAATTTGTCCGCTCCGATTGACGCACTATAAATTTTTAATGTATAATGATAATCCAACGGTCCCCAATGGAATTTTTCCCGCTTCTCGATGTGGCATAATAGCGCGCATCGCCTGATCCAGGCCTGAAATAACCGCTTTGTCCCATCGCGGCGAAAGCCGCGCGAGCCTTATCTGTATTATATCCAACCAACGCGTCAAGCGCCTTTGCCGCCGCTTCGCTCGACAGATTGTCGTATATCCAGCTACTATAAGTATCTCTAAGGGCACCATCCCTGCCTTTCCAATAATCAAGACCGCTCCATCCGCCATCGTAAGTCACCATTATTCCCATCTGCCCTCCACTGCGTTCTCTCACGCAAACATACTTGTATCCAGTGCTTTTTTCCTACCATACCAAACCTATCGTGAATGGCGAAGAACTATCGTTATCAGGCCAATAATTGAAAGGAATTATCATTATCTTCTCTACCTCGGGTATCTCCGGAATATCTATATATATCGTTCCCAATGCGTCGACACCGTCACCGGGCTCGTATCTGACAGAGCCATTCGCTGTGACATACTCCAACCTGCCGGGAAAATTGGCTTGAAGGCTATCGGAAAGTGTACCTGGCAACAACCACCAAAATCGTTTCTCGGCTTCTTCTGCCGTACTATCGGCCAACGTATACACCCCTAGACGCACCAAATCCAGTATCTCACCGTATTTAGGAGTGTACTTCTTGTTGCCCAGCGCATCCTCTTCTATATCACACAATTGACGCAATATGTAAGCGATATTCATCGAATCGGCTTGAAGCGCCTCCTGTTTCAGCCATTCTGCCCACTCCGCATCACTCAATCCCCAGTGATTAGCCCCGGTAAGTTCCTCTCCCGAGCCGTCATAATCGCCATCGTTGTTGTCTACGCAAGCAGTAATGGCAAACACAGCAGCAAACAACATTAAAATAAATAACCGATATTTCCTTTTCATTTGTCTCTTGTTCTTAATCATTTATCCGTATATTTATAATCAGCAGTGCGGAACAACCTGACGGGATAAAAAAAACTGATTGCGGCATCAGAACCGCAATCAATAAATTCGATACTGCCCGCCAACCCATCATCGCTGCTGCAAGACGGAGCCAGCGCAACCACAGTCATGGCCAACGAAAAGACTATCGGATAAAAATAAAAAAGGGTCTCCGCTGAGACCCAACCTTTGTTAACCTTAAATCTAATACTATGAAAAACACGTTGCAAATATACGACTATTTTTCAAAAAAAGAACACAGATACACAGACATTAAGGTGTTAAACATACACTTTCTTGACTTAAATCAATTCTATAGTTAAAATTATCTTCATCTGAAAAGAATTACACCAAAAAAAAATAACGTCAATGCCGATAGGAAAAACATACATAATAAAATATAAGGCATCCCCCACGCCATTTCATTAGAACAGAGGGTATCGCTTTCCATGGGAAAAGCAAATTTTAACATCCGCCGATTTGGCACATTCAAAAATAATGACTATCTTTGCAACGAAGGATATACGAAAAGATAATTGGAGATGAGGATTCCGGCATCAAGCGTGTTGGAATTCTTTATTTTTTTTGATACATCCTTAAAAGTATTCATTAACAACAATAAAAAGAAAAAATTATGGCTTACATGTCACAAGAAGGCTACGACAAGATGATAGCCGAGTTAAAGCGCTTGGAAAGCGTGGAGCGTCCGAAGGCATCGGCCGCCATTGCTGAGGCCCGCGACAAGGGCGACCTAAGTGAAAATTCCGAATATGACGCCGCCAAAGAGGCTCAGGCTCATCTCGAAGATAAAATAAACCAGATGAAACTGGCCATCCAGGAAGCGAAAATCATCGATACTTCGAGACTGAGCACAGACGCGGTGCAGATACTTTGCAAGGTGGAAATGACAAACCTGACCACCAAGTCTAAAATGGCATACACCATCGTGAGTGAAAACGAGGCCGATCTGCGCGCAGGAAAAATATCCATAAAGACACCGATAGCACAGGGACTGCTGGGCAAGAAGGTGGGAGACGAGGTAGAGATAACCATACCTAGAGGCACGATCAAACTGAGAATAGACAATATCTCCATTTAAAGAGTCCGGCAATTATACTCCAAGACAGGATTGCCGAAAAACAAAAAGACAGACATCTCTCACCATATAACAGTAACAGACGCATGGCAGGAATATTCGCAAAGATTGCAGCCGGAGAAATTCCGAGCTACAAATGTGCAGAGAATGAAAAATTCTACGCTTTTCTCGACATCAATCCGCTCGTGAAAGGACATACTCTCGTGATACCGCGAAGAGAAGAAGATTACATCTTCGATTTGGATGACAACGAACTGGCGGAAATGACAGTGTTCTCAAAAAAGGTGGCTCGCGCCATAAAGACAGTTTTTCCATGCAGAAAAGTGGGTATGGCCGTGCTCGGCCTTGAAGTGCCACACGCACACATTCACCTTGTGCCGATGAGGTCGGAAAAAGACATGGTTTTCTCTAATCCCAAGCTCAAGCTCGATAAGGATGAGTTCGAGAGTATCGCAAAAAGCATTAGAGAAGAGTTTGAGAAACTATGATATGATACATCAGCGCCCGTCATTACCGATATATGGCGATGCCACAGGGAAGTGACCTCAGGCCATGCCTGTCAATACGGCTGGGCAAAAAAACGGCAGCAATCCGAAAGGACTTGACAGAAACATAAAGGCACGTTCTTTTATCTTTTTGACAGATAAAAAAACGTGCCTTTATGTTCTTAACACATATGAACGGCATCAAGCCGTTCACACATTCTATATAAAATCATCACCGTATTTCATCTGCACCTCATTCACGTATTTACGCACCAACGAAGACGAATCTCCCTTCTTGCAGATAAACAACACGTTGTCTTTCTCCGCCACAATATAACCGTTGAGTCCGTTTATCACGGCGAGCTTGCCCTCCTGGAGCTTTATCACATTATCACTGCAATCCTCCAAAACAGCATCGGTATTTATCAGCACGTTGTCTCCATCGCCCTTGTGCATCAGTTCGTATACAGAATGCCACGTGCCGAGATCGGCCCATCCGAAGTCGCACGTCATCACACACACGTTGTCCACACGCTCAAATATGCCGTAATCTATGGACAGATTGGGGAAAGAAGAGTAGTTCTCAGTGATGAAAGGCATCGCGTCGCCAAGCGACTTGCCGCTCATTCCCGACTCCCACACACTGAGAATATCGGGGAACATCGTGCTGAGAGTATGACCGAAGTACCTTACATTGGCAACAAACATTCCCGTATTCCAATAAAACTCCCCACTCTCGACGAACATACGGGCGAAATCGCGTTCCGGTTTTTCGGTGAAAGACTTCACCCTGTAAACCTCACTGCCGTCAAGCCGCTCACCGAGCTGTATGTAGCCGTATCCCGGCTCGGGACGCGTAGGCTTCACGCCCATGGAGAGCATAATATCATTTCCACCTACTATGTCAAGTCCCCGACACACATTGTCGGCAAAAGCCTTCTCGTTTTGCACAAACTGGTCTGACGGTGTTATTATCACCCGGGCCTCACTGTTTCTCCCATATATCCTCATGGCGGCCGCGGCCACGCTCGGTGCCGTATTGCGGGCCACCGGCTCAACCACGATATTGGCCTCGGGTACCTGCGGTAACTGCTCTCTCAGAATATCGGCATACTCCATATTCGTGCAGACAATAATATTCTCGACAGGCAGTATCCCGGCAAAACGATCATAAGTGGCCTGCAATTGCGTACGACCGAAACCGAAAAAGTCCATGAACTGCTTGGGATACTTGTCGCGGCTGCAAGGCCACAACCTGCGTCCCTTGCCTCCGGCCAGTATCACGCAATAATTATCCTTGTTAAATTCCATGTCTGTATTAGTTCTAAATTTGGTACGAAGTTAATCATTATAACCGACACGGACAAAGATTTTAAGGATTTATAATAATTGACCGAAGGCCGCGTTGAAAGACTTTTTTCATAAGGAGAGCATAAAAACGCCAAGCCGCCGGATAAACCATACAGGCATCAGGCCGAGTATGAAAAATCCGTATCTATTCAAGGATATCACAAACCAGCAAACGGCTGCTTAGTCTTTCTTTACGTACATCATTTCTTGTCTATATCAATAATCGTATACTGCTTGCTTCCGAGTCCGATTTTCTCCGCATGGTCTATCGTATGCGTACCATGACGGCTCTTTATTCTCTCTGTCAGCGGCTTGTTGTCGTTGCCGGCCGACGGCTTTATATTGAAAATAATGTCGACACAAGCCTGGTCGAGCGCCACAGGATCTGTCGACGCCAGTATTCCCACGTCTTTAAGTCTCACCGGTTCGGGCCTCGCCACACAGTCGCAATCGACAGTCATATTGTTCATCACGTTTATATACAGCGTATTTCCACCAAAATAATCATCCACAGCCTGAGCGGCGGCGGCCATTGATTCAAGAAATCCATCATGGTCGCTGACATGGTCCCACAGTCCTTCCACCTTCTCCTGATATCCGGCAGTGTGGATATAAGCCTTTCCATTGGCCGAGGCAACGCCTATACTCGCATTCTTAAGGGCCCCGCCGAGTCCTCCCATGGGATGACCTTTGAAATGGGCGAGGTTTATCATGAAGTCATAACGTGCGAGATGACTGCCCACTATGTCGTACTTCAAATGCTTTCGGTCCCTCACAGGTATCTTCATCTCACCGTCCTCGTCCAGAAGATCGACGGCAAACAACGAATCGAAACCATGTGCCTTTATCGTCTCCCAATGGGCGGCGTTAGTATTCCGCTTCCCGCCATAAGCGGTGTTGCACTCCACAATAGTGCCATGGACCCTGTCGACAAGATTTCTTATCAACGTGGGCTTGAGATAATTGGGATTTCCCGCCTCTCCCGTACTTATCTTCACGGCCACACGCCCCTCGGCTTTCCGTCCCACGGCCTCATATATCCGCACGAGAGCCTCCGGACTTATATCACTCGTGAAATACACCTTTGACTGAGCGAAAGATGCCAACGCCGGCAATATCATTGCCAATGACAACAGTATTCTCTTCATAATCATAAATAATTGTAATATCGTTTTCAAATCATTATACAAACACATTCAGACACATGGACTTCGGTTTGAAACCGATTATATCGAACGAGGAACGCGATAAGCGCCGCACGACACAATCACCACCACCGGCACATCTACACACGCACGACACACCCGCCGAAAAGACAGCGCACATAGAGCATAATGAAACTTGTCTCATATTACCGGGATGCATCTATTTTGTGCAAAGATAAAGAAAAACGGGCAATTGGCAAATAAACCGATAACAGATTAAACAACCATTTTTACATTACCGGCCAAGTTTTCCTCACAAAAAATTTGCCGTTTCGGATTTTATATGTATCTTTGCACCCGCAAACAAAGCCCAGATGGCGGAATCGGTAGACGCGCTGGTCTCAAACACCAGTGGAGCAATCCGTCCCGGTTCGACCCCGGGTCTGGGTACGAAGATAAAAGCTAAGTATTGAGAAATCAATCACTTAGCTTTTTCATTTTTTCAGAGATGTTCCCAATCATCCTAATGGATGGAACTTTGGGTCAGCGGATTTTTCCGGTGGGCGGGAGAGAGTATCAAGAGTATAGT
>NZ_BEWV01000033.1 GCF_002933775.1 Prevotella sp. MGM1
CACTATACTCTTGATACTCTCTCCCGCCCACCGGAAAAATCCGCTGACCCCAAAACAATGACGGCACAACAGGAAAACGACACGCCGCAAACCAACCTGCCGGGACACACCGCATTTAAAATCCATTTATCGTTGCAAACATCTGTAAATGTGGTGAAAATCTTTCGCCGAACCGTTTTTTTTTATTAATTTTGCATGGTAATAACCCTAAAAGGAAATATGGCAGAAGACATAACCAAGGAAAGCAATTATTCCGCGAGTAACATTCAGGTCCTCGAAGGACTTGAAGCCGTGCGCAAGCGCCCCGCGATGTACATAGGAGACATCAGCGAGAAAGGTCTGCACCACCTCGTCAACGAGACGGTGGACAACTCTATCGACGAGGCCATGGCCGGCTATTGCACCCACATCGAAGTAACGATAAACGAAGATAACTCGATAACAGTACAGGACAACGGACGAGGCATACCCGTAGACGAGCACGAGAAGCTCCACAAGTCGGCGCTGGAAGTGGTGATGACAGTGCTGCATGCCGGTGGAAAGTTCGACAAAGGCTCTTACAAAGTCAGCGGCGGACTGCACGGCGTGGGCGTGAGCTGCGTCAACGCGCTCTCCACGCACATGCTCTCCCAGGTGTTCCGTGACGGCAAGATATACCAACAGGAATACGAAAGCGGCAAGCCCATGTATCCTGTCAAGGTCGTGGGCGAGACCGACAAGCGTGGTACACGCCAGCAATTCTGGCCCGACGGCAACATCTTCACCACCACGGAATACAAATATGACATCATAGCGAAGCGCATGCGCGAACTGGCCTATCTCAACGCCGGAATCACAATAACGCTGACCGACATGCGCCCCGATGATGAAGGAAACACACGCAGCGAGGTGTTTCACGCAAAAGACGGACTGAAAGAGTTCGTGCGCTACGTGGACCGTCACCGCACACACCTCTTCGACGACGTGATATACCTCAAAACCGAAAAGCAGGGCATACCGATTGAGGTAGCCGTGATGTACAATACCGACTATGCCGAGAACATACACTCGTATGTCAACAATATCAACACCATCGAGGGAGGCACCCATCTCGTAGGCTTCCGCATGGCATTGACACGCACATTGAAGAAATATGCCGATGCCGACCCGGTAATCTCAAAGCAGATAGAGAAAGCGAAAATCGAGATTGCGGGCGAAGACTTCCGCGAGGGACTCACCGCCGTAATATCGATAAAGGTGGCCGAGCCGCAGTTTGAGGGCCAGACAAAGACCAAGCTCGGCAACAGCGAGGTGGCCGGAGCCGTGCAGCAGGCAGTAGGCGAGGCGCTGGCATATTATCTCGAAGAGCATCCCAAAGAGGCAAAGCAAATCTGCGACAAGGTGATACTGGCCGCCACGGCGCGCATTGCGGCACGAAAAGCACGGGAAAGCGTGCAGCGCAAAAACCCGATGACAGGCGGCGGACTGCCCGGAAAGCTGGCAGACTGCTCCAACAAGGATCCGAAGGTATGCGAGATATTCCTTGTCGAGGGAGACTCGGCCGGCGGTTCTGCAAAACAAGGCCGCGACCGGTACACTCAGGCCATACTGCCGCTGAGAGGAAAGATACTCAACGTGGAGAAGGTTATGTGGCACAAGGTATTCGAAAGCGAGTCTGTGATGAACATCATACAGAGCATCGGTGTACGATTCGGTGTGGACGGCGAGGCCGACAAGGAAGCCAACATCGACAAGTTGCGCTACGACAAGATCATAATCATGACCGACGCCGACGTCGACGGCTCACACATCGACACGCTGATAATGACACTGTTCTACCGGTTCATGCCGAAAGTGATACAAGACGGACATCTGTACATCGCCACGCCGCCGCTATATCAGTGTACATACAAGAACAAAGCCAAGGAATATTGCTACACCGAGCAACAGCGACAGGCATTCATAGACAAATGGGGCGATGGGACAGACGATGGAAAAAACATCCACACGCAACGCTATAAAGGTCTCGGCGAGATGAACCCCGAACAGTTGTGGGAGACAACCATGAACCCGGAGACACGCCTGCTGAAACAGGTGACCATAGAAAACGCCGCCGAAGCCGACGAGATTTTCTCAATGCTGATGGGCGACGACGTGGAACCCAGACGAGAATTCATAGAAAAGAACGCGACATACGCAAACATCGACGCATAAAACCAAAAAGCCGGCTCAACGCCGGCTTTTTACTTATCAGCAATAAAAAGACGTTTTATTCAGGAGACAAAAAGTATATCAGAGATTAAAGAAAATCTTACCGGGAGTTAAATAAACCGATGAAACTATCGCCCGCAAACTCCGGATGGAACTTAAAGACACATCCAACACACAATACCCACCGCATATATTTCCACAACATATATACTGACTTACCGCCAATCCATTTACCATTTACCGCTTACCACACAACCACTTATCCCTTACTACTCATCTCCTTACCACCCACCTCCTCAATGACAGCCTCTTAAAACATCTGCACCTTAAGTCCGAGCGACAACCCGAATGCGTCTCCGAGGCTCACATTGCCGTCTTGAATCATGGCACGCAGGTATATATCACACGTGCTCACTTCGTAAAAAGCCGTGACACTCTTGATGAACTTGCGCTTGTTGCGGGGCACGACAGCCGTCACACGCTGCCCCACGAAGACATTCACTCGCACTTTCGTGCTGAGAAACTGATAGTACTTATCGGGATACCGCTTCGGCTCACGCCCCCAAAACTCATGCCCGAAAACAGTATTGAAATATATGCCGCACGATAACGGCTCGGCATTGAAATCACCACCGAGGTCTATCCTCCACGGAATATAATTCTGCTTTATCGTCATAGTAGTCTTGGCACGCTCGCTGTTGAAACGCGGCAGATAGCCGAAAAGCAGATTGGTCTCATATTGCCGTCTGTTACCGTAGTTCCACCCGACACCCAACGACATCATACCCATATTGCCGGCATACTGGACTATAATCTGCGTAGGTATGAGAAAGTTCCACATCCTGCGGTATCTCTCCACCCTGATATCATACCTTGTCGGCGCGTTTTCTTTCCCGCCACCTTCCACACTGTCCGCGGCATGTGGTCCTGCACTCAAAGGCATCATGGCATCCGATGCCGACGCACGGCATAACGGCGACAAAACAGACATCGCGACAAACAGCAAACAGAACTTAAAAATGTATGATTTCATAGTCATAACCGCCAGGAGTGATGGTAAACAAAAAATAACTGCGCTTCTCTATGTTCGGCGCTCCATAGTATACAAGGCCGTCGTCGTATATATCTTCTGTCTGCAAACAGTGGTCGTGACCGTTGAGACAGAACATGATGCCGGGAAAACGAAGCACGTAATGCTCGAAAGCATTTGCCACATTATTATTGAACTGCTCGCAGTATGGCCGTGCGTGCATGCATATCACAGTACGGTCGAAAAGCTCTCCGTCCTCGACGATCTGCTTTTCCATGAAGTCGAAGTTGGGAACAGCCGCCAGATAGTCGTACTCGGTGGCATTGGTATTCAGGCAAACAAACTTCACCCTGCCGGCGATGAAACTGAAATCGGCCGGCCCGTACATCACGGAATACACATCGTCGCCAGTGCCGAGGAAGTCGTGATTGCCTATCAGGGCCACATACGGCACACGAACGGCTGAAAGGATGTCGCGCTTCCACAAATATTCCTTCGTCGTCCCGCAGTCTGTCAGGTCTCCGCCGTGAATAACAAAGTCTATGCTGTCCCTGCCGTTTATGTCTTCCACCATATCTTTCGTGTCGCCGTACCAGCCGTGAGTATCGCTGACAAACGCCACACGGAGAGTGTCTTTGTCCTTGCAGGCACGCTCTATCCGCTCCATGTTTCGCGCGTTTATATCGCGCTCTCCGTCAAAACGGGCATCATACGGATGATAATCAAACCATCCCTTACATCCGGCAAGCACAGCACAAAGAATAATGAAATACAGTATCCGCATATAAACATTCCGTGATTTAACCATGCAAAGATACGAATAAGTAGCATAAAAACCGAGAAACCGATTTGAGTTTTTAAGCGCTGCCGCCGCTTTTATCGGGCTTTTATCAGGTCACCAAAATAATTTCATCATGCTTTTATGTCACAACATCAAATATTTATATTAAATTTGCGGTGCCAAATCACGGATTAATGGACAAAGAACATATAAAGGATACCAACATACAGGTTATCAAAGAATGGACTCCCACAAACTTCATCGGCAATGACATCATCATTACCGACAAGATAAACCTGGCTCCCACCACGGGACAGCCCCACCGGATGAACTTCATACTGCTGGCGATATGCACTAAAGGGGAAATAGGATTTACGGTAGACACGCAAAGATACACCGCCAAAACCAACGACGCCATAATCATATCAGACCGCCACATCGTGGAACATTACCACACGAGCGACGATGCCGAGGGCATGCTGATAGTCCTTTCCGTGGGATTTTTCTACGAGACGGTAAGCAACGTGAGCGACATTTCAACACTGTTCATGTTTTCGAGAAACAACCATGTGGTAAGCCTGTCACAGAAAGAAGCCGACATCTTCAGAAGCTACTGCGACATGCTGAAGGGCAAAATCGCCGACACGGAAAACCAATTCCGACGCGAACTGTCAAGGACGCTGGTACTGGCGATGTTCTACGACATGGGCAACGTGATATACCGGGTGCAGAAAAAGAGCGACAAGAAACAGAACCGGGCCGACGCTATTTTCACGAAATTCATCCTTCTCGTCGAAGACAACTACAAGACCGAGCGCCGTGTGGGCTGGTATGCCGAGCAGCTATGCATCACTCCGAAATACCTTTCGGAGACGGTGAAGCACGTCAGCCGACGCACACCGAACGAATGGATAGACCGATATGTGACACTCGAAATCCGGATACTGCTCAGGAACTCGACCAAGAGTATAAAAGAGATTGCCACCGACCTGTGTTTCCCCAACCAGTCTTTTCTCGGCAAATACTTCAAGGAGCATGTGGGGATGTCTCCGTCGGAATACAGAAAATCGTAGTCCGCCAACAGGACATCAACAGATAATGCCCGGCAACTGCCGGGCATCCTCATGGCGGCATTCCGATCGGACAGCCGCAAGTATCTCTACGCAAGCAAACGGTAACCTTATATCATCCCCATCCGCTTCAGTTCGTCGGCCGCTTCTTCGAGCATAGAGTACCAACCGGCACCGAAACGCCGTATAAGAGGCTCCTTAAGAAATCTGTATACCGGCATACCTGTCTCGCGACCTTTGGCCATCGCCGCGCGACATACATCCCACTGATGATAGTTAAGCCCCACGGTGCCATTGCTCAACGCCACTTCGCGGATAGGGTAAAGAGCGCAACTGATCGGTTTGCAAAACTTTATACTGCCCTCGCGATACGCCTTTTCGAGAGCGCAGAAACAGCATCCGCCCTCATGGCATGTGAAAACACAGTCCTTTCCGCCCACAATGCTCGTCACCAGGTCGCCCTCCTCATCGGTATAAGCCACCCCCTGACGGTCTATCACCGCCTGTGCCGATGCCGTGAGGCCGGGCCACACCGTCTCTACCGCATCTTCGATCGCTGCCACCTCGTCAATCGTCACCGGTGCGCCGGCATCTCCCTCCACACAGCACTCACCGTGACAGGCATCGAGATCGCAACAAAATTTCTCCCTGAATATGTCTATCGACACCAGCACGTCACCCACTTCTATTATCGACGGCAGTCTGTCTTCCATATTATTGTCATCCTTTTATGTTTACGCTATATCGTTTTATTTCTCCCAGTGCATGCATCCGTACAAGCACATGCAGGCTTGCTACCACCTTATCGGCTCTATACCGTTGCCAGCCAGATAATCGTTCGCCCTGGAAAAGTGATGGTTTCCGAACCATCCGCCACGGTTGGCAGACAGCGGCGACGGATGGACAGACTGCAATACAAGATGCCGTGACGTATCGATGAACGATGCCTTGCTGCGTGCATAGCCACCCCATAAGATGAACACGAGGTGCTCACGGCCGGCATTGAGCGCCCGTATGGCGGCATCGGTGAACCGCTCCCACCCTCTCCGCTGATGGCTCGCCGCCTGACGGGCACGCACCGTGAGCGTGGCATTGAGCAGAAGCACACCCTGCTCCGCCCACCGTGTAAGATTGCCGCTCGCCGGCATCGGTGTGCCGAGGTCGAGCTGTATCTCCTTGAAAATATTGACAAGAGATGGCGGGAAAGGCACTCCGTCGTTGACAGAGAAACTGAGGCCGTGTGCCTGCCCTGGCTCGTGATACGGGTCCTGCCCTATGATGACAACCTTCACCTTGTCGAAAGGACACAGGTTGAAAGCGTTGAAAATAAGACTGCCCGGAGGATAGCATGTGGTACTTGTGTATTCTGAACGCACAAACTCCGTAAGCCCGGCGAAATACGGCTTATCAAACTCATCTCCTATATGCCGGCGCCATGACTCTTCTATCTTTACATTCATATCGGTTGATTGTTAATGATTTGCAAAAATACGACTTTTTCCCGTAAGTACAAAAACAAACCGTTATCTTTACAACAAGCAGCATAATACGTACCCCCTATATTTACTATTAAGATAAGAAACAGTCATTTAAACAAAATAAAAATATGAATATAAGAAAAACAGCCAATCTTGCAACCTTGTTTTTTTGCAGGAACATTAATTACTGCGTGCGGTTCATCAAGTAAAGTAACATCTCGGCTTAGTGATGGGGATGACTCAATCAAAGTGGAAGTTTCGACTAAGGTCAGCACCAATTATGGGTCAGTAGAAAATTAGTGGGGATAAAATTTTTCATACCAAAAAAGTTATATCGAACTTTGGAGCATGGAAAATGATTACTTGCAAATATTGGCACAAATAGTTCTTCCGGCGCAGATACTTGATTATTTCACCATCGCCGGTATATCTCAGACCTCCACAGAGATACGCATTAATCTTGATGAGAAAATGGATTCAGAGCTGTCCTCGGATGTCCATTTTGAGTCTAAAGGCTTTATGGAGCCTGTAAGCGTGACGGACTTTCCGATAAGAGACCACAAGGTGATTCTTCGGATACGGCGGAGGCGTTGGACAGACATCAGGACCGGCAAGAGTTTCAGCATCCCGATAGCCCTTGACGTGGTCGCCAAGGGCACGCGTTACTCCAAGGAATTTGGAGCTTTTTTAAAAGAGACGTATGGAGAGTCCCCGGTGACCTGCCGTACGCTTGAGGAATTTTACCATATTGACTCCCACACGTTCGAGAAGCGGTATAAGGAAGTGCCCAGCGGATTCCGGCAGTGGGAT
>NZ_BEWV01000034.1 GCF_002933775.1 Prevotella sp. MGM1
GACATGGACATGTGTTCCAGGGGATATATCGGCACGCTTGAGCAGAGCGTACTCGACGGACGTGTGAGCGCCGAGGCCGTAGACAGGGCATGCCGCAGGGTCCTGGAAGCGAAATACAGGCTCGGACTGTTTGACAACCCGTATAAATACTGCGACCCGAAACGTCGCAAGAAAGACATTTTCACCGCCGAAAACAGGGCTGCGGCACGTGACATAGCAGCCGAGACTTTCGTGCTGCTGAAAAACGACAACGGCACGTTGCCGCTGAAAAAAGAAGGCCGGATAGCGCTCATAGGGCCGTTGGCCGACACCCGTTCGAACATGGCGGGCACGTGGTGCGTGGCATACACGCCCGAACGGTACTCCACTCTGAGAGAGAGCATGGCACAAGCACTCGGCGGAAAGGCCGAACTGCTATACGCACAGGGCTGCAACATCACAGCCGACGAGCGGCAACAGAAAGACGGTGAGTTCGGAAAGAGCATAAAGCGAGGCGACGACGCGCTCATGAAGGCAGAGGCGCTGGCAGTGGCACGGCAAGCGGACGTGATTGTATGCGCCATGGGCGAGACGGCGGAAATGACGGGCGAGAGTTCGAGCCGCGCCAAGCTGGCCATGCCCGACGTACAGGCGGCGCTGCTCGCCGAGCTCGTGAAAACGGGCAAACCGGTAGTACTGCTAAACTTCTCCGGACGCCCGACGGTACTCACATGGGAGCAAGACAACGTGCAGGCGATAATGAACGTATGGTTCGGTGGCTCGGAGGCGGCCCACGCAATATGCGATGTGCTGTTCGGCGACAAGACGCCCTGCGGCCGGTTGACGGTGTCGATGCCCAGAGCTACCGGCCAGGAACCGCTGTACTACAACCACCTCAGCTCGGGACGACCGGTGGAAGAGGGAGCGAAGCGCTACTACAAGTTCCGCAACAACTATCTCGACGTGCGCAACGACCCGCTATATCCTTTCGGCTACGGGCTGAGCTACACCACTTTCGAATACGGCGAGCCGCGCCTCAGCGCCGCGACCATGGAGCGGAACGGAGGCGTTAAAGCCACTGTGACAGTGAAAAACACGGGCGACAGGGATGCCGACGAAGTGGTGCAGTTATATATCCGTGACCGTGTGGCGTCGATAAGCCGCCCCGTAAAAGAGCTGAAAGGCTTTCAAAGAATACACCTCAAAGCGGGAGAGAGCCGCGAGGTGACGTTCGACATCACGCCCGACATGCTGAAATTCTACAACAGCG
>NZ_BEWV01000035.1 GCF_002933775.1 Prevotella sp. MGM1
ACATTGTATACCGCAACAACCGCGCCGGCATCAAAGCGATCGTCTGCGTGGGCGAAGAGTACGTCATGCGGCAGGTAAAGCAATCGCTGCCCGACAGTCCCACCGTGGAAACTCTCGTCAGCATAGGTCCCGAACAAGAGGACGGCTTCCATAATTGGCACGACGAATGGGCATCGGCGCCGGCTTTCACACGTCCCGAGCAGGTGAACGCCAACGACGACACGATGCTGATGTACTTCACGAGCGGCACGAGCGGAAAGCCCAAAATGGTGGCACACGACTTCCTTTATGCCCTCGGACATCTTACCACCGGTGTGTTCTGGCACAATCTCACCGAAGAAAGCATACACCTCACGGTGGCCGATACAGGCTGGGGGAAAGCCGTATGGGGCAAGCTCTACGGCCAGTGGTTTGCCGGAGCGGCCGTATTCGTATTCGATCACGAGAAGTTCACCGCCGACAAAATACTACGCAGGATAGAACAATACCGCATAACATCATTCTGCGCGCCGCCCACGGTATACCGTTTCATGATACACGAAGATTTCTCACGATACGATTTGTCATCACTGCGCTATTGCTGCACGGCCGGCGAGGCCCTCAATCCTGCCGTATACGACAAGTTTCTCCAGCTTACCGGCATACACCTCATGGAAGGGTTCGGACAGACCGAGACCACAATGACACTCGGCACGATGCCATGGACAAAGCCGAAGCCCGGCTCCATGGGACTGCCTAACCCGCAATACGACATCGCTCTGATAAAACCCGACGGCACACCATGCGAAGACGGTGAGAACGGAGAGATTGTAATAAGGGTCAACGATGAAAACGGAGAAGGGGAAAAGCCTATCGGGCTGTTCAAAGAATACTATCGCGACGATGAGTTGACACATCGCGTGTGGCACGACGGATATTACCACACCGGTGATGTGGCATGGCGCGACGAGGACGGTTATTACTGGTTCGTCGGCCGTATAGACGACGTGATAAAGAGCAGCGGCTACCGAATAGGGCCGTTCGAGGTGGAAAGCGCCCTCATGACCCACCCCGCCGTCATCGAGTGCGCCATCACCGGCGTACCCGACGATATACGGGGAATGGTGGTAAAGGCCACGGTAGTACTCAAAGACACATGGAAAAACAGGGGGGGCGAGGAACTGATAAAGGAGCTTCAGAACCACGTAAAGCGCGAAACGGCTCCATACAAATATCCCCGCATAATAGAGTTCGTCGATGAACTGCCCAAGACCATCAGCGGAAAGATACGCCGCGTGGAGATAAGAGAGAAAGACATGCATCCGGAAACGACGAAAAAAAACGATTAAAAACCACCGGCAACACACATTCACGGTTATGCGAATAGTAATCAAGATAGGCAGCAACGTAATCACACGCGACGACGGACGGCTCGACATCACCCGCATGTCGGCTCTCGTAGACCAGGTGGCATGGCTGAGAGACAACGGCCACGAGATAATACTCGTATCAAGCGGAGCCGTGGCCTGCGGACGTAGTGAACTGAAAGTGAGCCACAAGCTCGACAGCGTGGAACAGCGGCAACTGTTCTCTGCCCTCGGGCAGGCAAAACTGATAAACCTCTATTACGACCTGTTCCGCGAATACCACATACACGTGGGGCAGGTGCTGACTATGAAAGAGAGCTTCGCCACCCGCCGCGAATATCTCAACCAGCGTGCCTGCATGACCGTGATGCTCGGCAACGGGGTGATACCGATAGTCAACGAGAACGACACCGTGAGTGTCACCGAACTGATGTTCACCGACAACGACGAACTGTCGGGCCTCATAGCATCCATGATGGACGCCGACAAACTGATAATACTGAGCAATATCGACGGAATATTCGACGGCTCACCACACGACCCCTCGTCACGGGTAATAAGGACGGTAAGCCCCGGACGCGACCTGAACGAATACATAAGACAGGAGAAAAGCGGTTTCGGCCGCGGCGGAATGACAACCAAATGCGGCATAGCCCGCAAGGTGGCTGACGAGGGAATACAAGTGGTCATAGCCAACGGCAAGCGCGACAACATACTCATCAGCCTCGCTCTCGACCCCGGCAACACGCCTCACACCGAGTTCACACCGAACACCGGAGCCGTTTCTAACGTCAAAAAATGGATTGCCCACAGTGCGAGTTTCGCAAAAGGCGCGGTCCGTGTGAACGAAAAGGCCGCTTCGGCACTGTGCGGCGACCGTGCCGTGAGCCTGCTGATGGTCGGTGTCACTGCCATAGAGGGAGACTTTGAAGAGGGCGACATCATATCAATCATCGACAACCGAGGCACCCGCATCGGCATAGGCCGCAGCTCATACTCCTCCGTTGAGGCCGCAACGCTCATCGGCAAGCACGACGTGAAGCCGATAATACATTATGATTATCTGTACATGGAATAGCGAACGGCCTCCGTCCGACGCCTGTTCATAAGCTGTTCAATATCACAACCCGTGACATTGAACAGCTTTTGTTTATCCCCGGGCTGTTGGACAGCCGCTTTATTCACATCTACCCTTCATACCCGGCACGGTCATCAGGATACATGGTAAGCCGAAAATGAGTCGAAAAGTTTGTTAAAACAACCTGTATAACTGGAAAAATCAGTAACTTTAACATTGTATTCGTGATTACCGGCGGTTATCTCTTGCCCGAGAGCAAAGTAAAGAAACCGAAACAAATCCATAATAACAAACTATCTAAAAACTTATATTTATTAAAACTCAGATTAAACAACAAACAGTCAGCTGATTATGAGATACATTTTACTAACCGCATGCCTGCTTTTCGCTGGTGCCGGCATGCAGGCTCAGCCGATAGCCTTTCCGGGAGCGGAGGGTTACGGCAAGTATACTACCGGCGGACGAGGCGGACGTGTAATCACAGTTACCAACCTGAACGACAGCGGCGAGGGAAGTTTGCGAGCGGCGGTGGAGCAGAAAGGCCCGCGCATCGTAGTCTTCGCAGTAGACGGCACCATCGAACTTAAATCTCCGTTGCGAATAAACAACGACAGTATCACCATCGCCGGGCAATCGGCCCCGGGCGACGGTATCTGCCTGAAAGACTACTCGCTAGTTGTGAATGCGAGCAATGTCATCGTCCGCTACATCCGTGTGCGGGTCGGCGACAGGCACAACCGGGACAGCGACGGACTGGGAGGCGGACGCTACGGACAGAAGAATGTCATTCTCGACCACCTGTCTGTGAGCTGGAGCATCGACGAGTGCCTTTCTATCTATAAGACCGAGAACCTCACCGTGCAGTGGTGCCTCGTGTCGCACAGCCTGAACAGGTCTGTACACACCAAGGGCAGCCACGGGTTCGGCGGCATCTGGGGAGGCTACAAAGCCACATTCCACCACAACATGCTCGCCAACCACGCAAGCCGCAACCCGCGCTTCGCCTCGGTCGACGGCACCAAGTGGGTCGACTACCGCAACAACGTGGTGTATAACTGGGGGTTCAAGACCGCATACGGCGGCGGACATCACGGAGAGATAAACATGGTGAACAATTATTATAAGCCTGGCCCGGCTTCCGAACATCACCGGTTGCTTGATGTTGCGGCAGACGGCACCGGACGCTATTACGTTGCCGGAAACGTGATGGAAGGAAACGACGCTGTGACCGCCGACAACCGCAGCGGCGTATCCGACCGGCCCGGACTGCAATACGTACCGGCGCAGAAAAACGCCAGGAAGACGAGGGGTATCTCACAGGAAGCCATTCCCACCGAAGGCGAGAAAAGCCAATCATGCCTTGTAGTCACCCCGTTCCCATACGAGCCGATAGACGAGGATACCCCGGCCGAGGCTTACCTCAGGATTCTGGCTTCCGTAGGGTGCAGCCTCTCGCGAGACACATACGACAGCGAGGTACTGCGGCAGGTAAAAGAGGGCATAGGTACGTTCGGAAAGAACGGCATCATCAACACTCCGGAAGACGCAGGGGGCTGGCCGGAACTGAAAAGAGGAAAGGCTCTGCCCGACAGCGATGGCGACGGAATGCCCGACGCCTGGGAACTTGCGCACGGCCTGAATCCCAACGACGCGGCTGACGCTGCCGCATACAGCCTTGACAAGTCGTTCACCAACATAGAAGTGTATCTCAACGGATTGGTTGCCGGAAAATAATTAGCGGCCAATCTCCTATCACAGAATCTATCACTCCCTCTATATACGACAGTATTCAAAGGTTGCCGCAGATAGAGGAAGCGAAAGATTTTTTACGGTAAAAGCGCTTTGCGCTGCCGGGCATAGCCCGATACTTCAAAGAAAACATAAGGCCGATGACAAGATGCCGTAAAGAAATCAAATCACCGGCCGTGAAAAAGTGTCACTCTCCGGAAAATATCCATTTGGAGTTGTCCGTACCGAAATCGTACGGCGCGAGTGTGGGCGTACTGTCACCCACGGAGTAAAGCACATACTTTTTGTTTATTCCCGGTTGTCCGGGTATTCCTTTAGGCATGATGCGGAACGTGCCGTCGGTCAACTGCTCGATGCGCCACAACTGGCTGTCGGCTCCCGTAAAGGCCGGAACAGACGCCACTTCCATGTCGCCCGTGGCGCAAAGGGCGCGGTCTGTTCCGGCTATGGTAATCTTGAAATACGGATTACTGAGATACCCGCCCGCCCCGGGCACGGCCTCGATATTCCACAACTGGTGCGGACGGAACATATTATCGCCCGTGCGCACGCCAATACCGCCCTCGGGCCATGATGCCCCAACCTCACCGAGAGTCTGGTCGGGTATACGCTCAAGAGGCGCGTCGGGAGATATGTTGTGCCAGCCCATGCGGTTTTTCCGCTCTATGCGCACAAAGTCGACAGCCAGTTCGAGCGCATATTCCCTGCGACAGGAGAGAATCGAGTATTTGCCTTCACGGAAACTGCGTCCCACGGTAGGCCAGCCGTCTTTCCACTGCAGCGGGCGGACAGCCAGCACGGAGTGGCCGCTGCGGTCGAAATCGGCCTCATAGTGGAACGACGCCACCTCGACACCCTCGTCGACGACCGTGCGCCCGAAGTGTCCCGCTCCCACACGCCGAGGCTCAGCGCCTGCCACCATCTTGCCGCCGCCTTCCAGCATCGAGCGGCCCACATTGTCCATATAAGGCCCTGTCACATTACGGCTGCGCCCGCAGACGATGTTATACGTGGAGTTCACCCCGTCGCAGCATGTGCCGTGGGTGCCGAGCAGATAGTAGTAGCCGTCACGATAGATAAGGTCCGTGGCCTCGCAGTCTATCGCTATGTCCACGGCCTTGTTTCCCTTGACCCTGAATCCCGTCTTCGGGTCAAGCTCTATGAGGCGTATGTTTCCGAAATATGTGCCGTACGACACCCACATCCGTCCGTCGGTGGGGTCGAGAAGCACTCCCGGGTCTATGGCATCGTTGTCTTCCAGTCCGTCTGACGAGGCCACTTCCACCGGCTCCGTGTACCGGAAATCGGGTGACCGCGGGTCGAGTGTCTTGTTCCACATGGTGAGAATACGGCCGTTGTGACCGCCGCCGAGACCGCCGCCCGTGGCTCCGTATACCACAAGATACCTGTCGCCTATCTTTATCACATCGGGTGCCGCACCGCCGCCGGGACGCACCCCGCCGCCATGCCACGACCAACCGTCGTCGCTTATCAGTCCGCCGCCGCCCGTGCCGAACGTGTAGTATTTGCCGTCGCACTCGGCCAGTGTCGACGGGTCGTGTATCCACGGCTGTCCTGTCTGCGCCATTGCGGCCAGAGGAAGCCCGAGAAGTATTGCCGATAATATCTTTTTCATTGATGTTCAGTGTTTGATGTTCAGTGATTGAATGTCATTATTATTGTTTTTCCAAACGTGCAAGACCGTGGCTTGAAGCCCCATTGCCTATTTCAGGGTCACCTTATAACCGGTGACGGGCCGCCCCTTGCCGTCGATGAAGCGCACACAGAAATCGCTCATGCCCGGCCCGTTTATAACAGCCCCGCGCAAAACATGCCTTCCTTTCTTCAACGTGAGCTTCCGCGACACCACATCATCCTTCACCATACGGCGGTCGCCTGAGAGCAGCAATACTTCCTCACCGTCTATCCACCACATCGAGGCCGAGTTGGAGCCTGCCGCAAGCCGTACGTCGGCAATGTCACGGTCGCAGTCTATCACGGTAACAGCATGGAACAGCACTCCATACTCACGTTTCTCCAGTCCCGTGGCAAAGCGGAACAGTTTCACGTTGAAGCGGTTGCTCTCCATCGCGTGCCACGTGAGCTGCCGGCCGCCGGCCGTCACCCGGCTTCCGTCTTTTGGCAGCATGGCGTCCTGTCCGTCATAGTAAGTCATGTTGAGGTGCTCCCGCAGGTAACTGTCAGTAAACACGGTGTTGCTCCTGTTGGGCTTGTCTATCGGCTCCAACAGCAGCCACCGGCGTATAAATCCGTCACTGTCGGGAGAAGTCTTTCCTGCGGCGGGCTTCACGAAATACCTCTCGCGCGGCTGTTCGGTCAGCGACAGCCAGTCCACCTCGGCGTCCCTGCCGTCTTGCAGTGTCAGCGTCAGGTCGCTGACACCCTCAGGCATCGTGCCTACGCTGATGTCCTTCTCCTGCCATTCTCCCCGGGTATCGTCCACATCGAGCATGGTCTCGTAGCTTCCGAGCCGCAACGCGAAACGTGCCTTGCCCGTGGTCTTCACCCGCAGACATACATTCTCCGCGCAACCGCTCTTCGTGTCCACACGGTTATATCTCACCCAGGCGCCCCGCCCGGCAAATACCGTCTTCCAACCGCGGAAACAGTCGGCTGTGTCATGATACTCAATGGCGGCTCCGCCTCCTATATCGCTATACCTGTCCAACTGCACCGGCTTGCGGGCATCGCTGACGCCCACGCCACGCCGTGTAGGAACGACCTCGCTGATTGTGCCGTCGGGGCGGAAGAAAAGCGAGTCGACGCATGCCGAACGGTTCTTGTCGAACGACGGACTGTAATCGTTGTGATGGTAAAACAGATACCACTGGTCTTTAAACATGACTATACTGTGATGGTTTGTCCAGCACCCGGAGGGCGACTCGCCCATGATTATGCCTTTATACGTATAAGGTCCCATGGGGCTGTCGGCCATGGCATACGCCAGGCACTCAGTGCCACCATCATGTCTCACCCACGGGTAAGTAAGATAGTACTTCCCGCCACGCTCGAACGCGAACGGCCCTTCCTTGAACCCGTCGGGCAATCCGCCTATCCGCTGCGGCTCTCCGTCAAGTTCCAGCAAGTTGTCTTTCAACCGGGCTACAACCAGTCCGCCGGCCGCCCAGAAAAGATAGTGATGTCCGTCGGCCGCCTTCATCACGCAAGGGTCAATCCCGGAAACGCCCTCTATGGGCTTGTCCTGCGGCACGAACTTCGGGGCGAACAGCCCGTCGGCTACGGCAACGCCTATTCCGAACCCACGCCGCCGGCCGGGCTCGGTCTTGGGGGCGTCGGGAAAGAAGAAATAGTACTTGCCGTTGTGCTCCACGCAATCGGGCGCCCACATGGAGTAAGCGGCCGGATCGCCCCAAGGCACTTGTTCCTGAG
>NZ_BEWV01000036.1 GCF_002933775.1 Prevotella sp. MGM1
ACGCAAGCCCGTACCGCCGAGCGCCGGCTGGTTTCGCTTGCCCGCACGGCTACGATAGACGGCGGGATATTGGTGTTTATGAACCGGTTGTCCGACTGGTTGTTTGCCCTGTCGGTGGAATATACGCCGCGACAGGCAACGGAAAACAATGTGAACAGATGAAAGAAAGACTGCATCCGATAATGTTTACCGGCACAGGCAGCGACGTGGGAAAGAGTGTCGTGGCCGCCGCTTTCTGCCGTATATTCCTTCAAGACGGGTATACGCCGGCACCGTTCAAGGCGCAGAACATGGCTCTCAACTCGTTTGCCACGCCCGATGGTTTGGAGATCGGCCGTGCGCAGGCCGTGCAGGCCGAGGCCGCCGGAGTGGATTGCCATACGGACATGAACCCGCTGCTGCTCAAACCACAGTCGGACCACACGTCGCAGGTGGTGCTTAACGGTCGGCCGGTGGGCACACGCAGTGCCTCGGAGTATTTCCGTCGTGAGGGTAGGGCTGAGCTTAAGGCTGCCGTATGCGAGGCGTTCGACCGTCTCGCTGCCCGTTATAACCCCGTGGTCATGGAAGGAGCGGGCAGCATGACCGAGCTGAACCTCAGGGATATAGACCTCGTCAACCTGCCGATGGCCGCCCATGCGGGTGCCGATGTCATTCTCGTGGCCGACATAGACCGTGGCGGAGTGTTCGCCTCTGTATACGGAAGCATTGCCCTGCTTCGTCCCGAGGAGCGGCGGCTGGTCAAAGGTATCATCATAAACAAGTTTCGGGGAGACATCCGGCTGTTCGAATCGGGCATCAGGATGATAGAAGATTTGTGCGGAGTGCCCGTTCTCGGGGTCATCCCTTACTATAAAGACATATACATCGAGGAGGAAGACAGCGTGGCGTTGGCCCGCAAGTCGATGTCTGCCATGCACGGGCGGGTGAACGTCGCGGTTGTGCTGTTGCGCCATTTGAGCAACTTCACCGACTTCAATGTTCTCGAGCACGATTCCCGTGTGCATCTTTTCTATACCAATAACACCGCCGATATAGAGAAAGCCGACATAGTAATACTGCCCGGCACTAAGAGTACGATAGACGACCTGTGTGAGTTGAGGCGCAATGGTGTGGCGGATGCCATTAGGACGGCGCGCCGTAATGGCGCCACCGTGCTCGGGATATGCGGAGGTTTTCAGATGATGGGGCGCGAAGTGCTCGACCCCGACGGCGTGGAGGGCGATATCGGGCGTGTGCCCGGACTGGGACTGCTGCCCGTCAGTACCACAATGACATCGGGAAAGATAACCCGCCGGGTGGATTTCACGATGAACGGGGCTGTGGCCTGCGGTATGTCGGATATCGGAATGCACGGCTACGAGATACACATGGGTGCCACGGCGATTGCCGATGATGCTTCGGCGGTGCCTCTGGCAGCGCTTGATGATGGTTCGGCAGACGGTTGTTTTGTGGACGGCAAGTGCATGGGTACATATCTGCACGGCATTCTCGACAATGCCGCTTTCGTGGATTTCGTTCTCGCTCCGCATGCGTCGAAGACTGAGCGGACCGAACGTCCATTTGATTATGAGGCTTTCAAGAACGGGCAATACGACCTGCTTGCCGACCATGTGCGCCGTAATGTGGACATGGATAAGGTATATGGGATACTTAAAGGAAAATATAATGCCGATTGAACGGCATATAAATGTTTGTTTGGCGTAATATTGGTGTTTGTCAGGCATAATGTGGTGATTTGTAAATCAGGATATATAAACCGCTTAAACGGGATACGGGGACAAGGAGATGATAGAAGGACACGGTGATGATATGTACCGCTACGGCGGCAGGATTAAGTTGAATTTCAGTTCGAATATTTATTATTCGGCAAATCTTGACGGGTTGAAGGCTTATCTGTCAGACCGTCTCGACGTGATAAGTGCTTATCCCGAACCGGAGCCTTACACACTCGAAAGGATGCTTGCTGACAGTATCGGCATACCAAGTGAGTGCGTTATGGTGACCAACGGAGCCACGGAGGCTATCTATCTCATAGCCCGTGCTTATCGGAATATGAGCCGGTATGCCGTCCGTCGCCCCACGTTCAGCGAGTATGAGGATGCCTGCCGGATGTTCGGCTATGCCGAGGCGGATGCCGCTTTTGACGCTCCTGGCGACATCCTTCGTTGGATTTGCAACCCCAACAATCCCACGGGAGAAGTTCTCGGTGTTGATTACATGCGGCGGATATGCGGCATGGGCGGAGTGACCGTCATTGATCAGTCATACGAAGACTATACCACAGAACCGTTGCTGTGTGTCCCGGAGGCTTTGCGTATGCCGGGAGTGATACTTCTCCACTCTATGACAAAGACCTTTGCCATACCGGGATTGCGTCTCGGATATGTCACGGCAAGTGCCGGGATGATAGGCCGTCTTCGGGCGTTCCGCCATCCGTGGTCTGTCAACGCTCTGGCGATAGAGGCAGGAATGTATCTGCTGCGTGACGGAGGCTCCGTCATTCCCGACCTTAGTTCTTATCTTGCGGATGCCTCGGTGCTGCGTTCGGAGCTGGCAGCAATTGACGGAATAGACGTCTTACCCACATCTGCCAACTTCATGTTGTGCCGCGTTTCTGATGCCACGGCGGCCGAACTGAAAGAATTTCTTGCCGTCGAATACGGCATGTTGATACGCGACTGCTCGAACATCACAGGGCTTGACGGCAGATATTTCAGGGTGGCCGCCCGCTCGCGAGAGGATAATGCATCGCTCGTTGAGGCTGTAAGGAAGTTCGTTTCCACACATACCACTCCTCGGAAAAGGACTATCCATTCATAGAATGGGGTTTCCTTCTTTATCGAAAAAACAATGATTACATTACGAAAAAAGAATAATTACATTGGGAACCGGCAACTATTTCTCTTCGAAACGACAGTTGTTACATATTAAACACAACTTGGTATGACAGACCATATATATATAATAATGTGTGCTTTTGCCCCCGTGGTGATCGGTTGGGCGCTTGATTTGACGCTTGGCGATCCTCGTTGGTTGCCGCATCCCGTTGTGCTTTTCGGCCGGATGGTATCCCGTTGCGAGCGGCGTTTCAACCGGCGGGGGTATAACCGCCGTATTGCGGGTGCCTTGATGGCTGTGTTTCTCGTGGCGGCGGTATTTATATCGGTGTGGTGGCTGACGGCACTTGCCGACCTGTTGTCGCCCGTCGCCGGAATTGCCGTGCGGTCTGTCCTTGTGTTTTACTGCCTTGCGGGCACTACGTTGGTTCGTGAGGTACGTGCGGTTTTCACGGCTCTCGACCGCTCTATTGACGACGGCCGCCGCCAGGTGGCCCGTATCGTGGGGCGCGATACGTCGGAACTGACCGCCCAAGAAGTGCGTACGGCCGCTCTTGAAACCCTTGCCGAGAACCTGAGCGACGGTGTGGTGGCTCCTCTTTTCTGGTATTTGCTGCTCGGTGTGCCAGGTATGATGGCGTATAAGATGATAAAC
>NZ_BEWV01000037.1 GCF_002933775.1 Prevotella sp. MGM1
GGTATATACACACGTAATGATTATACTGTAAATCAGCTCGATTTCCGTGGTACCGCACAATATAATAAGGTGTGGAACGATACTCATATCATGAACCTCTTTGCAGGTATGGAAGTCAACAAGACCGATAAAGAACAGATATACCACTCTGATTACGGAGTTGACTACAATAACGCAAGACTGGTGACAATCACTCCTGAATTCTATAAGCAAGCTAAGGAAGAAGGAACTGTTCTTAGTTCGTTTGCTAAGGCATGGACAAGAAGTCTGGCTTATTTCTTTAGCGGAAGTTACTCATATAAGGGGCGTTATACAGGTAACTTCACCATGCGTTATGAGGGTACAAACAAACTCGGCCGTAGCCGTAGCGCACGTTGGTTGCCTACATGGAATGTGTCTGGAGCTTGGAACGTTCACGAAGAGAACTTCTTTAAGAATTGGATGGAGAGCACCAAGAACGCTTTCTCACACTTGGCTTTCCGTGCGTCATATTCATTGACAGCCGACCGCGGACCTTCATCCGTGTCAAATGCGTTGCCTATTTATCTTGCTGAGAACGTATGGCGTCCGCAAGGGGATCAGGTTGAAACAGGATTGCTGCTTGATATGATTGCCAATAATGATCTCACATACGAGAAAAAGCATGAACTTAACCTTGGTCTTGACGCCGGTTTCTTTAACAATCGTATCAATCTTAACTTTGATATATACT
>NZ_BEWV01000038.1 GCF_002933775.1 Prevotella sp. MGM1
GTATCAGCAGCGGCGCCAGTCTCGGCGTGGCCTTTGTGGTGTTGCTCTCCGGCTCATTGGGCGGTGTGGCTCTCAGCCGCATGGGCTATATCGGCGACGTGGCCATGTCGGTGGCCGCCATTGTCGGATCGCTTGCCGTGATGTCCCTTATCCTTTATGTCGCGCAGAAGGTCAGGGGCAACGTCACCCTGCTTATCATCGGCGTGATGATCGGCTATCTCGCAAACGCGATTATCGGCGTGATGAAGTTTTTCAGCGCCGAAGAGGATGTCAAGGCATACGTGGTCTGGGGGCTTGGCAGTTTCGCCCGTGTGTCCGGCGATGCCATGATGCTCTTCATCGTGCTTATGGCCGTTCTCCTGCCGCCCGCTTTCCTGCTCGTGAAGACCATGAACCTGCTGTTGCTCGGCGACGACTATGCCCGTAATCTCGGTCTTGACGTGCACCGTGCCCGCATGAGGGTGATCGTCAGTTCGGGCGTGCTTGTGGCCATCGTCACGGCCTATTGC
>NZ_BEWV01000039.1 GCF_002933775.1 Prevotella sp. MGM1
GAATGTATATCGTGTGAATGCCACGGGCGAGACGAAGCTGTCGCCGGATACAGAAGACGGATACAGGGCTATGAGACCGTTGCTAAAAGCACTGCCCGACCGTAGGGTGACGCGTAAGTTCATGGCTCATCCCGATTATTTCGAGTTCGCGGACTCGATAACGCTGGCCGGATTGCCGGCCGGGGTCTATATGCTCGAATTTCAGAGTGTGCCAGCAACGATGACAGTCAGAAAAGTATTTTATGTCACGAGCGTATTTACCATGGCCGAGGCTTTGCCGGAAAATACGGTGCGTTGCGTGGTGGTGGATGTCACTACCGGACAACCGCTGCCCGGGGCGAAAATCAAACTGAGCGGCCGTGGAAATGGTTTGAAAACAAATAATGTGGTGCTGACGTGCGATGACAAGGGAGAGGCACTGCATAAGTTTGCTGCCAACCGGTGGAGGTTTGACAAAGTATATGCCTATACTCAGGCAGACAAGTACAGCCCTGTCGGCAGAATGTACACGATATACGGTTATTCGGAGGGCAACAGCGGATTTGAGCAGACAAATATTTTCACCGACAGGAGCATATACCGCCCTGGGCAGACTGTTCACGTGTCGGCGGTGACTTATATGAACACAAATCGTGTGGATAACATTGCCGTGGCGGGTCGTTCGGTTACTGCGGTGCTGCGCGACGCCAACCGCAAGGTATTGGCAGAGCGGCAGCTCACCACGGATAAATACGGCTCTTGCTCCACCGACTTCACTCTGCCGGCAGGCATGATGAACGGAAACTATACGGTACAGGTCGGAAAGTCGGCCAGGGGAATAAGGGTTGAAGAGTATAAACGGCCGACATTCAATATCGAGTTTCCTGCGATTGACGAGAAATACGGTGCTGGCGACACGCTGGTGCTCAAAGCGAAGGCGCTCAGTTATGCCGGTGTGGCGGTGCAGGGAGCAAAGGTGCGCTATACCGTGCGCCGGGATGTCGCGTTATGGTGGCGGGGCATCGCCCGTGGAGTGCGGTCTTTCCCGCTGTCGGGAGAGACTGTGTGGACTGGCGATGCGGTGACCGGCGAAGACGGGACGTTTG
>NZ_BEWV01000040.1 GCF_002933775.1 Prevotella sp. MGM1
TTTTGAGCGGCTGAAAACATACCTTGCTATGTTCAGGTGAACATAAAAATCCGTCAGGGGACGGATGGGAAGATACCTTTCAGGACTCCGGCTGCGCCACCATCGGCGAACCCTGCTGTCCGTGGGCAAAATTACGGTTAAAATCGCATGTTAAACAGGATTTTAGCTATGCCTACCTCTACCACCCTGTGCCACTTGCTGCCACTTTTCGGAGAAGTGATACATGTTCCAGAATATCGTTGTTTATTTGCAGCATGATTCAAGAAACCAACGATTTGAAGATATGAGAAACGGAACATTCAAATACCCGGAAAACAGCTTCTTCGGACACTTGCCGAAGCGGATACCCGAACCGTCGGAAACCCGGTTATCCGACAATTCGGTGACGTATGGATTCAATGACTTCATGACGCAATGTCGTCATTCATTGCTTATCTGTTACATCACTTCAGCACTGAACCTGACAGGCAGCAATCAGCCTATATGTGTCATTACAGAAACGGATGATGCAGCCCACATGGAAACTAAAAATTAAATCATCAACTATTAATACAAAAAGACAATGGAAATCGTATCAATTGAAAGAAAGACCTTTGAGGCAATGGTCGCCAAGTTCGACCGTTTCGTCAGTCGCATGGATGCCATCTGTCGGCGGCACGGAGAAAAGAAGATGAGCGAGTGGATGGACAATCAGGACGTTTGCCGGATGCTCAACATCAGCCCACGCACATTGCAGACGCTTCGGGACAACGGGACGTTGGGATATAGCCAAATCAACCACAAGATATATTACCACCCCGAAGATGTGCAGCGTATCATGTCGGCAGTGGAGGGCAAGCGGAAGAAGAAAAGCGCAATGGCTGTATCATCTGACAGTCATACAGAGTAATGAAAATCAATCCCACTCTTACC
>NZ_BEWV01000041.1 GCF_002933775.1 Prevotella sp. MGM1
ACGGTTTTCTCTCACAGGCAATATTGAGCAATATAGAGTTTGATTCGGTAGACTCGAAAGGATTTCACTTTAATACCATTATCTGTGTGCCTGATGGTGCCAGTTGTTATTTGCTTGATACAAGAATATCCTTTGATGGTAAAATGTCGATGGAGTTGATAGAGTATTAGTTTTTATTCTTTTGCTTTTTCAGCCAGTCGTCGATTAACATTCGGGCGATAGACAGTTTTTCCGGTATGGTGGGGAGGTTTGCCGCATCAAACCATGAACCAGACGTAAGTTCGGATTGTTGCAGGCTTATTTCTCCCTCTTGATAGTCTGCCGTGAAACCAATCATCAGTCCGCAAGGGTATGGCCAAGGTTGACTTCCGAAGTATTTGATATTTTTAATTTTTAGTCCGGTTTCTTCGAGAACCTCGCGCGATACGGCTTGTTCAAGTGTCTCACCCGTCTCAACAAAGCCTGCCACCAACCCATAGAAATTACCACGGAAATTCTTTGCGTGTACAAGCAATATATCGTTGCCTTTACTAATCAAAACGATGACAGCGGTGGCCAACTGGGGCCAGACTTCTTTCCCGCACTTACCGCATTTCTTGCTGATGTCTGTGCTTTTTTGCATAAGTCCGCCACATGCGCCGCAAAATTTAGAGTTGTGATCCCAATACAATAATTCTTTGCATTTTCCGGCTTTCAGGTATTGACTGTATGGCAGTTTGTAGTAACTCTCTCTCAGTCCGCATAGTTCAAGTCCAGAGTTGTCAGCAATGGGAATGTCTACGCTGTACGTCAATACTTCCTCTCCGTCAGCTGCTGTGACGGTCATAATGTCCGCTCTATTCGTAATTGTTGTTGGTGGAACTTCAGAGTATGGTATGTTGAAAGAACCGTCTTCATGCTTTTCCAGCAGGATATAGTCTTTGTGGAATACAAAGTAATGCTTTTTCATGATAGTATTTATTTCCCGAAAATAATTTGTCTGTCTCTTTTTATTGCCTGTATAGTCCATTTTTCAGGCACAAATTTCCAGTTTCTGTTAGCTGTCGGCGTTACAATGCCGGTATCCTCTATTTCTTTCATTATATAATATCTCTGGTCTTTTTCACTCTGATATACCGTTCTTCCTGCCAATGAGTCTTTGGGTATTCCGGCACCCTTTGTCAGTAGCTCTCCGCCTCCGCTTCCTCTGTAACTGTTCATCACGACCTTATACCATGCGTTTTT
>NZ_BEWV01000042.1 GCF_002933775.1 Prevotella sp. MGM1
GAGTCTACCGAATCAAACTCTATATTGCTCAATATTGCCTGTGAGAGAAAACCGTCAGGAACGAACCTTGAATACATTCGCTTGTTGAAATCACGAGAATATAACTTTTTAGTACCATTAAAGACACTGATGTGAATGATATTATCATAATAAACGCTCTCCACCTTCACCCCATCGTCATTGTAGGAATACTTTATCACCTTATACGTTGTAGGATTTACGGCTATATAACAATGATAACGTACGCTGTTATACACCACAACCGTATCTTTCTTCAAATCGTGTGTAACGATTGGCAATTGAGGCTTTTCTATTTTAAAGGCTTTTTCTTTATCCGGTTCCATGCTTTTCACCAGTTTCAGAACATCACCATTATGATTTTTCAACAAAAACAAGTTCTTTGTCAATTTCAAAATCGGATATTTGGTTATGTCACGACCGATACATAATGTATCCGCACTGACACGGAAAAATGTCGGCTGACTTGTGGTATCAGGATAAAAGATAGTATCCTTTTCTATCTTAAAAACAGGGGCTTCGGTTTCGAAGTCGATCCAAATTCCTTGTAAATTTGCTTTGGCTTCTTTGTCTTCCGTTATAAAACCAACCTGTGATTGTTTTTCATTTTGTCCACACCCGCAAACAAAAACAACAATGAGGAATAAAAGAAAAAGCCACTTGTTCATTCTATAAGTATTATATGTATATATCATTTGCCAATACAATGATACTCGAAACCGTTCTCTTTAAGCTCCTCGCTATCAAATATATTACGCCCGTCTATCACCAGAGGATATTTCATGGCTTTCTTTATGACCATCCATGTAGGCAAACGAAATTCTTTCCATTCAGTAAGCAGAAGCAAAGCATCTGCATCAAGCACCGCATCATATTTGTCACGACAATAAGTAACCTTATCACCGATGCGCCGTTTGCACTCATCCATGGCTACCGGGTCATAGACCCGGACTGTGCAACCGGCTGAAAGCAAATGTTCTATCATGACAAGAGCTGTACTTTCCCGCATGTCATCCGTTTCCGGCTTGAAAGACAAACCCCACAAAGCAATCGTCTTACCTTGTAAGCCGACTTCCTTATATACATTTTTCAATTTGTCAAACAACACTGCTTTCTGCTTTTCATTGACTCGTTCAACGGCTTTAAGGACTTCCATAGAATATCCTTTCTTGTCAGCTGTCTTTATCAAAGCCTTGACATCTTTTGGAAAACAAGAACCGCCATAGCCGCATCCGGCATACAAGAACTTCCTGCCTATACGTGTATCAGCCCCTATTCCCGCTCTTACCATATTGACATCCGCACCGACCAACTCACACAAATTAGCAATATCGTTCATAAAGGAGATGCGGGTAGCCAACATCGAGTTTGCGGCATATTTAGTCATTTCGGCCGAAGGAATATCCATAAATATGACACGGAAGTTGTTTATAAGGAATGGTTTATATAATTTAGTCAGGACTTTCTTTGCCTGTTCACTCTCGACTCCAACAACAACACGATCGGGAGACATGAAATCACTTACGGCATTACCTTCCTTTAAAAACTCAGGGTTACTTGCCACATCAAATTTCACGTCTACCCCACGCTTATCCAGCTCATCCTGGATTGTCGCACGCACTTTGGCCGCAGTTCCGACAGGAACCGTACTCTTGGTTACCACCACGAGATATTTAGTCAAATTCTTGCCAATGGTGCTCGCTACCTCCAACACATATTTGAGATCTGCACTACCGTCTTCATCCGGTGGGGTGCCAACAGCCGAGAAAACAATCTCCTGATCATTCAGTACAGAAGCTAAATCGGTCGTAAACCTCAATCTCCCGGCCTTTACGTTTTTCACAACCAACTCATCCAGCCCCGGCTCATAAATAGGTATTTCGCCTCTTTTAAGACGCTCGATTTTATTTAAATCGACATCTACACATGTGACATTCGCCCCTGTATCAGCAAAACACGTTCCGGATACAAGACCAACATAGCCGGTACCTATTATAGCTATATTCATTTTTCAGATATTAATACTCAATCAAACAAAACCGCATCTTTAAGCAATTGCGCTTTGAGATCCTTGTCGCTCATCACAACATTATTTTCCTCAATCGGCCACTTAATTCCAAGCGCAGGATCATTATACAATATACTCGCCTCGCTCTGTGGCGAATAAACATTGTCCACCTTATAGGTAAACACCGCTTCATCGCTCATTACAAGAAACCCATGAGCAAAACCACGCGGTATAAAAAACTGTCGCTTGTTCTCTTCACTAAGTTCAACCATCACATGTTGCCCGAAAGTAGGACTGCTTTTACGCAGGTCGACCGCAACGTCAAGTACTTTCCCTTTTATGACACGGACCAATTTGGCCTGAGAAAATTCTCCTTTTTGATAATGCAGACCGCGCAATACACCATAACTTGATTTTGACTCATTGTCTTGTATGAAATCGACATGACCTATATTGCTTTCAAAGTCAGCTTTTTTCCAAGCCTCGAAAAAATATCCACGTGCGTCATTAAAGACTTTCGGCTCTATAATATAAACACCTTCTATACTTGTTTTTTTGTATTCCATAAGATAATAAAGATTTATATTTCCGTTGTGCAAATGTAATAAATAAATTCCGTTTAGATATTGTTTTGCCAATTTAATTCTACATTAACTTGCTTTTATTTGCAAATATCCGCGAAAAGACTTAATTTTGCAGCCATGATTGAATTGGAAAGACATATTGAGATTCTTTTACTTGGTAATGACTGTGTAATAGTCCCCGGATTAGGAGGCTTTATGACACATCACTCAGAGGCGCGTTATGACGACAACGAACATTTATACCTGCCGCCATTGCGCACAATAGGATTCAATCCCCAACTTAAATTAAATGATTCTTTACTTGCCCAGTCATATATTGAGGCATACGATATAAGTTATCCGGAGGCAATACGAAGGATAGAAGAAGAAGTACATGAGTTGAAACAACATCTTCGGAACGACGGTAAATACGAGCTGAACGATATTGGGATATTATACATCAACGAAGAAAACAAGTATAATTTCGAGCCATGTGAATGCGGAATACTATCGCCGGATTTATACGGTTTGGATTCTGTTGAAATAAAAAAAATATCAAAAGATGAAATGACTTCATCCATAGCCGATATTGACAAGGAGGTCATTATATCCGAGAATACCGAAATTGAGGATGACAACCTTTCAGACGATAAAACAATAAGAATCAAGGTCGCATGGATTAGAAACGCTGTTGCTGTAGCCGCGTCACTCATTGCATTCTTATTCATCACGACTCCTATCTCAAACAGTAACAACAGCTATATCACCGGAAATATCAATAATGGAATAATATCCAATATCAATCCGACATCCGGTAGTGAAAAAATGCACAAAATAACTCCAAAAGAGATTAAGGCAGCTGTTTCACAAAAAGATACTATCACAGGCATTAAACCGGATGCAAATCACAATATATCCACAAAAGATCAAGATACAGGAGCATACTGCATTGTTTTGGCGAGTAGAACGACAGAAAGAAATGCTAATATGTATATTCAGGAATTACATAAAAACGGGTATAAAGACGCACATATATACATCAACAACAATATCGTAAGGGTCGTATATGGCCATTACAATAATGAGTCCGAAGCGTATTCCGCATTGCGTTCTGCACATAATAATGAATATTTTGAACAAGCTTGGGTATATAAAAAGAAATGAAAAGAGTAAGATGCCCGAAATGTGATAACTATATCACATTTGATGAAACAAAATACGAATCAGGCCAATCACTGTTGTTTGAATGTCCTGAATGTGGAAAACAGTTTAGAATAAGAATTGGAGTATCTAAATTGCGAGCAACTCAAAAGGAAGAAAATCCCGATGAGAATGCAAATGAAAACGGCTTTGGTTCTATTGTTGTGATAGAAAACGTCTTCCATTATAAGCAAGTCATCCCATTACAATATGGAGATAATGTCATAGGACGCTATATGAAAGGTAGCAAAACAAATACTCCTATCGAGACCAACGATCCAAGTATAGATATAACACATTGTATAATAAATGTCTGTCGCGACAAAAAAGGTAAATTGAGATATATTTTACGTGACGGTCCTAGCTATACCGGAACATTCGTTGATAATGAAATTTTAGGCGATAAAGAACGTAGGGTTATCAGCGACGGCTCTCTTTTCACGATTGGAGCTACAAGTATAATACTACGGGAAGCCCAAACCAAAGATACAGATAGTATTTAGATTTTTTGTTCAAACACTTTCATTATCGTCGTTTGATATGTGATAATGAGGAACCCATATTTGCTTTGCATCTAAAAATCAGGCTCAAATTCTGTATCAATAAATTTATTGATACAGAATTTGAGCCTGATCAATTGTTAATCGGCCTTATAAATTTATTTACTCATCAGGACATAAGTATTTATTACCTGTTTGCTTGATAAGTTCACGAGCATAGTTTGCAGGATATCCGAGACGTTCAACCTTTGAACCAAGACCATATTTTGTTCTTGTAAATTTACCGTCTTTCTCTGGTTTAACTATCATATCATTGTATTTTACAATAAGATAGAAAGCGAGTTGCTGCCAACGAGAAAGCATTTGACCAGCTTTTTCAGCTGTATAATTTGTCAGATATTCCACAGCCTGTGCCGGCTCTTTAGCATATAACTCCATTGCCTGTTTCTCAACCTCCATCTGCAAGTCAAAATAAGATGCATCAAGAGAATCACGAACAGCTTCAAGACTATGAAACATCTGGCTATATCTGGGATATACCATATTACTAACCCAATTGCAAACCCAATAAGCACTATTCATTTTAAATGTTAAGGCATCAGCACCAGGAGCATTATAACATTCCGGAACACGTACTGCACAACAATAAACAGGAGTGAATGGTACCATATTCCCGTCATCATTGCCAAACCACAATATTCCACCTATCTCACGAGGAAGCCATGAACGCATCTGACTTACATAAACGAAACCAGACTGTTGGGTCGACGTGGGACGTTCGTTGAAATATGTCTTGCCATCAACTTCAAACGCCAATGGTGTAGGGCGGTAAGGCATCTGCCATATTCCGCCACCTATATCACTGTCAAGAGCGAACGGTGTCCCCTCATAATGGTCACGCATACAGTTTTCCAAATCATGAACACTTATCTTTTTATTAGGCGTAATCCATAAAGGCATTGGTTTCGCATCTTTAACCTTACCTTCGGCGTATGGTATATACTGAGCCATTTCGGTACTATAATGATTGAAAAAACTCCAAACACGAGCTTCACAATAGCGACGTCCGCCAAAATCCGGATAAGCATAAGCCTCACAGAAGCTGAAATCAGCATCCTTTCCATCAAACCATCCCTTACTGCGAGCAAACTTTATAGCATTCTTTGAATACATTACATTCTGCTTGTCTTTCTGGTTAAATGTACGTATTCTGCTTTGATTTGCATGCGCACAGATTGCATCATCCGGTATACGCAAAGCTACCCATACTACGGATTTACTACCGGCTCCGCATCCCATCATCTCCATTATCCACGCTTCATTAGGGTCACAAACAGTAAACGTTTCCCCCTCGCTATTGTATCCGTATGTCTCTGCCAAAGTTGTCATAGTCCTAATAGCTTCACGAGCAGTACGAGAACGTTGTAATGCAATATAAATCAATGAACCGTAATCAAGAATACCGGTTGAATCCACCATTTCTTCGCGCCCTCCGAATGTTGTCTCTCCTATCGTAACCTGATATTCATTTATATTTCCAATAACATTGTAAGTCTCAGGCGCTTCTGGTATTTCTCCGTGATACTTGTTAGTATCCCAGTCAAAAATTTTACGCATTGCTCCTTTCTCATGTTTGGCAGCCGGATAATGACATAATGTCTGATACATTCCATAATCATCAGCACTATACGTACACATCACGGAGCCATCCGCACTTGCTTTCTTACCAACGATAAGATTGGTACACGCCATGGCACTTCCATACACCATAAGCGCAAATACTATTAACGCTTTCTTTCTCATCATTATTTATATTAAACTCTTTTTCTATTTCATTTATTCTTTCTACAAATATTCGTAAATTAGGCTTAATACACAATTTTAGTATTAAACACCCTTGTATTTTCACGATGATCTGTTGCGAAGAATTTCAAGTGATGAACATTTCCAGTCTTCTCTATTGGTGTATCACTTAAATCACAGACTACCATTGAGCACTTTTCAACTTTCTCGAAAAGTACAAACCGACCATCGACATATCCCTTATAAGTCTTGATCCCGCTTTTGTTATCATCTACTTCCAATTCTACAACAGCCAATTTGCTCCATTGTTCCTGTCTTACCGGAGTTATTTCCGGAGCTTCATCGTCATAATCCAACTCATATAAAAGTCCTAGATCCCTTATTTGTCCTGTCACCCAACCGTTTCTATACTCGCCTCCATAATACCGATATTTATCATCATGCCCGACGATAAAAAGTTTGCTCGGATCCTTTACCTTTCCTTTAACAGCAATACTCAGTTCAGCCCATTGTAATAACGGATATGAAGTATTACTAAAAGAATACATTGGAGAACTCTTGCCTTCCTTTTGCCTTACCTCTGGTCTCAAATGAATATCGTCCGCCAAAGTACCGTAAGGAATTACAAGCTGCATGCCCGGCAATGAATAACAATTTGTTTTATCCCACTTCAGCATTAACGTAAAATCCCCATCGTCATCCTCTTTCGAAATATTTTGTGCAATTCCACTCACCACAAATTTGTAATTTGACGTATTTCCAAATATATCCCGTAAAATATATTCCAAATGATAATCACGCTCTTCATTTATGTCTACTATCCCCAAACTATCATCCGCTTTCAACATGTCAAGCCTGTTGCTTGGTGTCGTAAATGATTTCATATACCATACTCCGCTTTGATAATAATGACCGTAATCTCCCCAAACATTCACCATCCTTGTGCTTTGCGAGGGGAAGTCCGTAACACATGCATGAAAAACTTCCTTTCCATCAACCAATAGTATTGTTTCATACACTCCATATCTATTATACGTGGCCTCTGAATAATCATTTGCCCATAAACCAAATCCAATTTTACCCCAACCTATGAAATGCTCCTCCATGTTATGTGAGATAAATCGAAATGCCTGACAGGTACGATTTTTATTAAACAATCCCAAATCCTTCATCGGATACACCAGAAATCCGTGAGCCATTGGTGGGGTCTCATCTTTAATATATGAACTTAACACACTAAGAGGATCTAATAATCTACCAGTTTTTGTGTCTCGCAATTCAAGATGCAAGTGTGGAGCTTGACTAGCACCCGTATTTCCACTAACAGCGATAAGTTGTCCTTCAGACAATGGGCAATCCAATGGAGACAATCTTACGTCTGCAATATATGATTGATTTTCATACTGCCATTTCCTCAATAGCGATTTTATGCGTGGTGAAAAAGATTTCAAATGACAATACACGCTGGTCTTTCCATCCGGATGAGCCACATAGACAGCATTACCGAAGCCAAACATTCCGACTGTAATTCTGCTCACATATCCTTCACCGATAGAATAGATAGGTTTACCCTCTACCCCACCTGTTTTCACATCAATACCGTTATGGAAATGATTGGGGCGAGGCTCACCAAAATTCCCCGCCAAAGACATTTCATAGTCTACCGGCGGGGTGTAATTGATTGATATTGCCAAAAACAATCCGGCAATAAAACTCAACATGCCTTAAAACTCATATCAAGTCCTTTTACCGAGTGTGTCAAAGCGCCAACAGAAATAAAATCGACCCCACACTCTGCATAATCACGAATAGTGTCGAATGTTATTCCACCGCTCGACTCAACTTCGTATACACCATTCACAAGCTCTACAGCTTTCCTGGTATCATCCACAGAGAAATTATCAAGCATTATTCTATTCACTCCACCACAGTCAAGCACCTGACGCAACTCATCAAAATCACGAACCTCTATTTCTATTTTCAAGTCAAGTCCATTGGTTTTGAGATAATCATGACATCTGTTTATTGCATTGGATATACCTCCTGCAAAGTCTATATGATTGTCTTTCAGCAATATCATATCGAAAAGTCCGATACGATGATTGCACCCTCCACCTATCTTTACAGCCTGCTTTTCAAGCATTCGCATTCCGGGTGTTGTTTTTCTTGTGTCCAATATTCGCGTTTTCGTTCCTGCGATACGTTCCACATATTTATTAGTCATGGTTGCAATACCGCTCATACGTTGCATTATATTCAACATGAGCCTTTCTGTTTGCAACAAAGAACGTACTTTTCCCGTGACAACCATCGCCACGTCACCTTTACTCACCTTAACACCATCATTTATAAGCACTTCCACATTCATTGACGAATCAAAACGTGCAAAGACCTTTTGGGCTACTTCCACTCCTGCCAATATACCGTCCTCCTTTATCAGAAGATGCGATTTTCCCATAGCTTCATCCGGTATGCAACATAGCGTTGTATGATCCCCATCACCTATATCTTCCGCAAAAGAAAGATCTATCAGTCTGTCTGTCAATTCGTTTACACTTAACATAGCTATCTCTATTATATTATATTATATTATATTATTTATAAATAAATACCAAATCCTACTCGGAAACCTACAGTACTATAATCACTGTGACTCTTGAAAGACTGATTATAATATATTTCCGGTTCAATTGTTACGGTATGGCTGATGAAAAAAGCATAACCCACCTGCAAACTCGGCATAAAATCATCATAATTATTGTTTGAATGCAGATAATTTACAGAGGCTCCTAAATACAATCCGTTCTGAACTATATAATAACGTGCGCCTGCGCCAAGAGTATAAGCAGCCGGCACGTCTTTTTTCTTATCATAGCCGATCTGTCCCGTTATCATGAAATCTTCACTGAAAAGATAACCGGCTTTGGCTTGTAAGCCCAAAGAACTTTTTTCTGTTCCGTTATAACTCAGGTTTAGCCCAGACAAAGAAGAGCCTATATACTTCTTACCTTGCTCAAATTGCGCATTGGCAGCCATTGTCACAACCAATCCGACAAGCATAAAAACTAATTTCTTTTTCATTGTTCTATTATTTAATTTTGTGATTTTTTATATTTCCCGTACCACATCCTAAACCACACCGTCGCTATCACAAAAACGAGTGTGCCCAAAGCATAAGCTACCTGAGCATCCATATGAAACGCTTGCCTTGAAGCGAAAAGGAAAGTAGCACATACAGTGGTCATAAATAATGCCGGTATCAATGCTATTATATAACACTTATTCTCCCTTACAAGATATACTGTAAGTGTCCATAAAGTAAATACAGACAATGCCTGATTGGCCCATCCGAAATATTGCCATATTATATTAAATCCGTCCGGATTGCCAATCTGCCACAACAAAAACATAATAGAAACAACAAACAACGGAACAGAAATATAAAAACGTTGCAATATGTTTTTTTGTCCGATACTGATATTTTCCGCAATAATCAAACGAGCAGATCTGAAAGCCGTGTCACCACTCGTAATCGGAGCTGCAACAACACCAAGCAGAGCCAACACTCCACCAACAACACCCAACCAATCATTACAAATGATATTCACCACGGCTGGAGCCGATGTATGGAACCCCGTTTCTCTCGCTGCCTCCAATACATGATAGCCAGGGGTCGGCTCTCCATAAAAGAAATACATCGACACGGTAGCCCATATCAACGCTACAATTCCCTCTGTTATCATAGAACCGTAAAAGATCGGACGCCCCATCTTCTCACTCTTCACACAGCGAGCCATCAAGGGACTTTGTGTAGCGTGAAAACCACTAATTGCGCCACAGGCCACTGTTATAAACAGGCAAGGGAATATATTGTCTGTCCACGATATATCGGTTTTTACAGCCATATTATCAAGACCATCCCAAAATTCCGGTAAACGTGGCATCTCGATGAGAAGAATTACCATCAATGCCAACGCCATGAAAAGCAGGGATATGGCAAACAACGGATAGATCTTGCCTATCACCTTATCTATAGGCAACATTGTCGCTACCACATAATAAATAAATATTACAAATACCCACATCATGGAAGAACCTCCGATTGACTCTAGTATCACTGCCGGACTGTACACAAAAACCGTTCCAACCATTATCAACAACAATACCGTGAATACAAGCATTATTTTCTTTGCTGCCTGTCCGAGATACTTGCCTACCAAAACAGGAAGACCGCTTCCCCCGTTACGCATAGACAACATTCCACTGAGATAATCATGCGTGGCGCCGGCAAAAATACATCCTAACACTATCCAAAGATAACAAGACGGCCCGAATTTAGCCCCCATTATAGCTCCGAAAATAGGTCCTGTACCTGCTATATTGAGAAACTGAATCATGAATATCTTCCAATTAGGAAGAACAATATAATCTACCCCGTCAGCCTTTGCCACCGCAGGTGTAATCCTGTCGTCCGGACCAAAGACCCTTTCTACGAAACGGCCATAAAAAAAGTACCCGATTACCAAAGCCGCAAGGCTCAATATAAAAGAAATCATATTATCGGTTTTTATTTTAAAATCTTCATGCAAAAGTAAGTATTTAATTTGAGATATAAAAAAATAATGATAACTTTGCGCCAAAATACTTTAAACATGAAAGTTTTAAAACGTATATATAAATACATAGCTATAATATCACTCTTTTTTTCTATCTCTCAATTATCGGCCAATGCACATATCCCGTCACCCAAACACGAGGTGCGGGCAGTATGGCTCACAACAATAGGAGGGCTTGACTGGCCGCACTCTTATGCACGGTCGGAAAACTCAGTGAAAATACAAAAGAAGGAGTTATGCGACATTCTTGACAAATTGAAAAAAGCAAACATAAATACCGTTCTGCTACAAACACGTATACGAGGAACCGTCATTTATCCATCGGCATACGAACCATGGGACGGTTCTATGTCAGGTATTCCCGGGCTTTCACCTGGATATGACCCATTGGCATTCGCCATAGACGAATGCCACAAACGGGGAATGGAGCTACACGCATGGGTTGTCACCATCCCCATAGGAAGATGGAACAACACCGGGTGCAAAAAATTGAGATATAAATATCCGAACATGATAAAAAGAATAGGTGATGAAGGATACATAAACCCCGAACACCCACAAGCCGGTCCATACATAGCAGATATATGCGGTGAGATTACAGAAAACTATGACATAGACGGGATACACCTGGATTACATCAGATATCCTGAAACATGGAACAGGAAAATCAATCGCAGACAAGGCAGAGAATATATAACCGGTATTGTGAAAATGATACATAACAGGGTGAAAGGAAGAAAACCATGGGTTAAAATAAGCTGCTCACCAATAGGAAAATTTGATGATTTGACAAGATATAGAAGTCACGGCTGGAATGCTTATACCACAGTATGCCAAGATGCACAAGGCTGGTTACAAGACGGATTTATGGACGAATTATTCCCGATGATATACTTTAAAGGCAACCAGTTTTATCCGTTTGCCCTTGACTGGAAAGAGAACGGTAATGGGCGAATAATCTGCGCAGGATTAGGCATTTATTTCATGTCTGATAAAGAAAAAGATTGGGATGTTGAGTTGTTTAAAAGAAAGATGAATGTATTAAGAGCAAACGGAATGGGACATGCATTCTTCCGCTCACGTTTCTTCACGGAAAATATCAAAGGAATATATGATCTTACTTCCGATGAAATCGATAAAAATCCAGCGTTGATACCACCGATGACATGGCAATGGAATGTTAAACCGTCCGCACCGTCGTCCATGACCATTACCAATACAAAAACAGGATATCTCATCTGTTGGAACGGTGCCAAAGACATGTCAGACGGTACTTACCTATCTTATAACATATATTCATCTCCTTCATATCCCGTAGACATCGATGATGCAAGAAACATCATTGCTACACGATACTTGAAACAAGAAATATTCATAGCTCACGAAAGAAACAAAAGACCACGATATTATGCTGTAACAGCCATGGACAGGTACGGTAATGAAAGCCAGCCTATAAGCATTCCCCCAAAAACAACAAAAGAAAACAGAAGTTATTTACTAAAAAACGATGGCAAGACACTAAGTGTACCCCCAAAAACAAACATTCTATCGGCTGATTATCTGATAATTGAAACACTTCAGGGAGGAATTGTTGCAACAAGACCGTATATCGATGAAACCGCCGATATTTCAGATCTTTCGGAAGGAATGTACGTTCTAAGGTCGTTAGGTCAAAAAGGCATAACTCACAGACTTGGAACATTCATAATAAAACGGCATTAATCTTATAAATTAAGAATCAGAAATAAAGACGATACTAAATAAAATGCGAAGAGCGGATAAATGTAATGCGAAAACCCCGATTAAAATACAAAAAGGCTTAATCATGGTGTTACATAGATGACAAATCTCAAGCCATACTTATTGTTCCGCAGACTGATTATATTAATGTATATCGAAAGAATAAGATAGCTTTTTATAAAAAAAATCCAAATTTATTTCCTTTTACCGCTGAAAATCAGTATATTTGCACTCCAATTAACGAAAAAGGGATAAAATATTATAAATAATTCAGATATTCACAAACAATTAAAATGACTAAAGCAGATATCATAAACAAGATTGTAGCAGATACCGGATTGGCTAAAAAAGACGTTGCAACTACAATTGAAGCCTTTATGGAAGAAATACGACAAAGCTTGACAGAAAAAAAAGAAGATGTATTCCTTAGAGGCTTTGGCAGTTTTATTGTTAAGCACCGTGCACAAAAGACAGCCCGTAACATTTCAAAGAATACAACCATAGTCATTGAGGCTCATGATTACCCCGGATTTAAGCCGGCAAAGAGTTTCATTGAAAAAATGAAATAATCAAACATTTAATAATAATCAAATTAAAATCTTAAGCTATGCCAAGCGGAAAAAAGAAAAAGGGCCACAAGATGGCAACTCACAAGCGTAAAAAGAGATTGAGAAAGAACAGACACAAGAGCAAATAAGCAGAGCTTGATTGCAAGTCTATTCAAAAAAGAAATGAGAGGAGTGTGTCAATAAAGTTCATCAGAACTTTGGCACACCCTTTCTATTTAAGAAACAGACGAGAATTACAAGAAACAAGAAGAAATGACAAGCGAAGTAATTATTGATGTACAGCCCAAAGAGATCTCCATCGCTTTACTTGAAGACAAAAGCCTGGTGGAATATCAGAACGAGACACGTTCCGCATCTTTCTCCGTAGGCAACATCTATGTGGCAAAAGTAAGAAAACTGATGCCCGGGCTAAACGCATGTTTCGTAGACGTGGGATTTGAGCGAGATGCTTTCTTGCATTACCTTGATTTAGGTTCTCAATTTAACTCATACGAAAAGTATCTCAAACAAGTACAAAGCGACAGAAAAAGACTTTATCCGATATCAAAGGCATCAAGACTGCCTGACCTTAAAAAGGACGGAAGCGTACAAACGGCCCTAAAAGTAGGACAGGAAGTGATGGTACAGATTGTCAAAGAACCAATATCCACAAAGGGACCGCGTCTGACATGCGAACTTAGTTTTGCCGGACGATATATTGTCTTGATACCATTTAATGATAAAGTCTCTGTTTCCTCAAAAATTAAAAAAGGCGAAGAACGAGCAAGGCTCAAGCAACTCATCCAAAGCATAAAACCCAAGAACTTTGGAGTTATTGTGCGTACCTCTGCCGAGGGTAAACGAGTTGCGGAACTGGATACAGAATTAAAGATTTTGCTTAAACGTTGGGAAGATGCCATAACAAAAGTGCAGAAAACCACCGTACGCCCGCAAGTTGTATTTGAAGAAACAGGGAGAGCCGTCGCTCTATTGCGAGATTTATTCAATCCCACTTATGATGGCATTTATGTCAATGACACGGAGATTTTCAGCCAAATAAGAGATTATGTCGGGTTAATAGCCCCTGACAAAGTAGACATTGTAAAACAATATAATGGGCAAGTGCCCATTTTCGACAATTTCAATGTCACAAAGCAAATTAAATCCGCTTTTGGAAGAACCGTAAATTACAAGCGTGGCGCTTATCTCATCATTGAACATACAGAAGCCTTACACGTAGTGGATGTCAACAGCGGCAACAGGACAAGAGCTGAAAACGGACAAGAGGCAAATGCGCTTGAAGTAAACCTCGGTGCCGCCGATGAACTGGCACGCCAACTACGCTTACGCGATATGGGAGGTATAATTGTTGTCGATTTCATTGACATGAACCTTGCAGAAGACAGACAAATGCTCTATGAGCGCATGTGTAAAAACATGCAAAAAGACAGAGCAAGGCATAATATACTGCCGCTAAGCAAGTTCGGACTGATGCAAATCACCCGCCAAAGAGTGCGTCCGGCAATGGATGTTAACGTGGAAGAGACATGCCCGACATGTTTCGGACGCGGCAAAATAAAATCAAGCATACTGTTTACAGATCAATTGGAGAGTAAAATTGACCGTTTAGTCAATAAGATAGGTATCAAGAAACTGTATCTTCATGTACATCCGTATGTAGCCGCCTACATAAATCAAGGATTAGTTTCCATGAAAAGAAAATGGCAAATTAAATATGGCCTGGGAATAAATGTTGTTCCATCACAAAAGATGGCTTTCCTTCAATATGAATTCTATGACAAAAACAAAGAATTCATCGATATGAAAGAAGAAATAGAGATACAGTAGTAAATATAAAAACACGGGAATACAATTAGTTATTTCCGTGTTTTTTTGTATTTCACAGATATTTTTATTTATTTTGCATTGTAACACAAAAAATACCGAAATGAATACCATAAAAACCACTTTCTGGATTTTTCTGTTCCTGACTTTCTATACATACATAGGATATGGGATTATACTTTATGTCATCATAAGAATAAAGAGAATAATAATCCAAAAACAAAAGCAAATTCTACAATCAGAAACCGACCTTCCGGAAGTGACAATGCTTATATGCGCATATAACGAGCAAAATATCGTAAAAATGAAAATGGAAAACATTGGCGCATTGGATTACCCAAAAGACAAACTGCATATCATGTGGGCCACAGATGGAAGTACAGACTCAACCAATGAATACCTGAAAGCATATCCAAGCATTCAAATTACATTCCATCCAGAACGGCGCGGCAAAACAGCCGCAATGAACAGAGCCATACCAAAGATACAGACAGGCATTATAATCATGACCGATGCCAACACAATGATAAATCCCGGAGCGATAAAAGAAATTGTACGCCTATTCAATGACCCGTCAGTAGGATGCGTGGCAGGAGAGAAACGTGTAATGGCAAGAAATAACGAACATACCGCCGCAAAGGGAGAAGGCCTATACTGGAAATATGAAAGCACTTTGAAACGATGGGATTACGAATTATACTCGGCAATGGGAGCCGCCGGTGAGTTATGCGCCATAAGAAAAGAATTATTTGACCCGATACCTGAGGATACGTTGCTTGACGATTTCATCCTTTCCATGGGCATGACAGTAAAGGGATACCGCATTGCATACACCCCATACGCCTATGCGTTTGAATATGGTTCGGCAAACATTGAAGAAGAGTCTAAAAGAAAAAGAAGAATTGCGGCAGGCGGATTACAAAGCATCTGGCGTCTGAAAAACTTGATGAATCCCATTAAATATCCGATAGTAGCATTCCAATTTATTTCCCACAGAGTCCTAAGATGGAGCATCACGCCCATAGCCTTGTTCACATTGATACCCCTTAACACGATATTGGTCTTCTCAAAAGCCGGAACTATATACACTATTATCTGGGTCTTACAGATAATGTTTTATGCGGCAGCTTTCGGAGGATATCTGTCAGATACACAAGGACGTAGAAACAGAATACTATATGTTCCGTATTACTTTATGTTCATGAATATCAATGTATTCCATGGCATTCGGTATCTGTTCACACACAAAAACACCGGAGTATGGGAAAAAGTGAGAAGAGGGTAAAATATATTATATATGACCATCATTAATTCTATTTTTTGTCGTATCTTTGTCTCTACTAAACGATGAATAAAGATATGGAGAAATATGAACCGGATTTTTTTCTGCAAAAGCTTGCGATATTGGAAGACAGACTCCAAAAAGCATTGGCAGAAAAAGAAAAGGCCGAATACGAACTGAAAAAATGCAAAGACAGTATTCTTAAAGCTGAGAATGCCAGCAAAATGAAATCATTGTTCCTTGCAAACATGAGCCATGAAATTCGTACTCCATTAAATGCCATAGAAGGTTTTTCCAGGATCATAGCTGAAACGGAATCCATGGAAGAGCGCATGCAATTTCTTGAAATAATAGAAAGCAATAACAGCAGACTAGGTTTTCTAATAAACGAGATACTTGATCTTTCACGAGTTGAGGCCGGAGAAATTACAATAAAAAAATCCCATACGGATTTAGATGAATTATGCAAGAGCATAAAACATATTTTTAAATTCAAAATAACAGAGTGTGTTAAACTCATGATAGACACTCCCACTGAATCTATCATGCTCAATACCGATGCAAACAGACTTACACAGGTTTTTTCAAACCTTATAAACAACGCAATAAAACATACAAAACAAGGAGCTATAACATTCGGTTACAGACCGGTTGACAACCGCAATAAAATCCGATTCTATGTAAAAGATACGGGAGACGGTATATCGTCGAAAGACATAGACCATATATTTCAAGCATACGTATCAAAAGATGCTGAAACACACTATAACAGCTTCGGACTAGGACTCCCGCTAAGTAAGATCATAATTGAGAAAATGGGCGGACAAATATATGCTGAATCACATATTGGAAAAGGCTCAACGTTCTACTTCACCCTACCCTTTGACGGCTTTTTCCGCAATATAAAGAAAATGTCAACCACAACTTCCGTTACAAGAACATTGCGAATGGATGCTAACGGAGGAACAAATAAAATGAAACTAATCCTTATTGCCGAAGATGAGGATTGCAATTATGAGCTCTTGAAAAAGATTTTATCCAAGCGCTACAGACTTATACGGGCAAGGAACGGTATCGAAGCTGTCACTCTAAACGAGGAAGAAACACCCGACTTGATACTCATGGATATACGAATGCCGGAAATGAACGGCCTGGATGCCACACGGATCATAAAAGAGATAAACATGAATATTCCGGTCATCGCACTAAGTGCATATGCCTTTGATGAACAAATTAAAGACGCAATGAGCGCCGGATGCAATGAATTTATCCCCAAACCGATACACATCGAGCATCTTATTAAAACGATAATTAAATACTTAAACGAATAACCAATCTGAATATGGGAAAATTAGCAGTATATAAATATATCACAATGATGTTTCTGGTAATACAGATAGTATTGTCCATCTTTACCTTTGTAGGTCTGTTCGGTGGCGACGTGCCTCCTTCCGGCAATACGGCAAGAGCCATGCTGGTATATGTATTGCCACTTCTTATAGCTGCAAATGCCTTCATACTGATATATTGGCTTCTTAAACGGCTTTGGATTGTATCTTCAATACCCATTATCACCGTATTGTCATGCATTCCATATATAGGTACAATATATCAGTTCGGCCCGTCAAATACAAATGCAGACAATAGTGCCGGAATAAAAATAGCCACATATAATGTCGCGAACTTCGGCCGTGAGACATCCGGCTTCATGGCACAAGACATTCTTTCGGAAATGAAAAAGCATAAAGTTGACATTCTATGTATGCAAGAATATTCGGATGCCAGTGGTGATAAGAAAAACTCCGACAGCTATAAAGAATATTTCACATACATGGCTACCGGAAACAATGACATGGTAATATATAGCCGCTACCCGATAAAAAAAACAAAAAACATTCCTTTTGAGTATACAAACAACAGTGCAATGTGGTGCGACGTTGATGTAAACGGTAAAAGAATAAGGGTATTCAATGTACATTTGGAAACTACAGGATTTAACAGAACTCTCCAACAAGCCGCCAAACTCACCAACAGCGGAATAAAGGTAGAGAGCAATTCCATTATAAACGCCATTTACAACAACTATACTCTCGGCATGATTATACGGGCTGGGCAAGCCAACACAGTGGCCCTTGAAAAGCGCGACTCAGACATTCCGACAATATTATGCGGCGATTTCAACGATGTTCCATATTCATACGTATACAATACTATGCTCGGTGACATGACAGACGGATTTAAAGAATGCGGAAGCGGATGGATGCGCACATACAGGGGTAAGAAATCCGTACGTATAGATTATATTTTTCACGATAAAAGTATGACCGGACTGACATACTACAATACACAACTTACATATTCAGACCACTATCCCGTGTTTATGAAAATAGAAATATAAAAACCTGGTATCACGGAATTGCATTCCGTGATACCAGGTTTTTCAGATAACCTTAAATCTTATTCTGAATGTGCGCAGATGCTCATCCCAGTTTGTCCCAAGCATCTCGAAACGTCCTATTTGCGACGTGGAGCGGACGTGCTTGCCTATACACGGACACACGTCATAATCCCCAATACGCACAAGACGGATTACCTCTGATGCATCATCAGGTAATTTTTCCAATGTCACACCATAATATTTACCACCGGGTGCTGTATTTTCCTCTGTCAAGTCGGCAATGTTCACGAACTCAAAAGTAACCGGAAGATCCATTTCTATAAGCTCGTTCATTCTATCAGCAATAGCCTTTTCCTCTTTCCGGTCCGGCTTGTGGTCTACCACATAAGTTATTTTACTTTTCTTACGCTCTATATGTGCATTACCGGAACGTCCACAACCAAACATCCTGATCATGGTCTGATTCAACAGATGTTCCGCTGTGTGACTTTGTGGATGCTCCTCCTTGTTATGCGCATTCAAAACAAACTCATTCATATCAATGCTTACAACAAAATTTCCATACACGACCGTAACATGAGCCGACACTCATCCTGACCGGCTTTCCTTTGGACAAAGACAGCACCATCTTATCATCCGTCAACAAATCCTCTGCTTGATATCTCCCCTCAGGCATGTCAAGAAAGTCAAAAGCATGTTCAGGAATTTTCACGTCACACTCAGATCGTTCACTCGAGAAATTGGCAACCACGAGAAGCGCTTCACTACCATACTTCCGCAAAAACGCATAAAGATTACTACCTATATGGCTGTTTGCATACATTAAATCATAAAACTCACCTTCTGCCACTGCCTGTTCATTCGTAGCCACATTCAGCACTTTGGCATATACGGCCCCTAACGTTCTCTCCTCTCTTGTCTGTTTACGCCTGTCATAATACCCACGGAAAACAGAAGGCACCGACCAATAATCAAATATAGTAGTGCGGCCGTCTACTCCACTAAATCCCTCCTTATCCATCCCTGACTCTCCAAATTCCTGACCGGCATAAAGCATGAACGGATTTTGGCGCATCAACACACTGACGATAAGCCCCGGCACCCCTTTGGCACCGCTGGCCGCAAAGAAATCACTCGCAATGCGTTGCTCGTCATGATTTTCAAGAAAGTACAACATGTGGCTGCGTATGTCATCGGTAACCTGCCACTGCCATGTGATATCCGAAGCCTGGCGGTGTCCACAGATTACATCACGCACACAATCATACATTCCCACTTTGTCATACAAATAGTCAAAACCTGCCGATATATAGTTTCTATATTGCGCCGGATCATATACTTCGCCAATAAATTTTATCTCCGGATAACGACATTTCACCTTGTCCGTCGCCCAAGCCCAAAATGCGGTCGGTACCATCTCTGCCATATCACAACGGAAAGCATCTACGCCCTTTGATGCCCAGAAAAGCAATATATCCGTCATCTTGTTCCATGTGTCGGGAACAGGAGAGAAATGTTCGGAGCGGCCGCCGGCATCACAATAATCAATGCCATAGTTAAGCTTCACCGTCTCATACCAGTCATTGCGTCCCGGAGAACAGCCGAAATGGTCATTCCCAGTCGCTTTTGCCGGGAACTCCATGTACGGTTCATCCGCTTCACCCTTTAAATCAATATCCGGACTAAACCGCATGCCCCAGCAATAATAAAAATTATTATCCGTCGAGAAGTGCATTCCATCATTGTCTGTCTCGCCAAGATCCTTCACCCCGTCGGGTTTCGCTATCGAACGATATTGCCGTGCCACATGATTAGGCACAAAATCTATTACCACTTGCATTCCCGCCTTATGTGTGCGCTCCACAAGCGCCTCAAACTCAGCCATCCGATTGTCTACGTCATCGGCTATATCCGGGTCTATATCATAGTAGTCGGTAATGGCATACGGAGATCCGGCACGTCCTTTCACTATAGCCGGATGCTGACATGGAATACCGAAAGCCGAATAATCTGTTGTTGTGGCATGACGTATAATTCCGGTATACCATACATGTGTGACTCCCAATGCCTTTATTCTCCGCAATACCTCCCGATCGAAATCACGCATTTTGCCGCTTCCGTTCTCTTCAATGGTACCGCCTTCCTTACGGGTTTGATTACGGTTACCAAACAGTCGGGTGAATACCTGATATATAATAACTTTTTTCATTTATGTGCCTGGTGTTCTTACGTTATGGAAATAAAAACAAAAACGCAGGACACACAGATCTGCTTATACCTTTCTGTGTACCTGCGCCATAACTAATATTACGTTCAGTAATTTATTCTATACCATGTGAAGCCACGCTCTTGTCGATACGACCAATCATACCTTGAAGAGCCTTACCGGGACCGCACTCCGTAAAATCATCCGCACCGCCCGCAATCATATTGCGGACGCTTTCCGTCCAACGCACACTGCTTGTGAGCTGTGCTATCAAATTTGCCTTGATGTCTTCGGGTTCTGTATGGGCATTGCCGTCCACATTCTGATATACAGGACATTTCGGAGCTGCAAATGTTGTCTTCTCGATTGCGGCTTGAAGCTCATCCTTAGCCGGCTGCATGAGCGGAGAATGGAATGCGCCTCCGACTTTCAACGGTAACGCTCTCTTTGCCCCGGCTGCCTTAAGTTTTTCGCAAGCCTCATTTATGGCCTCTATGTTTCCCGATATAACGAGCTGTCCCGGACAGTTGTAATTTGCAGGAACCACCACATGACCGCCCTTGTTCACTTCTGCGCATATTTCCTCAATCTTCTCGTCCGGCAAACCAACAATGGCAGCCATAGTAGAAGGAGCCACGTCGCAAGCCTTCTGCATTGCCATTGCACGTGCATAGACCAGCTTCAGACCATCTTCAAAACTCAACGCCCCGACAGCCACGAGAGCCGAGAATTCTCCAAGTGAGTGACCGGCAACCATGGCGGGATTGAAATCATCGCCAAGGCACAATGCCGAGATAACGCTGTGCAGGAATACAGCAGGCTGCGTGACTTTGGTCTGTTTGAGTTCTTCATCCGTTCCTTCAAACATGATGTCTGTTATCCGGTAGCCAAGGATATCGTTTGCCTTCTCAAAAAGTTCTTTTGCCAATGGATTATTGTCGTAAAGGTCTTTGCCCATTCCGACAAATTGTGCTCCCTGACCGGGAAAAACAAATGCTTTCATATTCAATATTTGTTATAATTTATAATTAATTGCAAAGTTACTATTTTTCTACGAATTTACCAAAACGCAACATGAATATCACTGCAACCGTGTTGAATTATATTTACAAAACACTATTTATATTTCGATTATTTGGAAAATATAAATCCCATGGCTGAAAAAATCGCAGTATTTACTCTATTTACATAAACAACTATCAATCAACTAAATACATCCAAGAACCATAATACTCATACTTTGCGGACAACAGTATTTACGCATTTAATATCCCGTTGGGTTGCATTTAGCGGCTCGTTGCACCGCAACGGGATACTCGTTATCTTCCAACGAGTTGCTAAATGCAACCCAACGGGATACCTATTGCAAAAAAAGGCCGGTCGCCACCTATTGTCACAAACCGGTCTATCGTTTTATATATAGTGTTCTGTATAAGGTTATTATTCTATAATGAGAAAAAACGAAGTGCCAAATTCGTGATTTTATTATTACACTTCAAATCAATCGCTCATTCAGCTTTCTTCAAAGGAACAAGGACACTGAACGTACTACCCTCTCCCAAAACGGACTCAACCTCGACATCACCGCCATTCTTAACGGCAAAGTCTTTGCACAACTGTAAACCGAGGCCGCTTCCTTCTTCGTTATTAGTACCACAAGTACTTTCTCCTCTTGCAAAAAGTCCGGCTATTCGATCCTGACTGATTCCGACTCCATTATCCTTAATGCTCACTCGGGCCATATCGCCGTCTCGTCTCAGAACTATATCAATAGTACCTTCCTCATTGCTGAACTTTATCGCATTACTGATAAAATTCCGGATTACGGTCTTAAGCATATCATTATCTGCACATACGGTAAGCCTTTCTGTACCTAAATCGCAATTCAACTTGATATGTTTTGTCTCAGCTATCATCACATAAATATCCACAATTCCAGGAATTACATCATTAAGGTCAAAGTCTTGATATACAACATTCAACCGTCCTGTCTGGCTCTTCGTCCATTTCAACAGATTGTCAAGCAGTCCGTGTGTTTCTTCCGACTCTTTATTAGCCCTGTCTATCAGACCGAACAACTCCGGGCCTATCATATCGGGAGACACACTGTTCACAAAAAGATTGAGTACCATACGTATGCTTGCCATAGGAGAACGTAAGTCATGGGCAATCACGGAGTACATCTTGTCACGGTTGCTTATCGTATTTCGCAATTCCTCGTTCTGCTTCTCTATTATCCGACGTGCCACCACAAGTGATATCTGCTGCATTACCCGCATTATCAGTTCTTCTTTATTAAAAGGCTTGGTAAGAAAATCGCTCGCTCCTACCTTAAAACCATGTACGAGATCAGAAGGAGTATTGAGTGCCGTGAGAAATATTATGGGGATAGATGCTGTTTCAGGATCATTTTTCAGAATGACAGCCGTATCGAAACCGCTCATATCAGGCATCATGACATCCAACAGAATGAGATCCGGCCGTTCTGACTTTGCCTTTTCTATACACTCATTACCATTGCTTGCCGTACATATTCCGAATTGTTCTTTCGTCAAAAGTATCTTCAACAGCAAAACATTGCTGACAACATCATCTACAATAAGAATTGTATAGTCGCTCCTGTTTATTTTAGCATCCAATACGTTGCCACATTCCATCATTATCTGTCTTTTATTAATATATAGGCAAATATACACTAAATATTCCAAATGTACAATTTTTTCCTTGACTATTTGTCGGTACGGATTGGTTTTGCATAATCAACACTATGATTTTCACAGAATGACAATATAAAAAAGCGGACAGCCCTTTCACCGGCTGTCCGCTTTCGATATTCATCTATGGTGTTTTACATAATCACCACCTTATTTATACTCCGCCCAACTCTTTATATCAATATCTTCAAGACTCGTCTGGCAAAAAGCGGTAATGAAAGCACTTGCCAGCCGGCTGTTGGTTATCAGCGGCACGTTCAGGTCTATCGCCGCACGACGTATTTTATATCCGTTGCTGAGTTCGCTGACAGTCAAATCCTTGGGAATGTTCACCACCATGTCTATTTCATGATTACGCAACATGTCAAGAGCCTGCGGATGTTCCTTCTCCGATGGCCAATATACCATAGTGTTCTCTATGCCGTTCTCTGTAAGATATCTTGAAGTCCCGCCGGTAGCATACAACTTGTATCCATTAGCGACAAGGGTTCTCGACGCATCCAGCATCTCAGCCTTCTGCTTCGCGCTTCCGGTTGAAAGCAAGATTGTTTTCTCCGGTATGCGGTGTCCGACGGAAAGCATGCTTTTGAGCAAAGCAGTATTCGTATCGTCCCCAAGACAACCCACCTCACCGGTAGAAGCCATGTCGACACCAAGAACAGGATCCGCTTTCTGCAAACGGTTGAAAGAGAACTGACTGGCCTTGATGCCCACATAGTCGAGGTCAAACAAGCTCTTATGAGGCTTTTCGACCGACAGTCCGAGCATTACTTTAGTCGCTATCTCTATCAGATTAATTTTCAATACCTTACTTACAAACGGAAAGGAGCGCGAAGCACGCAGATTACACTCTATGACGAGTATGTCGTTGTCTCGAGCCATGAACTGGATATTGAACGGGCCGCTTATATGCAACTCTTTGGCTATCTGCCTGCTCACACGCTTAATGCGGCGCACCGTCTCAACATATAGCTTCTGTGGAGGGAACTGTATCGTGGCATCACCGGAATGAACACCGGCAAACTCAATATGCTCGGATATAGCATAAGCCAAAATCTCCCCGTCTTTGGCCACGGCATCCATCTCTATTTCCTTGGCATGCTCGATAAAACGGCTCACGACAACAGGATGATCTTCTGATACATTGGCTGCCAATTTAAGAAAACGATCGAGCTCTTCCGCATTAGAGCAAACGTTCATGGCAGCTCCCGACAGTACATACGATGGGCGGACAAGAACCGGGAAGCCGACACGGGCTATAAATTTATCGATATCTTCCATGGAGGTCAAGGCGCTCCACTCCGGCTGGTTAATTCCGTTTCGACTAAGCATTGATGAGAATTTAGCTCTATCCTCGGCATTATCTATATCTTTAGCCGATGTACCGAGAATTGGAACGTGCTGCTCATCAAGGCGGATTGCAAGATTGTTAGGAATCTGTCCGCCGGTAGACACAATGACTCCATGCGGACTTTCCAAGTCGATTATATCCATGACCCGCTCAAATGTCAACTCGTCAAAATACAACCGATCGCACATATCGTAATCTGTAGACACCGTCTCGGGATTGTAATTTATCATAACGGAACGGAATCCTTCTCTTCTTATGGTTTGCAATGCCTGTACACCGCACCAGTCGAACTCTACAGAAGAACCGATACGATACGCCCCCGAACCGAGAACAATGATAGAACGCTTGTCTTTATGGAAATCAATATCGTGCGCGACACCGGCATAAGTGAGATAAAGATAATTTGTTTGGGCCGGATACTCGGCTGCAAGCGTATCTATCTGCTTGACAAACGGAAGTATACCGTAACGCTTACGAAGATTGCGAACCACAAGACCAGCCTTGGCCATGCTCCGCAATTCGGTCTCAAGACCTACGGCACGGGCTATCTGAAAATCTGTAAAACCATATATTTTCGCTTCACGCAAGAGTTCTTTATCAAGATTATTGATGCTCTTCAGCGATTTCATACGCTCATCAATATCTATAATATGCCTCAATTTTTGAAGAAACCATTTATCTATCTTTGTGAGCTCATGAATTTGCTCTATCGTATAGCCTTTGTGCATGGCTTTTGAAATAACAAACACACGCTTGTCGGTAGGCTCACGCAATGCTTCATCAATATCAGGAATTTCAAGTTCTTTGTTTTCCACAAAACCATGCATGCCCTGCCCTATCATGCGAAGACCCTTCTGTATGGCTTCCTCAAAATTACGACCGATGGCCATGACTTCTCCAACCGACTTCATCGATGAGCCAAGCTCTTTATCTACCCCACGGAATTTACTCAAATCCCAACGTGGAATCTTACATACCACATAATCAAGTGCGGGTTCAAAGAAAGCGCTTGTGGTCTTGGTTACGGAATTTTTCAAATCGAAAAGGCCGTAACCCAGTCCCAATTTGGCTGCGACGAAAGCAAGAGGATAGCCAGTAGCCTTAGATGCCAAAGCCGAGGAACGGCTCAATCGTGCATTTACCTCTATCACTCGATAGTCTTCGCTTTGCGGGTCAAATGCATACTGAACATTACACTCTCCCACAATTCCTATATGGCGGATAATTTTTATTGAAAGAGCGCGCAACTTATGATATTCGCTATTGGTAAGTGTCTGAGAGGGAGCGATAACGATACTCTCACCCGTATGGATGCCTAGCGGGTCGAAATTCTCCATGTTACACACCGTTATACAATTATCATAACGGTCACGAACCACTTCATATTCTATCTCTTTCCAGCCTTTAAGACTTTTCTCTACAAGTACCTGCGGAGAAAAAGAGAATGCTTTCTCTGCCAGTTTATCAAGTTCTTCTTCATTATCGCAAAATCCACTGCCAAGTCCTCCAAGTGCATAAGCAGCACGAAGAATGACAGGATATCCAAGTTCTGCCGCTGCCTTACGCGCATCCTCTATCGTCTCGCAAGCCTCACTCTTAATTGTCTTTACATCAATCTCATTGAGTTTCTCGACAAACAGCTCACGGTCTTCCGTGTCCATAATCGCCCGGACAGGAGTGCCAAGCACTTTAACGTTATATTTTTCAAGTACTCCGCTTTTATAAAGTTCCACTCCGCAGTTAAGGGCAGTCTGCCCACCAAAGGCCAGCAAAATACCATCCGGACGCTCTTTCTCTATCACCCGCTCTACAAAATAAGGCTGAACAGGCAAGAAATAGATTTGATCCGCAACACCCTCGGAGGTTTGAACCGTGGCAATATTAGGATTTATCAATACGGTATATATTCCTTCTTCTCTCAATGCCTTAAGAGCCTGGGAACCGGAGTAGTCAAATTCACCAGCCTCTCCTATCTTCAATGCTCCGGAACCAAGCAATAGGACTTTCTTTATACTTTCGTCTTTCATCTTTTACTTCAATTTTTCCACAAAACGATCAAACATGAATTCGGTATCAACCGGACCGGAACAAGCTTCCGGATGGAACTGACTTGTAAACCAAGGATTGTCAACATGGCAAATACCTTCATTGGAACCGTCATTCATATTCACAAACAATTCATGCCATTCCGGTCCCAATGTACTTGCATCAACTGCATATCCATGGTTTTGGCTTGTTATATAGCATCTGTCTGTGCCAACCTCACGAACCGGTTGGTTATGTGAACGATGCCCATATTTCAATTTATATATTTTAGCGCCTCCGGCTTTCGCAAGCAACTGATTTCCCATACAAATTCCACAGATAGGTTTTCTGGACATACTCATCTGCTTACGAAGAACGACGACCGCATCTTCGCACATGTCAGGATCACCCGGACCGTTTCCAAGGAACAACCCGTCGAAATCCATCGAAGTATAATCATAATTCCAAGGTACACGTATCACTTCCACCTCACGGTTTATCAGACAACGTATTATATTGTGCTTTACTCCGCAATCGACAAGAATAACTTTTTTTCCAGAACCTTCATTATAACGTATAATATCTTTGCAACTTACCTTATCCACAAAGTTCACTCCTTCATAATCGGCATTGGGAATATTATCAGGCTCATCGTCAAGAAGAATTTTACCCATCATAACTCCATGCTCACGAAGCACTTTAGTCAATTCCCGAGTATCAATACCCGTTATACCTGGCACATGCTCTCTTTTCAGCCAATCTGCCAAACTCTCACCGGCATTCCAATGACTGAACTCTTCACTATAATCGGCAACTATCACAGCCGAGGCATAAATTCGGTCGCTTTCCATAAAGGTCGCAATACCGCTCTCGTTAATAGTAAAAGGAGGAACACCGTAATTTCCAACCAAAGGATATGTCAACACCATCAACTGACCGGCATAAGAAGGATCGGTAAGACTTTCGGGATATCCCATCATGGCCGTGTTGAATACGACTTCTCCTGCTACCGGATGCTCATAACCAAAGGAGGAACCGTGAAACCTTGTGCCATCTTCAAGTTCTAATGTTACTTTTCTCATTTATTTGTGTGTTGTGTTCTTAAAACTTCTGTTCGTATTGATAAACTTTCTCAATGAAGTTTATAAAGGCCTGATTGGCAAGTTTCATTCCTCCCGGAGTAGGAAAATCTCCCGTAAAGTACCAATCACCTTTGTGGTTGGGAATAGCGGTATGAAGCCCCTCTATACTCTGGAACACCAATTCAATTGGAGTTGTAACCCCTGATGGCCTTAACATCTCTACCATCTTTTCGTTCAGTTCTTCCACTGTAAACGGTTGATAAAGGGCTTTCACACAACATTTAATCTCACCTTTGGGTTTCTTTATTTCCTCTTTACATTGCTTGTAGGTATCATCAATAAGACTATGCATCCCACGCTCTTTAAGAAGTTCGATGCATGCCCGGAAAGCAATGAACTCTTCCAAACGTGCCATGTCGATACCATAATAATCAGGATAACGTATCTGAGGAGAAGAGCTTACTATGACGATTTTCTTAGGATGTAAACGGTCTAGTATCTTTATTATGCTTTCACGCAGAGTTGTACCACGCACAATACTGTCGTCTATTATAACCAGATTGTCTACTCCAGGCTCCAATACTTCATAAGTGATATCATATACATGTGAGGCCAAATCATTCCGCGAATTACCTTCTGTAATAAACGTACGCAATTTTATATCTTTCCAAGCAGCTTTCTCTGAACGCACATACTGGTGCAAAATTTTCTCTAATTCTTCACGAGTTGGTATATGCTTGAGACTCTCTATGGCTTTTATTTTCTGGTCGTTGACATAATGCTTAAATCCGCCAAGCATTCCATAATAAGCCACCTCTGCAGTATTGGGTATGAAAGAGAATACGGTATGATCAACATCATAATCCACAGCTTTAAGAATTGCCGGTGTGAGTTGCTCTCCAAGCAACTTACGCTCTTTGTATATATCACGGTCTGAACCGCGGCTGAAATATATACGTTCGAACGAGCAAGCCGAATCACCTCTTGGTTCCAATATCTGCTCAACAACACATTCACCACGATTATTGACAAAAATAGCTTCACCGGGCTTCAGCTCCGTAACATCATCACATTCTATATCAAATGTTGTCTGCAATACCGGACGCTCACTGGCAACAGCAACGACCTCATCGTTCTTATAATAAAATGCCGGACGTATTCCCCACGGATCACGCATGGAAAACATCTCTCCGCTTCCAGTAAGACCACAAACAACATATCCTCCATCAAAATCAGGCATTGTCGTCTTCAAGACATTTCCCAAATTGACATTATTGTCAATATAATGTGTTATATCAGTCCCTTCAAGTCCTCTTTCCTTTGCTTTGACAAAATTACGCTCCACCTCACGATCAAGACGATGTCCCATCCATTCCAACATTATATAACTATCGCTATAAATCCGAGGGCACTGTCCTTGTGCTGTGACTTTATCGAATATCTCATCAATATTCGTCATGTTAAAATTTCCGCAAAGGCATAAATTTTTTGCTTTCCAATTATTACGGCGCAGGAAAGGATGTACATATTGCAAACCGCTCTTTCCAGTTGTCGAATAACGGAGATGTCCCATATATAACTCACCGGCAAATGGAAGGTTCTCTTTTGCGAAATCCGCATCAGCCAATTCCTCTGTGGATAATTTCCTAAAATCTTTTTGGGCATTGGCAAAAATCTCTGTTATTGCATTTGAGCCCAACGCTTTCTCACGAAACATATATTCATTACCAGGGAGTGTATTCAACTTGACACAAGCCATACCGGCACCTTCCTGCCCTCTGTTGTGCTGTTTCTCCATCATAAGATAGAGCTTGTTCATACCATACATCCATGTTCCATATTTATGCTGGTAATAATCAAGCGGCTTCAATAACCTTATCATAGCCACTCCACATTCATGTTTTAACTGTTCCATCTATATTATCCTTAATTTCCTTATTTTCTAATTATTATCCAACCTATTGAAGTCCTGATTATTTTTTAATATTACAAATATTTTATATCCACAATCATTTATTCCACTGTAACTGATTTCGCAAGATTCCTTGGTTGATCAACATCCTTACCCTTACATACAGCAATATGATAAGCCAATAACTGCAATGGTATTGTTGCTATTAGCGGCTCCAAACACTCTATCATCGGCGGCAACTCTATAACTTCATCGGCAATACGGCTGATTGTATCATCACCTTCCGTAACAATCGCAATTACCTTGCCTTTACGAGCTTTTACCTCCTGAATATTGCTCAAAACCTTTTCATACATCGCATTATGTGTCGCTATAACAACAACCGGCATATCCGAGTCAATAAGAGCAATTGGCCCATGCTTCATCTCTGCTGCCGGATAACCCTCTGCATGTATGTAGCTTATCTCCTTCAGCTTCAATGCTCCTTCAAGCGCGACTGGATAGCTGTATCCTCTTCCTAAATAAAGAAAATTACGCGCATACGTAAAAATACGGCTTAAATCTGCAATACGATTATTCTGTAATAGGACCTTAGACATTTTATCCGGTATCTCATGCAACTCTTTCACAATACGCAGATATTCTGAGGTACTTATAGTATTTTTTTCTTTTGCCAAGGCCAAGGCCAACATTGTAAGGACAGTAACCTGTCCGGTAAATGCTTTTGTTGAAGCGACCCCTATTTCTGGACCAACATGGATATAAGAACCCGTATTAGTCATCCTCGGAATGCTGGATCCTATGGCGTTACATATTCCATAAATAAAAGCTCCGTTTTCTTTTGCAAGTTTAACCGCGGCCAAAGTATCCGCCGTCTCACCACTTTGTGATATAGCGATAACAACATCTTTGGACGATATTACCGGATTGCGGTATCTAAATTCCGAAGCATATTCGACCTCTACTGGTATTCGACAGAAGTTCTCAATCATCTGCTTGCCAATAAGCGCTGCATGCCATGAAGTTCCGCAAGCCACTATTATAAATCTATTGGCATCAAGCAACTGCTTTTTATAATCTATAACAGCACTCAGAACAACATTATCGGTAGACTCATTGATACGTCCTCTCATGCAATTTGTTATGCAATCTGGCTGTTCGAATATTTCTTTCAACATGAAATGAGGATATCCGCCTTTCTCCAGCTGACCTAATTTTATATCAACAGTCTGTATTTCCGGATTTAAACGCCTGTTCAAAACATTTACGACCTTTAAATCCTCGCCTTTTTTCAGAACAGCGATACTACCGTCTTCAAGATATACAACCTTATCCGTATATTCTGCAATGGGACTCGCGTCCGAACCAAGGAAAAACTCATCTTCACCGATCCCGACAACAAGCGGACTTTGTTTGCGTGCCGCTATTATCTGATCGGGAGTACGCCTGTCTATCAAGGCAATGGAATACGCTCCTATCACTTCATGTAAAGCCAACTGAACGGCTGTCAGCAAATCAAGTTCTTTACGTTCTTGGATATATTCTATCAACTGAACCAATACCTCAGTATCTGTGTCTGATTGGAATGTTCGTCCTTTGGCTATTAACTTGACTTTCAGATCCGCATAATTCTCTATTATACCATTATGAATTATCGCTAAGTTTTTCGATTGTGAATAATGAGGATGAGCATTTGTTACAGAAGGTTCACCGTGTGTAGCCCATCGGGTATGGGCAATACCTATATTGCCAGTTTTATCCTTATCTTCACAATAACTAACTAAATCATCAACTTTTCCTTTCGCTTTATATACATTTAGCTTCCCATCAGTATCAACCAATGCAACTCCCGCACTATCATAACCACGGTATTCAAGCCGTCTAAGACCTTTTATTAATATCGGAAAAGCATCTTTGCAACCTATATATCCAACAATTCCACACATTTTAAATCCATATATTAGAAAAGAAGAATGAAATTAATGAACTATCATTTCTTTCATTCTTCTTATAAAACTTTAATTAAGAATATTGTATAATAAAGAAGTCAGTGAGATTAGTATCGACGTGGCCGAGAACCATAATGTTGTCATACTACCGACACTTGAATTCTGAGATTTAACCTTATTGGGCTCCACATATACAATATCATTCTGTTGCAAATAATAATAAGGCGAATTTATAACATTTGCATCCGTTAAATCCAGAACATGGATTGATTTTTGTCCGGTAGAATCCTCACGTATAAGTTTCACATTTGTACGTACACCATATATCGTAAGATCGCCTGCCTGAGCTAAAGCTTCAAGAATCGTTATTTTCTCATTACCGACCGTGTACATTCCTTGCCGATTGACTTCACCCAACACTGAAATCTTATAGTTTGTCATACGAACGGTAACTATAGGATTTTCGCTTTCGCTCATATACGGCTTAATCTTATCTTGTATTAATTTTTCTGCTTCAGATTTTGTCAATCCGCCCAAATGAATACTACCGACCTTGGGAAAATCTATGTTGCCCGCATTATCAACCAAGTAACTTTGCAACAAAGCCTGAGCATAGGACGAACGCGAACCCTGGTTTAGCGGCGTAGGAACTGTCATATTAAATGGCAGAGCCGCATCTGCATCAGTAGCACTCACAGTTATTGTAAGAACATCTTTCGGCATAATACGAGCATCATACAGAAACTTTGACGCTGTTAAATCTACCTCCGAACTGTTTTGAAAATAAGCAACTTCCTTTGTACTAGAACAACTGCCTAATAAGACAATAAAAGCCAACAAGGCTATGGGAAAAACGAGTCTTCTTGTAATTGTCATCATTCTTAAATATTTTAATATTTTGCAAAATTACACCTATTTTTCCAATTAAACAAAGAATTTATACAGAAAAGTTTTGAAAGCAAAAAGAGTAATATACAAAGTATAATACATCAAATTCCACTTATTATTCTTTTTACTTTCAAAACTTAAATAATTCTATTCCGTAAAGAAGTTTATAAATCAATAAAACTTAAAATAATTACGGGCATTGTTATAAGAAATATCTTCAACCATACGAGATAATATTTCCTTATCATTGGGCAGCAATCCTTTCTCCACATCATTGCCAAGAATATTACATAATAAACGACGGAAATATTCATGACGAGGATAACTCAGGAATGAACGCGAATCAGTAAGCATACCGACAAACCTACTGAGCAGACCCAATACAGACAAAGCATTCATCTGACGAGTCATGCCATCGAGCTGATCATTGAACCACCAACCGGAGCCGAACTGTATCTTACCAGGACAACCACCCTGAAAGTTTCCTAACATCGTAGCGATGACCTCATTCGCACAAGGATTCAAAGTATAAAGAATTGTACGTGTCAACTTGCCCTTCATATTTAATTTATTGAGGAATTTGCTCATTGCTTTCGCTGTATTAAATTCTCCAATAGAATCAAATCCCGTATCTGCACCAAGCAAATCATACATCTTAGTATTATTATCCCGTATTGCCCCATAATGGAACTGCTGTGTCCAGTCTGCATCAGCATCCATTTCGGCCATGACAGTCAAGAAACAATTCTTGTATTGGCGAACCTCATGATTTGTAAGTTCTTGCTTGGTCATTGCTTTTGCGAATATTGCTTCTATCTGGGTGTCTGTGTACTCCTCATCATAGAATTCTTCTATTCCATGATCAGACAATTTGCATCCGTTTTCCGTAAAGAAATCATGGCGTTTTTGCAAAGCATCCACCATATCCTTAAACGTTGTGATAGTAACACCTGCGACTTCTCCTAATGTGTTGACATAATCAGCGAATTCCGGTTTTTCTATATTCATTGCTCTATCCGGGCGCCATGCAGGAATCATTTTTATCTCGAAACCACTTTCACGTGTTTGTTTATGATAACGCAAATCATCAATAGGATCATCGGTGGTACAAACACATTCCACATTATAATGACGCATGAGGCCACGGGCGGAAAACTCGGGTTGCTGAAGTTTCTCATTACATTCGTCAAAGATTTCACGGGCTGTCTTCGGGCTAAGTTGCTTTGTTATTCCAAAAGCAGTCTTCAATTCCAAATGAGTCCAATGATAAAGAGGATTACGGAATGTATAAGGAACTGTTTCCGCCCATTTTTCAAACTTCTCCCAATCAGTGGTATCCTTACCTGTGCAATATTTTTCGTCAATACCGTTTGTTCGCATTGCACGCCATTTATAATGGTCACCGCCCAGCCATAACTCTGTTATGCTCTTAAATTTATGGTCACTGGCCACCATCTCGGGTATAAGATGGCAATGATAATCGATGATCGGCATCTTTGCCGCATGATTGTGGAACAAATCCTGTGCGACTTCTGTGTCTAACAAGAAGTCCTCATCATTAAATTGTTTCATAATTAGAATATATTTTTTATAATTTATAGTTATTAAGCGTATCTGTTTATCATCTGTTACAAGATATCTCCTATGTTGCAAAAATAGCAATTTTATTCCATATTTTCGAAAAATTTACGTATTTTTGCAGAAAAATTTTACGTAAACGATGACGTACGACAATCATGTTTTACTTATTTATACAGGCGGAACAATAGGAATGAACCGCAATCCGCAGACTGGAGCACTCGAACCATTTAATTTCGAGCATCTTATCAACAATGTTCCCGAACTGTCTCTATTTCCCACACGCATATCAACGATCCAGTTTAATCCTCCGATAGACAGCAGTGATATGTCTCCGCAGTTATGGACGGAGTTGACACATATAATAATAGATAATTATGAAAAATATGATGGATTTGTAATATTACACGGTACAGACACAATGGCCTATACGGCTTCCGCTCTCAGCTACATGCTTGGAAATCTGACAAAGCCTGTAATTCTTACCGGAAGTCAATTGCCTATTGGCCAATTAAGAACAGACGGGAAAGAAAATCTTATTACAAGCATTGAGATTGCAGCTGCAAAACATGAAGATGGTAAATCCATGGTACCGGAAGTCGGAATTTATTTTAACGGGCATCTGCTTCGTGGAAATCGTACAACCAAACAAAGTGCCGATGAATTTGATGCTTTTGAAAGTTTTAACTACCCCCACCTCGTTGAAGCCGGTGTAAATATCACTTACCATGAAGAACAAATACTAAAACCGGACTTCTCCAAACCGATATCTCCTCACTTCAGACTTGATAATAATGTTATTGTCTTCACCATATTCCCAGGAATACGTGAAGATTTGGTAAGACACATTATCGCTACTCCCAATCTACGTTCGATCGTAATGCGGACTTATGGCAGTGGAAATGCCCCACAGCGACCTTGGCTCCTTAATGCTTTAAAAGAAGCCACGAATAATGGGAAAATAATCATCAATATAAGCCAATGTATGGCCGGTAAAGTTGAGATGGGGAGATACGATACCGGCTATCAACTGAAATCAGCAGGTGTACTGAGTGGATACGACAGCACTGTTGAAAGTGCTGTAACCAAATTGATGTACCTACAAGCAAGGTTTGACGATCAGGATACGATAAGAGAGTATATGAGAAAAAGTATACGTGGTGAAATATCGTGTTGAAAAGAAAGAATAAAAATAACCAAATAAAGATAAATGCACAGTCTGTTGTAATTATTGTTTTCAAAAAAAACATATCTTTGCAACATCACAATTATTTACTAATAGAATTTATATTATGAAAGATTTGAAAGGAACAAAAACAGAAAAGAACCTGCTCGAAGCATTTGCAGGAGAGTCTATGGCACGTAACAAATACACATATTTCGCCTCAAAAGCAAAAAAAGACGGATTTGTACAGATTGCAGCTATCTTCGAAGAAACAGCAGCAAACGAGAAGGAGCATGCAGAGCTTTGGTATAAGTATTTGCACGGAGGCAAAATAAACCATACCGAACTCAATCTTGAAGATGCCGCCAATGGAGAGAACTACGAATGGACAGACATGTATGAACGCATGGCAAAAGAAGCCGCAGAAGAAGGTTTTGATGAAATTTCAAAGAAATTCTTACTTGTAGCAGGTGTAGAGAAAAAGCATGAGGAACGTTATCGCAAATTACTGAAAAACGTTCAGGATGAAAAAGTTTTCTCAAAAGACAATGATGTTATTTGGCAATGCAGCAATTGCGGCCATATCATGATTGGCAAAAAAGCACCGGAAGTATGCCCCGTATGCGATCATGAAAAAGCATATTTCCAAATAAAACCGGAGAATTATTAATCATACGGCGTTTTATTAAATAGAATACCAAAAGAAAAAAAGGACTGATTTACAAATATCAGTCCTTTTTTTCTTTTGGTATTCTACATCCTAATCATGACAAAGCATATTACTTGATTATAACATTAAGAGGATTTCGCAGACCTGAAAGGAAAGAATCTATACGCAATTGCCATTCTTGCTGATTACGGCAATCATATTTACTCCAAGCCGATCCGAAATAATACGTATATTTATCACCACCCTTATAATCTTTTACCACACCAAGTGCATGACCGGAATTACCTCTTGTCGGATTCACATACATAACTTTTTTAGTGGTAATAAGTCCTTTGGGAAACAATGCCGCTACATATATTTGAAAATTCTGTCCGTTAGGATTATCCGTAGGATCGGCATATTGAACAAAATCTTTACCCAACACAACACTTTCCGTATCTTCAGTGTGAATAACCACACCTGACGCAATATCAACTGCCTGCTTCAATCCATCATAGCATACTGTCATCTTATTAAAATTGGAACCTTTGTCAAGACTCAGTATTCTGGTTTCTATTACATTTTCATCACCTCTCACTTTTGTTGGATTATAAACCAACTTTACCGTAAAACGCAACGGACCATTATCCAATAATTCATAATCTTTATAACAATACGGGAACAATATACTATCTCCTATCATCATAGCCGGAGTTCCACAACCAAGGGTTGGTCCTACTTTATAACAGTCAAGTCCATGACCTTGATCAAAGTGATAGCTGGTTATCATGTTCAAAGAATCAGCAGCAGCCTTATTGGTCTTTTTAAGTTCCGCTATCACCGGTTTCATTGCATCCTCTATATAATACCGCTGCTCAACAACAAGATCAGGAGTATTCTTTACCCAAACATCATTTCCATACGCGTCTTCGCCTGAACGCTGTAACGCCGGTCCATAACAACGGTATGCTCCACGATCATTTTCCCATGCAATATCATCTACACGTTCTGGATACATCCTTCCATAACAAGTATTTACGAATGTCTTAGGAGTACCTTTCTTTATTGTATAAGTTGCAGTACCATGTGGGCGAACAGATGCTTCGACAAGAATTTTGCCATCATAAGTTATCTGATAAGCCACTTGCTGCCCCAACACATTATATATTTGGAACTGACGACCACCTGTAATCCCCAATCTTTGATATATAGTTTTCGCATCAAGCTCCACAACTTCCTGACGGAAAACATTCTGACTGTTTGTCACATTTACCGTAAAAGCCTTGTCTTCTGCCGCACGCACACTACCATCATCAAAGCGAACCTTCTCACATGCCGCAAGCAAGAATACTCCTGTACCAAAGTTTGTGACATCTGTTACCGATAGTTTCTGTCCTCTCACTGCCTTTTCTCCTATAGGCTGTACATATCCGACAGAACCGTCTGCCTGTAAAGCCTTGCCGGAAAGATAATCCCAAGCTCTGTTTATTACAGGCTCATAATAAGCCCTGTCAAGCAATCCATTATTTACCCCCCATAACAATCCATAAGTAAACAATGCCGTTCCGCTTGTCTCAGGACCTTCCGCCTGCTTCGCATCAAGCATTGAACGAGTCCAGTAACCTTCCTTTTGTTGGCACTTAGCTACCGCTTCCGACAGCTGGACATAACGTTCCACAAAGAAATGGCGATGTGTATATGATTGTGGCATATCGGCCAACACTTTTGCCAGTCCGGCCAATACCCAACCATCACCACGAGCCCAAAAATCTTTCTTGCCATCAGCTGTCTTGTGAGCCGGGTAAACATATTTCCCGTCACGATAATACAAATGTTCTTCTTTATCAAACATCAGTTCATCAGCATATTTAAAATTGGCATATAACTTATCAAGATATTCTATATCTCCGGTTACCTTATATAACTTTGTCATTACAGGCATCACCATATATAACGCATCCGCCCACCACCAAAAATCAGTGGCACACATATTGGCCTCACGTGCCATGACCTCTTTTACACGAGCGATTTTATATGGGTCGGGATTCGTTTCATACATATCAAGATATGTCTGAAAACATGTTTGCCAATCTCCAAAAAGAACATACTCATTACCTTCACCATAGTTCTTATATTTCCATTTCGACTGGTCTTTCTCAGTTGCCCCACTCCACTTATTATAACGGGCCCATTTGTCACTGTACTCAAAATAGGAAGCATTTCCGGTCAAACGGTAAACTTCCATATTTCCAGTAAAATACACAGCATTATCCCAAAAGGCATTAACTTCCGGTTTATTTGTCTTCTGCCAATGCATGTTTACTTTCTCCACAATTTCCAAAGCGGATAATCGCGGTTCAACTTTTTTCTTTTTTGCCTTCGCATCCATTGATACCGGAATAAGCATCAATGCCAAAGCAATACCTGTTGACAATAGTCTCATGATTATATTTGTTTTTTAGTTGTTTGTTATTTCATTTCTGAATTAAAGAAATTCACCACCTGCCTGAACAAATGATTACGTGTATTTCCTCCATATATACTATGATTGCGATTGGTGTATATGTTCTCCTTGAAATCCTTATCCGCCTGAACCAATGCCTCAGTATATTCCGCCGTGTTTCTGAAATGTACATTATCATCTGCCATCCCATGACAAATCAATAATGCTCCATTGAGTTTATCCACACGGTTAATCGGGTTTATATCATAACCCGACGGATTTTCTTTCGGCGTACGCATGAATCTCTCTGTATATACCGTATCGTAAAAACGCCAACTTGTAGGCGGAGCTATTGCCACTCCGGCACGGAATACGGGCCGTCCCTCACTCATACTCATCAAAGTATTCCATCCGCCATAACTCCATCCGATGATACCGATTCTTTTTTTATCCACATAAGACTGTTTGCCAAGCCATATAGCGGCCTCCACCTGATCATGTGCTTCAAGTTCTCCCAAACGTAAATATGTACATTTCTCAAACTCAGCTCCACGGCCTCCCGTACCTCTATTGTCTACGCATACAACAATATATCCCAATTGTGACAAATATTGTTCAAACAATGCACCTTGCCCACATATTCCTATGTTCCAGCTATCAAGTACTTGTTGACTTCCCGGTCCGCCATACTGATACATAACCACCGGATACTTCTTTTGCGCATTAAAATCAGAAGGTTTAACCATCCATCCGTTCAACAACACGCCATCATTCGTTGTAAATGAGAATAGCTCTTTGCTCCCGATATCATACCCGACCATTTTCTTTTTCAAATCCTTATTGTCTACAAGCGACACCAACTCCTTACCAGAATTATCATTCAAAGTATATACACTGGGATTGTTTATATCGCTCCATATATTTATGAAATACTTGAAATTCTTACTGAAAACCGCATCATTGACACCTTTCCGAGAACTGTTATTCAAACAAGAGATCTTGCCGTTCTGTCTTGATACGAATATCTGCTTATATTGTGGACCGTCAGGGTTGGCGGAGAAATATACATCCCCCGTTGTCTCATCAAGCCCATAAACATCTATGACTTCATACTTATCGTTAACAATCTGCCTTCGCAACTTTCCGTTAAGCGAATAAACATATATATGATTGTATCCATCACGCTCGCTTGGCAATACAATATGGCTATCCGTTATCTTAATATTTGACATCGAACTCTCCTTTATATATTTATCAACTTTATCACGAACGACAAGTTGACAAACAGTGGATAATGGATTGGCCATGTATATAGACAACTCATCCTGATGCCTGTTCATCGTGATTACAGCTATTTTCGACGGCTCACTTGTCATTACTATACGGGGGATATAGCTGTCGGCATCTATCGGCAATTGTATTTTTCGCGTCTGATGTGATTTTATATCATAACTATATACTGCCACTTTCGAATTGTCTTCACCGGCAATTGGATATTTATAAGTGTAAAATCCCGGATATTCAGAATATTCATCCATTGACGGATTCATCCCTCTAAATAATTGCATGGAGTATTGTTTTACAGCTGTCTCATCATATTTTATCCAACAGATACAATTACCGTCAGCCGTGAAAACCATGCTTCGGCTCATACCGAACTCCTCCTCATTAACCCAATCGGGAATACCGTTTATTATTTCATTACGTTTACCGTCCTTGGTTACCTGACTTTCCGAATTACCATACAATAACTTTACGAGAAAAATATTATTGTCACGCACAAAAGCTACCTGGTTGCCGTCGGGAGAGAACAACGGTGTCTGCTGTGGGCCATTATCCGACAACGGAACCATTTTGTTATTGTGAATATCGTATATATAATAAACCGCCGTAAAAGAATGACGATAAATGTATTTTGTCTCAGTCTGTATAAGCATTCGTTTACCGTCAGGACTCATTATATATCCATCTACCGATTGTATCTTTGCGCCCCTGACTGTATTGGCATCAAATATCGTTCCTATCGGCTTACCTGTCTTAAATGAATATCTTACAATCTTTTTGGCGTCATTATTAATCTGGGCATAACTTTCCCCATCAGATAACGGTTCGACCGCCGCCAAACGCTCCCCTCTAAATACTCCGCTTGTTATGCTTTTCAAATCAAACTTACTTCCTGCAAGCATTTGGGATGTAGCTATCAATAATGCCGCACACATAAATGCAAATCTTTTCATCTCTTGTTCATTTATTGTTTTGTAGTTTCCGCAAAGGTACAACTAAATTCTGAAAAGACGCGCAAAAGAACTTAAAGAATTACAAAAACAAAACGGGCATATCAAGTCATTAAACTTGATATGCCCACATACATGAGTCTTATTTATAACTAATTATTCTTCCGCCGCTTCCGCCTCATGCTCCTTGATAAGTTGTTGTTGAATATCATTCGGAACAAGCTCATAACTTGCGAACTTTGTAGTGAATGAAGCACGTCCACCGGTTATGGAACTCAGAGATATACTGTAATTGGAAAGTTCCTTCAACGGAATCTTTGCCTGCAACTTCTGATAGCCGGCCTCACTGTCCATCCCCATTATAAGGGCGCGACGACCTTGCAAATCGCTCATAACATCACCCATGAAGTCTGCCGGGACATAAACCTCAAGATCATAAATGGGTTCCAAAATTTTCGGGCCGGCCTCTTTGAATGCCGCAGAGAACGCATTACGGGCAGCAAGCATGAACGACAATTCATTGGAATCAACCGGATGCATCTTTCCGTCGTATACAATAACACGCACATCACGGGCATAACTGCCGGTCAACGGTCCTTGTTCCATACGCTCCATCACGCCCTTCAATATCGCCGGCATAAAACGCGTGTCTATCGCACCACCGACCACGGAATTGATGAATACGAGTTTGCCGCCCCATTCAAGGTCAACTTCCTCTTTCCCTTTTATATTCATACGATACTCCTGACCGCCGAACTTGAAAACGGTAGGATCCGGCATGCCCTCGGCATAAGGCTCAACAATCATGTGAACCTCGCCGAACTGTCCTGCACCGCCCGACTGTTTCTTGTGTCGATAATCGGCACGTGCGGCTTTCGTGATTGTCTCCCTGTAAGGTATCTTCGGCTCACCGAATTTCACGGCTATCTTCTCATTGTTTTCCATACGCCATTTCAATGTACGCAGATGGAACTCGCCTTGCCCGTGGATTATAATCTGGTGCAATTCCTTGCTTTGCTCCACCACCCATGTAGGATCTTCCTGACGCATCTTTAACAATGCTGCCATCATTTTCTCTGTATCCTGTTCGTTAACGGCTTTGATGGAACGGGAATATTTTGAGTTCGGATATTTAATGAAATCAAAACGGTTATCACAATCTTTTCCATTAAGCGTATTTCCTGTTTTCACGTCTTTCAACTTAACCGCACAGCCTATATCACCTGCGTTAAGCTGGTCTACGGCCTGACGATTGGCACCGGCACATACATAAATCTGTCCGAGGCGTTCTTTCGAGCCGCGATCCGAGTTTGTAAGTTCGTCCCCGGTCTTCACACTACCGCTCATAACCTTGAAATAACAAACCTCGCCAATATGCGGTTCCACACCGGTCTTGAAGAAATACAATGAAGCGGGGCCGTCTACTGTCGTCTTTATCTCCTCTCCGCGAGTATTGTGAACAGACGGCATCTCGTCTACAAACGGAACCACATTGCCAAGGAACTCCATCAGACGGCGTACACCCATATCCTTGCCCGCACAGACGCAGAAAACCGGGAAGATAGAACGTGTGACAAGCCCCTTGCGGATGCCCTCGCGCATTTCATCCTCCGTGAGTTTTTCCTCTTCAAAAAATTTCTCCATCAGTGTCTCATCGTTCTCCGCCGCAGCCTCAACAAGCGCTTTGTGCATCTCCAAAACCTTATCCATCTCTTCTGCGGGTATATCCTCTATAGTAGGCGCACCGCCATCTGGCCCCCAAGAGTATTTTTTCATCAGAAGGACATCAATCAATGAGTTAAAGCCCGGTCCTTCATTCAAAGGATACTGAACCGGGACTACCTTCGGACCATATATCTCCGTCAACTTTTCAAGCACATTATGATAGTCGCATTTATCCGAATCAAGCTGATTAACAAGGAAGATAACCGGTTTTTTCAACTTCTCCGTATAGCGGAAATGATTTTGAGTTCCGACCTCCGGCCCATACTGTCCGTTAAGCAACAGCACGGCGGTATCCGTGACATTGAGTGCCGTCATTGCGGCACCGACAAAGTCGTCCGAACCGGGACAGTCTATTATATTCAGCTTCTTGTTATTCCACTCCACATGGTATACCGTGGAAAAAACAGAATAACCGTATTCCTGCTCTACCGGGAAGTAATCACTCACGGTGTTCTTTGCCGTAATACGACCACGGCGTGAGATTATACCCGCCTCATAGAGCAATGATTCCGTGAGGGTTGTCTTACCTGAACCGTCATTGCCAAGGAGGGCAATGTTCTTGATTTCGTTTGTTTGATATACTCGCATATCGTGATAGATTTAAGTTAATAGTTATATTTATCGGCCTCTAAGTTAAAGTTTTTTCATGAGAATGACAAAATATGCGATCACAAAAATCACCGTTATTAAACAATATTAGTATTTTTGCATTAAAATTCATAATATGGCAGGACTATACATTCACATTCCTTTCTGTGTCAGCAGATGCATCTACTGCGGCTTCTATTCCACGACAAACCATGCCCTTAAAGAGGGATACGTCGATGCCTTGTGCCATGAAATAGAAATGAGAAGAGACTACCTGAAAGAGGACATACGCACTATATATATAGGAGGTGGCACTCCCAGCACACTCGGCGGCCAACAACTGCAACGCATTTTCTCACACATAAACAGTGACAATGCGGTCGAGATTACCATGGAATGCAATCCTGACGATATAACACCCGAATACGTCTCTCGATTGCGCGGCCTGCCAATCAACAGAATAAGTATGGGGGTACAGACATTCGACGACAAAAGGCTGGCCTTCCTGCGGCGCAGGCATAAATCGGCAAATGTAAAACAAGCGATAAACGCCCTGCGGCATGTAGGGATTAGAAACATAAGCATAGACCTGATGTATGGGTTTCCAGGAGAAACCATTGAACAATGGATAAAAGATATAGATGAGGCCGTTAACATGGGGGTCGAACACATTTCTGCATACAGCCTCATGTTTGAAGAAGGAACACCGTTATATTGTATGCTTGAGAAAGGCTGGATAAAAGAGATTGACGAAGAACTCTCTCTGTTGATGTATGAAACACTTATAGACAGGCTTGCCGAAGCCGGATACGAGCACTATGAAATAAGCAACTTCGCGAAACCGGGCTTCCGCTCGCGCCACAACAGCAGTTACTGGACCGATATACCATACATCGGGATTGGAGCCTCAGCCCACTCATACGACAATACGAGCCGACAATGGAACGTGTCAGACATATCGACATACATTACCGAGATAAACCGAGGAAACATTCCCGCCGAGAGGGAGATTCTGGACATTGACACTCGCTATAACGACACTGTAATGTTAAGATTGCGAACATCCGAAGGAATAAACATCAATGAAATAAAAAATGTTTTCGGCTCAAAATATAGCGGCAGATGTATCAAAACAGCACAAAGACATATCGAAAACGGATTGCTTGTGCTTGAAAACGGCCACCTGCACCTCTCCCGTAAGGGTCTTTTCGTGAGCGATATGATAATGAGCGACTTTATGATAGTATGAAAAAAACACCTACTTAGCCAAAGCATAACCGGCAACAACAGCTACCACACCCAAGAAAAGACTCAAAAATGTATAAAGAAGTGCCTGCAGCAAACCGTTATTGCCTGCCAGCATCACATTCTCATTCATGAAAGTTGAGAAAGTGGTGAAACCTCCGCAAAAACCTGTAACAAGAAACAACTTTACCGATGGGGAACAAATACCGTTGAATGACGTACCGGACAATAGTCCTATCAAAAAACACCCGAGCACATTAACGGTTATTGTCGCTAAGGGAACAACAGGCATCCCCAACATACGAAACAAGACGGAAACAAGGTAACGCATTCCGCCGCCCAAAAGACTGCCGGCACACACAAGCAATAATTCTTTCATTCTTCACTGTTGATATTCGGCCGACAAAAGTAACAAAAAACATCCTTACAGCCAAAAACTCCGGCAAACTAATATTTATCCCAACACCACCGACACTGACGATAAATCGTCAATATATCGTAAAGTGTATCGTAATATCATTTGCTTTTAAGTGTTTTTTTATATAATTTTGAAGAAATAAAAACGCTACAAAGAACCATAAACATGATAAATATTTACAAAACCAACGAGCAGCACTGCATATTTATGCAACTTTGCAAGACTGCGATATTTGATATTTCGCAAATACAAAACAATTATTCATACAGATTGATATTCCATGAAAGACACAACAAACTCGGAATGCACTTAATACCACATATTAAACACAGCATAATAACGCTTTTCCGCATGTAACAATGCTGTATCCGCATAGGTTACGGACCTACACGCTACATCACCGGCGAGACTTTACCATTGTGTATAAAGTCTCGCCGTTATCATTTTCAACACTGCATATTTATACAATTCTGCCCCAAAAGGCTCTGTAACGAGCAATCCGTTGGTCTGCAACGGGATACTAAACGCATTGCATTCGGTATCCCGTTGCAGACCAACGGGTATCTAATTGCAATACAACAAGAGTCTGATTGCAAAATACATTACCGCAGAACAAACAACAGTATATTTTGTATCAATTTTCAATGTTACAGAAAAGCTTTCCGCCATGTTCTCGCATAAATATACAAAAATATGATGTAGCGAAATGCCTGATATTTTATTTACAAATCAACATACACCCGACATCCAATCATTGTCATGCGACAATTTTGACAATAAGATTAAAACCAGTAAAATAAGGGCACAAAAAACTGTTGTTTTATTGGCTTTCTCGCCATTTTATTGTACTTTTGCTGCCAATATGGAGAAAATAATACTCGGCATCGATCCCGGAACAAACATAATGGGATATGGCGTGCTGAAAGTAAAAGACAACAAGGCGCAACTCATAACGATGGGTATCATAGACCTGAGGAAATTCGGAGACGCTTATCTGAAACTCGGACACATATTCGAGCGGGTGACGGGTATCATTGATTCATATCTGCCAGATGAAATGGCTATTGAAGCGCCATTCTTCGGAAAAAACATACAATCAATGCTGAAACTCGGCAGGGCACAAGGCACAGCCATTGCTGCGGCCATACGCCACGGAGTTCCGATACACGAGTATGCTCCGCTAAAAATCAAAATGGCCATCACCGGACAGGGACAGGCATCGAAAGAGCAGGTGGCGGCCATGTTGCAACGCATGCTAAACATCAAAGACAGCGAGATGTGCGATTTCATGGATGCCACTGACGCACTCGGAGCGGCTTACTGTCACTATCTTCAAATGGGGAGACCAGAGTCGCAAGCGAATTACAGGGGATGGAAAGACTTCATAAACAAAAATCAAGGCAGGATATGCAAAAAATAATAAGCATAAAAGACGGAATCACCCGCATGCCGGAATGGAGAATGAAAGAACCTGTGAATTTCGAGACTATTGACGGTGAGCACATAGCCATCATCGGCAATAACGGTAGCGGAAAGTCCATGTTGGCGGATATCATAACCGGAAGTCATCCGCTGCTCGGAAACAGCATAGCCTATGACTTCTATCCCAACCAAAGCCTCCTTGTTTCTGAAAATATAAAATACATAACGTTCAGAGATTCATACGGTGAAAACAATAACACCTATTTTCTGCAACAAAGATGGAACCAGCAGGAAATTGACGAGGACACACCGACCGTAAGACAACTGCTTGACAATGCATACAGGTTATGCGGAGAGGACACGGCAGAGCGAAGAAACTTGAAATACCGTATTTTCGAGTTGTTCGGAATGGACTACATCATGGACAAATACATCATACTGCTGTCAAGCGGTGAATTACGGAAATTTCAAATAGCAAAAGCCTTGTTTTCCATACCGAGGGTATTTATCATCGACAACCCTTTCATAGGTCTCGATGCTGAGACACGCACATTGATGGCCCAACTATTGAAATCACTCACACGTGAAATACCGTTACAAATAATTATAGTATTATCGAAGACGAACGAAATACCGGAATTTATCACGCATGTAGTTGAAGTGACCGACATGGTCGTTAACCCCAAAATGCCAAAAGAAGAGTTTGTCGGGCACAGAATACCCAATGATATGGTGGGACTCGATCCCGACAAAAAGAGAGCCATAAAAGAACTTGAAGATGAAACGGAAGATTACAAAGCGGAAGAAGTAGTCGCCATGAATAATGTCTGTATAACATACGGAACAAGGAAAATACTCGACAGCCTGAACTGGACTGTAATGAACGGTGAAAGGTGGGCTTTAAATGGCAGGAACGGCTCCGGAAAAAGCACTCTTCTATCGCTCATCTGCGCAGATAACCCGCAAAGCTATGCATGTGACATCAATATGTTCGAACGCAAACGGGGCACAGGTGAAAGTATATGGGATATAAAAAAACACATTGGTTACGTATCGCCGGAAATGCACCGGGCATACATGAAAAACCTGCCTGCAATACGTATAGTGGCAAGCGGAATGAAAGATTCCGTTGGTCTATATGCCAAACCCAGTGATAAAGATTATGCCATATGCAGATGGTGGATGAATATCTTCGGACTCGACGGACTTGAAGAAAAGCCCTTCCTTAAACTATCGAGCGGCGAACAAAGACTTGTGCTTCTCGCACGGGCATTCGTCAAAGATCCGGAATTACTCATACTCGACGAACCTCTGCACGGCCTTGACGACCGGAACAGAAGACTCGTAAAAGACATCATCTGCGCTTTCTGTGAACGAAAGAATAAAACTCTCATAATGGTCACTCATTATGAAGAAGAACTGCCAGCATGCATCAATAGGCATCTAACCTTGAAACATAATGTTCATAATTAAAATAAACATGGTAAATATGAAAAAAGTATTATTATCACTGGCATTCATCTGTCTTACAGCAGGAGCAAACGCCCAGAATGTATATAATGAGATTAGAAAAAACGCATCTGACATTGTCGCAAATCCGGCAACGAACAATATGGTCAGACAAATAAACCAGTTTAAGGTAGACGCACTTGACTATATGATAATAAAAATGCGTGAACAAATGCCTGACTCTTCCGCAATTTTTCTCGACAAGCAGGCTTATGCCATGAATACTTTTATAAACGTATACATCAGGAAAGTGCTTGACAACAAAGACATGCCACAAGCTCAAATAGTAAAAATCATGCAGTTCTTCATGGACGTATCTTACTCCAATCCGCTATTCAACGATCCAGACAAAGAACTTACTCTAGGATATTATTCCAACGGTAAATGCCTGACCAGATTTTCCTTGGATACGGATTGGCGCAGGGCTGTGGCCGCGGTAGCGATGGAAATGAAATAGCAAAGCTTATTCACTCATATTCATAATACCACCAATAAGTACCGGAATACTGATCGTATACTTTTATCTTACGCTCGGTAAATGATGGATATTGTTTTTCCAATGCCTGCAAATCCTCAAAGTCCATATCCACGACACTGTTATGATACACAAAAGCAGGGTTTGAGCGTGTGTGGACATACAATGTAAGGGCTTCACGATAATGCTTCGGCAAACTGTCACATACATTTTGTGACAGGCTGTCGGGGGTGCCATAGTAAGACAGAAGCGCACTCACAAATCCATCAAGATCTTTGTCTATAAGATAACCGCACAATATGTAATCCTTGACAGCCTCTGTGCCCTGACCGTTATTACGCAATACTTCCAGATAAGTCATCGCATCCATATTATAACGTGGTATGGCACCCAAAAAACGGTATATGCTGTCATTGGGATACAACAAACATGAAGTTCCCTTAAACGTTGGCACAATATCCTTGCTCGTTCCTTTTATCGGATAAGAAAACAGTCTTTCTCCCAATTCACCAGCTCTCGCGAGAGCATAAATACGAAGCATAGTCAGACTACTGTCTGTCTCCAATGACCTGCGACCGGTCTTCAAGGCCCTCTCGTTGTCTTGCTCTAAAAGGCTTGTCTCGACACTCATTCGATAATGTGCTACGGCATTTCCGTTTCCCGCAATACCAACCATAAGAAACATTGCCGCCATTATCAAAATATTTATCCACATGGTACGAGAAAACATGCCTGTCTCCGGAGATTGCCTGACAAGCATTCCCCGTGAAACGGTTACCACAACAATCCATAATATCAACACTATAGGGATGATCCATATTAGAGAAGAAAAGCCTTCACCAGAATATATACGATCGCTAAAACCTGATATTACAGAAAGAAAGAATAGGGATGGGAAATAAGTCAAAGCATGGGTATGACGCTGCAAACGTGTAACGGCATAAACACCGACTTGTAATAATTGTAATACAAAAGTTATCAGCACCGCACCTATCAGCTTATCATAAGATGTCGCGCCACCACTCAGAGAATGCTGGGTCATTGCCAACAAGTCGGCCTGATGAAAATAAAGATAAATAAACGAGAAAGATGAAAAAACTATAGCACAAACCGCCTTTATGACGGTTGTGCTATTTCTTGTATTTAACTTATCAAAACTCATATAATAAGAGTACTGTTAAACTCTCTTTGGATTTCTATTATTCAATTTTTCCTTAACACTACCGCAGAACGAGCCGGAATATATAATTTAAGCCACTCCTTACGTTCCTCCACATACATGGAATCAAAGTTGGTCATGTGTGTTATTGTATCGTCGGCAAGACCATTACCACCAAACTCTTTCGCATCAGTATTCAGTACGACATCATAAGAACCGGTTGGCACAAGAAAACCATAATCGACAAAAGAACGTATAGGATTGAAATTAAACACGAAGATAAGGTCCCCTCTACTGAATGCAAGTATCTGGTCTCCGTCATTATGCCATATCTCTTTTATTGGCTTGTTTTGAATATTCCTGATACTCTTTATTACTTTAAGCATTTCCTTGTCGAAATCTCCAAGATAATGGTAATCAAGCTCTTTATTGTCAACAAGATTCCATTGACGGCGGGCATATTTATGACTCCACCCGTTACCTTCACGCGGGAAATCAATCCATTCGGGATGACCGAACTCATTTCCCATAAAATTCAAATATCCGCCATTCATTGCCGCGACTGTAACCAGACGGATAATCTTATGCAAGGCCATACCACGATGAACGACATCATTTTCATCTCCCTTTTTAAAATGCCAATACATATCGGCATCTATCAAACGGAATATTATCGTTTTATCTCCTACCAAAGCCTGATCATGACTCTCACAATAACTTATCGTCTTTTCATCCCGACGCCGGTTCTTCACCTCCCAGAAAATAGAGCTCGGCTTCCAATCCTCGTCTTTAAGTTCTTTGATAGTCTTTATCCAATAATCAGGGATATTCATCGCCATACGATAGTCAAATCCGTAACCTCCATCTTCAAACTTTGCCGCAAGTCCGGGCATACCACTGACCTCTTCAGCAATGGTTATTGCATTGGGATTGACTTCATGTATCAACTTATTCGCAAGGGTCAGATAACATATAGCATTGTCATCTTGCCCGCCATTGAAATAATCTCCGTATCCGCAGAATGCCTCGCCGAGTCCATGACTGTAATACAACATAGAGGTAACACCGTCAAAACGGAACCCATCAAAATGATACTCTTCAAGCCAGTACTTGCAGTTTGACAACAAGAAGTGAATTACCTCGTCCTTACCGTAATCGAAACAAAGGCTATCCCACGCCGGATGTTCATGCCGATCACCGGCATAAAAGAACTGATTTGGGTCTCCCGCCAGATTACCAAGCCCTTCAACTTCATTCTTTACGGCATGTGAGTGTACAATGTCCATAATCACTGCCACCCCATTTTTATGGGCGGTATCTATCAACTCTTTCAAATCCTCCGGAGTACCGAAACGGCTTGACGGAGCAAAGAAGGAACTGACATGATATCCGAACGAGCCATAATAAGGATGCTCTTGTATCGCCATAATCTGAATACAATTATATCCATCCTCTATTACCCGTGGCAACACATTCTCCATAAACTCCCTATAAGTACCGACTACTTCCTTGTCTTGCGACATTCCGACATGGCACTCATATATAAGAAGAGGAGATTTTGTAGGCTTAAATTTCTTCTTACAAAATTCATACGGCTGATCCGGATTCCAAACCTGAGCAGAAAAAATCTTTGTCTTATCGTCTTGTACAACACGACGGCACCAAGCCGGAATGCGTTCACCCTCTCCCCCATTCCATTTGACTTTCATTTTATAGAGGTCACCATGCCGTAAAGCTTTATTACTGAGTTTCAATTCCCAGTTGCCAGTTCCCTCTATTCTGGTCATCTTGTATTTCGGATCTTCCCGCCAGCCGTTAAAATCACCAATCAGATATATCTCGGTCGCATTAGGTGCCCACTCACGAAAAACCCATCCCCGAGCTTGTTTGTGTAAACCAAAATAGAGATGACCATCAGCAAAATCAGATAGTGTCTTCTTTCCGTTCCTCGTCAATAGTCCGATCTTCCACAATGCATGTTTATGCCGCCCGCAGATTGCGTCTTCGTATGGTTCAAGCCATGAATCGTTCTTCACCAAACCTATATGTTCCGGTTTGGCTTCAAACTGATTTCGACTGCCAATAAGCTTTTTGACACCTGTCTTTTTCATCATTAGTATTAGTTTAATCTTTCTTGTTAATACGATTTCATGCCAATACTTTAAATATGGCTTTTCTTATTTCAGGCTCAGAAGATACGCATGGCGCATGACCATCCTGCGGGAAAAATACCGCGAACATCCCGGGATGACAAGTCACATAGCTTTCGGCTGGCAGACCTGGTATCTTTGTTATATCCTTTTCTGAGTTGTATTCCGCTTCCGGTAAGTTTACCAATGGAGTGTAACCGAAAGTTTCCGATGCAGACAGGGGAATCTGTATATCTATCATCTTATTGTGAGTCTCCAGCACAGCCTCGTCCGGAGTCTTGCCTTTTGCCGTGGTTATATTAACAAAAAGGTCTGCCCCTTTTATCTGATACTTACCATTTTCCATTGAACTTATATCGTTATTGGCCAGGAAATCTACAACATCCTTAAACAATGGGTTCAAAGATTCATATTTGCTCAAATTGTCAAGTGTGTCTATTATCATAACTAAAAATGTTTAAATTGTTAATATCGTGTTTGTTAAAACAATATATTTATTTGCCTATTTGCTTACGCCCACGTATATATCGGCCTCTTTCGGTAACATTACCATTTCTGTCTTTCTGGATATACGGGCCATCCCTACGGTCATCAACATAAGTCCCCTCAAACCTGTTGCCGTCTTTATCTTCCTCTATTGCCTGGCCATGACGCTTTCCTGCCTTAAAAGTACCTTTAAACTTCCAGCCGTCCGCATATCTTGCCACACCTGGACCGTCTATCATCCCATCTTTAAAATGACCTTCAAAGACATCCCCGTTTTTCATCGTCAGTTTACCGGTACCATTCGGCTTATCTCCTTTCCACTCACCGACATAAGTATTTCCGTTTTTCCACACAAGAGTACCTTGCCCTTGTTTATCTCCCTCAAAGAAAAGGCCAGTGTATCGGTCGCCGTTGGCATATTTAAAAATACCCGTTCCGGTGCGCTCACCTTCCACGTAATCACCTTCGTAAATGTCACCATTCTTGAATTTATAAATGCCTTTTCCGTTTTGGATGTCATTCTTCCATTGACCGATATACACATCTCCATCCGCATAACGGAACGTCCCACGTCCGGTACGCTGATTGTCAACCCACTGCCCGTCGTAAACGGAGCCGTCGCCCCAGTCAAATACTCCGCGGCCGTTTTTCTTGTCATCAACCCAGTCTCCTTTATAAAAAGCGCCACCGGCGAATGTATATGTACCCTTACCGGTACGACGATCCTGTTTCCAATCGCCGTCATACTTATCTCCGTTATAGTAATACATCACTCCGTGTCCCTGCTGATAGTCACGAAACCACAAACCTACATATTTATTGTTGTTCGCGAAATAATAAGTCCCCTGCCCATGTTGCTGATCCTGAAACCACTGACCTTCATATTTCTCGCCGTCAAAAAAAGTATAAATACCGTATCCTTGGCGCTTGCCTTTCACGTAATTGCCTTCATACCAATTGCCGTTCTTATACTTTGTCTTACCTTTTCCCTGTGGTTTACCGCCAACCATTTCCCCGTTATACTCTCCACCGTCTTTTGTAACACATGTGCCAAGAGTGAGTTTCTGCCCATATACGGATGAAGACAACAACAATATGAATATAGATATTAAATGATATTTCAACTTATTATGATATTTTTTGTTACAATGCCAAAATTAATAAAAAAAAAACAGGTGGCAAAAAAGATTAGATTTTTTAACGGAATATATACATATAATTTATAACTTTGCAGTGTTTACTATAACAAACGCCTAATGACTGGCGTCAACAACATAAAGAACAAGCATATAAACGAAACATGAAATTCATAGGAATAATACCGGCCAGATACGCTTCCACAAGATTTCCGGGCAAGCCCTTGGCTACGTTGGGCGGAATGCCGGTCATAGAGCGAGTGTACAAGCAAGTTTCTGCTGTACTCGAACATGCGTGCGTGGCTACCGACGACGAGCGGATATACAATGCGGTAACGGCTTTCAGCGGTAATGCCGTCATGACATCGGAACACCACAAAAGCGGAACGGACCGTGTGGAAGAGGCCGTTTCTAAAATAAACGGAGATTTCGACGTTGTAATAAACATCCAAGGCGACGAGCCATTTATACAGAAATCGCAAATAGAGACCGTATGCCGATGCTTCGATGATCCTCAAACACAAATAGCGACATTGGGCAAATACTTCGGGAATGACATGGAAGCGATATCCAACCCCAACACTCCCAAAATAGTGACCGACACCAATGGATATGCCATGTATTTCAGCCGCAGTATTATCCCTTTTGTCAGAGGATGCTCAAAAGAGAAATGGCACACGGCATTCCCATATCTGAAACACATCGGACTATACGCATATCGCCGTGAAGTTCTTGCCGAAATAACCCAACTGCCACAAAGCACACTTGAAGTAGCCGAGAGCTTGGAACAGTTGCGATGGCTCCAAAACGGATATAATATAAAAGTAGGACTTACAGACGTAGAGACCATTGGTATCGATACGCCTGAAGACCTTCAACGTGCCGAGAAGTTCCTAAAATCCATACAAGACAAATAAACGGAAGATGCCAAACGATTTTTTCAGATTTAAGCACTTCACCATATTTCAAAACCGGTGTGCCATGAAAGTGGGTACCGACGGGACCTTGCTTGGAGCATGGGCCGAAATACCGAAAACGCTCCATGCCCGCATTCTCGATATCGGAACAGGAACGGGCCTTATAGCCATTATGATGGCGCAACGCGCCCCACATGCCAACATAACAGGCATTGACATAGACGCTGAGGCAGCGGCACAGGCCAAAGAAAACGCTTCCGGCTCACCATGCGCCGACAGAATACAAATAGACAATATCGCCCTGCAAAGCATCGGAAATGAGAAATTTGACAGCATAGTATGCAACCCGCCCTATTTCAATAATTCGCTAAAATGCCCCGACAGGCAACGCACGATTGCCCGGCATACATCGGAACTGACATTCGGACAACTTATGTCGACAGCATTCAGGCTGTTGAAAGACACAGGGACCATATCCGTTATCATTCCATCAGACTGCAGACTTGACATGGATTCTGCGGCGGCTTTGGCTGGGCTGCATCCCAAGCGTGTGTGTTCCGTGAAGACAGCCCCCGCAAAACCACCCAAACGTATGCTTCTGTCATATGCCAAACGCCGGTACAAAACGATTGAAAATGATACTATTGTAATTGGAGACGATAAATACAAAACGATTCTAAAAGATTTTTATCTCGCTTTATAAATAGACAAACCACTACGCTTGTTAACTAAAAGTATCACATTATTACTTGTATTTAACCGCCATTTCGTGTATATTACCAGAATAGTATTTCCTTAATTAATCTAATATTCACATATTGCGCCATATCCAACTTATTAGATAGACGTATAATATCATAAACATACTCTTACCTTTGCAGTGTCAATAGCGATTGGCACTTTTTTCTAGTAAGAGAG
>NZ_BEWV01000043.1 GCF_002933775.1 Prevotella sp. MGM1
ACGGCCGTCTCGTGGTCGAAACTGAGCAGGTCGAGGAAGAAGCTTCCCATCTTACCCGCTCCCAATACCAGTATTCTCATTTGTTGATGATTTCAAGTTGCTGTTTTACCGACTCCTCGTGTATGTTCTCGAACACTTTTGCCACAAAGTCGGCACCCATGCCGCACAGTGTGCCCTGAGCGCCGCGTTTTTCGAGTATCTCGCTGTAGCGCGCCGATTGCAGGATTGTCATGTTGTGCTCTTTCTTGTACTGTCCGATCTCACGGCATACCCGCATGCGCTTTGACAGAAGATCCATCAGTTGGTTGTCTATCTCGTCTATCTGCTTACGCAACTGGCCGATACCTTCTGTGCTCACGGTTTCGTCACGCACCACGATGAGGCTGAGGATATAGTCGAGCACATCCGGTGTGACCTGCTGTTTGGCGTCGCTCCATGCCTTGTCCGGCTCGCAGTGGCTTTCCACTATCAGTCCATCGAAACCGAGATCCATGGCCTGCTGGCACAGCGGGGCAATCAGTTCGCGGCTGCCGCCGATGTGGCTCGGGTCGCAGATGATGGGCAGGTCTGGCATGCGTCTGTGCAGTTCGATGGGTATCTGCCACATGGGCAGGTTGCGGTATATCTTCTTGTCATAGCTCGAAAAACCGCGGTGTATGGCCGCCATGCGCTTGATGCCGGCCTGGTTGATGCGCTCCATGGCCCCAATCCACAGTTCAAGGTCGGGGTTTACGGGGTTTTTGACGAATACCGGCACGTCGGCTCCCCTGAGGGCGTCGGCCAGTGCCTGCATGGCAAACGGGTTGGCAGACGTGCGTGCTCCCACCCACAGTATGTCGATGCCGTATTTCATAGCCAGTTCAACATGCTCTGGCGTGGCTACCTCTGTGGCTATGAGCATTCCGGTCTGTTCTCTCACGGCCTTCATCCAAGGCAGGGCGGCTTCTCCGTTTCCCTCGAAACCTCCCGGCTTGGTGCGCGGTTTCCACACTCCGGCTCTGAACATCTTACAGCCTTTGGCTGCGAGTTGCATCGCGGTGGTCATCACTTGTTCTTCTGTCTCGGCAGAGCAGGGGCCTGCCATGACGAAAGGGCGTTTGTTATCACTTGGCAGTTTGAGCGGTTCTAATTCCAATTCCATAATATCATTGTTTTTGCTGGGTTTGCATGTATGTCTGTCTGACGGCTTTTTTTACCATGCCGACAGTTTTATTCTCTTTAAAGCTTCTTGCAGTTTCTCTTCTTTTGCGCACAGTGAGATGCGTATGTAGCGGTCACCGTTCGACCCGAAGATGAATCCCGGGGTGATGAACACACGGCACTCGTGTAGCACACGCTCGGTGAGCTGTTCGGCATCGGTGTATTTCCCGGGTATTTTTCCCCAGAGGAACATTCCCACCTGCTCGGTGTCGAACGTGCATCCGAGTGTCTGCATGATGCTCTCGGCATATTGGCGGCGGCGCGAGTA
>NZ_BEWV01000044.1 GCF_002933775.1 Prevotella sp. MGM1
ATAAAGACAATGACAAAGGATAATAATAAAGGTTGTTGATACAAAAAAAAGAAAGGAAGAGGAAGAGGAAGAAAAGAAAGAAAGGAACAGAAGTCGGATACACAGGAATAGAGAAGGACAAAGCAAGTCTAGATACTAATTACACATATATAATATAAAGAGACAATGGCTACAATCTTTTTTATGACACTGTCCAAAGATTTTCAGTAAATCTGTATAAGGAATATACCCCTTTGAAATCAAGAGAGTTAGAAGAATTACCTCGTTTTGGGGTAATGAGCTGGCAACCGTCCTGATTGCCGTGGTCTGCATCGCTTTGCTTGTTTGGGAAACTCTTACGGTACAAAGGTATGAAAAATATTCAGACTGAAAGGATCATTCCAAAAATTATTTTAGTCAGAATATTGAGCATTCATCCTTATGCAGTCTTGGTTGGAAGCAATTAACGAACAAGGAAGCCACGGTAAAGGCAACTCCTACTCCTACCACGCCTGCCCATCCGTAATGTTGCCAAAACAGACCTGAAACGAATGTACCAGCAGAACCGCCCAGGAAGTAGATGGTCATATAAACGGTATTGACTCGGTTGATGGCGGATGCGTCGAGGGAGACCACGCTAGTCTGATTTGACAAATGGATGCATTGCATTCCTGCATCAATCAAAAGGATGGCGATTATCATCCACAAGTAGCTGTCATTTCCCAAAAATGCCAACAACCATGCAGCCAAGATAACACATCCCCCGACAATGGAGAAGAACCTTACGCCGTACTTCTGGATATAGCCGCTAATGAATACAACCGTAGACGCACCTGCCAATCCGCACAAACCGAGTGCCCCGATAATATCGTCATCCGCAAAGAATGGCTCTTGCTTCATCCGGAAAGCAAGGCAACTCCACAACGCAAAGAACGAGCCATAAGCCAATGCCGCCCTCAACGAAGCGATACGCAAGTACGGGTATTTGGCAAGCAGACGCAACAAGGATTTCATCAGACCCGCATAATTTTCACGTGAACGAGCAGGCAGAACGGGAAGCATCTTGTAAATCATAAGAAAGCATCCGAGCATAAACACACAAGCCACAAAATAGACGGAACGCCATCCCCACATATCAGCCAGGAAACCACTTAACACCCGTGAGCCAAGAATGCCTATGAGCAGACAGGACTGTATAATCCCCACGTTGCGTACCTTGTGTGCTGGTGCTGAATGGAAAGACACCAACGGGATGAAGAACTGCGGCATAACCGAAGATGCTCCGGCAAGCAAGGATGCGCCCCACACCCAATAGATGTTAGGGGCAAGTGCTATGGCAAGCAATGCGCACGATGAAATGATATAATTGGTCAATATCAGCTGCTTTCGTGAAACCAAATCGCCAAGCGGAATGACAAACACAAGTCCGACTACATAACCTATCTGGGTCAATGTCGCAACCATGCTGGCAGAAAAGTCGCTTACCCCAAAATCCTTTGCCATGCTGCCCAACAAAGGCTGGTTGTAGTAGCAGTTGGCAACGGAAAGCCCGGTAGCGACTGCCATCAGAGCCAGCAGAGGTGCCGGAATGCCGTGGTTTTCTCTCAATTCATATTTCATCATTTATTCCTCCTTTCAGTATGACACAACTTTCAATCCAATCAAGGAGGCAATGAGCGTGAACAGGAAGAAAAGCCGTATGGGAGTGGCCGGCTCTTTGAAAACGAATATCCCAATCAAGACCGTGCCGACCGCTCCGATACCCGTCCAAATAGCGTATGCCGTGCCCAAAGGCAAAGTCTGAACCGCTTTGGCAAGTAATGCCATACTCAATACCGTGGAAGCCAAGAAACCGCTTCCCCACAGATAAAAACCAATACCTGATGCCTCTCTCGTTTTTCCCAAGCAGAATGTAAGGCTTACCTCAAACAATCCTGCCATAAATAAGATTATCCAATTCATACCTATGATTTATTAAATTCGGGTGCAAAAGTAAGCAGGTTATTCCTGAAAACTTTTTGCATTTGGTAAAAACGACTTTTGCATTTGACAAAAAAACAGCTGCTCGTTTTCGTTTCTGTGCGCTATTTTATAATTTTGTGCCACAACTACAATAACTTATGGATATAAAGGAAATCATCAACCTGAGATATGCCATGCCGGACGCGTCTTTTGACAAGTTACGGCAATGCCTGACGGAAGTCTCATACCCCAAAGGATTCCAAGTGTTGGAATATGGCAAGGTAGAAAAGGACATCTTTTTCATCAAGAAAGGCATTGTTCGCGCCTATACTCTGGTGGAGGGGAAAGAAATCACTTTTTGGGTCGGCAAGGAAGGGGCGACCATTGTTTCCATGAAAGGATATGTGAATGACGAGTCGGGATATGAAACAATGGAGCTGATGGAAAATTCTGTCTTATATGTATTGGAAAGGAAAAAACTGAAAGAGTTATTCTTGGAGGATTTGCACATAGCCAATTGGGGACGGCGTTATGCGGAAATGGAACTGCTTGCCGCCGAGGAACGGCTGATTTCCATGTTGTCTGCCGTCGCCTCGGAACGGTATCACGAGTTGTTGGAGAAAGAGCCTGATTTGTTACAGCGGTTGCCGTTAGGAAGTATCGCCACCTATTTAGGCATCACACAGGCAAGTTTGAGTAGGATTCGGGCACAAATAAAATGACGTTTCAACCAACTGAGGATAGCAAGCGGTTTTGGTCTGCCCCAAACACAAACTTGCTATTCTTCCGTTATTATTGTTTATAATCCCATGCCCTTGCCTCTCCTAAGCGGTTCAACCGTCCTTTTAACGGATGAGAACAGCCTGCCAAACTGCTCCTTGAACCACTCTCCAATCACTTGCCCGTTGATGGCAAGTGCAAGCTTGGACTTGTCTTTCGGGTCTTTTACCACTTGGAAGCCTGCTTCCTCGGTCGTGAACTTCCGCCTGTGCTCTTCCGAATAGAGCTCGCCCTCGTAGAACAGCGGTTTGCCGCTGATGAGCGTGGCAGTCTGCCTTTCGTTGAAGCCGACTTTAAGGCAGAACTTCTCCATATACACCAGCTCTTGAAACAGCGGAAACCATTTCTTGGCTTTTTGGATAATGGATTTTAGGAATGACACTTCCTCTTGGTGTGCCGCTTCCTTGTCCGCCATTTCTCTGCGGTGTTTGGCTTGCAGTTCCATCAGTTGGCGGCTGTGTTCCTCCTGCTGCCGCTCCATCTGCTTTTGCAATAATTCGATACTCTCGTCACGGGCGGCAACTGGAAAAGGCGCGAGAGTTTGACCTCTTCGGGCACGCGGGACTGACCCCTTCGGGCATAATAAGATTGACCCCTTCGGGCAAAATAAAATGACCCCTGTCGATGATACGGCAGGGGAATTTTTTTGTAGTTTTGAGAATCCTTGTCCTGGCACGGCGGGGTTCAATGTCAAATACTACAAAATATGATTGCAAAATTAAAAAACATCCTGAGATGTTACGCAGTCGGAATGGGAATAAAAGAGACGGCCAATACGTTTCACATTTCCCGCAACACAGTGCGCAAGTATGTCCGGCTGTTCATTTCAAGCGGCAAGCCTACAGATCAGCTGCTTGAACTTACGGAGGAGCAACTCCGTGACATGTTCGGATGCACGGAGTTCCGTCATCGCGAGCCTTCGCAGCGCCAGCTCGAACTTGATGCGCTGATACCGGATTATGTCGCCCGTCTTTCACGCAAGGGAATGACCGTGCGCAAGCTCTTCAATGAGTATCGGGAAGGTCATCCCGATGGCTTTCAGGAATCTGTGTTCAAACGCACCGTCAGACAATACAGATTCCATACCACTGTCGTCGGTCATGTCGAGCACTACGCCGCCGACCAGATGTACATCTACTTCGCGGGCGACAGACTCGCGGTTGTCGACGAGATGACGGGCGAGGTCAAGAAGGCCGAAGTGTTCGTGGCCATACTTCCGTTCAGTCATTATACTTACTGCGAGGCCGTATGGTCCCAGCGCAAGGAAGACCTGATCAAGGCCTGTCAGAACGCCTTTCAGTACTTCGAGGGTGTTGTGGCGGCCATCGTTCCCGACAATCTCAAGGCGGCGGTGAAGACCAGCGACCGTAACGAACCGGTAATCAACGAGGAGTTTGCCGCCTTTGCCGAACATTATGGATGTGCCGTATACCCGGCGCGTGTACGCCATCCAAAGGACAAGGCACTTGTCGAGAACGCGGTCAAGCTCCTGTACCGTTCAGTCTATCTTGATATCGAGGGAATGGTTTTCAACTCTCTGGATGAGCTGAACACGGCGATACACATATCGCTGCTAGACTTCAACGAGAAGCCGATGGCCGGCCGTGAACTGTCGCGCCGTGACATCTTCCTTCGCGGGGAGAAGGACTTTCTCCGCCCCCTGCCCGAGAAACTGTTTGTCATGAAGGAACGCAAACTGATGACAGTCGGCAAGAACTGCTACGTATCCCTGTTCAAGCACCACTACAGCGTTCCCCGCGAACATGTGGGCAAGCGTGTTGTCATCCTCTACGATGCCGACACAGTGGAGATATATTGCGGTCTGAACCTCGTGGCGACGCACGACAGATGCGACATCCCTTACACATACTCGTGGAAGAAGGAGCACAACCTGCCCGGTCATTACGGCCCTTACGACAAGGATCTCGAGGAACTCTTCCAACGTGCGGCGGAGATAGACAATATCGTTCTGGATTACCTACGAGAAGTAGACAGACGGATGCAGTACCCGCCAAAATCCTTCAGCAGCTGTCGGGGGATACTGTCGCTCGAGAAGAAATATGGAACAGACCGGCTCATAGCGGCATGTGTATGCGCCTCGCAGAAATCTGAATACGGATATCAGGCGCTGCGTGAGGTCCTTGAACAGGGCGATGACGCCGACTTCCTTCCCGACGAGGATGGAACAGTCCATACCCCGGCGCAATCATCCCCCGCGCCTGTGCACAAAAACATCCGGGGGTGCGAATACTACAGCGTCAACCACAAAGAAAACGTAAAAAACGACAACTCCAATGACAACAAATGACAAGACAGCGCCGGTGAGACAGCAGCCGGACCAGAACGCCATATCGCTGGATCTGATGAACCGCATGAAAATGCACGGAATGGCCGAGGCCTTCCGCGAGAGTCTGGCCGGAACTACGGCACAGGCCATGACCCAGGACTCATTCCTGTCCATGCTGCTCAGCCGCGAGTGGGACTACCGCGCGCAGGCAGCGGTGACAAGACTGACAAAAAACGCATCGTTCCGTTACAAGGCATACCTCGAGGAAATCGACTATACGGTCAGCCGCGGTCTTGACCGCAACCAGATGGAACGGCTGGCTACCCTTGACTTCATCCGCAACGGACAGAATCTCTTCATAACAGGATCTGCCGGCACGGGCAAAAGCTTCCTCGCCTGTGCCCTGGGG
>NZ_BEWV01000045.1 GCF_002933775.1 Prevotella sp. MGM1
ACCGAATGCAGCATAAAAAAAGGCATTTACCGCCCATCCCGACACCCGCAAACGCAGCGGGGCGTCCGATGCCATGCACCGGACGCCCCGCTGAAATATGCCGTGACGGCGTGTCAGACCGTCAAACCGCGCGTCATTACAGTATACCGCAACGATGCCAGAAGACTTCGCCACGTGCCGTTGTCAAAAATCACAGTCAATACCATCTGCATAAATATTTGCCTTTCGGTTGCCATCGTATAGTTTTTGCTTCTTATTTTGTAAATATTATTCACAAGCGCAATAATCAATCATCGCTTTCTTATTCACAAATATACCGTTTGCGAAGCGAAAATCCAAGCCCCGTCACGATACACTTCACGATACTCCGCCCTGTTTTCCGAACATCGCCATGAAACCGCACATCTCTTTTTTTCCGTCTTTGACCTGCCGTGCGACGGACACGGCTGTTTCATTTAAGTTTTGATTTAGTGACACTATCCACCTGCGTCTGTATACTTCTTTCATATTTTTTTGGCTGTATACGTATTATTTTGTAATTTTGCAGCCCCAAATTGAATATTATTTTTATTTAAACAAAGTTCAAACTAATTTATGATTAAAAAGTATTTATCTTGTGTTGCGGCTACTTTGTCAATGGTCGCATGTACAAGCACCGACCTTATTGAGGAAAGCCTCGAATCTGGTACGGCAATTTGTTTCAACACGAATGTCACCCGTGCGTTAACTAATGACAACTTCAACAAATTCATGGTTTATGGCGGTTATACCCCAAAGGACATTTCCGACTACCATACAGTATTCAGCGGAGTGGAAGTTTCTAAAGACGCTGATAATTGGACGTATGACGGAGCTTCCAAATATTGGATAAAGGATGCAACCTACAAATTTTACGCATACAGCTGTGAGAATATAGCCTTGACCAAGGGAACTCCCGAATTCGCTACGACAGGTCCGGATGCGGGTACTTTCAAGATTACCGATTTCGTATGCAACAAAGACCACCAGCACGACCTGATTTATGCGGAATCCGGAGCCATTACCGGCAAGGAGACAGGTAATACGCCTGTTTCTTTCAGTTTCAAACATCTGCTTTCGCGTGTGAAGGCTTCGTTCAAAAGCGGATTTGACCCGGACTTCACCATTGAAATCTCAGAAGTAGAATTACACAATGTGTATGACAAGGCTGATTTCTCATCCAAATCAGGAGCATGGAGCAACCAATCACGTACAATAGAATACAATCTTGCAAGTAGCGAGTGGACCATGGTTCCTCTGAATATCGAAGGGACGGACAACGTGATTCAAGCCGAAATACCTGCCGGGGAAGGAACTGAAGCGGTCGCAGCCAAAACGCTCACTACCCAGCACGGATATGTACTTCCTGTTACCTATTCCTCAAATAATGTCACGTTGAGTTTCAAGGTTACAGTCAAACAAGGCTCCGATGTCATAAAGACCGATTACATAAAAGGCAACCTTCAACCCACATGGGCAGTCGGAACATCATATACGTATAACATCACGGTAAACGGCAGCGCCGCCGGAGTTCAAAAAATCGAATTCTCTGTTGATGCCACCAACGGTATTGTGGATTGGACAGAATCACCGGGAACAGACTTTAACGTAGGCAGCTAACCAAACAAAAGCGGCATTACCTAAAAGAAACAGGAACCTGACAAAATCGTCAGGTTCCCGTTTCTTTTATATACTTTCCCCTCCAATACCCCTATCAGGCATATTCCCTGTCATTGCTGCCCGCCTACCGGCAAATCTATCTCCTCGTTGTTGCCCCAGTCGTCAACATCCGCATCAAAGCCGGAGTCACTGGAACTCTCGTTGTCTTCAATACGCAATCCCGAAACATGGATTACGCCGCCACGAGGTTGGCCGGAAAGTTGGTCGGTGACATCAAACACGAATTCCTTGACTTTGCCGTTAACAAGTTTCACCTCCAGTTGCAGTGTGTGACGGGAGGAAGTACGCACAGCCGTACCGTTGCCCGGATAGCCCGGCACGCCGAATGAGGGAACCGAGGCACGGACATTATGTCCGACCAAATCACAGTCATACAGCAGCGTGGCACCGCCCTGGGGCGTGGCTCCATTATGCAGGAGGACCGTCTCCGCCATCCCCGCCAATGCGCCGCGCGCAAGGACAACCCGGTTGCCACCGTACTCGAATTCATAAGTGATTTCATAGTCATTCACCAGTTTTCTCATGTCGAAGGAGAGGTCGAGCTTTTCGTGGGAGTCAAGGTCGGGCAATGTCTCGACATAGGCGGCATAGAGTATGTCTGGGGGATTGAGAGCAGACTCGCCGGGATGCAACCCGCGGACACCGGCAGGAACGGAGCGGCCGGCGGGAGTGGAAGTGGCGTATGCGGTAGTGGGAAGTGACAAACCAAAAAAACGAATATTTTCGGTATCATTGTTGTACACCAGTATGGACCGGGCCTTCCCGCTTCCGAAACCCACATTACCGCCTGTGGGCGAGATAAAGTTTTCGGTGGGCCGGTCCGAATCGTCACCATAGACCAACATGGTCACACCTTCGGGGAAAAACGGTTCCGAAGGAGATGTCTCGGGCCATTGGAAGCAGACTTCCGCCTCGCCGAAGTGGTTGTAACAAAGCTCCTCCCTGCACGAAACAAACGCTGAAAGCAAGACCGGCAGGATAAAGGTCAGGGATAGTCGCCGGAATGGCAGAATACATGTGGGGTGATGTTTCATTTTCTTTCTCCTTTCCCTTTCTTGTTGTAATGCGCAGCCGTTCCCAGCAGCCAAACGAGCGACAGTTTTAATCTCAGCGGTCCATAAAAATTCATATTTTGTGTACGCACATACAGATGATGCCCTTCATAAGGGATATATTCCTTATAACGCGTCATCATCCAGCCTCCGCCGCCCTCAGCCTCAATGGCAAAGCGCCTGCCCACGGGCCACAGA
>NZ_BEWV01000046.1 GCF_002933775.1 Prevotella sp. MGM1
CCCGACGGCACTCATGGAACTGTGCGATCTCATTCGGAAAGGCAAGGCACGGCCTGCCGGAGTGATAGCCGCGCCTGTCGGTTTCGTGCATGTCAGGGAGTCGAAGCACATGGTCAAGACGTTTGCCGGTATTCCCAAGATAATAGTTGAAGGACGTAAGGGCGGCAGCAGCATCGCCGCAACGCTTGTCAACTCCATTCTGTGTTTTAACGACGCTGAGGCTCTTCGCCCCGGCAGAGACGTGTGACGGTGCATGGAGCAGAGCATGATTAGTGGCGAAATGCGGCCGGCCGTCAGCCCGATGGGCTCGGCTGGCGATAGGGAGTTTGTCATCATAGGTCTTACAGACAACCGTTCGCCGTGGTTTCCGCCCGAGGTCGTTTCGGAAATAAAATCTTCCAGGGTGTTCTCCGGCGGACGGCGTCACCATGAGATAGTTGCGGCCATGCTTCCGCAAGATGCCGAGTGGATAGATATTACCGTGCCGATAGACGCTGTTTTCGGTGTTTACGAGAACTATCGGGAGCGCATTGTTGTGTTCGCCTCCGGCGATCCGCTGTTCTTCGGTTTTGCGAATACCGTCAGGCGGAAGCTTCCTTTCGTGCCGATAAGGCTTTATCCGGCGTTCAACTCCCTGCAAACGCTTGCCCACCGCATGGTGATCCCATATCACGACATGCGTGTCGTGTCGCTCACCGGCCGCCCTTGGCACGGGCTTGACCGTGCGTTGATAGAGTGCTGTCCTTTGATTGGTGTCCTTACAGACCGTGAGCGCACTCCCGCTGCCATTGCCCGCCGCATGATGGACTTCGGATACGATAATTATCTGATGACAGTGGGTGAGAATTTGGGTAACGC
>NZ_BEWV01000047.1 GCF_002933775.1 Prevotella sp. MGM1
GGCATACCCCCGTTGAGAACGGCCGACGAGCGCGGTTCGACGGCAATTATCCTAATCTCCGGATTAAGCTCTTTCAGCCTTTTCCCTATGCCCGAGACCGTGCCGCCGGTGCCCACTCCCGCCACGAATATATCTATTCTGCCGTCAGTGTCGTTCCATATCTCCTCAGCCGTGGTGTGATAGTGCCTTAAGGGATTGGCCTTGTTTTCAAACTGTTGCAGTATCACCGCTCCGTCCATGCCGTCGCGCAGACGCTCCGCCTCCCTTATGGCTCCGGCCATCCCCTGTGCTCCGGGTGTCAACACCACTTCCGCTCCGTATGCCTTCACAAGGCTGCGGCGCTCCACGCTCATGGTCTCCGGCATTGTGAGTATCAGCCGATAGCCTTTCACGGCGGCCACCATGGCAAGCCCCACACCCGTGTTTCCGCTCGTAGGCTCTATTATAGTGGCTCCGGGACGCAGCGCCCCGCTCTTCTCCGCATCCTCTATCATCGCCAGCGCGATGCGATCCTTGACGCTTCCGCCGGGATTGAAATACTCAATCTTCGCTATCACAGCCTTGGCCAGTCCCCGCTTTCCGGAGAAACCGCCCATTTCCATCAACGGCGTATTACCGACAAGCTCCGTAAGACGCTTTGCCACTCTCATCTTCCTTACCATGTCATTTGCTCCTTTCATCATTTTGTCCACATTATTATAATATACAGGC
>NZ_BEWV01000048.1 GCF_002933775.1 Prevotella sp. MGM1
AAACATTACTGGTTGCCTTCTCCACCCAGAAAGGCGGTGCGGGCAAAACAACGCTCACGGTACTGATGGCAAGCTATTTCTACTACGTGAAAGGAATGGACGTCGTCGTGGTGGATTGCGACTACCCGCAGTACAGCATCAAGGACATGCGCGAACGTGACATCAAGAACATCGAACGCAATCCCCGTTTGAAAAAAACGGTTTTCGAACTGTATGCCAAAGTACAGAAAAGAATGTATCCCATAGTGGAGAGCCATCCCGAAACCGCCATCGAAAAGGCAAAGGATTTCGTCGCGATGGAAACACCGCCGGACATCATCTTCTTTGACCTGCCCGGAACAGTGAACAATCCCGGCGTCATCAATACCGTGGCGACAATGGATTACGTGTTCTGCCCCATAACGGCAGACCGCATTGTTGCCGAAAGCTCCTTGAACTTCGCCGCCGTCGTGAACGAATCTTTCATGAGTACGGGGAAAGCCAACCTCAAAGGGCTTTACCTGTTGTGGAACATGGTGGACGGCAGGGAGAAGACCAACCTGTATGACGTGTACGAGAAAGTGGCGGGAAGAGCCGGACTGAACATGATGAAAACCTATTTGCCGGACAGCAAGCGTTTCCGCAAGGAAAGCGAGGAGGACGGTGAACGCTATGTATTCCGTTCCACCATCATGCCGCCTGACAAGGCTCTTGTCAAAGGCAGCAACATCGAACAGCTTGCGGACGAAATGCTGAACCTGATAAACGGATAATTATGGCCAAGAACCTTGATGTGCAGATTGACACAGCGAGTTTTCTGGACAGCATACGTCCGGAAATGCCCCCGTCCTCCACCCGCATGGAAAAGCCGGGAACTGACAATGCGGCTGACAAAAAGAGAACGGCTAAAGGTGAAAACCGCAAGAAGCCGGCTGCCGTATTCGTCATTCCGCCCATAGAGAACGAAGAGGACTACCTTGAAATGTTCATCAAAGGCGCGGAAACTGCGGCGCGGTCGGGAAAGATGGCATACGTGCGCAGGGAATACCACGACCGTATCATGCGCATCACCCGCGTAATCGGCAAGGACAAGCTGACACTGTCCGCCTATCTGGACCATGTGCTGACCCAGCACTTCCTCCAGTGCGGGGACGTGATAAAGAAACTGTATGACAAAAATTACGAAGACGTATTTTAATCACCAAAAATAAAAAGAACATGGAAACAAAGAACAAGAAAAATCAGAAACAGGCGGATGGCTACAAGGATGAAATCCTGAAAAAGTCCAGCATCGGAACGGTCTCTGGCTATCAGACATTGTTACGTCCGGAGTACTATCAGCGCATGGAAGAGCTTATCAGGC
>NZ_BEWV01000049.1 GCF_002933775.1 Prevotella sp. MGM1
AGCTGTTTCTTCTCCGTGATGTGGCGGGTCTGCTGGCCGAGCCTGCCCGTGAGCCGCTGCTGGCCGATGTGTGGCTTCCCGACCTGCAAATCATGACTGCCCGGCGCCGTGGCTTATACGTGGCGATGAAGGGAGGAACGAACGGCGAGAGCCATAACCACAACGATGTGGGCAGTTTTGTCGTCTACTGCGACAACCGCCCGGTCATCGTCGATCCGGGCGTCGGCAGCTATACGGCCAAGACATTCGGCCGGGACCGCTACGATATATGGACCATGCAGTCGCAATATCACAATCTGCCGGTAATCAACGGTATGGGGCAGCGCGACGGTGCTGGATATGCCGCATCGGCGGTGAGATACTCCAAGGGACGCATGCGCCTCGACATTGCCGGTGCCTATCCGGCAGAAGCCGGGGTGAGGCGTTGGATTAGGGAAGTGCGCGTTGGCGGTTCGGGAATTGTCGATATTACGGAAGACTACGAACTGACTGTATGCGGCGTACCGCCGTGCCTCGTTGTCATGGCCGCCGTGTGTCCCGATATGTCCGTGCCGGGCAGAATATCGCTCGGTTCACATGCCGTCCTTTACAACCCGGCTCAACTTTCCGTTTCCATTGAACCTATGGAGCCTTTGCTCGACGACAAGTTACGCGGCGTATGGGGCGACGACCTTTACCGTATTGTGATGACGGTGAAAGGGAAAGATAAGAGAGGGAAAATAAGGTGGAGGTTTTCTTTGGGGAGATGAGTAGTAAGGAGATGAGTAGTAAGTAGGTATGCTTGGTGATAAAGTCTGTACTTTTAATACATGAAAGTAATGATGGCTTTGCATCCGGTGCCCATTATACAAAAACTCTGTACTCAAAGCATACCTCCTTACTACTCATCTCCTTCCTCCCCATCTCCTTCCTTATAAATTTTACTAAAATCAAAAAAATATGACCTATAATACAACAACCCTTCCGTGCGGGCTCCGTATAATCCACAGGCAGACAGACTCACCGGTGATATACTGCGGATATGCCGTGAATACCGGGACACGAGATGAACAGCCGGGCGAAGAAGGAATGGCACACTTCTGCGAGCATCTTACTTTCAAGGGCACGTCCCGCCGCAGTGCCATCAGAATAATAAACTGTCTCGAGAGCGTGGGCGGCGAACTGAACGCTTTTACCACCAAGGAGCATACCGTATACTACTCATCGGTGTTGAAAGACCATTTCGCAAAGGCCGTCGACCTGCTCACCGACATTGTGTTTCACAGCACTTATCCGCAGAGCGAGATAGATAAGGAAGTGGAGGTGGTATGCGACGAGATAGAGAGCTACAACGACTCGCCTGCCGAACTGATATACGATGAGTTCGAGAGCCTGATTTTCGGCGGTCATCCGCTGGGACGCAATATTCTCGGTGAGGCCTCACGGCTGCGCACGTATACCACCGCCGACGCCCGCCGATTCACCGCCTCCCATTATCGGCCCGGCAACATGGTGTTTTTCGCCTGCGGCAATCTCGATTTCGGCCGTCTTGCGTCCTTGCTGCGCCGCCTTACAGCCGATATGCCGGCTGCTTCGCCGCATGCGGTCTGTCAGCGCGTCGCCTCGCTGCCGCCTTACACTCCGTGTACCGTGACGCGCGAGAAAGCCACTCATCAGGCGCATGTGATGATCGGCAACCGTGCATACGGCATGTACGACAGTCGCCGTACCGCTCTCTATCTGCTGAACAACATGCTCGGCGGGCCGGGCATGAACGCGCGCCTGAACCTCTCGCTTCGTGAGCGTCACGGTCTGGTATATACGGTTGAGAGCACAATGGTGAGCTATCGGGACACCGGCATGTGGAGCGTATACTTCGGTTGCGATCCGAAAGACGTATCACGCTGTCGCCGACTTGTATTCCGGGAGCTTGACCGCATGGCCGACCGTCCGCTCGGTGCGGCCCGCCTTGTTGCCGCAAAGCGGCAGATAAAGGGACAGATAGCCATTGCATGCGACAACAGGGAGAGCTTTGCGCTCGATTTCGGGCGTACTTATCTCAATTTCGGTAAGGAGAAAGATGTCAACCGGCTCTTTGAGCGCATAGATGCCGTCACGGCGGAAGACATAATGCGGACAGCCGCCGAGGTGTTTGCCCGCGATAGACTGACAACGCTCGTTTTCCGATGAGCATCCCTAATAGATATTTATAATCTGTACCGCCCCGTTTTCCGAACACGTCAGGAAAGCGGGGCCTCATTGTTTTGTGTAATAATAAAGTCACGTATTTAACATTTTGTTTTCTGTTGAAATAGAAAACGAATACGATACGTAGCGCTATATGCAATGCGATATGCTTTTTATCGCAAGTTGGTAATTCTGCCGATTTTCCGCAACGGGATGCCCGTTGGCTTGCGTTCGGTTGCCGGTTGCGTCGCGTTTGGATACCCGTTGGCTTGCGTTTAGCGTCTGAATGCGAGGCAACGGGACGCTGAATGGAAA
>NZ_BEWV01000050.1 GCF_002933775.1 Prevotella sp. MGM1
CCGAGCAGCCTGTCGAGTTCCTTGCCGTTATACTTATACCTTTGTACCTCGTCGTCTTTGTCGTTGAGGAACAATGCTCCGAACGGATAGTACTGGTTTGTCTGCTCCACCGTCCCGTCCTGGTTGAACACTATCCTGACGTTTCCGAGATGGTCTTTCTGGTAGAAATGATATACGGGTATCTTGTTGGTGAAAGTGACGTACCCTCCGTCAAAGAGTACTTTGTCGAGTCTGTAATTGTCATATATCACGTTTCCGCAATAGTCGATCCGCCTTACACCGTATGGTGTCGTTATGGGTATGTCGGGTTCTGTAATCAGTGAGTCTCTTATTCCCGGATATATCGGTTCTGTTGGCAGTGTTCCCGGTGGGATAGCCCCGTTTGGAAGCCTTTCCCCGTCCGTCATCATCATTGTCGTTGCCGGGTATATTATGTACGGCAGGTCGAGCACGTATGTTGCGCATAGTTTTTCCCCGTCGGCTCTGTATGTGTATGATACGCTCTTTCCGCTGTCGAGTTCTATTTTTGCCGGCCTGTTTGTCACGTTGTATGACATGGCTGTGATGCCCTTGTTCTGGTCCATGACCATGTTTCCGTTGGCATCATATCCGTATTCCGTATCCTCGTCAGCCAGGTCAAGGAACCGCATGAGTCCTTTTTTATATGCTCCTTTTACTTGGTTTGTCGCCTTCACCGGCCTGTTCCCGTCGTATACGACCGATATTTTGTCTGTATACCTCGCCCCGATGTTTGATACTACTCCTTTGCGTTTTATGACGGTGATGTTTCCGTTCCCGTCGTATGAGTATTCCGTATCGTATCTTCCTGTGTAAGACTCTTTCTCCCAATATTTTGCTCCGGTCAGTCTCGCCAGTCCGTCATACATGAAGCAATACTGGAACTGGTACTGACTGTTTACCGTCCATTGCATTGCCGCTATGTCTCCCCCGTACCTCGGCTTTATTCCCGCTCCCGGTTGTTCGTATGTCAGTCTGACATATCTTGTGCCCGTTCCGATTTTCACCGGCCATGACCGTATGTTGTATTCATACCCGGTTTTTAATGTCGGAAGTCCGTTCTTGCGGTCGGCAGCCAGTCTTCCCCGCTCGTCATATTCCCTGTCCGCTATTTTTATCGGTTCTTTTCCGTTTACGGCAAGCGTGGTGACGAGCGGCCTTCCCGCATGGTCGTATGTCGTGTTGTACACCTCTTCCACGTTCGACTTATATCCTGTCCTGAACGCATGCGTGTGTTTGTGTCCGGTCTCATTTCCCGTGAAGTCGTATGCATGATAGTGCCGTTCATATCCTTTGAGGTTGTTTGTGGCCTTTGTCTGTATTATCCGTCCCCTGTCGTCATAGTATATGGCCGTAGAGTCGTATGAGTATACCTTATCGGAAGCCGACAGTCTTGCGATGACAGTTCCCGTCTTCCATCCCAACGCCTTTGAGTATATCCGTCCGTATCCGTCCTCCTCGTTGTAGTCCAGTATCCCGTTCCCTTCGGCGAATGTGTATCTGTCGTAGAAGTTTGCCGTCAGGGCGGTGGCGTCCGGCACTGATATTCCCGTGATACGGTATCCCATCGTTCCGTTTCCCGTTCCCGTATACTCGCATTTGCATACCGTTTCGAGGAAAAACGACTTCGTGTCTGCCGGAAAGCTGTACGAGCACACTCCCGTGACGCATTCCCTTCCGAACACGTCGTATGCCGTGAACTCGCATATACCTTTTTCCCGCATCTTGCCGTCCTGCCGGTACACGGGCCTGTCTGCGGCGTCATATATGAACAGTTCCGGCTCGGCTCCGGGAACTTTTCTCAGGCACATCCTGTTTCTCGTGTCATATCCGTATATGTACGCATATTTTTCGAGCATGTCGCTGTCGATTGTTCCCGAGTTGCAGTTGGCTGACAGCTCCGGCGGCAGCACCGCTCTCAGGTTTCCTCCTGCGTCATATACATAGTAGGTATCATACGCTGCTGTCCCCGCTTCCCGGTCAATGGCACGGGAGAGCACTTTTCTTCCGCTCCTGTCCGTAAACACCAGTGCGGCGTGTCCGTCCTCGTTCTCTGTTCTTGTTACGCTCAGTGTTCCGTCGGCGTATACTCCCGCCACCCTTACGGATATTCCTCCGGGGCCTTCCGTTATCTCGTGCAGCAGACATCGCAGCGTGTCGGTGTTTCCGCTGTTTGCCATGTAAGCGTATCTCACGGCTTTGCCGGCCTCGTGCCATGCGTCTCCCGGCCCTGTCACGGCTACCGTTCTTCCCGGCGTCGCCCTTTCGTATGAATATTGTGTATATGGGTGGTTGTCGCCCGTTGTTTGAATGGCCGCTTCAAGATATTTGTCTTTAGTCCTGCATCCTGTCCCTTCCGATGCCGTGGCAACCGGGATGCCCTGCCATGCTTTTCTTTCGAGCGAGTTGTATTCGTGGAAGGTTACGATGTCGTTCTTCTTCGGCGTGATACCTGTGTGTACTTCCTCCCTTATCCTTCCCAGTCCGTCATAGTAAGTGGCGCTCAGTGTCCCGCCGTTTCCGTCGCCCGTCGTCGCTGTGAACGTCACGACACAGTTTCGTGTGGTGTCTGCCGGCAGCTTCATTATAGGCGCGTTATCTTCGACAGGCATGAATTCATAACCGTAATCATCCGTCTGTCCGGGTGCGCTTATGGCGAATATCGCCGCTATGAGCGACAGGATGTATCTTATGTTTGTTTTTGGCATGATGTAATACTTTTATTTTTTATAGTAATAGTCATAACGGTTCAGCACATGTTTCAAATCCCATGGCTCATCATCCAATGTCTCGTAATAATACTTTTCACGGAGTCGTCCCATTGTATCATACTTATATAGTTGTGACAGTCCGTTAGGAAAAATTTCGGCAACCAGCCTCATGTCAGCATTATACATGTATAAGTGGGAAAGTGAGTTGTTTAAATCATGACGATAACTGAAATTGTCGAATGGTATTTGGGAACAATCCATACATGAAGAGTAATGACGTTCATCTCCTAAGACCTCTTCTGCCTTGGCTAATGTGCAATTGTCTATTTTTGCAAGCAGCTTTTGACCGTTAAATCCCCAAAACAAAGCTGAAGTCATGCCGTTGCGGACAATTTCTGTCGGTTTGCCGTAAGCATTGACGACATTCACCTGATAGTCAGTTCTTTTTGCGGCGCTGTTATTCCACGATGTGGTTATTTTGCTGATATATGGTATGCCGTTTCCGGTAAATGAATAGTCGTATGTCTCAGTTTCGACACTGTTCATTTCCTTGGTCTTTTTTTCTACGATTGCAGACAAGATGTGCATGTTGTCCAGCCGGTTGTACATTGTCTTGTCATCAGATGAATATTTGTAGCTGATTGTTCTTGCGTTTCCTTTACTTGTATATGTAAGCTCTTGTGCGGGTAATTTCGCCGCATTGTAGGTGTAGTGGCTTTCAGTATTGAAAGACAGGTTGGATATTTCGGAATAGGTCGTGTCTTTGGCGAATGTTTTCAGGTAACTGCATGTCAGGGTGTTTGCGAGCCATCCCACCTGGCTTATCATAACGTTGTATGGGTCGTGATTGAATGTCACTTCCTGCTGGTATGCGGTTTTCATGGGAGTCTCCGGTGTCCTTTTGTATTTTATGTTTGTCTTCCGTATCAGTTTGTTTGTCGCGTCATAATACTCTTCCGACATGAGTTTTCCTCTTTCCGTAGACATGCTTGTATATATAGCCAAAGGTGAGGAGCCGCCTCCGGCAGTAGTATGTGTGTATTGCTCGTTGCCGTGAGTCTCACCGAAAATGTCCGTGTCGTAATTGCTGTATCTGTATTTTACATATCCCAGGGACTCTCCGTTTTTTGTCAAGGGTCTCTTCTATCACGCATGAGTATCCCACGTCGGGTGTATTGAGATTTGTTACCGACGGGAAATATCCTCCTTGCGATTTGAGTTCCAATATAGCGTCTCCGGCTTTGAAAGAAGTGCTTGTCACTGGAGCTCCGGCAGATATGCCGCTGCTTGTCGCCCCGTTATCTTTATTTTCGGAGTAATAATACTTTTTTGTTTCTGTGATGTTGCCATCTTCATCAAGATTCTTTATTGTCGCCACGCGCAAGCCGCCCGATGTGGAGTTGTATTTTTTGGTTGTGATTGTGCAGTGGTCGTCATTCACTTGCTTGGAGTAGTCGTGCAGTTCGTATTCGAATTGTGTACGGCCTCCCGTCGGATATGTTATTCCGGAGAGGGTCTCTGCCGTGGTACATTCAAGATCCGGTAAAACTTTCGAGAAAGACGGGGTGGCTGACAGCGTTACTTCCCCGCCATGGCAATATCCCCACGAGTCTGTGTAAGCCATTGAATATCTGTATGGCATGATATTGGCCCCGTTGCGCTCTTTATTCTTGTTATATCTGAACTTGTATACCGGCATGTCATCGGACATGCCTGTTCCGTATTGTTTGTCGCCGTTCCCTGCCAGCCGGGGCTGATCTGCCGAGAATGCGACGCTCGCGAGTTTCAATCTCTCTTCATGGTTCCCTCCCGAATACCCGAAATATACATATCCGGACGTATCTGAATATCTGCCTTTGATTGTGATCTTGTCGAGAATACAGTGAGTGAGTTTGTTCGCTATCGCCTGGCGGGTGGCATTCTCACTGCTTTGCTGTCCGACGTTGATAAAAACCAGAAATTGTAGGGCAGGGTCTTCGATGTTGCTTGAATAAGGGGATGGTCTCGTGAATCCGGAATTTTTCCAATATAGGGCGTAAACAGTTTGAAAAAATCTGTCACCGTAATTGTTTTCTTTATTATAACTGAAAGTCAGAGTCTCGTTGGGAGTGGTTATTGATACGAGATTTGCCGGAAAAAGAAGAAATCCGGTGAAGGCTTGCCGACCTTTTATGAGTGGGTCGGAAGGAACTTGCGATACATTGTATAACTTTCTGTATAGCGGCATATAGCGCAGGTCGCACATGATGGAAGACGTGTCGTATTTAAACTCTATCACATGCTTGTCGACTGTCGTTATTCTTTTCAGCCGCCAGGTGGTTGCGGTGAGTCCATTGGTAGCTCGCGCATAATATGGTGTGCTGAATTCAGTCGCGTCAAGTCCGCCGAATTCGTATCTGCATCCGTCCGGTGTGACAAGCGTGAACTTATTGAAAAACCTGTTATAATCGGATCTCGTGTTCCAGCCCGTGGTCTTGAAGCGCGTCTCCAATGTTTTAAGGTCGATGAAACCATTTCCTAATGTCGGGTCGAACTCCACTTTTATATCATCGTCGGAGATAACGGTCCAACCGCCATCCTCATTATAATAAAAAGTACCTGAGTATCCGCAAAACGAGAAAGAGAACTCGTCGGCTGTAAGTTCAAAGTAGTCGTTGCCGCGCAATTTGGTTTTTGTCATTTGGTCGAAAGTGCTGTTGGATATGTTTTTCATCTTTGTGGCATGATAGTAAAATCCGTGCCCTATATTGTTCGAGCCGCACATCTCGTCACATATACATCGAACGGTACGGGTGATATATCCTCCTGCCATAAGGCTCCAGCCCATACCGAGACAACCGGGCTGCATATCAGGCTTTACCGCGGCCAAATGATAGTTTGCGGATAGCGGCATACTGTAATCCCCTACGTTTATGTCATATAGCGGAACCGATATTTCCGGTATTCCGGTGTAGTGGCTCACAGGTATGATGCCGTAAAGTCCGAGGTTGGCGATTTCCGGTGACTGTATGTTTTTCAATGGCGTCAGTTGTGCTTTTGCGACACTTGCCGATAACACTATTATCAGATACAGGGCAGTTCTTATCGTCTTCATGATATATAAGTTTATTGTACGGATGTAGGGATTCTCATTTTAATAATATCTTTTCGGCATACCTGTTGTCGTTTACCCGGATGTTTATCAGATACACGCCCTTGGCGTATCCGGCGGTGTTGAATTGTTCTTTGTATACACCGCCAGCGTGTCGTTTCGTGCCGCTGTCATATAAGGTTTTCCCGTCAGGCGTGTAAATGGCGTATGATATTTCGGCTTCTGACGATATGCCGTATTCAAAGCGTATGACGCCGTCATCTGAAATATATGCGTTGTATGTGAATCCGGCATTGCCCGATAACGGATTGCGGAAGTCGCCGCCATGCAGTATGAGACGTTCTTGTATCTCTCTGTTCTCGCTGTCGTATTCAAGATTGTTTTGTTCCGACGGCGGGTAATAGAAAGCCGTTGTGAAACGGTTCTCGATGCCATCCTCATCAGTATGGGTTTGCAGTGTTTCCAATATCGGATACCTATATCCCTGGGCGTACCATCTGTATACATCGTTTCTGATGACAGTCTGGCATTTATCGCCTTGTTTGTCTATCCGCTCGGCGGAATACGGGTGCTTGGATATCGTTTTCAGGCTGTCTATGTGGAAATATTCTCCGTATACGCTTCGTTCCGTGTGTATGCGGAGCACGTTTCTTATTGTGTCTCCATCCGGCAGTATCAGCATTCCGGCAGCGTCGGCTTTTGTCACATATCGTCCGAAAGTGCGCAAGGCCACCTTGTCGCAGTAGGTTCCCGTGCCATGAAAGCAACCCGATATTGAGTCGCCGTACGACATCGGGAATTTAAGAAGTACTTCGGGCATGTCATAGCTCACTTTTGTGGTGTTGTTCTCAAAGCCGTTAAGTGTCAACGAGTTATCGGTCGTGTGATAATAATACATGGTTCGATGTTCCGTGCCGATGATGAGACTGTCTTTATGGCTTTCGTCTTCCGTGTAGCTCAGTTCGTAGTTTTCGTTTGCCGGTTCCGTCTCTCCGAGATCCCACAGTACGTGTATCCCGCTTCGTCCGGGTTCTTTGTATGCGATCTGATGCTTTGTCAGCTCGTCACCTGCCCTGAACTTGTTTTGGGCGTACCGTATTCCCGTTTGTGCCTGACATAGGGCCGGGCAAAATAATAATAGTGATACTGTAAGGTTTTTCATCAATGTGGTTGTCGTTATGTTATTTCGATGGCGGTTAAAGGTGGCCGGCGGTATTTGTTGCGGTTCTGTATCGAATGTAAGTATACAATGTGTTCTGACAGACCACCGGGTTCACAGTGGCAAAGATAGTGAAATCTTTTATATACCGTTTTATTATTGTAAGTTTTTTGGTGTTCAGGCGGAAAAATGCCAAGGCAGCCCGCCATCGCATGGTGGCTGTCGCCGGGAGCAGGAACTGTCTTTCTTTGTGATGGGTTGGGAGTGAGATGGTACAAAGCTTGGAGATGCCACGGTTGTATCTTGCCCCGATAGACCTGTTGTCGGGGACCTGAGCGCCAGGATTGATGATGGGGATTGATGTGATTTTGTTGTCATAATGCTTTGTTTTCTCGGAAAAAGTATTATCTTTGCATAATACAGGCTGCGATCCGGTGACTTGAAGTGTGCGTCCGCAGGTTGCGGATTGGGGTATCTTTGTTAATGTCGTGTGATATATCGACGGATTGGCATCGGTATGGCCGTATCGGGTATGGGGCATGGCGGCGGAAGAAAAACAAATCATTAACCAAATAAAAAAACAAACGATTATGAGTGAAAACGAGAACAAACAGCAAGGCCAGTTTCAGGTGGAACTGCCGCAGGAGATAGCACAGGGAGAATATGCGAACTTTGCCATCATAACACATTCGAGCAGCGATTTCGTGCTCGACTTCGCCCGGGTGCTTCCGGGAGTGCCGAAAGCACAGGTGCGCAGCCGTGTCATTCTTGCTCCGGAGCACGCAAAGCGCCTGCTCATGGCTCTGCAAGAGAATATAGTGCGCTATGAGCGTGAGTTCGGACAGATAAAAATACCGAATCAGGAGCCGCGCACCATCGCCCCGTTTAACGTGGGTAAGGGAGAGGCCTGATCGGTTATAAGCCTTGGCACCGGGTGATGGACTCGGATATATGATTACCTTATAGTGCGGAACAGTGCTTTCTCCATCGTTCCGTAACTTGTAATTATAAAGTCATGGATTTAACACTTCGTTTTTCGTCGAAATAGAATACGAAGGCGATACACACCGCTATATGCGATGCGATATGCCGCTTTCCGCCATCCGGCGGAAAGCGGCTTTTTTCTGCGACGGGCATCCTGTTGGAGTGCGATCGGTTGCTTGTCGCGTTGCGTTTAGCGTCCCGTTGTCTTCCGTTTGGCTTCTAAATGCAATGCAACGGGACGCTAAACGGAAAAACTCGGAAAGGTGGATGAGGACTGTTGGGCGTGGATTGTAGGTATGATGGGCGTATCGTATTGATACACAGGTGTTTGTGCGAACAAGCTCAAAATTGGCTTATTTTCGGCCTCGGGATTTTAATTTTTAAACGGGCGAGTTTTGAGAGTATTTTTGTAAATATTATTCATAGCCTGAGTGCGTGCATGGAGAGCGGATGTCCAGATAGCGCTTTACAAGTGTTGTTTTTGGGGGAGAGGGGAGGTAATCCCCAATATAAGAAAACAGGCGTGTTTCGGACAATGATTGATTGTTTACTTTATCAATGTGATATAAATCGGAGTGTTTTTTGGGGTGTAAATATATTTTTTCGTTTATTTTTACTATTTTTGCATACTGATCAGTGTATATGCTTGGCGGGCAGCCTTTTTCATCATTGACCTTTGCGTGCTTAATAATATAAACCAAGATAAACCATGAACATGTTTGCACACGGAGTATCACACCTTATTATAATATTGGCAGCCTTGGCGGCTTGTGCCGCTTGTAGCGACAACGCAAAGATGGCTGCTGTTCTCGACCGTGCCGACTCGCTGCTGGCGGACGGGCATGCCGACTCATCCTATATTCTGATAGAATCGGCCGGGAACATGGTCGCTGATTGTCCGAAATCTCAGCGTATGCGCTATGAGTTGCTGAAGGCCAAAGCGTTGGGCAAGTCAGACGTGCGTGTGTTCACGTCTGACAGCACGGTAAAAGAGCTTGTCTCTTATTACGACAGTCACGGCAACCGCAATGAGCGAATGCTCGCCCGTTATCTTCTCGGCTGCGTATACCGTGATTTGGGTGATGCCCCGCGGGCCATCGGATGTTATCGTGACGCTGTTGAAATGGCTGATACTGCGAGCGCCGACTGCGATTGGCTTACCCTTAGCCGCGTATATGGGCAGATGGCACGTGTGTTAAACTTATCGGATTGTCCTTTATATGGATTGGAACAGGAACGTCTTGCGGCCAAAGCGGCGTGGAAAGCTAAAGATACCATCTTGGCCTTGCAGGCTTATAGCTATATGGCGGATGCTTACTATGCCATGAATAATGAAGACTCTGTGATAAGCATAAGCAAGAAAGTTTACCGATATTTTAAAAAGTTCGGTTATGATGATTATGCGGCGAAATCACTCCCTACGGTTATTTATGTATATTTGAATGGTGGGCAATATGATGAGGCCCGAAAGTATATGGCTATATTTGAGAAAGAGGCCGGCTTGTTTGATGATAAAGGTGATATGTCACATGGAAAGGAGTTTTATTATGATGTGAAGGGCAGGTATTATCAAGGTATAGGAAAATCGGATTCCGCATTTTATTATTTTAGATTTTCAATGGTTTGACTTAACCAATTGAGGAATAAACTTTTAGCAAATTATTTGAGAAATAGTGGTAACGAGTTAGCAACCGTGCGAATTTCAACGATTTGCGGTGCTATGCTGTCAAATAACTCTTTATAAAGTGCAAATATACAATTTTTCTAATTTACTCATCCCCATACAATATATATTTATCGTATGGGGATGTTATTTGAAACGGAGGAACAGGTATTTACTTATAAGAATCTTCTACTCCAGCTAAATAACCAGCAGCATAAGCTGCATGTGGGCTTTTATGCCTAACTGTTCCAGCTTGACTCTCTGGTAATGAATCTAAGTCCAAATCTAATTTTTCTTTACGATTTAGTCCATCTTCATACCCTCTCTCATAAGCACATCCTGCACAACGATGTCTTCCTGCCCCACCTTGATCGACAGGTAAATTATTGTACTGAGGATCATAACGATGTTGTTTTTCACAAGCCATAATTCTTATTCTTTAAATTATTACTCTATTAGTTCTAATATCCAATTTATCCAAGATATAACAGTAGATGCCCTTCGTTTATATGTTTGTTCAGAATCAATATTATACAATTTTGCACTTTTCATTATTTCAACGACCTCGCCCTTTGTTGGAACATTGCCTTTATCAAAATACAGTTTCAAGGTGTTTTGAAATGCCGTATGTGCCAATATAAGTTTTACAAATTCCAATTGCCGTTCAATAATGGGCAGATTAAATATACGAGAGCCATCACGAGTTAGAATGCACCCTATTTGTTGATTCTCACGAACAACCTCTACTAATCCTAAATACTTTGCCGCATTTGAATAATAATCGGTTTGTCTGTGATCAAAATCATAATTTTGCGTAATATCATCTTTGCAAATAAATCCTTTTTGTTTTAATAGCTCGCAAAGATTAATTACTCGTTCAAAGCTATCTGCTTGAGGGAAAGGCAACTCAGGTTCTTTTACAACTTGAATACTATCCAAAATATTCTGTATATTCTCAACATTAATTCCTCCTTCTTGAACTGCATATTTTTTATGTTGTATTAATCGGATAGAATTATATAATTCAGGTGTAACAAATTCATATTCTCTCAAATGGAAAATACCATTTGAATACGTCAAGAATATCGGACGAACACGTTTCCCTATTTTATTACTCCATAATCTATATGGATAATATAGTTGTCGAATCAGAAAATCATCAGAAATATAATTTTTGGCTTCAATCAAATTTAAAGAACTATCTCCTTCATACCCTCCGTCTATTTCAATTTGTGAATTATCAACATTAATTTTTAAAATGTTTTGTCCTGAATTAATCGTAAAATCAAAGACTGAAGAACTCATCCGACCAGAGACAGTAGGTAACAGATTTTCCTCTCCTGTAAAATCATGCAATATCTTAGATACAAAAGCACAATTTATAGCTATTGATTCACTCGTAATATCTTTATAATCTATACTTTCCAAGAAAGTTGGAAAGTCAATAGGAGTTATCTCTATATCATCTTTATTAAAATCACAAAAAGTTTTAAATTTTCCGATTTCATACGTACCTCTGGATGTAGGTAATATTGATAAGTTATGATCTATAAACAATTTTGGAAGTTGAGATCTATGGTCAAACTTTGTCATTAAACGAGCCTCTCTAAACTGATTAATTTCTGTCGAAGAAATTGAGATACGTTCATTATTGGCAAGTTTGTCCAAGATGCAATACTTCTCAAAAATTTTCTCCCATGCTATGTCATTTTTGGATTTACTCATAATTGCTAATTAAAAATTCATCAACTTGCCCTCTTTTAGAAGAATCTGAATTTATAGCACGACTTGCCTGTACTACATGAATATTGTATTCCGCATAAATTTCTTTTATAAAATTAGATGCAGAATTTGATAGGAGAAATTTTATGCCATTGCTATTTAATCTATTACAAACATCTCTTAGCCTAAGCTGATCCCTCTCACTCCATCCACCTTGCACGTATCCTGTAAAATTAGAACTCTCTGAAATAGGATGATACGGAGGATCTAAATACACAAATGAGTTTGTTGGTATATCTCTCAATATTACCTCATAATCACCATTTGATATTTGAATCCGATCAGAATTTAAATATTTACTTACCGCCTTAATTACAGGCTCATTGACAATATTTGGATTTTTATATTTCCCAAATGGGGAATTAAATTCCCCGGCATTATTAACCCGATATAATCCATTATAGCAAGTTTTATTGAGATATATAATCCGTGATGCTCGCTCGATAGTGGTAAGATTTTTAAAAAGAGGTTGCCTATCCATAGAGCGAATTTCATAAAAATACTCTGACGTATTTTTATGTTTCTTTAAATCCTCAATAAGTTCATTGGGATTGTCCCTTATAACCGTATAAACATTGATCAACTCTTCGTTATAATCATTTATAACTGCTTGTTTTGGCTGGAGTTCAAAAAATAAAGCTCCGCCTCCGATGAATGGCTCATAGTAGGGACGATTCGCTACCCCTTTGGGTAACATCTTTCTAATTTCTGGAATAAGTTGTCTTTTTCCTCCAACCCATTTCAAAAAAGGAACTACAAGTTTATTCTTAGCCATTTTATATAAAGTCTATTATATCAATTACAAAGGTACTACTTTTACTGATTTATCCTATAAGAATCCACAATAATTTGGTTGTTTTGATTTCAATTGCTGAGGTATAGCTAATTATTCGTTCTTAAATTCCTCTGTTTTTCCTTTGTAGCTGTATAGGTCGGCGAATGTTCTGCCTTAACTTCTCGAACTGTTCCTTGAACCACTCGGCAATGGGCTTTCGGTCAATGGCAAGAACCAGTCTCGTCCCGTCCGTGGGGTCTTTCAGCACTTGAAACCCTGCCTTTTCGGTCGTGAATTTCCGTCCGTGTTCCTCCGAGTAGAGTTCCCCCGCATACTCCAACGGCTTTCCCTTGACGAGCGTTGCGGTCTGCCTTTCATCGAATCCCACAAGGCGGCAGAGGTTTTCGATACGGAGCATTTCACGGAAATAGGGAAACCATGCCGCCGCCCTTGCGATTACCGTTTTCAGAAACGATATTTCCTGCTTGTGCCTTGTGTCCTTGTCTGCTATCTCCCTGCCGTGCTTTTGCTGCATTTCCCGTATCTCCCTGCTGTGGTCTGCCTGCATGGTCTGTATTCTGTCTTGCAGGGCTTCGATGGTTTCCTCGTGGTCGGCTACCTCCCTATGTAGGGCGGTGTTCTCCCTTTCCAGCGTCTTGACCTTGTTACTGCCGAAAAGAGAACCGACGCTCTCGGCGATGTTGGCGGCTGCGGTGGTTGCCGCCCCTTTCAGCTTCTCGGTCTGTATTTCTTTTTTCGTCCGTCTTAGTTCCTCCCGTGCCATTTCTTTCTGCTGCTGCAAGTCCACCACTTCCGCTTTGAGATTGTCGGCGAGTTTCTGTATATCCCGATAATACTGCTGCGTGGACTTGTGGCGAGCCTTCGAGCCGTCTATGCCCCTTTGCAGCCCGTATTTCGCCATCGCTTCGGCATAGGTATCTTGATAGGATTTTAATTTCAGCCGTGTCATAATATCGTCTGCGCACAGCCTCACGGTGTCGGTCGGCTTCTTGCGGTATCGCTTCTTCGCCTGTTCCTCCCTTTTCCTGCGCTTTCGCTCTCCCTTGACGATGGGGACGAGCGTAACGTGTATGTGCGGCGTTTCCTCGTCCCTGTGCAGGTGAGCCGCCACGATGTTCTCCTTTCCGAACGTGTCGGCGAAGTATTTCAGATTGTCGGCGCACCACTCGTCCAAACGCCCCTCTTCCTCTATCCGCTTCATATCCTCGTGCGTTCCCGACACGTTGATGCGGATAGCCCGTACTTGGTTGCTTCCGATTTTGCGTGTCAGCCCCGCTTCTTCTAATCTCTGCTGTATAGCCGCCGAACGGTCTTTCACCCCGTCGGGGTATTCGATGAGCCTGCGGTTTAGGTGTGTGCGTGTGGGGTCGGCGTTCTTCGGTATGATGAAACGCTCGATATGTGCGGTCGTTCCGCTGTCGCTGCCGTGCGCCTTTTCCATGTGTAAAACTACGAAACCCATATATTCTTCCTTTCTTTTTTGGCTTGTGAAACAATGATTTTTTGTATCTTCGGGGGCGGCAAATGCCGTCCCCGATGGGGTGTGCAGAGGGGCTTGCCCCTTGCCTTATTGGGGAATTTTCAGCGATACGTAGTATTGCGGCTCGGAAAATTCCCTAATAAGCTACGGTATTTTCTCCGTAAATACCCTGCGGCGTGTCGTCCGTCTGCCCGTCTGCCTTTCGGCTATGGCTGTCCCTGCCGTCTGCTTACCCGTATAACCCCACCTTATTATTTTTCCCTTTCGGTCGGTGGTGGGCGGCGGGGCGGTCGTTTCCGTTTTCAAAGGCTCTTTTGCACGGGGCGGTCGGATACAAGGTTTTCCCGATAAATACGCTCGCAGCGAAGCGAGAGGAAGATTTATCGGGAAACGGCGCAGCCGCCTGACCTTTTAGCCGACATAAAGCCCCGTGCTTGCTTTGCCTTTGTAAACGGAAATGATTGCTCCGCTTTCCTCTGAAAAGAGGAATAGAACCTGCAATATATATCACCATAGTGATAGGTTTGCATGTTTGCATGCTGGTATGCTGGTACGTTTGCATGTTGGTATGTTGATATGTTGGTATATCATCATGCTTTCCAACGGCTGTTGGGCTTGCCGTCCGAAACAACCGACACGAACACCGTCGTTTTTTCTTTTCGCCCGTGCATAATCCTCTCCAACAACACTTTGCGGACTTTCGCCGCCCCGAACGATTCGATACGGAAAGCGAGGGTGGCTATCGTTTCAAGGTTGTAAACCTCTATGCTGTATCTGTCCGATATGCAGATAATGCGCTTTATGTCATATATACTCAAAACTCCGCTTTTGCAGAGTGCCTTTATCCCTGCCCGAACCGTCGGGGCGATAACCCCGAACAGTTCGCAGATTTCCCACTCGGTCATGGCGATTGCACCTATATCGCTCGGCAGGAAGATATTGCCCTGCTCGTCCATCGTGATAATATTCCTTTCTTCTTTCATCGGTATTCTGTTTTTAATTAGATGGCTCGGCAGATATTCTTCTCCATATCTTCCAACTTGTGCGACAAGGTTTCCATGTCTTGGCTTATCTTCTGGGCGGTGATTTTGGCGTAAATTTGGGTGGTCTTTATGTTGGTATGCCCTAAAAGACGGCTCACCGTTTCGATGGGTACACCGTGCGATAAAAGTACGGTCGTAGCGTTCGTGTGGCGTGCCACATGGTAGGTCAAACGTACCTTGAAACCACATTGTCTGCCTATCTCTTTAAGTATCTTGTTGCAACTTCCGTTACTCGGAACGGGGAAAACATGACCGTCCCTTGCCAGTCCCTTGTACTTTTCGATGATACGTTTGGGAACGTCCAAAAGGCGGATGTTCGATTCGGTGTTGGTCTTCTTTCTTCGGGTGATTATCCAAAGATTGCCGTCGAAGAATGTTTGCAGGCGGTCGGTGGTGAGGTTCTTCACGTCCGAATACGCCAAACCCGTGAACACAGAAAAGACAAACAAGTCTCGTACAAGTTCATGGGTGGCGTTCTTCATGGGTGCGTCCATGAGCGTCTGTATCTCCGTTTGGGTGAGGTAGCCCCTGTCCACGTTTTCAGGAGAGTTGATATATCCGGCAAAGGGATTGAACGGCAAACGCCCGTCGTTTCTCGCTATCGAAACGATGTGTTTCAACACAATCATGTAGCCCCACACGGTATTGGTGCGGCATTTCTTCTCCGTGCGCAAAAAATACTCGAAATCGTTGATGAAAGTAAGATTGAGTTCCTTTAACGGAATGTCCTCTCGCTTGTAGGTGTGCGGGATAAACTCATGTAGATGTTTGCAGACGGTTATATACCGCTGGAATGTTCCCTTTGCCCTGCTGTGCCCGACTTTCTTCTCAAATTCGGCGTTGTGCTGCTCGAACAGCTTTAACAAGGTTTCCTGCTTGATGCCGATACCGAGATAGGCGTCTTTGAGTTTGGCGGCGGTAACATAACCGTCCGTCTGCATTAACTCTTGATAGCGGCGGTTTACCTCCACACGGATTTTATCTACTGCAAGGTTGATTCTCTGCGCTTCGACGCTCTTGCCCGAAGCACGGCTGTTCTTCACGTCCCACAAGCGTGGGGGAACGTCCATCTTGCAACTGAACTGTTTAATCTCGCCGTCCACCGTGATACGGCACATCAGAGGCAGGTTGCCGTTAGGCTTCTCGCTGCCTTTCTTCACGTAAAATAATACCTTGAATGTACTACGCATAACTCACTCCTTTTTTTGGTTACAAAATTAGTTCTTAGTGAGTTACCGACAGTTATGTAAATCAACGCAAAACGCAGAAAAAGAACCTTTTAGCAAGAAATTTGCACCCGTTACGGGAGTAACGAGGTGGTAACTGAACTTCTGCACCGTTTGGCTTCGAGGTGGTATTTCGTTGGCTCTGCCCCATAGAAAAACAAAGCGTAACGAACGCTCTATCAGCCAATTCGCTACGCTTTGCTCTAATTTACTTTTTCGCTATGTGTTTATTTTAATAAACTGCGGCCTTTTGTTGGCAATATAATGTATGCCGAAGCGATGTATCGTGTAATGATGGATTTTTATGTGTCGCGCGGAATAGCGGATTCGGTGTCTAAGTATGCCCGTTTGTACTGTGCGATGAATGATTCTTCTGCGGCAATTCGTTTGTCGGAAGAGGTTGGTCGTATGCAAGCGTTGTATGATTATGATATGGCGCAGGATGAGATGGGCGCCAATGCACGTGAGGCAAGAGGGTATATGTCTTTGTTCATTGCTGTTTGTTTGACTATTATAGTTCTATATGTGTTATATCAATATAATAAGATAAAAAAACGCAAGTTTATACAGGCATTTAGGAAAGTTAATAAAAAGTATGCAGGTATAGTGTCAATGTATGGCAACGCATCTAAGACATTGTCGAAAACGCGTGTGATTAATGAACGGTACAGGAAAGAGAAGGAAGAGGAAATTCAAGAACTCAAGTCTAAGTTGATATTATACAGGAAAGAAAGCGATACTGTTCAATCTTCTGGCAATAACAGTACGGTAGATTTGGCTGCCGTTGTTCTTGATTTGCATGAGAAAGCCGTGAAAGGAGAAGTAGCTTCGACTGATAATATAGAAATGCTACATCTCATGGTAGAAAAAGAGTTACCGGACTTTATGAAGGCTATAAATGATATTTCTTTGCGACTCACATATAAAGAACGGATAATATGTATACTGATAAAGTATCGCTTCTTTCCGTCGGAGATAGCTGTACTGTTGGATATAAAAACGCAGAATTTGTCCAATACGCGCGCTAAGATTAACAGTCGGTTGTTTAAGACAAAGGGTGCGAAAACTCTTGATGCGAATATCTGGCGGCTGAAATAAAATTGTTTGAGATAAATGAATTTGCCATTTCTTTTTCACGTTTATTCATTCTTGTTCTGTCATAAATTTGGAAAACACATATAAAAACAAGGGTGTGTAAAAAATGTACTTTGCTATTGTGACCCTTGATTATCAGGTTGTTATCTTTTATCGTGAAAACACCCTGTGTATTTTGTGTACTCAAAATATTTGGAAAAATTTTTAAAATACCATATCTTTACGGCAGGATTTTAAAAGTGATAATGGGGGAAAAGATTTTTATCTCGTATCTTAATGTGCATGGCGACAACAATAATATCACATTATGAGATATTTCCTGGAAAAAGATGATTGTTGAACGTTTAATTGCAATGAGAATATTGCCTTATGTACTTTGTCTATTACATGGGGATTATTATTCTGACATATAGCTTTAATGAATACAATAAATCGATAAGTATATCGCAGACCATACTGCATAATAAAGGCGCATAAGCCGAAGAGCGCAAGGTAGGCATAACATTAATTCTAATGATTATGAAAAGATCAAATTTGTTTCATGGTTTCTTGTTACTGTTTCTTGCAGGGATTTTATTTTCTTGCGCTCAGGAAAGATGCGATGAAGTGCCGTATCGAGAAACTACAGTTGAGGAACTGACCGGACAACTGCGTGCCTACAACAAGAATATAGGTGTGATTGTGCCTGCCGATGACGAGACAAGAGGAACATCGGGACTGACGTTAACCACAAGAGACAAGATAAAGATTGCCATTGCCGATGTGAAAGGCGGACTGAGGGGTGCCGCAGTGGGCGGTGTCGCTGGCGCTGTGGTGGGTGCGGCGGTGCAGTCGCTAATCAAGGCCTCGAAGCTGTATATGATGAAATGGCTTACGGCCACTCTGAAAAACAACTATTGCAGCGGTCTCGTATTTGGAAATGGTGTTATGTCTTTTACCGACAGCATAGGTTACTATCACAATATGTTGGAGGCCGGGATGTATATACAGGACAGTTTGTCGCATCAAAAGGGCACTGGCACGTTGGTGCGTAAGGCGAATAGCATGATGAGGAGCACTTCTCGTGGGTATACCCTTTCCGGTGTATTGACGGCAGACAGGCTTGAGAGTATGTTCCCAATAGATTGAGTACAGACCTATTAGAAGATATGACTTTTATTGAAAGAACTCGGTTTTGGGCGTGTCCGAATATTTGGATAAGAAATCAAGAAGATGGTCTGTCAAATAGAACTTCACAGACTCCGCATGTTAAAAACAGAAGAGCTGATATTTATATCTATGCCAAAATTAGGAATAAAGGAGTTAAGCAATATGTGTATTTAAGGGGCATGAGTGAGCAAAAGGTAACAGGTTTTTGGAATAAATCTTCTTTGCTGATAACAAAAGATATGTGGCTTGATTTGCAACCGGGAAGTGAGATATTTGGTGGACCGATAGAGACGTGTGATATTTTGCCTACAATAGCTCCCGGACAGTCAGAAATTATCGAAATAGAAAAGAGGGTGAGCAATATATATGAAAAAGATGAAGGCGATCCTTATCCGATGTGTGTGTTGCTGCATATAAGTGAAAAAAACGCAGATTATAATTTACGAGAAGATTCAGCCGGATTTGTTGCGGTAATGAATACGCCAAAGATAGCTCAAAATAACTCGATATGGGAGTATACAACGATTTCAGAGAAGTGCGATGTCCTTTTGTTTAATCCTAATTTAAATGAAAAGAAATACAGTATAAGGATAAATGCCAAAGATAAGACAAACAAACCGTTTAAAGAGGCCAATGTGTCTGTTGACGTGAAATCATCTCTTATGGAGGCATGGAAAAAAGGCGGAAGCCTTGGCGATAATATCGAAATAGATAAAAATGTGGCAAATAGGGTTTGTCTTAAAGACAGCGGTTCCATTATGAAAAACATTGTATTGGGGCCGCGGCAAAAAGGAAATATCGCATTGAATTGTAATTTCTATGCCAAAGAAGCGATAGTGAATGATAAGAGGGTTGATATTGATGTTACTGTTATTGACGATGCGACAGGCCGTGTGCTCGGCGGAGAAACATTCGTGATAATGCAAGATGCACGTCCGTCTATTAATCCGAATGTAAAAACAAATAGTAATATATTGGAAGTGGCGAATGTGTATGAGGATGTGTTGTACGAATGGTATGACAAGAACGGTAAACTTGTTGGTACAGGACAAACATTTAAAATTCCGGCGGGTGCATCTACGTCAGACTACACTGTAAAGGTGCAAGCAAAGAGTGATGGGGCGATAAGCTACTCAACGGCACAGGCCCCGATGCTGTCTTCTATAAAGAATGTGGACGCTAAGAGCCGTAAAGATGCAATTGTGGTTACGTTTGAAAATCCTACAGTCAATCAATCCACATTGCGTGTGGCATTGTCGGCGGGTAATAGTCCGGTTGCCGACTACACTGTGGATGGTGGGGCTGAAACCTATGATATACCCGCATCGAACATGGTGTCCGGTGTTTACCAAGTGACACTGATAGAGAATGGTAAGGTTACGGGAACGAAGAAATTTGTGAAATAATTCGATAAAAGTTTTGCAGGTCTGTGCTTTTTGCTTACATTTGTGGCGTAAAGAAAATATACAGACCTAAAATCATTAACTATATAATAAATAGGAGAACCAAATCATGAAAAAGTTTTTATTAATAGTGTTGTCGCTTGTTGCGGCGTTAAGTGTTACTGCTAAAAATATAAAGCATATAAAGATACTGCCGTTATTCTCTCTTGAACGTTATGTGGGAGATGATATTTATGATGTCGATTCTTTGATATTGGAAGGACGGCTGTATGAAAGAGACTTCGGGCTTTTGCGAAACTATATCGAGAAAGGCAGGCTGACCGGGCTTGACATCTCACGTTGCAATGTTACTGACAATAAAATTCCTAGCTATGCTTTTTATCCTTCTATTATAAACGGGGCGAAGGGCACAAGGGCTGAAAGTAACGATGTGGACAAGTATTATACGAATTTACAGTATGTGAAATTGCCGTATAATTTAAAGCGGATAGGCGAAAAGGCTTTTGCCCGTACAAACCTGCGCATGGTGGAATTGCCAAGAGCATTGGAGGAAATCGGTGACGGCGCTTTTGACGAATGTCAATATTTGGAAAGTATCTCGGTACGGGGATTCAAGTCTCCGAATGTCAATGTTTCAGTGGGCAAGTTGTCTGATGACATCACTCTGCGTGTTCCGGTAGGTTGCCGCGATAGATTTATGAATACGGGGCAGTGGAATGGCTTTAATATAGAGGAAAGTGCCAACTGTTTTATAACTGCTACCATACACATGGACGGAAGCAAGACTGTTACAGAACTTTTAGGTGACAAGGTTAACAAGTTGGACTCGGTGGTTATTACCGGACAAATGAAGGAAGGTGATGTGTTGGAACTGCGAAAGGTACTCACAAGCAGTGGACTTACGGGTGTGAACATGGGAAATTGTAAATTGGAAATGAATGAACTTGTTTCCGAGGCATTTTATAGCGGTTCTATTTACAATGAGGATGTCCCTGCTTATGACTATCAGTTGCATTATATTACTCTACCGGAGGGTATTGAGAAAATCGGAGCCTATGCTTTTCAAGGTTCGCTTTTACGTTCGATAAATTTACCGTCTACTGTAAAGGAAATAGAATTCAGGGCTTTTGCTATGTGTCGCGAATTGCGTGGTATGGTAGAACTGCCCGAAGGTATGACTTCGGTTGAGTCTTATGCTTTTGCGGACAGTCCTCTTCTATCTGTATATATACCGTCTACATTGGCGAGGCTGGCCGAGTGTTGCTTTTGGTTTGGTAATGGCAAGGAAGCTGTTCCCGGTGTTGTTTATTGTAATCGTTTGAATCCTCCGGTGAACAATAGTGTGGATGTTCTTAATTTCGATTCGAATGAAGGTTTGGGTACTTGGACTCTGTATGTCCCTATGGGAGCGAAAGAGAACTATCTGACATCGGAGAACGGTCAATGGAAGTATTTCGGCCGGATAATCGAGACTCCCGAGCTGACAGGTATAACCGATGGCATAGGAAATGCAGTGGCCGACGTTGCGACCGAGGGTGTCGAGGTGTACACGGCCGATGGCCGCATGGTGTCCAAGGGCAAGACAATGCCTTCGCTCGGTAAAGGCCTTTATATAGTGAAAAAAGGCGGAGAGGCGAAGAAAGTGTTTATAGGAAGGTAGGACAGTTATTGCTATATCAAAGTTGGCAAGAAGAAGCGGCAGGATAAAGCTGCCACATAATAATATATTATACTCATGTCAAAGAAAAACAGTGGATCCCTGTGTCGGAGTTTTTAACTTTCGGCACAGGGAACTGAATTATACGTAAGGCGTGTGGGTGATATAAAAAGGGGCGCTAATGCCGGATGAACATTAAAAAAGTGGCAAGTTAGCTACTGGTTGTTAGTTAAAAAATATTATATCGTGTTAAAAGTAAAGCCATAAAAGTATTATATTATATAATGTGTTATGCCATTTAAAATAAAGTTTGTACCTTTGCACGCCAAATATGGGTATTTTGTACCCGTATTATTGATACGATAATATACAATAAATAATATAAATTAAAAAAATTACAACAATGCCTACAATTCAACAATTGGTAAGAAAAGGTAGAAAGGAACTTGTGGACAAGAGCAAGTCACCCGCATTGGATTCATGTCCTCAGCGTCGTGGCGTGTGTGTTCGTGTATACACCACAACCCCGAAGAAACCTAACTCGGCAATGCGTAAGGTTGCCCGTGTGCGTCTGACAAACCAGAAGGAAGTGAACTCTTACATTCCCGGAGAAGGACATAACTTGCAGGAGCACTCTATCGTGCTTGTTCGCGGTGGCCGTGTGAAAGACCTTCCCGGTGTTCGTTATCACATCGTTCGCGGAACCCTTGATACAGCCGGTGTGGCAAACCGTACACAGCGTCGCTCGAAGTATGGTGCCAAGCGTCCTAAGGCTAAGAAATAATAACCGGAGAAGGTTATAGGGTCTGAGGGTAAAACTTAAACAGAAGATAATCGTTTTGCTGGAGAAGTGTTACAAAGGTTGAGTAAATGTCCGGGTGCGGACGTTGAAGGACAAAAAAGGAAACAGCCCCATGCAGAATTAATTCATTAAAAACAAAATGAGAAAAGCAAAACCAAAGAAGCGCGTGATCCTGCCGGATCCCGTTTACAACGACAAGAAGGTTTCTAAATTTGTGAACCACTTGATGTATGACGGAAAGAAGACCAAGTCATACGAGATTTTCTACAACGCTCTTGAAGTAGTGAAGGGCAAGATGAGTAATGAAGAGAAGACAGCTCTCGAAGTGTGGAAGGCTGCTCTCGACAATATTACTCCCCAGGTGGAGGTGAAGAGCCGCCGTATCGGTGGCGCGACATTCCAGGTTCCTACCGAAATCCGTCCCGACCGTAAGGAGAGCGTCTCAATGAAGAATATGATCGCTTTTGCCCGCAAGCGCAGCGGTAAGTCTATGGCAGATAAGTTGGCGGCTGAGATTATGGACGCTTTCAATAGCCAGGGTGGCGCGTACAAGCGTAAGGAAGATATGCACCGTATGGCTGAGGCTAACCGCGCATTCGCTCATTTCAGATTCTAATATTAATAAGGTAAGAAAAAATGGCTAACCGCGATTTACATTTGACCCGCAATATCGGTATCATGGCTCACATCGATGCCGGAAAGACAACGACTTCCGAGCGTATCCTTTTCTACACTGGTAAAACCCACAAGATAGGTGAGGTGCATGACGGAGCCGCTACCATGGACTGGATGGCTCAGGAGCAGGAGCGTGGTATTACTATCACGTCAGCTGCGACTACATGTAACTGGACATGGAACAATAAGAACTTCAAAATCAACTTGATTGACACTCCGGGACACGTAGACTTCACTGCCGAGGTGGAGCGCTCGCTCCGCGTACTCGACGGGGCTGTCGCAACTTATTCTGCCGCTGACGGTGTACAGCCTCAGTCTGAGACAGTTTGGCGTCAGGCAGATAAGTATAATGTGCCGCGTATCGGTTATGTTAACAAGATGGACCGCTCGGGAGCGGATTTCTTCGAGACAGTCCAGCAGATGAAGGATATTCTCGGCGCTAACCCTGTTGTGCTTCAGGTGCCTATCGGCGCAGAGGAAAACTTCAGGGGTGTTGTCGACCTTATCAAGATGAAAGCCATTCTGTGGCACGACGAGACCATGGGTGCGGAATATTCCGTTGAGGATATTCCCGCAGACATGAAAGACGAGTGCGATGAGTGGAGAGGAAAACTTCTTGAGGCCGCTGCCGAATATGAGGAAGCGTTGATGGAGAAGTATTTCGATGATCCTGAGTCAATCACGGAAGAGGAGGTCATGGCTGCAATCCGTAAGGGTACTGTGTCTATGGCATGTACTCCGATGATTTGCGGTTCTTCATACAAGAACAAAGGTGTGCAGCCGTTGCTTGACTATGTATGCGCTTTCCTGCCTTCGCCTCTTGATATAGACAGTATCGTAGGTACAAACCCTGATACGGAAGAGGAAGAAACACGCAAGCCGAGTGATGATGATCCTACATCGGCTCTTGCGTTCAAGATTGCCACTGACCCATACATGGGACGTCTGGTGTTCTTCCGTGTCTACTCTGGTAAGGTCACTGCCGGCTCTTACGTGTTCAATGCACGCTCAGGAAAGAAAGAGCGCATCAGCCGTCTGTTCCAGATGAACTCGAATAAGGAAATTCCGATGGAGTCTATCGATGCCGGTGATATCGGTGCAGGTGTAGGTTTCAAGGATATCCGTACCGGTGACACTCTTTGCGATGAGGCACATCCGATCGTGCTGGAGTCTATGACATTCCCCGATACTGTGATTTCAATTGCTGTAGAGCCGAAGAGCCAGGCCGACATCGCTAAGTTGGATAACGGCCTTGCTAAATTGGCTGAGGAGGATCCTACGTTCACGGTACGTACGGACGAACAGAGCGGTCAGACAATCATATCCGGTATGGGTGAGCTTCATCTTGATATTATCATCGACCGTCTGAAGCGTGAATTCAAGGTTGAGTGTAACCAAGGTAAGCCGCAGGTTAACTATAAGGAAGCTATCACCAAGACTGTCAACCTGCGTGAGGTTTACAAGAAGCAGAGTGGAGGTCGCGGTAAGTTCGCTGACATCATCGTTGATCTCGGTCCGGTGGATGAGGACTTCAAGGAAGGCGGTCTGCAATTCGTTAATGAGGTTAAGGGCGGTAACATTCCGAAAGAGTTCATCCCCTCTGTTCAGAAAGGATTTGAGAACGCTATGAAGACCGGTATCCTTGGCGGTTATCCGGTAGACAGCTTGAAGGTGGTGCTTATAGACGGTTCTTTCCACCCGGTAGACTCTGACCAGTTGTCATTCGAGCTTGCGGCCCTGAATGCATACAAGAACGGATGTGTGAAAGCAGGTCCCGTTTTGATGGAGCCTATCATGAAGCTCGAGGTTATCACACCGGAAGAGAATATGGGTGATGTGATCGGTGACTTGAACAAGCGTCGCGGACAGGTTGAAGGAATGGACGAGGCTCGCAGCGGTGCACGTGTCGTTAAGGCGAAGGTGCCACTGTCAGAGATGTTCGGTTATGTGACCGCTCTGCGTACCATTACTTCCGGACGTGCCACAAGCTCAATGGAGTACGACCACCACGCTCCTCTGTCAAGCTCTATTGCCAAGACAGTCCTTGAGGAGGTTAAGGGACGTGCGGATTTGGTCTAACCGTTGATAAGCGATAATAATAATAAAAGTGGAGAGATACTGCTTAGCGAATGACTCTTAAGCAGTGTCTCTCTAACTCGGAATAATAAAATAAAATACAATGAGTCAGAAAATCAGAATTAAGCTGAAGTCTTACGACCATCAATTGGTTGACAAGTCAGCAGAGAAAATCGTGAAGGCTGTCAAAGCCACAGGTGCAATCATTAGTGGTCCTATTCCATTGCCTACCCACAAGCGTATCTATACTGTTAACCGCAGTACATTCGTTAACAAGAAGGCTCGTGAGCAGTTCCAGTTGTCGGATTACAAGCGTCTTATAGACATTTACAGCTCGACCGCGAAGACTGTGGACGCTTTGATGAAGCTCGAACTCCCGAGTGGTGTTGAGGTTGAAATCAAGGTGTAGGGCAGTGGTTTTGAGACAAATAATGATTATCACAACAGAATTTTTAAATATTAATTGAAATGCCAGGATTAATTGGAAGAAAAATCGGAATGACATCCGTTTTCAGTGCCGACGGTAAGAATGTACCGTGCACTGTTATCGAAGCTGGTCCTTGTGTTGTAACACAGGTAAAGACCGTTGAGAAAGACGGTTATAAGGCTGTTCAGTTGGGTTTCGGTGAGGCAAAAGAGAAGAATACCTCCAAGCCGATGATGGGAACCTTTAAGAAGGCCGGTACAACACCAAAGAGCCACTTGGCCGAGTTCAAGTTTGATGAGGAGTATAACCTCGGTGACACAATTACAGTAGAACTCTTCAACGACGCGGAGTATGTGGACGTTGTAGGAACATCAAAAGGTAAAGGATTCCAGGGTGTAATGAAGCGTCATGGTTTCGGCGGTGTGGGTCAGAGCACTCACGGTCAGGACGACCGCGCGCGCAAGCCGGGTTCAATCGGTGCCTGTTCTTATCCCGCAAAGGTGTTCAAGGGTATGCGTATGGGTGGCCACATGGGTAATGAGAGAGTTACGACCCAGAACCTGAGAGTATTGAAAGTAATACCGGAGCATAATCTCATCCTTGTGAAAGGTAGTGTTGCCGGTTGCAATGGTTCAACCGTATTAATCAAGAAATAATGGAAATTAACGTATTAAATATCAATGGTCAGGAGACCGGACGCAAGGTTACGTTAAACGAGTCTGTCTTCGGAATTGAACCTAATGACCACGTTCTTTATTTGGACGTAAAGCAGTATCTCGCAAATCAGCGTCAGGGTACACATAAGTCAAAGGAAAGAAGCGAAGTATCCGGTTCTACTCGCAAACTCGGTCGCCAGAAAGGCGGCGGCGGCGCTCGTCGTGGTGATATCAATTCACCCGTGCTTGTAGGTGGTGGACGTGTTTTCGGACCTAAACCGCGTGATTATCGCTTCAAGTTGAACAAGAAAGTGAAGGTTCTCGCACGCAAGAGCGCATTGTCTTACAAGGCTCAAGAAAATGCAATAATGGTCGTTGAAGATTTCAATATGGAAGCTCCAAAGACTAAAGATTTTGTAAATATTGCTAAAAATCTTAAAGTTGAAGGCAAGAAAGCGCTTTTTGTTTTGTCAGAATTAAATAAAAACGTATATTTGTCAGCTCGAAATTTACAACGTACCGGTGTCATGGTCGCATCGCAGCTCAATGCGTACAGTGTGTTGAATGCTGATGTGCTCGTGGTTACCGAAAATTCGTTGAAAACAATTGACGGTATCTTAACAAAATAAAGGAGACATAAGAAATGGCATTTATAATAAAACCCTTGGTTACTGAGAAGATGACCAAGATTACAGATAAGTCTTCTGTCGACAGAACCTACAAGGTTAAGGCGAAGAAAGGTGAGGAGCGTACGAAAGTCGCTACTCCCAAATATGGTTTCATCGTTAAGCCCGAGGCTAATAAGATAGAGATAAAAAAGGAAATAGAAAGTCTCTACAATGTTAAGGTTATAGATGTGAACACCATTCGTTATGCCGGTAAACGTTCTACACGTTATACAAAGGCTGGTCTCATTAAGGGACAGAAGAATGCATTCAAGAAAGCTATTGTCACTTTGAAAGAGGGCGATACGATTGATTTTTATAGCAATATACAATAATATAAAATGGCAGTACGTAAATTTAAGCCGGTAACACCCGGCCAAAGACACAAGATTATTGGCACGTTCGAGGAAATTACTGCATCCGTGCCAGAGAAGTCTCTCGTTTACGGTAAACGTTCTACCGGTGGTCGAAACAACACCGGTAAAATGACTGTACGCTATATGGGCGGCGGTCATAAGAGGAAGTATCGTCTCATCGACTTCAAGCGAGAGAAAGATGGTGTCCCAGCGATAGTTAAGACAATAGAATACGATCCGAACCGTTCGGCTCGTATTGCTTTGTTGTTCTACGCTGATGGTGAAAAACGTTATATAATTGCTCCTAATGGATTGCAGGTAGGCGCAACTTTGGTTTCAGGAGCGGAGGCAGTGCCAGAGATTGGTAATGCCCTCCCCTTGGCAAACATCCCTGTGGGTACGGTAATTCACAATATAGAATTACGTCCGGGACAAGGTGCGTTGCTCGTTCGTTCGGCCGGCAATTTCGCTCAGTTAACTTCTCGTGAGGGTAGCTATTGTGTGATCAAGCTTCCCTCGGGTGAAACTCGTAAAATTCTTAGCGCTTGTAAAGCGACTATCGGTAGTGTGGGTAATTCGGATCACGCCTTGGAGCAGTCTGGTAAGGCCGGACGCTCTCGCTGGTTGGGTCGCCGTCCTCACAACCGTGGTGTTGTCATGAACCCTGTTGATCACCCGATGGGTGGTGGTGAGGGTCGCCAGTCTGGAGGCCATCCCCGTTCACGTAAGGGATTGTACGCAAAGGGTCTCAAGACACGTGCACCTAAGAAGCTTTCTAATAAGTATATTATCGAAAGAGCAAGTAAGTAATCAAGTTAACTAAGTGTAAATTATGAGTCGTTCATTAAAAAAAGGTCCGTATATAAACGTATCACTCGAGAAAAAAATTCTCGCCATGAATGAGAGCGGAAAGAAGAGTGTCGTTAAGACTTGGGCCAGAGCTTCAATGATTTCCCCTGATTTTGTGGGACATACAGTTGCAGTTCATAACGGAAATAAATTTATTCCTGTTTACATTACCGAGAACATGGTCGGACACAAGCTTGGTGAGTTCTCGCCAACCCGTCGTTTTGGTGGCCATGCAGGTAATAAAAAGTAAATCAGGTAAAATCCACCAGAAATAAAAAGAAATAAATAATGGGAGCAAGAAAACATATTAAGGCTGAAGAAAGAAAGGCAGCCCTTAAAACACAGTATTTTGCTAAGCTGAAAGGCGTTCCTTCTTCTCCACGTAAAATGCGTTATGTCGTAGATATGGTTCGTGGAATGGAAGTGAATCGCGCTCTCGGTGTATTGAGATTCTCCAAGAAAGCCGCTGCTGCTGACGTAGAGAAACTTCTCCGTTCGGCCATTGCAAACTGGGAAGCTAAAAATGACCGCAAGGCAGAAGCAGGTGAACTTTATATTACGAAAATATTCGTTGATGAAGGTGTTACTTTAAAGCGTATGAGACCTGCACCTCAGGGCCGCGGATATAGAATCCGTAAACGTTCTAATCACGTTACTCTGTTTGTGGACGCTATAACTAATGATAAATAATTAAAGTAGAATGGGACAAAAAGTTAATCCAATAAGCAACCGTCTTGGAATTGTTAGAGGTTGGGATTCAAATTGGTTTGGAGGCAAGGACTTCGGAGACAACTTGGTTGAAGACATGAAGATTCGCAAGTATCTTAATGAGCGTTTGGCTAAGGCAAGTGTTTCCAAAATTGTCATCGAGCGTACATTGAAGCTTGTTACCATTACTATTTGTACGGCTCGTCCGGGTATTGTCATTGGTAAAGGTGGTCAAGATGTAGACAAATTGAAAGAGGAATTGAAGAAGCTCTACGACAAAGAGATTCAAATCAATATCTTTGAGGTGAAGAAACCCGAACTGGACGCAACCATCGTGGGTAACAACATTGCTCGTCAGGTGGAAGGAAAAATAGCTTATCGCCGTGCAATCAAAATGGCTATAGCAAACACAATGCGTGCCGGTGCCGAGGGTATTAAGATTCAAATTACAGGACGTCTGAACGGTGCTGAAATGGCACGTAAGGAAATGTATAAGGAGGGACGTACTCCTTTGCATACTTTCCGCGCAGACATCGATTTCTGCCAAGCCGAGGCTTTGACGAAAGTAGGTTTGTTGGGTATTAAAGTGTGGATTTGCCGTGGTGAAGTTTACGGCAAGCGCGATCTTTCGCCTAACTTTACCCAGGATAAGGGCAACGGCCGTTCTAATGGTGGCAATGGTGGCAGAAAATTCCGTAATAAGAAGAAATAAGTAATTGTTTTAAAGTAAGAAGCTATCATGTTACAACCTAAGAGAGTAAAATATAGAAGACCTCAAGATGGCCGTGGAAACAAAGGTAACGCCCACAGAGGTACACAGCTGGCTTTTGGCTCATTCGGAATCAAGACTCTTGAAGCCAAATGGCTGGACAGCCGTCAGATTGAAGCCGCTCGTGTGGCTGTAAACCGTTATATGCAGCGTGAGGGTCAGGTTTGGATTCGCATATTCCCGGATAAACCTATAACACGTAAGCCTGCTGACGTTCGTATGGGTAAGGGAAAGGGAGATCCCGCCGGATGGGTAGCACCCGTGACCCCGGGACGTATTCTCTTTGAAGTGGAAGGCGTTTCTTTTGATATCGCTAAGGAGGCTCTTCGCCTTGCAGCACAGAAATTGCCGGTAAAGACGAAGTTTGTTGTTAGACGTGATTACGATAAAAACGCTTAATTTATGAAGATGACAGAAGTAAAAGAGCTTGAAACCAAAGAATTGGCAGAGAGAATAGAGGCTGAAGTTGGTAAGTACAACCAAATGAAATTGAATCATTCAATCACTCCTTTGGAAAACCCATCAGAGATTAAGGCTTTGCGTCGTAATATCGCACGTATGAAAACAGAACTCCGTCAAAGAGAACTTAATAAATAATAATGGGCCAGATGGAAACAAGAAATTTAAGAAAGACAAGACAGGGTGTTGTTGTCAGCAACAAAATGGATAAAACCATTGTTATTGCCTCTAAGTTCAAGGAGATGCACCCAATATATGGTAAATTTGTGCAGAAGACAAAAAAATACCATGCTCATGATGAGAAGAATGAGGCTAACGTAGGAGATACTGTCCTCATTATGGAAACCCGTCCTTTGAGCAAGACAAAGAGATGGAGATTAGTTCAAATTGTTGAAAAAGCTAAGTAATTATGATACAAGCAGAATCAAGACTTACAGTATGTGATAACAGCGGTGCGCGCGAGGCCCTTTGCATTCGTGTATTGGGTGGAACGCGTCGTCGTTATGCAAGTGTTGGAGACGTGATTGTTGTTGCGGTAAAAAACGTTATCCCGTCAAGTGATTTGAAGAAAGGTGCAGTATCTAAGGCTTTGGTTGTTCGCACAAAGAAAGAGATACGTCGTGCAGACGGTTCTTACATTCGCTTTGATGATAACGCATGCGTGTTGCTGAACAATGCTGGTGAACTTCGTGGAAGCCGTATCTTCGGTCCGGTAGCACGTGAGTTGCGTGCCGTTAATATGAAGGTCGTTTCTTTGGCACCGGAAGTTCTTTAATATTAAAATGTGACAAGAAATGAGTAAGTTGAAAATAAAGAAAAATGATATGGTACTTGTCATTGCTGGTAACAGCAAAGACAGGAAAGGCCAAAATGGCAAGTATCCCGCACCCCATAAGGTGCTTAAGGTGCTTGTTGAAGAGCAGCGTGCTATTGTGGAGGGTGTAAATATGGTCTCTAAAAGCACAAAGCCTTCTGCTCAGAATCCGCAGGGTGGCATCGTAAAGAAAGAGGCTCCGATACATATCTCTAATCTGAGTTTGGTAGATCCTACAAGCGGTGAACCTACACGTGTTGCAATCAAGAAGACCGAAGACGGAAAGAAAATTCGTGTCGCTAAAAAATCAGGAGAGGAGATTAAGTAATGAATACAGCACAATTAAAGAAAACTTATTTGGAGCAAATAGCTCCTGCATTGGAGAAGCAGTTTAACTATGGCTCTAAGATGCAGACCCCGGTTTTGAAAAAAATTGTAGTTAATCAAGGATTGGGAGATGCAACTCAAGATAAGAAGCTGATAGATGTAGCCATCAATGAAATAACGGCTATTACAGGCCAGAAAGCTGTTGCTACTTATTCAAAGAAGGATATTGCTAATTTCAAGCTTCGTAAGAAAATGCCTATCGGTGTTATGGTTACATTGCGTCGTGAGCGTATGTACGAATTTCTTGAGAAGCTTGTTCGTATAGCTCTGCCTCGTATTCGTGACTTTAAGGGTATTGAGAGTAAATTTGACGGACGTGGAAACTATACTCTTGGAATTCAGGAGCAGATTATTTTCCCTGAAATCAATATTGATACAATAGACCGTATCCAAGGTATGAATATAACCTTTGTTACATCCGCTAAGACGGATGAGGAGGGATATGCTTTGCTTAAAGCTTTCGGTCTGCCTTTTAAGAATGCTAAAAACGATTAAGACATATGGCAAAAGAATCAATGAAAGCCCGTGAGGTGAAGCGTGCTAAATTAGTGGCCCGTTATGCTGAGAAGCGTGCGGCACTTAAGAAGATCATAGCAACTGCAGAAGATCCTTCTGATGCTTATGAAGCAGCTCGTAAATTGCAGAGTATACCTAAAAATGCCAACCCAATACGTTTGCATAACCGTTGCAAGATCACGGGTCGTCCGAAAGGATATATGCGCCAGTTTGGATTGTCTCGTATTCAATTCCGTGAGATGGCATCAAACGGTTTGATTCCGGGAGTGAAGAAGGCAAGTTGGTAATCCAAGAGAAGATTTTTATTTTTTAATATTGTCGGGGTAGTCCCGATTAATTAAACTTTTATTTTATGACAGATCCAATAGCAGATTATCTGACGAGGTTGAGGAATGCAATCATGGCTCATCACCGTGTTGTAGAGGTTCCAGCCTCAAACTTGAAGAAGGAGATCACAAAAATCCTCTTTGAGAAAGGATACATCCTGAACTACAAATTTGTAGAGGATGGTCCGCAAGGAACAATTAAAGTTGCATTGAAGTACAATCCTGCGACAAAGGAGAATGCAATCAAGTGCCTGAAAAGAGTGTCAACACCCGGTCTACGTAAGTATACAGGTTATAAGGACATGCCGAGAGTTATTAATGGATTAGGTATAGCTATTTTATCTACATCCAAAGGTGTAATGACAGACAAAGAAGCTGCCACACTTAAAATTGGTGGTGAAGTTCTTTGCTATGTATATTAATTGGAGGATTTGTATATGTCAAGAATAGGAAAATTACCAATTAGTATTCCTGCGGGAGTTACAGTTACTCAGAATGCTGGTGTTGTGACAGTAAAAGGTCCTAAGGGCGAACTTTCTCAAAAAGTAGATTCTTCTATAATCGTTAACATCGCGGATGGTAATATCGTCTTTGAGATAGATGAGAACAATCCTGTTAATTACAAGCAGAAGCAGGCTTTCCATGGTCTTTATCGTGCTCTTGTAAATAATATGGTTGTAGGCGTAAGCGAGGGTTATAAGAAAGTACTTGAACTTGTCGGTGTAGGTTATCGTGTATCTAACCAAGGTAACCTCATTGAGTTCTCGCTTGGTTATACTCACCCCATTTTCATCCAACTCCCCTCTGAGGTGAAAGTTGAGACAAAATCTGAGAGAAACCAGAATCCAATTATCATTCTTGAGTCTTGCGATAAAGCATTGCTGGGTCTTATTTGTGCAAAAATTCGTTCTTTCCGTATGCCGGAGCCTTATAAGGGTAAGGGTATATTATTCCAAGGCGAGGTTATTCGCAGAAAGTCTGGTAAATCAGCTTCAGCTAAGTAACTTTAATAAATTACGATTATGACAACAAAGAAAGTAGAAAGACGAATAAAGATTAAATACAGAATTCGTAAGAGTATATTCGGAACCGCAGAACGTCCACGTATGAGTGTTTTCCGCAGCAATAAGCAGATATATGTTCAAGTTATAAATGATCAAAACGGAACAACTCTTGCTTCTGCTTCTTCATTAGGCATGGAGACTATGCCGAAGATACAGCAGGCAGAGAAAGTAGGTGAGCTTGTAGCTAAGAAGGCAATTGAAGTTGGTGTTTCTTCTGTGGTATTTGATCGTAATGGTTACCTCTATCATGGACGTGTTAAACAGCTTGCTGAGGGTGCACGTAAGGGAGGACTCAAATTTTAAACGATTATGGCAATGAATAAAGTTAGAATAAATAGTGACGTTGAGTTAAAAGACAGATTAGTTGCTATAAACCGTGTTACAAAGGTAACAAAGGGAGGACGTACTTTTACATTTGCAGCAATTGTCGTTGTCGGTGACGGTAACGGTGTTATAGGCTGGGGACTTGGCAAGGCCGGTGAAGTTACGGCTGCCATTGCTAAGGGTGTAGAGGCAGCAAAGAAGAATCTCGTGAAAGTTCCTGTACTGAAAGGTACAATACCTCATGAGATGGAGGCTCATTTCGGTGGCGCACAGGTATTTTTGAAGCCGGCAGCTGCCGGTACCGGTCTCGTGGCCGGTGGTGCTATGCGTGCCGTACTTGATAGTGTAGGTGTGAAGGATGTATTGGCAAAGTCCAAGGGCTCTTCAAATCCTCATAATCTTGTAAAAGCCACAATCCTTGCATTGACACAGATGAGGGATGCATATACTATTGCTGGTACTCGTGGAATAAGTATGGAGAAAGTATTTAGAGGATAAGGAGAATAAATATGGCAACAATTAAAATAAAGCAGGTAAAGAGTAAGATTGGTGCTCCTGCAGATCAGAAGCGTACATTAGAGGCGTTAGGTTTGCGTAAAATTGCCCAGGTTGTAGAAAAAGAAGATACTCCTTCTCTTCGCGGAATGATACGCAAGGTACACCACTTGGTTACTGTGATAGACTAATTATTCAAATAAAAAACAGATTTAATTATGAAACTACATAATTTAAAGCCAGCAGAAGGCTCTACACATTCACGTCGTAGGATTGGTCGTGGACCGGGTTCCGGTTTGGGTGGTACTTCTACTCGTGGACATAAGGGTGCCAAAGCAAGATCTGGTTATAAGAGAAAGATTGGTTTCGAAGGTGGTCAGATGCCTCTGCAACGTCGTATTCCGAAAGCCGGATTTAAGAATATCAATCATAAGGAGTATTTCGCAGTTAATTTGTCTACTCTTCAGAAACTTGCAGAAGAGAAGAATTTGTCGAAGATTGGTGTAGCGGATTTCGTGGCTGCAGGTCTTACAAATGGTAAAGAGCTGGTAAAGATCCTTGGCAATGGAGAACTGAAGGCAAAGGTTGATGTTGAAGCAAACGCTTTCTCTAAAACTGCAGAGGAGGCGATTAAAGCAGTAGGTGGTAACGCAACAATAATCTAAGAAAATGAAGAAGTTAATTGAGACACTAAAGAACATTTGGAAAGTAGAGGATTTGCGTCAGCGCATTCTTATCGCTCTGCTCTTTACGGCTATTTATCGTTTTGGCTCGTTTGTTGTCCTTCCAGGTATAAATCCCGGAATGTTGGATAAATTGCAATCGCAGACTCAGGGTGGTTTGATGTCTCTTCTGGATATGTTCTCTGGTGGAGCATTTTCCAATGCGTCTATTTTCGCTTTGGGAATAATGCCTTACATCTCAGCTTCTATCGTTATGCAAATTCTCGCCATGACTGTACCTTATTTCCAGAAGATGCAGCGTGAAGGAGAAAGTGGACGTAAAAAGATTAGCATGTATACTCGTTGGCTTACAGTGGCAATTTTGCTATTCCAAGCCCCGAGTTACTTGTTTAATCTTAAGATGCAGGCCGGAGCGGCTTTAGCTACCGGTGTGTCTTGGACTATGTTTATCATTTCGTCTACAATTATTCTTGCGGCGGGAAGTATGTTCGTCCTTTGGTTAGGTGAACGCATTACAGATAAAGGAATAGGTAATGGTATCTCAATAATAATTATGGTTGGAATTATAGCTCGTCTTCCCCAGGCTTTTATACAGGAGTTGGCTTCTCGCTTTACTTCTGCGACAGGTGGCGGACTTGTTATGTTCATAGCAGAGATAATCATCCTTTTCTGTGTTGTTTGTGCGGCTATTGTCTTAGTACAGGGAACTCGTAAAATCCCTGTACAATATGCAAAGCGTCTTGTTGGCAATAAGCAATATGGCGGTGCACGCCAGTACATACCTTTGAAGTTGTTCGCTGCCAATGTAATGCCGATAATCTTTGCACAGGCATTGATGTTTATACCATTGGCTATTGTGCAGTATTCATCTCAAGAGAATGCAAATTGGGTCGTACGCTCAATGTTGGATCATCATAGTTGGCTGTATAATGTGATATTTGCTTTGTTGATAATCGCATTTACATATTTCTATACTGCAATAACTTTGAATCCGACACAGATGGCAGAAGATATGAAGCGTAATAATGGCTTTATTCCCGGTATAAAGCCGGGTAAGGACACAGCGGATTATATTGATACGGTAATGTCTCGTATAACTTTCCCTGGTTCGTTGTTTATCGCTTTTATCGCAATAATGCCGGCTCTTGCGGGATTGCTTCAAGTGCAGGATGCTTTCTCACAGTTCTTTGGTGGAACTTCATTGTTGATTCTCATAGGAGTTGTACTTGATACTCTCCAACAGATAGAGAGTCATTTGCTCATGCGTCATTATGACGGGTTGCTTAACTCTGGCCGTATTCATGGCCGTGGTGGAGTGTCCGCATATTGATTTTTGCTTCAGGGATGAGTGTATTTCTGAAGACAGAGGATGAAATTGAGTTGATGCGCCAAGCAAGCCGACTTGTGAGCAAGACGCTTGGAGAATTGGCAAAACATATAAAACCTGGAGTGACGACTCTCCAATTGGATAGGATAGCAGAAGAGTTTATAAAAGACAACCATGCTGTTCCTGTATTTAAAGGATTTCCTAATCCGTTTGGAGAGTCGTTTCCTGCCAGTATCTGTACTTCTGTAAATGATATAGTGGTTCATGGAATTCCCGATGGGAAAACAATTCTAAGAGACGGTGATATCATTTCTATCGATTGTGGAGTATTTCTTAATGGTTTCAATGGAGATTCGTGTTATACGTTTAGTGTAGGTGAAGTTTCGGAGGATATAAGGAATTTGCTCGTCGCGACAAAGAAGTCTCTTTATTTAGGTATAGAGAAAGCAGTGGCAGGAAACAATCTTGGTGATATAGGAAATGCTGTTCAGAATTATTGTGAAAGACATGGCTATGGGGTTGTTCGTGAGTTGACAGGCCATGGGATCGGACGAAAGATGCATGAAGACCCGCAAATTTTTAATTACGGTAAGTCGGGTAGTGGTATGCTGCTGAAGTCCGGTATGTGTCTTGCAATAGAGCCGATGATAACAATGGGATTGCGTAATATATGTCTGATGCCGGATAGATGGACAATACGTACACTTGACGGTAGGCCTGCGGCTCATTTTGAGCATACGGTATCAGTGCGTAAAGGAAAGGCAGAAATTTTATCTTCGTTTGAAGGATTGGAACGTTTAGAAGTAAATTAATAAAGTATGGCAAAACAGTCTGCGATAGAACAGGATGGAACAATAGTGGAATCTCTCTCAAATGCGATGTTCCGAGTAGAACTTGAAAACGGTGTACAAATCATTGCTCATATATCAGGTAAGATGAGAATGCACTATATCAAGATTCTTCCAGGAGACAAGGTAAAGGTAGAGATGAGTCCTTATGATCTGACAAAGGGTAGAATTGTATTTAGATACAAATAAACAATAGAGAAATATATGAAGACAAGAGCATCATTGAAAAGACGTAATGCCGACTGCAAGATTGTACGTCGTAAAGGACGTCTGTTCGTTATCAACAAGAAGAACCCTAAGTACAAGATGCGTCAGGGTTAATTATTAATCATTTTTTTATTTAATCATTACAATGGCAATAAGAATTGTTGGAGTAGATTTGCCCCAAGAGAAGCGTGGCGAAATCGCATTGACTTATATCTATGGTATAGGTCGAAGTAGTTCAGCAAAGATATTGGATAAGGCCGGCGTGAGCCGCGACCTGAAGGTCAGTGAATGGACTGACGATCAGGCAGCTAAAATCCGTGAAATTATCGGCGCTGAATTCAAGGTTGAAGGAGATCTCCGTTCTGAGATCCAGTTGAATATCAAGCGACTGATGGATATTGGTTGCTATCGTGGAGTTCGTCATCGTAACGGTCTTCCCGTTCGCGGTCAGAGCACAAAGAACAATGCTCGTACACGTAAGGGTAAGAAGAAGACTGTTGCTAACAAGAAGAAAGCCACTAAATAATTAACTCATTAAGAATTTAGAATTATGGCAAAGAAAACAGTCACTTCAAAGAAAAGAAATGTAAAGGTTGACGCTATGGGACAGTTGCATGTTCATAGCTCATTCAATAACATTATAGTATCTTTGGCCAATGGAGAGGGCCAGGTTATTTCTTGGTCTTCAGCCGGTAAGATGGGATTCCGTGGTTCAAAGAAGAATACTCCTTATGCAGCTCAGATGGCAGCGGAAGATTGCGCCAAGGTTGCTTTTGACCTCGGTTTACGTAAGGTAAAGGCTTATGTTAAGGGTCCGGGTAACGGTCGTGAGTCAGCTATCCGTGCCGTTCATGGTGCAGGTATTGAGGTAACAGAGATTATAGACGTTACTCCGCTGCCGCACAACGGTTGCCGTCCTCCGAAGAGAAGAAGAGTATAATCAGGTACTTAGTTGTTGATATAACAAGTTTTAAAAGCATAAAAGAATTATGGCAAGATATATTGGACCGAAATCAAAAATCGCGCGTCGTTTTGGTGAGCCCATTTTCGGCGCAGACAAAGTTTTGTCCCGGAGAAACTTCCCTCCCGGACAGCATGGCAACAACCGTCGCAGAAAGACATCTGAGTACGGTGTCATGTTGGCAGAGAAGCAGAAAGCCAAGTATACATACGGAGTACTTGAGCGTCAGTTCCGTAACATGTTTGAGAAAGCTGCAAAGGCAGACGGTATAACCGGTGAGGTTCTTCTTCAGAATCTCGAGTGCCGTCTTGATAATGTGGTATTCCGGCTCGGAATCGCTCCTACTCGTGCGGCTGCTCGTCAGCTTGTAGGACACAAGCACATTACGGTTGACGGTAATGTAGTGAATATACCTTCATATTCGGTTAAGCCCGGTCAGGTGATAGCTGTTCGTGAGAAGTCAAAGTCTCTTGAAGTTATTGAGGCTGCATTGGCAGGTTTTAACCATAGCAAATATCCTTGGATAGAGTGGGATGATACCACCAAGAGCGGTAAGCTTCTTCACAAGCCGGAGCGTGCCGATATCCCGGAGAATATAAAGGAACAGTTAATCGTTGAGTTGTACTCTAAATAAATCATTAAATTAATGGCGATATTAGCATTTCAAAAACCTGATAAAGTCGTAATGTTAGAGGCTAGTGACAAATTCGGCAAGTTCGAGTTTCGTCCGTTAGAGCCTGGCTTCGGTGTTACAATCGGTAATTCCCTGCGCCGCATTCTTCTTTCATCACTCGAGGGTTATGCTATCAATACCATTCGCATTGCGGGGGTAGAGCATGAGTTCTCGTCAGTATCCGGTGTAAAAGAAGACGTGACTAACATTATCTTGAATCTCAAACAAGTGAGATTCAAGCAAGTAGTAGAAGAATTCGAGAATGAAAAAGTAAGTATCACAGTCGAAAATTCTACAGAGTTTAAGGCTGGTGATATAGGCAAGTATCTGACTGGATTTGAAGTGTTAAACCCTGATTTGGTGATTTGTCATTTAGACTCAAAAGCTTCAATGCAGATTGATCTTACCATTAATAAAGGTCGCGGATATGTCCCCGCTGATGAGAATCGCGAGTTCTGTACCGATGTTAATGTAATTCCAATCGATTCTATTTACACTCCGATCCGTAACGTAAAATATGCTGTTGAGCCATATCGTGTTGAGCAGAAGACCGACTATGACAAGCTCATATTGGAAGTTACCACGGATGGTTCCATTCACCCGAAAGACGCACTTAGAGAGGCTGCGAAAATTCTCATCTACCACTTCATGCTGTTCTCTGACGAGAAGATAACTCTCGAAAATGCAGATGTAGACGGCAACCAAGAGTTTGATGAGGAAGTATTGCACATGCGCCAGTTGCTCAAAACACGTCTTGTAGACATGAACCTCAGTGTTCGTGCCCTCAATTGCCTTAAGGCTGCTGATGTGGATACTCTTGGGGATCTGGTTCAGTACAACAAGACAGACCTCCTTAAGTTCCGTAACTTCGGTAAGAAATCGCTCACCGAGCTTGATGATTTGCTCGAGAGTCTGAATCTGTCGTTTGGAACCGACATTTCTAAATACAAATTAGATAAAGAATAACAAAAAAATGAGACACAATAAGAAATTCAACCATTTAGGTCGTACTGCATCTCATCGTGAGGCGATGCTCGCAAACATGGCCATCTCGCTGATAATGCACAAAAGAATCACTACGACCGTAGCCAAGGCAAAGGCCTTGAAGAAGTTCGTTGAGCCGCTGATAACACGCTCAAAGGACGACTCTACAAACTCACGCCGTGTGGTATTCCGTTATCTTCAGAACAAGTTCGCTCTAAAAGAACTCTTTGGAGAGGTTGCCGCAAAGGTTGGTGACCGTCCCGGTGGATACACACGTATCATCAAGCTCGGAACACGCCAGGGTGACGCAGCACAGATTTGCTTCATAGAGCTTGTAGACTTCGACGAGAATATGGCTAAGACCACAACAAAGAAGAAGGCAACACGCCGTTCTCGCAAGGCAACAAAGGCAGAGGCTGAAACTCCCGTTGCAGAGGAGACAGTAACAGAGGCTCCTGCAGCGGAAGAAGCTCCCAAGGCTGAATAAGCTGTGTGAATAACAGACATTATATTTAAGGGCAGATGAATTTAATTCGTCTGCCCTTTTGTTTTACACTTGTTCATCATTAAGTTTATATTTGCATTATATAGGTTGTGATTTGCTTTAAAATTCGTATCTTTGCAAGATAACAAACACCAATATGAGCTAATTTAACCCCCGCCTCGATGTTGTGATTTGCTTTAAAATTCGTATCTTTGCAAGATAACAAACACCACAAGTCATTTTTATTATATCATTAATTTTGTTGTGATTTGCTTTAAAATTCGTATCTTTGCAAGATAACAAACACCTATTCCGGCTTGTGCCGTCGGAGCGCCCC
>NZ_BEWV01000051.1 GCF_002933775.1 Prevotella sp. MGM1
GATAGACACAATCATTGAGTGTACCTGTACGACCCCGAACAATTTCGCAAAGGTTCTGGGCTACACACGTGCCCAAACTATTTATGATATTCAGAACCGAAAGTGTGCCCCCAGCTACGATTTTTTCAATCGCTTTACCGATTCAGAATATTCTGCTATCATCAATCTGCGTTGGCTACTCAATGGGGAAGGGGAGATGTGGACCGATTTCATGCGCCGACTGACCCATGAGGAACAAATTGTCGTGGTTGATAATGTTAACCACGGCGTCTCTGTTTCAAGTTACCAAATGGAACAGGACGCGGACCGGTCTATTAGAATTGCCGAATTTGATTTATTGAAAGAGGAAAATGTAAGACTAAAAGACCGTGCAAAACTTGCGGACAGATATTACAAAATGACTTTGGAGCAGGCTAAAGAGATTGGGCGACTGGAGCAGCGCATCAAGGATCTTGAGCAAAGATTGGAAAAAACTGCTGGCGATGTCAGCACCGGCGATATTGCAAGTGTCGGTTAGGCGGCTATGTTCCTGCGTTTACCCTTGTGCCTCCCCATACCCCCTCTAAGGGGTCAAAATAGGGGAGTTTTCTGTTTTTCAGCGTGTTTTCAGAGCCATTAAGCGCATTTAACGCTAATAATCAGCGTATTAAACG
>NZ_BEWV01000052.1 GCF_002933775.1 Prevotella sp. MGM1
TATACTCTTGATACTCTCTCCCGCCCACCGGAAAAATCCGCTGACCCGTTTTTGGACTGACCCGAAAATCCACTGACCCAAAATCACCACAATAAACAAAAAAGTCCGAAGAAAAACCTTCGGACTCCTGCGCTTCAAGATGGGCTTGAACCAACGACCCCCTGATTAACAGTCAGGTGCTCTAACCAACTGAGCTATTGAAGCAGTGATTGCGCATCATTTCTGAATTGCGATGCAAAGGTAATGCGTTTTTCTGAAACACGCAAACTTTTCCGCAAAAAAATCGTCGAAACATATTATTTTTTTATAAAAAAGAAGCCAAACAGGTTGCTGTTAGAGTATAAACATGTAATTTTGCGCCAGCAAACATATATACTTAGTATAGTCATTCAATATAATAATGAAAATGAAAAAACGATTGTTTCTCATCATGCTCGCCTGTATGACACTAATACCGGGACAGGCACAGAAAGGCAAGAACCATAACTTCGAAGTGGCGAAGAACATAGATATATTCAACGCCATATACCGGAACCTCGACCTCATGTATGTAGACACGCTCGACCCAGCAATGGTAATAGGCAACGGCATCAACGCCATGCTGAACAGCCTCGACCCATACACAGAGTATTATCCTGAGAGCAAGTCGAAAGAATTAAAGATGATGCTCACCGGAAAATACGCGGGTATAGGAGCGGTGATACGCTACCATCAAAGATTGAAACGGGTGGTGATAGACGAGCCCTATGCCGGCATGCCGGCGGCTGAAGTCGGATTGAGAAAGGGCGACATCATACTTGCGATAGACGACAGCATCACGACAGACAAAAACGTGAGCTATGTCAGCAGCCATCTGCGCGGTGACGCAGGCACGAGCTTCGTACTGAAAATCGAGCGCCCGTCGACCGGCAAGGTGATGAAGTTTAAAATCACGAGAAAAAGCATCAAGATGCCAACCATTCCATACTACGGGATGATGGCTGACGGAGTGGGATACATCAACCTGAGCGACTATACTGAAAACAGCGCTAAAGAGATGCGCCGGGCGTTCGTTGACCTGAAAAGACAGGGGGCGGCCAAACTGCTGCTCGACCTGCGCGGCAACGGAGGCGGCTCGTTGCAGGAAGCCATCGACATATTAAATATGTGGATACCCAAAGACATAACCCTTGTGGAGACAAAAGGCAAATTGGCGAGAGCAAACAAAGCATACAAGACGAGAATGGAACCCACGGACACGGTGATGCCGATAGTCGTGCTCGTGAACGGGGAGACCGCGAGCGCGGCCGAAATCACATGCGGCTCGCTGCAAGACCTCGACCGCGGAGTGGTGGTCGGCACCCGGACATACGGCAAGGGCCTGGTGCAGGTGCCTATGGAACTGCCATACAACACAAACATGAAACTGACCACAAGCAAATACTACATACCCAGCGGCCGCTGCATACAGGCCGTGAACTACAAGCACAGCGGAGGAGGATATACCGAGCGGGTGCCCGACAGCCTGACACACGTGTTCCGCACAAAAGCCGGACGCGAGGTTCGAGACGGCGGAGGCATAAAGCCCGACATAGAGTCGAAGCCCGACACGCTGCCAAACATTGCCGTATATCTCGACAGGATCGACACGATGGAGGTGATGTTCGACTTCGTGGTAGACTACATAGCCAAGCACCAGACCATCGCCCCCGCAGAGAAATTCACGCTGAGCGACGACGACTTCGAGGATTTCAAGCAGAGAGTGATAAAGAGTGGCTTCACATACGATCCCGTGACGGAAAAGAAACTCGACGAGCTGGTGAAGCTGGCCCGCTTCGAGGGATACTACGAAGATGCCAAGGATGAGTTTGACGCGCTCAAGGCGAAACTCAAGCACGACGTGGCAAAAGACATTGACCGCCACAAAGAAGTAATAAAAGAGATGATAGAGCGGGACATTGTGGCGGCATATTACTTCCAGGAGGGAACGATGAAAGCCGCGATGAGGTACGACAAACAACTGAAAGAGGCCGAGCGGGTGCTCAACGATGAAAAGGAATACCACCGGTTACTCTCCGCACCGAAAGGCAACGCGCCAAAAGAGGAAAAGCAACAGGCGAGAACAAACCTGCACGCAAGCACGGACACCCACCCGACACCGGCAGACAGGCCTTCAATCATGGCAGCCTGACGGTCTTACGGCCTGTTATACTGCATATTAATACATTTTTTCCGCCAAATACTTGGCAGATAACGGAATTATGACTAACTTTGCACCGTTCGGTGGAATGAGGGGCTTCTCGAAAGCTCCTCATTTTATTTTAATAACATCTATAATTATATGATAGATAAAAACGTAGTAAAGACGATTGTCGAAGAATGGTTGCAGGAAGGCGAGTACTTTCTTGTTGACGTGGTGATGACACCAGACTACCGCATAGTGGTAGAGATAGACCATGCCGACGGAGTGTGGATAGAAGACTGCGCGGCACTCAGCCGCTTTGTGCAGGAAAGACTGGGCGACGAGCTGGGCGACTACGAGCTGGAAGTAGGCTCGGCCGGCCTTGGGCAGCCTTTCAAGGTAGCTCGCCAGTATGTCAACCACATCGGCAAGGAGGTCGAGGTGCTCACGTCCGACGGCAAGAAAGTGCAGGGCGTGCTGACAAGCGTCGACGGCACGGCGTTCACCGTGACAGTGAAGGAGAAACAGAAAGTGGAAGGCAAGAAACGCCCCGTCATTGCCGACGTGGAGAAAGCCTTCAACATGAATGACGTGAAATATACAAAATACTTATTAAGCTTCAAATAGAATATGGCAACAAAGAAAGACGAGAAAGGTCCCAGCATGATAGAGACCTTCCAGGAGTTTAAGGAGACCAAAAATATCGACCGCACAACGATGGTCAGCGTGCTGGAAGAGAGCTTCCGCAACGTGATAGCCAAGATTTTCGGCAGCGACGAGAATTTCGATGTCATCGTAAACCCCGACAAGGGCGACTTCGAGATACACCGCAACCGCATCGTTGTGGCCGACGGAGAGGTGCAGGACGAGAACAAAGAAATATCGCTTACCGACGCACAGAAGATAGAACCCGACTATGAAGTGGGCGAAGAGGTCAGCGAAGAGGTGAACTTCACCAAGTTCGGACGCCGCGCCATCCTCAATCTTCGCCAGACACTGGCATCGAAGATACTCGAACTTGAACACGACTCTCTTTACAATAAGTATAAAGACAAGGTGGGAACGATCGTCAGCGGCGAAGTATACCAGATGTGGAAGCGCGAAGTCCTCATCGTCGACGACGAGGGAAACGAGCTGCACCTGCCCAAAAGCGAGCAGATACCGTCGGACAGCTACCGCAAGGGCGAGACCGTGAGGGCCATCGTACTACGAGTGGACAACGAGAACAACAACCCGCGCATCATCCTGAGCCGCACCAGCCCGATATTCCTCGAAAGGCTGCTCGAAGCCGAAGTGCCCGAAATCAACGACGGACTGATCACCATACGCCGCGTGGCCCGCATGCCGGGAGAACGTGCCAAGGTGGCGGTAGAGAGCTACGACGAGCGCATCGACCCGGTAGGAGCGTGCGTCGGAGTGAAAGGAAGCCGCGTACACGGCATTGTCCGCGAGTTGTGCAACGAGAACATAGACGTGATCAACTACTCGAGCAACGTGCAGCTGTTCATACAGCGTGCGCTGAGCCCGGCCAAAGTGTCAAGCATCACACTCGACACGGAGAACCACAAGGCCGAGGTGTACCTTCAACCGGAAGAAGTATCGCTCGCCATCGGCCGCGGAGGTATGAACATCAAGCTCGCTTCCATGCTCACAGAGTACACCATTGACGTGTTCCGCGTCGTGAATGAGGGCGAGGCCGACGAAGACATCTACCTCGACGAGTTCTCCGACGAGATAGACCAATGGGTCATCGACGCCATCAAGAGCATCGGACTCGACACGGCCAAGGCCGTGCTCAACGCTCCGCGCGAAATGCTTATCGAGAAAGCCGACCTCGAAGAAGAGACCGTCGAGCTTGTATTGCGGGTACTGCGCGCAGAGTTTGAGTAAATGGAACCGTGTGTGTGAATTACGAATTTGAAAATGTTGAATTCGTAACTCTCAATTCAGCATCGGGTGTCGGACCCGGCAATTCGTAATTTATAATTCGTAATTCAAAATTAAACAGAATGGGTGTCAGATTAAATAAAGTATTAAAAGAACTGAACATAGGACTTCAGACGGCTGTCGATTTCCTGAAAAACAAAAAAGATCTCGGCGAGATCAAAGAGGATGCCAATGTCAACACCAAGATAACGGTAGAGCAATACAACGCGCTTGTGAGTGCGTTTAAAGGCGACAAGGACATCAAGAGCGAAGCCGAAAAGATATTCGCCAAGAAAGCCAAAGACAAGAAAGCCGAGAAAGCCGAACGCAAAGCCACGAAAGGAGAAGAGCTGCTCGAACAGCGCCAGTCGTTCAAACCGCTGGGAAAAATTGACCTCGACAGTGTGGGCAAGCGCCCGGCAGCGCCAGTCACGGAAGAGAAAAAAGAACCGAAACAGGAAGAAAAGACCGTGGCTGAAACCAAAACACCGGAAAAGCAACCGGAAGTGAAGATCGAGCCGAAACCTGAAAAGCCGGTGACGGAAGCCCCGAAAGATGAAAAGAAAGTAGAGGCGAAAGCCGAACAGAAAGCCGTGAAAGATGCTCCGGCAGAAAAGCCCATAGAGCGGAAGCCTGAAAAGCCAGAGGCCCCGAAAAAGGAACAGGCAGCGAAACCGCAGCAAACACCGCAGCAGCCCAAAGCCGAGGAGCCGCAACAGCCTGCTACGGCAAGTTCGCCGAGCATCTACACGCTGAAAAGCGAAAACACCAAGGCACCGCAGGTGAAAGTGCTCGGCACGATAGACCTTGCCGCACTGAACCAAAGCACACGCCCGAAGAAGAAATCGAAAGAGGAACGCCGCAAGGAGCGCGAGGAGAAAGCCGCCCAGCAACGGCCGGCCGGCGACCGCAAGAAGCGCGTACGCATAGGCAAAGAGCGTGTGGACATAGAGGCCGCCGCCAACCAGCCGGGCAACAACCAGAACAAGAAAAACAAGAACAAAGGCGGTAATAACGGCGGCAACAACGGCGGAGCGAACAACAACCAGGCCGGAAACGCCGACAACCGTCAGGGCAAGCGCAACCGCAAGAACCGCAACCAGCCGAAGCCTCTGGAAGTGAACGAAGAGGACGTGGCACGCCAGGTGAAAGAGACTCTGGCCCGACTGACGAGCAAGAACCAGAACAAGAAAGGTGCAAAGTACCGCCGTGAGAAGCGCGACGCCGTGCAAGAGCGTCTCAACGAGGAGATGCGCTCGGAGCAGGCAGAGAGCAAAACACTGAAACTCACTGAGTTCGTGACCGTGAGCGAGCTTGCCACCATGATGAACGTACCTGTAAACAAGGTCATCGGCACGTGCATGAGCATCGGCATCATGGTGTCTATCAACCAGCGTCTCGATGCCGAGACCATCAACCTGGTGGCAGAGGAGTTCGGATTCAAGACCGAGTATGTGAGTGCGGAGGTAAGCGAGGCCGTGAGTGAGGAGGAGGACGATGAGAACGATCTCGTGCCGCGCGCGCCGATTGTCACCGTCATGGGTCACGTAGACCACGGAAAGACATCGCTGCTCGACCACATACGTAACACCAACGTGATCGCCGGCGAGGCGGGAGGAATCACCCAGCACATCGGAGCATACAACGTGACACTGTCCGACGGACGTGAGATCACGTTCCTCGACACACCGGGTCACGAGGCGTTCACCGCCATGCGTGCCCGCGGAGCCCAAGTGACCGACATCGCCATCATCATCATCGCGGCGGACGACAGCGTCATGCCCACCACCAAGGAGGCCATCGCACACGCACAAGCCGCCAACGTACCTATGGTGTTTGCCATAAACAAGATTGACAAGCCGGGAGCAAACCCCGACAAGATACGCGAGGACCTCTCGCAGATGAACCTGCTCGTGGAGGAATGGGGCGGCAAGTACCAGTGCCAGGAGATATCGGCGAAAAAAGGACTCGGCGTCGACGAGCTGCTCGAAAAGGTGCTGCTCGAAGCTGAGATGCTCGACCTGAAAGCCAACCCGAACCGCCGCGCCACCGGCTCCATCATCGAGTCGTCGCTCGACAAGGGCCGCGGCTACGTGTCTACGGTGCTCGTAAGCAACGGAACGCTGAAAGTGGGCGATATCGTCATCGCCGGAACGAGCCACGGACGCATCAAGGCCATGTTCAACGAGCGCAACCAGCGAATGGAGAAAGCCGGCCCGGCAGAACCCGCAATAATACTCGGACTCAACGGAGCGCCCACCGCCGGCGACTCGTTCCACGTGATGGAGACCGAGCAGGAGGCACGAGAGATTGCCAACAAGCGCGAGCAGCTCCAGCGCGAGCAAGGCCTGCGCACGCAGACACGCCTCACGCTGGCCGACATAAGCCACCGCATCGCCCTCGGCTCGTTCAAGGAGCTGAACCTCATCGTCAAGGGAGACACCGACGGTAGCGTGGAGGCTCTGAGCGACTCGTTCCTCAAGATGTCTACCGAGAAAATACAGGTCAATGTCATCCACAAGGCCGTGGGTCAGATTTCGGAGAACGACGTGACGCTGGCCGACGCGTCAGATGCCATCATCGTTGGCTTCCAGGTACGGCCGTCGTCGGCCGCACGCAAGCTGGCCGACCGCGACGGAGTGGAGATCAACACCTACTCCATCATCTACGATGCCATCGAAGACATACGCTCTGCGATGGAAGGAATGCTCGACAAGGTGAAAAAAGAGATCGTCACCGGCCAGGTTGAGGTACGCGAGGTATACAAGATATCGAAGGTCGGCACGGTTGCCGGAGCGCTTGTCACCGAAGGCAAGGTACACCGTGTGGACAAAGCGCGCCTCGTGCGCGACGGTATCGTGGTCCACACAGGAGCCATCAACGCCCTCAAACGCTACAAGGACGATGTCAAGGAGGTACCCGCAAGCTTCGAGTGCGGTATCAGCCTCGTCAACTTCAACGACATACAGCAAGGCGATATAATAGAGACGTTCACCGAAATAGAGGTGCAGCAGAAGCTGTAGACCATATAGCCAATAAAAAACCTCCGCCCGGAAGAGTGCTTACATCACTTCTTCCGGGCGGAGGTTTTTTTATTATTTTTAGTTCAGAGTGATGAGTTTAGAGTGCAGAGGTATGATTAATCATAGTGCAGAGGGCAGAATTATGAATGCAGAGATATGATTACTCTTCTATATTGGAAGTATAAGTGAAATCTTTAAGCATACCTACTTACTACCCAGCTCCCCACAAAATCCCTTTTAACATATCAATATCCGACAAAACGATCTCCATATTTCGTTTATTTCAAAATAAAAATCACACGGGCGAAGATATCGCCGTATTTTGCGATTTTCACCGTACAACCCAGCCTATTAAAAGTCGTCTTGCGATGAAATAACAAGTAAGGAGTTTGCAGTAAGTAAAATAACTTCGAGAATCGATGTCACATCGTAAATCACACATAAAATATTATATCCATTTAATGTCCGTTATAAAATAATTTCGTATCTTTGCTACGTTGATTCCATAGCAGAAGTCCACAAGGGCTGGTGGTGGGGCCGACATATATATGATAAGGCGTTTACTTGCGCTTTGTGCTTGACGCATAGAAACTTCGCAACTTTCTGGTAAAGTCAAGAACATGGCAACTGTAGATGCTCCGTGGGGTATGTTATATCCATATCCGTAGCATACTTGCGCTTTCTCGGCGCAGGCAAGTGAGGATTATATACATATCTGGCGTGGGCTTCTGCGTTGCTCGTTCAACTTTACCGGGCAATGCGAAGGCCTCTATGCGTGGGACGAGTGACGAGTGGAAACACCCACGCTTTTTTCTTATATATTACCCTCATTCTATTAAAAATCTCCTGCATAGGGTGTTTGCCGGACTAAACTAAAACATTGATAATATGAATTGTGATTTAAGAATGGTGTATGAACATCTCATGTGCGATGCCTTTAAGTGCGAAAGGGGCAGTTATCCTTTTGTGAATGCCGACTGTTATGACGGCATCATGAAACATACTGCCGAAACAGTGGCTTATATAGAGACGGCCCTGATAGTGCTCGCCGGAAACGAACCGTCAAAGAGAGAGAAAATACAGAAGTACATCTGCATGATTGGAGATGCGGATAATCGTAATGCCGAACTCGCAGATACCGTCCTGTGCGGAATATATAACGATGGAATAGTCTATTGACCGAATGCTTTTTATTACCTAACCGAATGTTTAACATATAAATATAATGTATTATGGAAAAAGTAAAGATTTTATTATTATGCATGCTGTGCACAATATTCACAGTTGGTTTAACCTCATGCGGAGGCGATGACGACAACGACACGTATATCCCCGAAGGCTCACAAGGCGGCGATGATGACAAGGATGAAGACGGCAAAAATGATGGGGATAAAGATAACGACGACAAAGATGATGGAGATAAATTTATACCGGAAAAAACTGTTCATTTAGACATGGCCGGAACCTTGCCGGATAAAATAACAGAGTCAGAAATGTATACCACAAAGAGTTTAAAGATTTCAGGTGTACTTAATGGCACAGACATTCTCTTTATAAGAAAGATGCTTGGAGTAGATCAGCATTCTAATCCTACCGGCGGGATACTGGAAGAACTTGACATCAGCGATGCGAAGATTGTACCGGGAGGAGATGAGTATTATAAGAATTATAAAACTTCGTATGACGCCATTGGTTCTTATATGTTTCATCAAATAAAGAACTTGAAAATGATAAAACTTCCCAGTACAATAAAAGGTATTCGTCCTTATGCCTTTGAAGGTTGCACCGGACTAACATCGATAATATTACCTAAGGGATTGGAACGTATTGGGCCTGAGGGAGAAGCTTGTATTGGGTACCGCGCTTTTGGTGGCTGCACCGGACTAACATCCGTAACGTTACCTGAGGGATTGGAATATGTTGGTGGCTTTGAAGGTTGCACCGGACTAACATCCGTAACGTTACCTGAAAGTTTGGGAAGTATTGGATATGCCGCTTTTTCTGGCACAAGATTAACATCTGTGACGTTACCTGAAAGTTTGAAAATTATTGAATATGCCGCTTTTTATGGCGTAGGATTAACATCAGTGACGTTACCTGAAAGTTTGAAAAAAATTGGGAAGAAAGCTTTTTGTGATTGCACAGAATTAACATCGGTAACGTTACCTGAGGAATTAGAAAATATTAGTATAGATGTGGGCGTATTTTATAGGTGTAATAACCTTAAAAGTGTTTACATAAAGGCTAAAAAGGCTCCACACATAAGCATACCATATTTGTTTTATTTTACAAATGACAATATTCCGAAGCTTTACGTTCCCCGTGGATCACTTAATGATTATAAAAATAGCAACTGGCATATATACTTTAAAGAAATATATGAATATGACTTTTAATAATTAATTCTTATAATAATGAATTATGAATAATAGCATAAAAAATAAGTTTTCAAAGACAAACAAGCTTTATCATTTCACGAAATTCGAAACAGCATTAAAGATTATAAATTCCGGCAGACAACTTTTTGGTGAGTTGGCTGGCATGAATGATGTCTGTGAGAGCTGTAAAGTTGTATATAATAAATATACAGAAGGCCGGAAGTGGAAGATAGACAATATAAATACAGAAATATCGAAATACATACAGATAAGCATGACAAATGATTCGGATTGCAGATTCGGTTTCGATTTGCAACAGATGTGGGGATTGTATGCCGAAAAAGGCAAAGGCGTATGCCTCGTATATGACAAAGATGAAATTGAAAAAGCACTGTCACCAACAGACATGCGGGGAATGATAAAATACTGTTGCCATGTCACGCCAGATGAAATCTTTGACATGAAAGAAGAAGACAACTTGGAAGAGTGCGTGAAAAAATACGCCAAACAGCAGTTTTTCCGCAAACGCAAAGAATGGGAATGGGAACAGGAGTACAGGATATTGAGACGTGGCAATGAGAAAGGGAAAGAATTTCTGGACATAAGTAACAGCCTGAAATACATCATCATGCAGAATGCCAACTCGCAAGACGCAGGGCAATGCGTAGTAGACAGTATAGAATATAAGATAATGGAAGCCGTGGCAGGCGAAATACCGATATTTGTCTATACGCATTTTATAGGCGAGCAAAAGCTTGACTATAAGAATGAATTTACTATATGGGATAGTAAGAATCAATTTGAACAAAAGAGTCTTGGGGTTAATATCGATGTTTAAAGGTATTCTTTGAGAAATTAAGGGATATTCTTTGAGAATCTTTAAAGGAACAAATTCAATAACAAAAACATTCAAGAATATGAAAAAGATTATTTCTATTATCACAGCTTGTATGCTTGCAGCTGTTTCGACATTCGCTCAGTACAATGTCGGCACCTCTACTACAACCCAAACAGACATGTTCGGTAACACTGCGACCATCCATCGTGACGCATACGGAAAAACTACCGGTACTTCTACTACCGGTAAAACGGACATGTTCGGCAACACTACTACGATACATCGTGATGCGTATGATCATACAATCGGCACTTCAACCACCGGTAGTACCGACATGTTCGGCAATACAACGACAACACATCGCAACTCGTATGGCCAGTCAACCGGCACCTCAACTACCGGTGAAACGGACATGTTCGGCAACAGAACCACACAGCAGCGCAGCAATACGGGAACTGGAATTTGGACATGGTAACTTCAAAATCCACAGGCATGAAAAGATATCTGACAATTCTGGCATTGGCCTTCATTCCAACTATGGTATTGGCTCAGATTGTTGTTAATAGCACCTTCAAGCCCCTTTCTTATGAAGAACTGATAATAAGTGCTCAAGCAGAAGCATATCGCCAGCAAAAGATGCAGGAACGCTTCGATGAGTACCAAGACAGGGCCTATAACTGCTATAACAAAGGTGACTACAACGGCTTTATATACTACTCTGATTATGCTTTGAAGACCGGCTGGTATAACAGCAAACTGTATTATGATAGAGGTGCTGTCTTTGAACGACTCCACGAATACGGTAAGGCCAAGAAAGAATACAAGCGTGCTTTAAAGAAAGGATATTATCCAGCACAGTCTGCGTATAAGCTATGTAAGATACGCCAGAAGGCCTGGAAAAATCTAACAAGTAAAATAGACAATATCCATCGATAATTGAAGAAAATTGCATATTATTGCTGTCCGGTAAAACTCAAAACAGCATAAACTTCCTATCCGCAATGCCTATTTATGGGCACAAGCCGAAATTCCGGTGCATTTGTTAAAACAATGAGAATAGAGTGTTAAA
>NZ_BEWV01000053.1 GCF_002933775.1 Prevotella sp. MGM1
AGACTGTGTATAACATCAACGACGTGCCCACTACGACAAAGGGAAACATCGACTCCTGCCTGCTCATACTGCACGACTGGGCCGACGGACTGCTGCTCGAAACGGCCGAGATAGACAAGGAGCGCGGCGTGATACACGAGGAGTGGCGCATGCGCAGCTCGGCAAGCCAGCGTATACTCGAACGCAACCTTCCCACTCTGTATCCGGGAAGCAAGTACGGTCACCGCATGCCTATCGGACTGATGGAAATCATCGACAACTTCAAGCCCGAGGTTTTGCGCGCATACTACGAGAAGTGGTACCGCCCCGACTTGCAGGGAATAGTGGTTGTGGGCGACCTTGACGTGGACTACGTTGAAAGCAAGATCAAAGAGATGTTCGGCGGCATAAAGATGCCCGAGAACCCGGCCAAGTACGAAATGTATCCCGTACCGGCCAACAACGAGCCTATCTACGTGATCGACAAGGACAAAGAACAGCAGAACAACATCATCGAGCTGCTCTTCAAGCAGGAGAGAATGCCGCAGGAAATGCGCGGGACGCTTGCCCTGATGTTGCAGAGCTACATGACATCGGTAGTATCGACATGTCTCAACGCACGTCTGGGAGAACTGTCTCAGAAAGCCGACTGCCCGTTCTTGCAGGCCGGCTCGCAATACGGTGAATATATAATGAGCCGCACATGCGATGCCTTCATGGTATACATCATCCCGAAACCGGGACAGGACGCAGCCGCCGTACAGGCTGTGATGGAAGAGGTTGAGCGTGCCAACCGCTTCGGATTTACCGCCACCGAGGTGCTCAGGGCGCGCGACGAGCAGATAAGCTCGTTCGAGAAGATATACGAGAACCGCGACAAGCGCAAGAACGGCAGTTTCGTAAACGAATATGTACGCCACTTCCTCGACGGCGATTACTTCACAGACATCGAGACAGAATTCCAGACTTTCAAGGCATACGCACAGCAATTGCCGGCCGAAGCCATTTCAACAGCATTCAAAGAGATGGTGGCAAGCACCGACACCAACTTCGTATGCCTGGCCCTGTACGCAGACAAAGAGGGAGTGACCATTCCTACAGCCGACGCTTTCAAACAGGCCATCAAGACAGCCAAGGGGGCGAAACTCGAAGCATACGTGGACAATGTAAAAGACGAACCGCTCGTACCGCAACTTCCCACACCGGTGAAGATAAAGAAGGAGGCGGCCGCAGAACACGGATATACATGCTGGACTCTGGCCAACGGAGCACGAGTGTTCTTTAAAAAGACTGACTTCAACAACTCACAGGTCATGATGGCGGCACGCTCGCTCGGCGGAACAAACAAAGTGAAAGAGGAAGACCTCACCAACGCCGAACTGCTGACAGCTGTGATGAGTTCGACAGGTATCGGAAATTTCAACTCTGTGGAACTTGAAAAGAAAATGGCCGGCAAGCAGGTGAGCCTCTCTCCCAGCCTGACAATGACGACAGACCGTCTCGACGGTAACAGCACACCGAAAGACCTTCGCACGCTTTTCGAACTCATTTACCTGCGTTTCCAGAAGCCGAGCGTAGACAACGACGGATACAACAACCTGATACAGACACTGCGCACACAACTGCAAAACGTGGTCAAGAACCCCGATGTGGCTTTCTCTGACTCCATACAGCAGACTCTGTACGGCCACAACAAGCGTGTGGGCAGCGTCATCCCCGACCTCGACAAAGCCAACTACGAGACTGTACGCCGCATTTACAGCGAGCGTTTCGCGTCGGCAGGTGACTTTGACTTCTTCTTCACAGGAGCATTCGACACAGACAGCCTGCGTGCGTTTACAGAGCAGTATATCGCCACTCTGCCCGGTATCAAGAAGCGCGAGAAACTCACAGACTGCGGCATACGCCCCGTGAAAGGCAACGTAGAGAACCGCTTCAAGCGCCAGATGGAAAGCCCGAAGGCAAGCATCAGGGTGATCTGGACCGGCGAGGTGAAATATGACAACAAGACAGCGGCCGTGGTCAACGCTCTCGGTGAAATCCTGTCACAGCGTTACTTGAAGAGCATCCGCGAGGAAGGATCGATGGCATACTCGGTAGGCGCGCGCGCATCCATCGACTGTGTACTATACGACAGCTATACGATGCAGGTATATTGCCCGGTGAAACCCGAGAAGATGGACAGCGCCCTCTATCTGATGAAAGTCGGAATAGACGACATAGCAGCCAAAGGAGTGACCGAAGAAGAACTGACGAAGGTTAAAGAGTTTGAGGTCAAGGACTACAACGACAGCCAGCGCGAGAACAGTTACTGGCAGAACCAGATTGTGTTGACAGCTCTTTGGGGCAAGGACGACCATAAAGGCATGCTCGAAGCGATAAAGAGCGTGACCTCGAAGGACATTCAGGACTTTGTGAGCAACTACCTGTTGAAGCAACACAATTGCGTGACAGTGACCATGCTGCCCGAGGAGAACAAGTAAGAAGCATGCGCAAAAGAAAGATTTTCATTTCGGACAAGCACATCGTACTCATCCGGATAATAACATAGAATCTTTCTGACAAGAACTATCACCCCCGGTATCGCACACCATCCATCATGCGATGCCGGGGTTTATTTTCATCCATACTTAAAACACCAGTCAAGCACGGTTGGATAATACCTAAACCGCTGCGATTTACTTTGACATTACATACCATTGCCACATAACATGTGATCAGCAAGTTGAAGGTGAGTAATTGTAATATGCCTTAAAATTTATATCTTTGCAACCGGAACAAGATAATACGTCAGATGGAAATCAATCACACGCTATCATACCCCGACCTGATGGCCGGAAAGAACATACTATACGTCCATGGCTTCGGCTCTTCGGGACAATCGGGAACGGTATCGAAAATCCGTGAGCTGCTGCCAGAAGCCACAGTGACGGCTCCCGACCTGCCGATACATCCACATGAGGCAATGGAACTTCTGCAAAAGACATGCGACGAGATTAAACCCGACCTGATAATAGGCACGTCGATGGGCGGAATGTATGCCGAGATGCTGCGGGGCTTCGACCGCATACTTGTCAACCCCGCATTCAAGATGGGCGAAGACATACTGAAAAACAACATGCTCGGCAAGGTTACGTTCCTGAATCCGAGACAAGACGGCATCAAGGAGTTCATGATGACAAAGCAAATACAGGCCGAATATCAGGAAATAACGGAACAATGCTTCACCGGCATCGATGAGGACGAGCAACAACACGTATGGGGATTGTTCGGTATCGAGGATCCGGTGGTACACACCCATGACCTTTTTGCCGCACGATACCGCAACGCCCTGCGCTTCCACGGCGGGCACCGCATGAACGACAGCATACTGCTGCACTCCGTACTGCCGGTAATCAGGTGGATATACGACAGGCAGGAACATCGCCAGCGCAATATTATATATATCTGCATCGAGGAAACGATGGAACACAACGGCAGGCCGCTGCCAAGTTTAGTAAAGGCATACAGGCTTCTGCTCGAGTTTTACGACATACATATCGTGGCCGCGGCTCCGACCAACAATACCGAATACGCACGCCGTATGCAGGAATGGACGTTTGAAAATCTCGGAGTGGCGGCCTATAACCGGCTGATACTTACCAACCGGAAAGACCTGCTATACGGTGATTATCTCATCGACAGGCTTGAGGACAACGGTTCGAAAGACTTCATGGGCACACGGATAGAGTTCGGCTCGGACACATTCAAGACGTGGGATGAGGTAATTGAGTATTTCAGCAGGCTCGGAGGGCAATAGCATCAAGCGACAAACGACATAAATAACACAAACAGGCGGTAATGCCTTGATTACAAAAGACCTTGTCCCGGCTGTAAACAAGCATGAGACAAGGCCTTATCAGATGTATTAATAGCCTTTATTTTATATCTTACAAGAAGCCATCAACATATTAACGACGCGTCATATGGCTCTTTATCAAACAAAAAAACAAGACGCTTTATGCTTTCTTATCAGCCTTTATCATCCAACGATAAAGATTGCAGCCGATGAAGTTTCCGAGTACTTCCGCGACATAAACAACCGCTATATCGGCAGCAGGCAGCGACGCGCAAGAGGCCAACAGGAAATAGAACGCGTCGGCTATGCTGTGCGTGAAACCGCAAAGAATGAACACCGGCACGCCGAACAACAACGGAAGCATCTTGCCCTGGCGGGCAAACTGCACGGCGGCAGTCATTATAAATCCGCATCCGACAGCCAGAATACCGCATGCCAGCACTCCTATTTCCATACGGCTGTCGACTACCGCCATGGCCGGCGCTATGCAATCGGGCTTCGAGTAGAATATGGCAAGAGCCGAAAGGCCGCATCCCAAGATATTGCCGAGCAGCACGGTGAAGAGCATCGCCCAGTCGCCATGACGACGGATAAAGCCCGCCGTACCCGTATACAGTTTCAAACCGTAATACACTACCGTGGTAAGACCGAAAGCAAATAGCACTGCTCCTGCCACACCGCCCACACGAAGATTAACCACACAACCTATTGAAATACACAATCCGGCAAGTATCGCCGACGGAAACACCGATTTAAACATTATCCTTTTCTTTCTTTTTATTATTGATTATATTTTAACTTGCCAACCAAGGCCGCTCCATCAAAACGGATAAAAAAACAAGACATCTGTCTATTTACATCTCAACCCGACTATCATGACGGCCTATTAGATTTTGGAACACACCATCCGGACTGCCGATCTACAGTCTCACTCGCTCATCACAACCACTCCCTCCTGCTTCTTTCCGTCCATCATTATCTTCAACGGGCGGTCAAACCTGACGTGACGGATATATTCGGTCTCAGTCACAGCCGGCATGCTGTCGAGCAGGTCGGTGCGGCATATACCGTCACCGTTATATGGGTTGACCGTAAAATACCCCACCCCGAACGATGTCAGGTTCTGGAAGAAATGCGTTCCCTGGCTCGGATCCACGCGATAGTTCTTCAATCCGGCCTCTACAATCACCCTGGCGGCACTTATATGCGGCCACTTCACGGGAATACCGAGCCAATAATCGCTCGACCCCCAACGCCCGGGACCAATCAGAATATAGTTCTTTCCCTCGTCAAGGAACCTGCGGTTAATAGCTTCCACATCCCTCGCTATGTCCGGATTGTTGGTGGCAGTGAAGTTCTCATCTGTCTTCACATACACAACATCCGTCACATCCTCGCTTATTCCATGACCGAGCGAGTTGTGAGAGCGCAGCAGACAGCTCTCGTCGGCAATCGCTTGCAGGTCGGTGTCAAGCACTTGCTTGCTATCCACTATCGGACGTATCTGCAACAGATAAAGTTCTCCTGTCTTATCGGCATTCAAATTGCACGCGAACTCTATCTCAACAGGACGCTTCATCTCGTCCGCCCCGCACTTCTGAGCCGTCTGCAACAGTTCCGGCAGTGGAAAAACGCCTTGTTGCAGCACCCCACAGAACGATATTACCTTGCGTCCGCCCTCATATATACCGTCACGGATGATTTGATCGTATGGATCGAAAGTAGACGCTATATAGTTCAACGAACCGTCCTTGTCGGCCTCTTTAACCCTCAGATTAAGTATATTAAACCCGTCGTCGGCCTTTAGATCCGTGCCCACATTCTTCATGTCGAGAGCGTAGAAACGTGTCTGTGTGTCACGCAGGGCCGTCTCCATCTCGCTGGTTTGCAACACCTGATGCGGATGATGCGGGCTGACGCGAAGCGTTTGACCGCCGTCCACGATATACTTACCCAATCCGAGAGCGAGATTTACAATGCCCTCTTCCGACTTTTCGTCGCCAATAGGGTAATAATTGAGCGAGCGCAGCACACCGCTGAAATTCGGATAATACCTGTCGCCATACCTGTGACCCACCACTTCCTGCAATATCACCGCCATCTTCTCCTGGTCTATCACATTGCTCGTGGCCGTCATATACGCCTTCGAGTCCTTGTAGAACACCGACGCATACACACCCTTGATGGCAGCTGCAAGCATTTTCACCATCTCATACTTATCTTCAAGATACGGTATCATGTATGTCGAGTATATTCCGGCAAACGGCTGATAGTGTGAGTCTTCGAGAAGAGACGACGAGCGCACGGCTATCGGTGACTTCACGGCATCGAAGAACGTATAGAAATCGGCTATCAGAGAGTCCGGCAACTGTGCTTTCAGGAAGTGCGCGAGTATCTCTTCGTCGCCAGCGTCGCTCAAGGCAATCTGATACAGGTTGTTGGAGTCCATGAACTCATCGAAGAAATCGGTGCAGAGTACCACCGTGCGAGGTATGGACACTTTTGCTCCCGGGAAGCGGTTGAACTCCGGATGACGCTTGATTATATTGTCGAGAAACGCCAGGCCGCGGCCCTTTCCTCCGAGAGAGCCGTCTCCTATGCGAGCGAAATGCCCGTAAGCATCAAACTTTCCACGGTCAAACACAGCCACGATACCTATGTTTTTCATCTTTCTGTACTGCACTATGGCATCGAATATTATCTGACGGTGGGCATCCACGTCCTGCAACTTGTGCCATGTGACGTGTTTCAGGAATGCCGATACCGGGAAAATGGCACGTGCGCTGAGCCATCTGCTCATGTGGTTGCGGCTCACATGATAAAGCATCGAATCGTTAGGGATGGTGAATATGCAGTCCTGCAATTCCTTCAATGTGCTTATCCTCATCACCTCGGCATGCGTGACCGGGTCGCGGAAGATAAAATCCCCGAAGCCCATGTGCTCTTCCATGAGGTTGCGCAGGTCTATATTCATCTTCTTCGAGTTCTTGTCAACAAAGCGGAAGCCCTCTGCTTTCGCCCTAGCCGCATTCACTGTTTCCGAACTCTGCAGTATCAACGGGATATACTCGTCGCGCCGTCTTATCTCACGCAGCAGTTCCAGACCTGCGTCCCTGTTATCCGCACCGTCCTTGGCGAAGCGCGTGTCGCTTATCACTCCGAGCATATTTCCCGAATATTTGTCGTATATCGCCATCGCCTCCTCATAGTTACGGGCAAGAACCACCTTCGGACGGCCTCTCTTCCGCTGCGCTGCCGCATGAGGGTTGAGCGCTTCCGTGGAGAAGCGCTTGCTTTGCTGGAGAATATAATTATACAGATTCGGCAGTATCGACGAATAAAACCTGATACTGTCTTCCACAAGCAATATCACCTGCACGCCGGCCTCGCCTATGTCATGCTCTATGTTCATCTGGTCTTCGATGAGTTTTATTATAGAGAGTATGAGATTGGTGTTTCCCAACCAGCAGAACACATAGTCGAAGATAGACAGATCCTCGTTTTTCATACGCCGCGTGATGCCATGGGAGAAAGGCGTGAGCACAACGCACGGAATGTTCGGCGAACAGGCCTTCACGTCACGCGCCACATCGAAAGCGTCGTTGTCGGCGTTTCCGGGCATACAGATCACAAGGTCGATATCCGATGTCTTCATCACCTCGCGAGCCTCTTCCGTCGTGCTCACCTGCGTGAATGTCGGCGGATACCGCAGTCCGAGATCCATATACTCATCAAAGATTTTCTCGTCTACCCGCCCGTCGTCTTCAAGCATGAATGCGTCGTATGGGTTAGCTACGATGAGGACGTTGAATATTCGGTGCGTCATCAGATTGACGAACGACACGTCTTTCAACAAAAAATCATTCCACTCGTTGGGGATATTCTTGCTCATGTCTTTTTGCTTGGATTTCTATCGCTGCGCAAAAATACGCATAAACGGCGAGAAAACCAAGGTCATGAGATTATTTTTATGAGAATACTGCAAAACGTCCACATAGGAAAACAGGGACACGGAGATACGGATTATCATCAGCACAACCGATATATATCCCGCATTCTCCGTGTCCCTGTTTTCCTGTTTTCATTCCAAACCGGGCTTTACCGCCCGCCGGGAATACAGAACCGCCATACCCGTGGCGGTATCACGCCCCTTTAGGGGGATCGTGAGCATTACTTTTTCTTCAATTCCATCACCGTCTTGCCGGACTTGTCTGCCAGTTCCAGCTTATTATCGCCCACGAGCTTGAATTTCTCCACACTGTTGAGCGCATCGAGCACCTTCTGCTCCACATCCATCTTGGCGCACATCATCCGTGTGCTGCCCATGTGGCCGAAGCTTATCTTGCCTGTCTTGCCGTCGGCTGTCATTCCTCCCATGAGATTATTGCAACTCGTGCTGCCGTATATCCTGCTTTCAGCGACGTTGAAACCGATGAACGGTGCTTTCTCCACATCTGCCTCTTTAATTTCATGTCCGTTCACTTTTACTATGTTCCACTCACCTCCGAGTCTGTAAACAGAACCCACCTTGCCGCTCGTTCCGCACGATGCCAACGCCGCTACGGCGCACACTGCGGTCAATACTTTCTTCATTTTCATTGTCTTTATATATTACGTGTTTTCTTTTATTCCCCAAAAAACTGTCCCGTCTGAATTCAAACGGGACAGCAAAGATAATCTTTTTACACATTACATACAAACATCGGCCGATTACTTATGTTTTTTTTAACATACCGGCCATGCGCCGTCAGTCATCTATATCTATCACATTATAGTTGTTGTCGAATGTTATTTCAAGTCCGGAAGACAGCTTCACCTCGCACTTGCCGCGACCCTTGTCTATCTCCACGACCTTGGTTCTCGGATAGTTGGCTTTCAGATATGTCCTGACTGCCTGCGGGACGAGAGCGGCCGGCACCGCACCTGTCTTTACAGACACATCTTTCCAGTTTCCGTTTCCGTCAAACTCTATCTTATCGCCGTTGGTGAACACCACGTCATAGCTCGTCTTCTCGAAGAAGCCTGTCTCCATCTTCACCATCGCCACTTTCTTCTTGCCGAAATAAACCTTTATGGTCTTCTGTGCCATACAAGGCAGGTCTGTCAGTGTTATTGCCTTGCCGTTGCCCGCCGTAGCCGTGGCACCCAACATGAAAACACCCATAATCATCATGACAATTCTTCTTACTATTCCTTTCATAATCTTATCCTTATTTATTGTTATTACTGTTTTATTACGGCACAAAAGTAGCAATTATTTCCCACAGGCCAAGCATTACAAAACACATCTTAACCATCTTTGGGCTTTTATGTAAATAAAATGTTAAAGCAAGGTTACCGTCTCTCCGCCACGCAGGTTCAGGCGCTTTGAGCGGCCGTTGTATTTCACTGTAGTGCTGCCGCCCCGGCGAGAAGCGATCCTAAGTCCGGTGACGCGGCCGCCGCTCCAGCTCATATCCACGACGAAACCTCCGCGGGCGCATATCCCGCTCACACTTCCCTCGCTCCACTGCCCCGGCAGTGCGGGAAGAAGCGTTATCTCAGCCGGGGTCGACTGCATGAGCATCTCTATCACTCCGGCGCAGCCGCCGAAGTTGCCGTCTATCTGGAACGGGGAGTGGGCATCGAGCAGATTGGGATATGTGCCACCGCCGCGACGGGCGTCCGCTCCTTTATATCCGTCGGGGCTGACATAGCTCAACAGCTTGCGGTATATGTGATAGGCTCCGTCGGCGTCGAGCAGGCGGGCATAGAGGTTCACACGCCATCCCGTGCTCCATCCCGTGGTCTTGTCGCCTTTTATTTCAAGCGTGCGGGCACATGCCCTGGCAAGGTCGGGAGTGGCACCGACAGACAGATGGTGGCCGGGATAAAGCCCGAACAGGTGCGACTGGTGGCGGTGCTGCGGGTCACTGTCTTTCAGGTCATGATACCACTCCTGCAAGTTTCCGTCCTTACCTACCTTATATGGTTGCAGACGGGCAAGCGTCCTGTCGGCAGTACGTATGAAGTCCCGGTCAATGCCAAGCTCACGTGCCGCATCCCGTGCGTCGATCAGGCACTCACGTATCATGGCAAGGTCGGAAGTATTACCATACGAAGTGGCGGCGGAATATCCCTCGGGGGTTATGAACTTGTTCTCGGGCGACGTGCCGGGCGATGTCAGCAGCCGGCCGTCTTTCTCTGTGAGCCAACCAACGCAAAATTCGGCCGCTCCCTTGAGCAGCGGATAGTTGGCCCGGAGAAACGCCTTGTCCTGAGTGAAGAGATAGTGCTCCCATATATGCGTGCTGACCCACGCCCCGCCCATGTTCCAACAGGCCCACGACGGGTCGCCGGCATGAAGGCCCACCGGGCAGGTCATGGCCCATATATCCGTGTTATGCCCGAGACACCATCCGCGGCCTACACCGTAATACTCTCGGGCCGTAGTCTCTCCCGTCTTGCCCAGATTACCGATAAAGGTGAGCAGCGGGCGGTGCATCTCGCTCAGGTTGGCCGTCTCGGCCGCCCAGTAGTTCTCTTCAAGGTTGATGTTGGCCGTGTAGTTGCAGCTCCAAGGCGGCGTTATCTTCTCGTTCCACAGCCCTTGCAGGTTTGCGGGCACCCCCTCGGTGCGCGAGCACGATATGAGCAGATAGCGCCCATACTGGAAATAGAGCGCTTCCAGCTCCGGATTGATCTGGTTTTCCTCTGTGTACAACCGCAACTGCCGGTCAGTGGGCATGGCTGCGATGACAGGGTCTGTCTTTCCGAGGTCGAGGCTCACCCGCCCGAAAAGGCGCTGATAGTCATATAGATGAGTATGATAAAGCTCGTCGTATGTCTTTTTCACCGCACGGCCTATACGCCTCTTGGCAAGCGCACGGTAGTCGCGGCCCTCGGTAACGGGATTTTTGTCAAATCCGTTGAAGCTCGTCACATTGGTCACGAATACCAGCACATCGCCGCATCCCTCTATCTTCAAGTCACCGGAAGGATAAGAAACTATGCGCCCCGTGCCGCTCTTGTCCACGGCACGGATGACGGTCCGGAAACGTATTCCGCGCGACGGGTCATATATTATCCGCTCGTCGTCGGCCACACCCTTGTAATAGCTCGGATACGACTTGTGTGCCGCATATCCCTCGGCAACAATCTCTCCACCGGCCGATGTCACGGAACACGGCAGTTGCGACTTGAACCGCAGCACGGCGTTGATCTTCTCTCCGCCGGCTCTCATCCTTATCACTATCACCGAGTCGGGAGCCGAGGCGAAATAGTCAGTGGAAAACTCTCCGCCGGCCGTCCGGTAGCTTGTCGACGCCACGGCTCTGTCTATGTCTAAACAACGCCGGTAACCGGTTGTTTTCCTCGCCATATTATCAATATGTTCTATCGTGAGTTGACCGAGAGGCTGATATGTCTCGGAGTAGTGCCCCTGTATTTTCCTGTTGGCGCGGTCGGCGGCGCGATAGTCACCCTTGTCGAGCAGCGCGCGTATCTCGGGAAGGGCTTTGTGCGCTCCCGGCGTTGTCACCTCCGTGTCGGGCATTCCCGTCCACAAGGTAATGTCGTTGAGCGAAACGCGGTCGGTGTGCGTGCCGCCATACACCACGGCTCCCAGCGTGCCATTGCCTATCACAAGGGCTTCCTCGAAGTGTTCGGCCGGCCGGTCGTAATGGAGTGTGAGCCGGCTGCCGCTCTCTCGGGCTACAAGCACCGAAGCGGCAGACAGGGCCGCAAGGCATGCCGTCAGCCGTACACGCCCGGCCACATACCTAATTACATAATACGTTCTCTTCATCATCATACCTGTTTTTTTAATTTATGGTTAATAGTATTGTCTGAATGCGCAAATTTACAAAAAAACAGTTACAATCACATGGCAAACCTCCAAATAATGCAATTCGGCATATTACGTTCGTTTTTTTACACATAATGTTGTCCGCTACGAAAAAAAACACTATCTTTGCACTGTCCTTTCCACGGAGAGGACAGTGAACATTTGAGTGAAATACGTGTTTATGAACTTCGTTCTCGTCTCAAAATAACGGCCAATAATTAATTGAGAAGCGTAAGAGAATAAAGGGATTAGATACGCCTGTATGCGGGCGTATTCTCCTTTTAGTTTTTTATCTTACGCGGGGTGCTTGGCCGTTCCCTTGGGGCGATAAATGAATGTGAAGAAGACGCCCGCTCTTTTGTTTCACCATGTTTTTATTGCAAAGAAGAACCCCTAAATAACGGCCAATTATGAAAGGTTTGTTCTTATGGACACAGACGTGGCGATTCCGGCTTATGCCGGTAGCCTGCCAAGTCTGTCGTTTCCTCCGGTATGGCGTGGCACATTGCCACTTCAGAGCGTCAGTCTGCCCGCCGTATTACCGCTCATGCCATTCCGCATGCGCGGCAGCAATAATCATATGCACTTTATTATTAACAAAAACGATAAGGACAAGCAATGAAAAGGACTATTTTCACAGTCATGGCACTGGCACTGATAGCATCGGCTGCCGGAGCAAAGAAAGTCAAATTCGACTATTCGGTGGTGTTCGTGCCTGAGGAGGGCGGAGTGAAATTTGAGAAAATCACCGAGGATGCCGACAACGTGTCCGACTACGAGGGCGGCCTCGTGGCCAAGGCTTCAAGCATTTTCGGTTCAAAGAAGACCAGCGTGCTCGACTGGTGGGTGATACCACAGATAGCCCTCTCGCCCGACGGCAAGCGCATAGGATATATCAACGAGAAAAACAAGACAACAAACGTAATGATAAAGAGTGCCTCGAAGGGCGGTCCCAGCGTGCAGCGCACGTTCCGCACCAACGTGGAGGGATTTACATGGAGCCCCGACGGCAGCACTCTCTGCTTCACCGAAGCGAGGGGCGGACACCACGGCGTATACCTCGTAGACGCCAACCAGGGCACGGTGGTGCGCCAGATATCGAACGGAACGGACAACGACTACGGCGGAGTGCTGAGTCCCGACGGCAACACAATATTCTTTCATCGCGGCGAGGGACGCTCGAGTTACAGCCTTTGGAGCTATGACCGCAAGACAAACCTTTTCTCCAACTACTCACGCGGTATGACGGCATGTCTCATTCCGGGCAACAAGCACACCATCTACTGCGCACGCTTCACCGACAAGAACGAGAGCGAGATATGGCGCATAAACTTCGAGACGGGCGTGGAAGAGGTCATACTCACACAGCCGGGCAAGAGCTTCACCACCCCTCAACTGTCGCCCGACGGCAAATGGCTGCTCGTCACCGGCAGCAGCAAGTCGGAGAAAGAGGGCATCGACAATACCGATATCTTCGTTATCCGCACGGACGGCACGCAGCTGACCCAGCTCACATACCACCCCGGCAACGACCTGTCGCCTATATGGTCGCGCGACGGACGGAGCATATTCTTCCTATCACAGCGCGGATCGGCCGACAGGATCTACAACGTGTGGCGAATGGACTTCAACATGTAATTATTTTTTTAGCTCACATAATTATTAATTAAACTCTTTTTGAAATGAAAAAGACTTTATTGGTTATCGCATGTGCGGTACTTTCACTGACTGCTTCGGCACAGCGCGCAAGCAGTTCTTCTTCCTCTTTCTTCTCTACGGAAAAGGCCGAGGGCGGTATTGAATTCGGAATACGCGCAGGTATGAATATTGCGAACGCATCGGCATCTGATGAGAACGGGGTTTCCATCTCTCCGGGAAACCGCACAGCGTTTCACATCGGAGTTACGGCCGACATTCCCCTGATGCAAAGCCTGTACGTGCAGACCGGACTTTTCTTCCAGAATAAAGGCCATAAATACAAGGAAGACGAATATACCGAGACATCAAAGCCCATGTATCTCGAAATCCCGATATTGGCTTCCTACCGCTACGACTTCAGCGATGCCCTGCAACTGCAGATTAACGCCGGCCCTTACTTCGGCTACGGTATCGGTGGCAAGATAAAGGCTGAATGGAATGATGATGATTCATATGAAGTAGATTTCTTTGGCGACGGAGACGACAATTACGGTGCCAACCGATTCAACTGCGGTCTGCAGTTTGGCGCCGGTCTGACGTTCAGCAACCACTACTACCTGGGATTTGCCTATCAGCTCGGCCTGTCCAACGTCATAAAAACCAATGACGACTACGATAACGTGAAAGACAGAAACTGGATGATAAGCCTCGGCTACAACTTCTGACAAACGCATAAGTGTGCCGTAGGCGGATGGACACAGCCTGCCACGGCACATTTATATCATAATTTTTCCCCTTTTCGAGCCACATAACGGCTCACAAACCGGTGGAGGCATATTCCATGCTGTTGGACACAGCGACGAATATGCCCCTTCACTTTTCCGGCTTTCACCGGCAGTCACACATTTACATTGACACCTTGCCGTGTCATAGCCTCAACATATCACACAATGCTTTCCACCAAGACATGGCTATTTGCTCGAATTGCAAATACCAATCTCAATTAATCCCTAACAGACGGATTTGATTAAGCCGTTTTTACGCATTGTAAAATATAAGTCACACAAAAACCATTGTAAACCATATACTCAAATCCGGAGTATAAACGAATATTTATACAATAGAAGAATGAAAACGGATAAGAAATCCTTTGTTTTTTGACACAAAATCCCTTTTACCTACAGACACCGGCCGCCATCTCGCAACGGGATACCCGTTGGTTTCCATTCAGTATCCCGTCAGCTTCCGTTTAGTATCCCGTTGGCTTCCGTTCAGTATCCCGTTGCAAGGCAATCGGCTGCCGAATGAAGCATAAAAAACAATCATCCGAAAACAAAAAAAGGCTTCCGACACCATATGTCGGAAGCCTGATGCCACTGCCACATACAGACGGCAGAGATACACCAAACGTGCATTAATATGTAAACAGGCATGACACCGGTGGCGAACTGTCAAATATCACAGTCGGCAAAAACCGCATAAATATGCAATTCATGACTACAGGCAAGCAGAGGACATTATCGGTTTTGTAAATATTTATCATCGCTTCAGCATTTAAATTGATTTCAACATGCACAAATTTAATATAAAAAGTACGTCAAAACAAGCCTCATTACGATACACTTAGCGATATAACCGGATAAAAAATATGCGGATGAACAAAAAAAGATTACTTTCGCTGTAGTTTTTCCAACGTTCTTGCGACTAACGTGCAGAACGATTTCAATAAAATCAACATGATGAAAAAGAACGAGAAGGAATTTGAGCGGATGGTACACACGCACAAGAGCACGATTTACACCGTCTGCTACATGTTTTCCAAAGACCAGGACGAGGTGAACGACCTCTTTCAAGAGGTACTCATGAACCTGTGGATAAACTTCGACACGTTCCAAGGACGCAGCGACATAAAGACATGGATATACAGAGTGAGCCTCAACGTATGCGTATCGCTGGACAGGAAGAAACGGAAAACCGTCCGACGTGTACCGTTGCGGATAGACATGAACCCGTTTGAAGATACGGACAACAACTCGCTGCAAATGGAAATGCTAAGGAAACGGATAGCGAGACTCGGACCGTTCGACCGCGCCGTCATCATGCTGTGGCTCGAGAACATGAGCTACGACGACATCGGAGCCGTGATGGGAATAAGCGCGAAGAACGTATCGGTCAAACTGTACCGAATAAAGGAACAGCTCAGGAAAATGAGCGACGAAGCCGAGAGGAAATAAACGGGACGGCAATAATAATAAAACGATATTTAAAAAACAACAATAACTTAAAACGTGCGACAATGGAAAATAATATCATCAACAACAACGAAATGGAGCAACTCAAAAAGCAGCTCACCATATTCAAAGAGAAACTGGACAAGCAGACAATCGTAAGCGACAAGATGTTGCGCGAGGCCACGCACTCGAAAATCATGTGGATAAGAAACATGAACAGGTATATCAGCGTGGCTAGCGTGGTGCTGATACCGATGCTCTACCCTCTCTTCAACAAGATAGGAATGCCCATAGGAGCGAGCATCCTCATATTCCTGTTAATGATTTGCGAGGCAGTATATAACTTCATCAATACAAGAGGCATGAAAACACTGGCCGCGGGCAACCTGATAGAGGCGGGCGAGTGGCTGATAAGGTTCAAGCGCAACGAGAAATTGCAGATGATGATAGAGATACCCGTCATTATCATATGGCTGATATGGATATCCTTGACATGTTTTTCGCAATTTCTGGCCGGAGCCTTAATCGGCAGTGCAATAGGCCTTGGTCTCGCTTTCTGGATGCTATCCAAAGAGTTACGGTACATCAAAGAGATAACCGAGACAATAGAAGAATTCAAGAGCAATATCGAAGAATAAAAACACTTAGCTCGCTTAACAGACTGAACTACCCGTGCGGGCAGGCGGAAACAATAATGCTTTCGCCTGCCCGCAAACTTTATCTCCGCATTTAGGATAAAAGAATATCTGCTTTAAACAGCCCCATGATTTATGTTTATCCGACTGCCATATTCCGCAAAACGCATAAGTTTTTAATCCTAAATTCCCTATTTCTTTGCATAGTTCCGGAATGAATTACAAACTTATTATGATATTTTTGGGAATCGAAGAATAAAACTGATACAATGATATCAATAATTCGGGTACGAATGAATATTATATTGGGCAAAACCAGTATCTATAACGCCTTGACGTATTCCCACAGCTTGCGGTAGAACGGGTGGCGGGTCATGGTAGGCACGCTGCCGAGGACTATGAGTTTCATCCGGGCACGGGTGATGGCTACGTTCATGCGACGGAGGTCGCGCAGGAAACCGATCTGCCCCTCGTCGTTGGAGCGAACAAGCGAAATCAGTATCACATCGCGCTCCTGCCCCTGGAAACCATCAACAGTATTGACGGAAACCGAACGTCGATAAGGCTTGAAAAACTCGCTTTTGGCTATCCGCCGACGCAGATACTGCACCTGGGCACGATACGGCGAGATGACACCCACGTCTATCCGCTCGTCGATAATGCGCTGCCGGCCTATCCTTATGAAATAATCTTCGAGCGTTTTCAATGTCAGTTCGGCCTCGGCCTTGTTGATACGGCCAAAGTTCTCGCCGACAAACTGTTCCTTGAACGACACGTCTTCCGCCAGGTCGCCATACTCCGACGTGTCTACCCACTCCATGGGTACATCCAGGTCGAGTATGCCGCGATACCTGACATCGGGCGCCGCCTCTACCCCACCGCCGTAAAACCAGTCGCTCGAAAAACGCATTATATCCTCATTCATGCGATACTGCATGCGCAGAAGAGTCACCACATCGGGCTTCCGCTCAACGATGCGCTCCATGAGGGTCTTGCCCAAACCCGCTTTCAGGGCGGCTATGCTCTTCACCGTGGGCGGAAGCTGGCAGTGGTCGCCGGCAAATATCACACGGCCGGCACGACGGATGGGTATCCAGCATGCCGCCTCGAGCGCCTGGGCGGCCTCGTCTATGAAGAGAGTGGAGAACTTGGCGCCGTCGAGCAGGCGGTTGGCGCTGCCCACAAGCGTGGAAGCCACAACCCGTGCCTCGGCGAACAGTTCGGCGTTGATGCGTATCTCTATCTCCGTGGCACGGCTTTTGAGGCTTTCCATCTTGCCGTGCCACCGCTCATCGCCACGCCGGCGGTTGGCACGCAAGTCGCGGATGGCCTTGCGTATGCTCCAAAGCTGCGGGTAATCGGGATGAGCCTCAAAACGCCGCTCGTATGTGAAAGACAGCATCTTGTCGTTGACCTTGGTCGGGTTGCCTATCCGCAAGACATTAACACCACGGTCGACGAGTTTCTCCGATATCCAGTCTACGGCCATATTGCTCTGCGCACAGACGAGCACCTGGCTCTCACGCCGCAGCGTCTCGTATATGGCCTCCACGAGAGTGGTGGTCTTTCCCGTGCCCGGAGGACCGTGAACCACGGCCACGTCTTTCGCACGGAGCACGTTGTTGACGGCCTGTTCCTGCGTGGCGTTGAGATAAGGGAAGCGCAACGGGGAGAATGTGAGCGTCTCGGCTTTCTGTCTTGAATAAAAGAGGTCGCGCAGATAGCCGAGCCGTCCTTTGCCGCGCATGACCCGGTCGAGAGCGGCGAACATCGTGCGGTAGCTCGTCTCGTCGAACGACAACTGCAAGCCGGCATTCCCGGTTCCTTGCAAGTCGAGGATATTCGTTCCATCGGGAACGGTCACCACCATGCGGTCGCCGTCCACATAGCTCACCGTACCGGTCACACCATGCTTTATCCGGGTATTCTTCGCGCTTCCGCCACAGCTTTTTTCTTTTCCGGCGGCATTCCCGTTGTCTTCAACCGTGAAGAAAACAACGGGACGTCCGCACTCGAAATTATGCTCTATGTCGATGTCGGCTAGCCGGAAGACCTCTACGGCAAGTTGGTTGAGAGAGTTGTAATAACTGCGTGCGACACGCAACGGGAACCACGCATCGCCCCTCTTTACTATGCGCCGAAGTCCCATCTCGTCCGTCTGGCGGCGAAAAGTCTCCTTGTCGGCATTGTATTCCATTTCGAGCAACAACCGCTGCCGCTGCAGTTCGAGTAATGGTGATGTCGTTTCGGCCATGTCATTCCTTATAATCAAGTTTCACCACTATCACACGTATCTTCTGACTGTCACCG
>NZ_BEWV01000054.1 GCF_002933775.1 Prevotella sp. MGM1
CTTCTTTAACTCCCTTAACTTCCAATAAATACTCCCTTAACTTCAGACAAGAGCTATTTCTTGTTTATTCCCACCAGCTCCACGTCGAAAATGAGCGTGCTGTAAGGCTTTATTTGTCCGGCGGCACGGTCTCCGTAAGCCAGTTTGTAGGGGATGAAAAGCTGCCATCTGCTGCCTACGGGCATCATGGTGAGGGCTTCGGTCCATCCTTTTATGACCTGATTGGCACGGAATTGCAGCGGTTTGTCACCGTGTTTGCGCGATGCGTCGAACACGGTCCCGTCGAGCAGGCGTCCTTCATAGTGTACGAGAACTTCGTCGTTGGCTTTCGGTATGTCGCCCGTTCCTTTCTTGATGATTTTATATTGCAGTCCGCTCGGTGTCGTCATGACACTGTCTTTCGTGGCGTTCTCGGCCAGGAATTTTTTCTCCACTTCCAGATAAGTGTTCTCTTTCCTTCTCTTGTTGGCCTCGTTCTTGTCGGCAAGCAGTTTTTCGGCCTCTTTCAGGTCGAAAACCGTAGTGTCGTTGAGCAGAGCGTCGTTGAAACCTCGGTATAAAATTGTGGCGACGATAGTGTCGTTGTTCTCCGCGAACTCCTTTTTATACTGCTCTACCATAGAGCCTGACAGCCTGCCGGCTATCTCCATGCCTGCCGCGTATGCTTTCATCTTCGGGTCGCTGTCGGCTTTGAGCATGTCGTTCAGGCCGCGAAGAAAGTCTGCCATGTATGTCTCGTCGAGGTTGTGAGCCTGTTTCAGGTATGTCGTGAGTCCGTTTGTGAATGACATTCCTGCCGCATAACTGAGTGAGTCGGAGCCGTTTTTCAGTTGAACGGGTGCCATGGCTCCGGTTTTTTCCTTCTTTTTGCTCTTCTTTGCGGCCTCTGCCGTATTAAAAGAGGCACTCGCCAATATGGCGAGTGCTATGATTATAATCTTTCTCATCCGATTATTTCTCGTTTACTCCTACAAGTTCTATCTTGAAAATCAATGCGCTGAAAGGCTTGATGTTCGGTGTGCCTTGCTCCGCGTAAGCCAGTTCCTGCGGGATATACACTTCCCATACGGAGCCTGCGGGCATGTGTGTGAGCACGTCTGTCCATCCCTTTATAACCTGGTTGCACAGCATGCTTACCGGCTCGCCGCGTTTGTATGAGCTGTCAAATACCTTACCGTCGAGCGTGCGGCCCTCGTAGTGTACTTTCACGCGTGATGTGTCTGCCGGTATTTGGCCGTTGCCTTCTTTAATCACTTTATATTGTACGCCGCTTGGCAGGGTCTGTACGCCTTCTTTTTTCTTGTTCTCGGCGAGGAATTTCTCACCTTCTTTCTTGTTGTCTCCAAACTTCTTTTCCATGTTCTTGGCCTTGATGGCGCGCATCTTGGTCTGTGCCAGCGTAGAAGCCTCCTCCATGCTGATGACACCTCCTTCGCCTTTTGTTCCGCTGACGAAGCCTGCAAGCAGGTTTTTCAGTGAAATCGTCTGTGTGGAGTCATCGCCGAACACCTCGTTGTTGATGCCTTTCACCATCTGGTTGCTTATCTGCTGGCCTACCTGCAAACCTGCGTAGTATGCCGTTTTTTTCTTGTCGTCGCCTGCGTTTGCGCCGTCGTTCACACCTTTGATGAACTCGTCAATGTATGTCGTGTCCACTCCGTAGTTATATTGCAGGTATCCTTTGAGTCCCTGTGTCTGTGCCATACCGATGGCGTAGCTCATAGAGTCGATGTCGTTTTTGAGGTTGGCTTTCGGTGTTGAGTTTCCGCACGATGTCATTGCGGCTGCCGCTACGGCCATAGCGGCTACGAATGTAAGTTTTTTCATTTTCTTATTCTTGTTTAAATTTATTCTATATTATTGTTTGGATGTAGGCTGTGTGCAGTCTTTGTCATGGTTCGGAGCACCGGATACGGGCGGTGAGGTGTAAGCCTTATTGTGCCGAAACATATCTGACAGGCCTCCGGCCCCGTCTTTTCGGTAATATCCTTGGCTTGTTTGTCCGCTGTCGATACCCGTTTGCTCCTTTCCTTGTCGACTGTATGCCGTGTTACATCACCTTGATTAGCTCCACGTCGAATATCAACGCTGCGTACGGTGGGATAGACTGGCCTGCGCCCGACTCGCCGTAGCCCAGCATATAGGGGATGAAGAAGCGGTATTTTGCACCCTCGCTCATCAGTTGAAGTCCTTCTGTCCATCCGGCTATTACCTGTTGCAGGCCGAACACCGCAGGCTCGCCGCGCTGTATGCTGCTGTCGAACAGTGTGCCGTCGGTGAGAAATCCCTCGTAGTGGCATTGCACGCTGTCTGTGGCTTTCGGCTTTCGGCCGTCGCCCTCTTTGATTACCATGTATTGCAGTCCGCTCGGCAACACAGTCACACCGTCTTTTCCGGCGTTCTCAGCCAGGTATTTCTCGCCGGCCTCTTTGGCTGCCTTGCCGTTTTCGGCTCTTTCGGCTTGCAGTTTCTCTTCCTGCTTGGCGAAGTAATCCTGTACGATAGTCTGTGCCTCACGGTTTGAAACTTTCAGTTCATTGCCTGCTATAACATCCTTGATAGCGGCCGCAAAGTCATCGAT
>NZ_BEWV01000055.1 GCF_002933775.1 Prevotella sp. MGM1
TGGAGAAGGATTTTATAGAACACAGCATAGCCGTACATTCCAAAGGGATGACCCATGAAGACTTTGATGAAGGAGCACCCGCATATTCCTATCTTATGCTCCTGTATTATCTTCATTCCTTTGTCAGCTCCTTTTCACAGGCACTCAGAAACATCGAAACCAACAATAAATTAAAGACAGCATGAAACAAATTTTAATTATGACGGCGGTGTTGTCCGTAATTGCAATGTCTGCCGTGGCTCAGAATAAAAATCCATTCATTCCTGAAATACACGGAACAATCCGTGCCAAATATGAATATGAACCTCAGATAGACAAGGGACGCTTCGAGATACGCAATGCACGGCTGAGCGTGGAAGGCAAGGTGATTCCCATTGTGAGATACAAGGCAGAGATAGACCTTTCTGACGAGGGAACAATAAAGATGCTCGACGCATACGTGCGACTGCAACCAAAGGATGCGTTAAAATTCACCTTCGGTCAGATGAGAGTGCCGTTTACCATTGACGCTCATCGTTCACCACATCTACAGTATTTCGCCAACCGATCCTTCATAGCAAAGCAGGTCGGCAATGTGCGCGATGTCGGAGCATCAGCGTCATGGACGTTCAATGACCGTATGCCCATTACTCTTGAAGGGGGTATAT
>NZ_BEWV01000056.1 GCF_002933775.1 Prevotella sp. MGM1
TTACTATATATAATATTAATATACCGCAAGTCAAACAAATTCATGCGCCATCTGTCAAAACGGTGTCATATTGAAAGGAAAACGAAGGTATGGCTATCACAATCTTCCTTCTTCGAGATAACTGTAATACCTCCCGTCGGTGACTATAAGATGGTCTGCCATGTGTATCCTCATCATGTCGCAGGCCTGTTTGAGGCTTTCCGTCAGCATGTCGTCCTGCCGGCTTGGCCTGGCGTTGCCGCTCGGATGGTTGTGGCACAGGGCCAAAACCGTGGCGTTACACATCAGCGCCTCCCTGATGATTACTCTCAGGTCAACGGCCGTCTCGCTCAGTCCGCCGTGGCTTATCCTCATTTTCCGTATCAGGTGAAAGCTACGGTTCATCAGCAATATCCACGCCTCCTCGGTATCGAGGTCTTGCATCAGCGGGTGCATGTGGTTGTATATAGCCGTTGCCGAGCGCAGATCGGGCCGCTCCTCAGCCTTTTCCAGTTGTCGGCGCTTGCCCAGTTCGCAAGCCGCGAGTATCGTCACGGCCTTTGCCGGCCCCACTCCGTTATATCCGGTAAGTTCTTTCACGCTCTTCTTGCCAAGCGTGTTCAGGTTGTTATTGCAGTCGGCCAGCACGCGCCTCATCAGCTCCACGGCACTCTCCCGTGCCGAGCCCGACCCTATCAGTATGGCCAGCAACTCGGCGCTTGACAGCGCCGCCGCTCCGAGACGCTCGAGCTTCTCTCTCGGCCGGTCTTCAATCGCCCAGCGATTTATGGACAGTTTACAGTTCGGAGGTATGGACGCGGAGGTATAACCACCATCATGCTTTTCTTCTCGCCTTGTGGAATTATAATCGTCACCGGCAAATACTTTTTCATTTATCATCCC
>NZ_BEWV01000057.1 GCF_002933775.1 Prevotella sp. MGM1
GTATATGGCGCAGGCTGCGCTCCGCATGGCGGGTGCTGGGCGTGACAAAGGATGTTCGTCGCCACGGCATCGACATTTTCCACGGGCTGAGCAACGAGTTGCCGCTGAACATCAGACGTGCCGGTTGTAAGAGCATAGTGACTATCCACGACCTGATTTTCATCAGTCACCCGCAGTATTACCACCCCATCGACCGATGGATATACGGCTATAAGTTCAAGAGGGCGTGCCGGATGGCGGACAGGATCATAGCCGTCAGCGAATACACGAAAAGGGAAATCATCCGTAACTACGGCACACCGGCCGAGAAGATAGACGTGGTATATCAGGGTTGCGACCCCGTTTTCTCGAAAGAGATAGCCCGTGAGACCCTGTCGGAAGTGAAAGAGCGATACCGGCTGCCCGACAGATTTATCCTTTACGTAGGCAGCATAGAGGAACGCAAGAACCTGATGGTCGTGGCACGGGCGCTCGCCGCGATGAGAAACGACGGCAACCGGGACGCTGAGAGCATCAGGATGGTTGCCGTCGGACGTCACACGCCATACGAGGACAAGATCAAGGAGTTTCTCGCCGGCAACGGACTGGCTGACTCTTTCACGTTCCACAACAACGTGCCGTATGCCGACCTGCCCGCATTCTACAGGCTGTCGGACGCGTTCGTCTACCCGTCGCGCATCGAGGGTTTCGGAATACCGCTGCTCGAAGCCGCAAGCGCAGGCATTCCGGCAATCGGTTGCACCGGCTCATGCCTCGAAGAGGCCGGCGGCAAAGGCGCCATATACACCGACCCTGACGACGAGAGGCAAATGGCCGATGCCCTGTCACTCCTGTGGAACGACGCCGGCCTGCGCCGTCGAATGGCCGACGAGGGCAGAATACACGCCGAACGGTTCACCGACGACAGGCTGCTTGCCGACCTTATGAAGGCATACGGCAAGCTATCGGCCGGCTGTTGAAAACATACACGGCCGGTCCGTTATCTGCCGGAAAGATAAATCAAGCTACATATCACCATGAAAATAACAGCGGCACACAAGGAATATCCCCGGTGTGCCGCTGTCTGCATATATAGGTAGTTCAGTAGTTTATCTATTACCAATCAGTTAAAGCCCGGCAGTACAATGG
>NZ_BEWV01000058.1 GCF_002933775.1 Prevotella sp. MGM1
ACCAAACGCACACCAACGGGCATCCCGTTGCAATAAAAAGACAAGATCACCGGCCATCAAAAACCACTCTATCGCATTCCGTATCGAAGTACATATCGCACCCACAATTCTATTTTACTAAAAAACAAAGTGTCAAATCCATGACTTTATTCATACAATATGCCACCTACCACGCTACCGGCCGCCGACATATCATCATGCCCGCACCGCTTCTTTACCTTATTCCACATCACAGCCTTCAAAGGCATCATTTTTATCTTTGGCAGTGCCTTTGAAACATTTTTTATACTTATTTTTTTGATAAAAAGACATTGAAAACACTATTATCCGCCACGACACATTATATAATTTATTAACTTAGCGGCGGAAATTACTAACTGAATAATATAAAATTTAAACAAACGTTAAATCGAACTAAAACAGAAGCCGCACAGTAAACGACAGTCCCGGCTTTGCCGACAGCAGGCCAAGCGCCCTGCGGGACGTCGCTAAACAAGAAAAACAAAAATCACCAAATGTGCCCACAGGGCAAAAAGGCACATGCAAAAAACCACAATTAAAACCAAACAAAAAATTATGAAGAAATTATCTACATCTTTGCTATTGACATTGATGGCATTTCTTTTCTTCCCGTTGGTATCTCAGGCCGAGGAAACGGTACTGACACCCGCACAGACCACCGTTATACAAGCGAACGGAAAAACTGCGCAAAACGAGGAGACAGTACTCTTCAATGCCGACGCTACGGCATGGAGATGCTCACAAGCGAAAATCTCGGGGGGGGCATTTTCAAACATGCTGGCCAATTATGAAGGCTCCCCGGTAGTAATCACCAAGTTTGACGCTTCCGAGTTCATGACCGGAAAGACACTGAAAAAAGCCACACTCAAATTCTTCTCAAAGTGTACAGTGTCAGGCAAAAACTCAAACGTGCAGATAGCCCACATAGGAACAGGCTGGGACGCAACCACAGCCACATGGGCAAACACGAACAAGGCCGAAACACTCAACGCCACAGGCCTCAATGGCGACGGTGTGAATGTCAAGACCTCAAGAGTAGAACTCACGCAAGACGTCACGGAACAGCTTGCCGCATCGACTGACAACACCATCGGTTTCGGTATATTCACATACACCGGCCGTGAGCAGGAGATAACCGACATCACGCTCACAATCGAAGCCATAGACGCTTCCGCCTCATCGACATACACAGTAAAATATGTTGACGGCAACGGAAACGAGCTGAAAGAGAGCGAGACCCGCTCTGAGTCGATAGGGGCCGCCCTTGCAATCACCGACGCCGACAAAGCAAGCATCTACAACGCTGACAAGACAAAGAAATACATCTACGTAAGCGACGACGCAGAGGGCAAGACTGTCGCGGGAGACGCTTCTAC
>NZ_BEWV01000059.1 GCF_002933775.1 Prevotella sp. MGM1
TGACATACCTTATATCATAAAGCTCAGGAGCACGAGCGAGGCTTATAACGACCTGAAGGAGGGCAAGTCTGACCTTATGCTCGGCATGCGTACGAAATATCACTCGCAATTCGGAAAATACGGAAACTCGGTGGTGGCGCTTTTCACGCATGGCGTGGCGCACCCCAAGAAAGAGCCCGTGGATATCAACAGCCTTGAAGACCTCAAAGGGCACAAGGTGATAATGCAGAACAACAGCGTGAGCCATCGCATAGTGATGGAAGCCGGATTGGAGGATTGCGCCGTTCCGCATCACGACATAGAGAACGCCATAATAAAAGCGGCGGCGAAAGATAGCGGACAGGTACTGTGGAACTCGTTGTCGTTGAAGTTCACCCTCAGGCGCAACAATCTCGATAATTTCACGATCACGCCGATAGTGATGCCCAACGGAGAGTATCATTTCATGTCAAACGACGAGGATTTGCTGAGGCGTGTGGACAGCGTCTACGAGGCGATGGTGTATGACGAGGAGTTGCAGCTCATAAGAAACAAGTGGTTTTATCCCGAGGTACAGTCGACCGGCATACCGTCTTTCGTATGGTATATAGCGTGGGCGCTTGGCATAGTGGCGGTGTTATTGCTGGTATATAACCGCATATATCATTACCGTATGGGCAAGATCAAGCGGATAAGCAATATACAGAGCAAGAGATTGGCGCTGTATCTTCATTCCGGAAAGATACAGATATGGACTTATGATGTGGATCGTGACGTGTTTGCCACCTTCACTAACGACGGAGACAAGGATGAGGAATACAACCGTCTATCCTTTTCCGTCTTTTTCAATGAGGAGGATTACAATAAGATATATGCGGCGATTGAGGATATAAAGACCGGCAATGAGGATGTGAAACCTGTCCTCGTGAGATGCCATAAGCCTGGTACGCCGGACAATGAGCATTATTTTTATGTCAAGATATCAGTATTCCAAAGGGAAGGCAATTCGCCGTCGTTGCTGCTCGGCACGCAACAGAATGTCAACGCGGAGCAGGAGAGGCATATAAATATGCAAAACCTGTTGTTGAGAAACGACGTGGTGTTCAACTTTCTGAAAATGGATATGGCGTATTTCGACAGCAACGGCATACTGACGGACATCAACGACAGTACTTGCGAGACGTTTAAGATCACCGACAAGCAGATGTTTCTCGATCGTAAGATACCTCTTACGTTTATTCCGGCATACGCTGAGATCGATATATACAATATGTCAAGTTTCCATGCCTCGTTGATTGTGAAGGGAAACAGAGGCATGGCAGACGCCGACAACGTGTTCGGCATAATACCTGAAAAAGTGGAATATTACGAGCACATGCTGACACCGATATTCAACAGCGAGCACGGTCTGACGGGAATACTGTTTATCGGGCGAGACATCACATCTCAAGTGCGAAGCATACGTAACGAGCAGAAGAACGAAAAGTACATCATCGATCAGACGAAGAGGCGGAACGAATATATCAAGAACATCAACAATGCGCTTGAAGTGAGCCGTATATGGCTGATAAGCTATTATCCGAAGACCAAGATAATGGAGGTGATGTACAATCTCGACGAGCCGCCGATGAGACTTTCGCAAATCAAATGCGCCATGTTGACGGATGAATGCGACAAGCATCGTGTGGCAAGCCTGATAAACAAGATGGACAAGTGCATGACCGACAGGTTTGATATAAAGTTGAAAACAGTGTTCCATGATAAAGAAGGAAAAGATATTTATCTGCAATTCAACGGAATATCCATTCAGGATGAGAACGGAAATGTGGCTCATTACTTCGGCTTGGGACGTGACGTTAGCATGATAGAAGAGACTGACAGGCTACTGAAACAGGAGATGGACAAGGCACGTGAAGCCGAGACGGTGAAGACGGCATTCATGAAAAACATCAGTTACGAGGTGCGTACACCGCTCAACTCTGTCGTGGGATTTGCCGAAATGTTCAACATTGAGCATTCAAAGGAAGACGAAGAGGTCTTCATGAGTGAGATAAGAAACAATTCGTCAGCGCTTCTAAAGCTTATCAACGACATATTGTTTCTGTCGAAACTCGATGCCAATATGGTGGAAATAACCAAGTCTCCCACGGATTTCGCATGTGAGTTCATGGCATATTGCATCACCGGATGGAGCCATGAGCTGAAAGACGGGGTGGAGATGATTGTTGACAGTCCCTATGAGCAGCTTGTGGTGGATATCGATTCGAACCATGTCGGGCAGGTGATTGAGATGCTGGCTACAAACAGTGCGCACTTCACGAGCAGCGGAATGCTGAGGGGAAGATACGGGTATTACCATGGTAATCTCGAAATCTGCCTTGAGGATACAGGGGCGGGCATAGAGAAGAAGAACCTTGATACGATGTTCAACAATATGAATGTGGCGGAGAATATGGACCAGAGCGCCATCAGGCTGAGGATGCAGATATGCAAAAAACTTGTCGAGAAGATGGGGGGGAGCATGGATGTGGACTCCGAACAAGGCAAAGGTGTGACTGTATGGATAAGGATTCCGTGCGAAGCGACAGTCGTAAAAAAGAAAGACATACGTATATAAATAAGCGTTTATGGCAGGATTATCTTTAAACAGGATTGTAACTTTCATTACCGCAATGGTCGCGTTAATGACCATTGGTTCCGTACATGCTGCCAGGACGGGATATGCCGGTGATATGCCATATACGGCCGAGCGGCCGTTGAGAGTCGTTATAGACTGGGATTTCGCGCCGTTTGAATATATAGATGACGACGGTGAGCCGGCAGGATATAACATAGATGTGTTCAATAGGGTGCTCAAAGACTTGAAAATCCCGTATTTTTTCGTAATGCGGGAGCGTGAACAGGCTGTTGAGATGTTTGAGAAAGGCGAGGTGGATCTCATCATAGAGCCTTTGAATAACAGGAGCAAGCATTCCGCCGCTGTATATTACAGCCGTAAGACAATATATCCTTATAAGATAAAGATAGCCTACAAGCGCGGCACTCCGCCGTTGAGGAATATCAGACAGCTTGGCAAAGGCAGTCTGCTCGCAGTGAAAAGATATGACTATGCGGCTTTCAGGGTGTTGCGGCACAAGGATATAGACAAGAAGCAACTGCGCATAAACTCTCCGAGAACATGTCTGGCAAATATAGACAACGGTCTTTATCAGTACTTCATTTACAGTGAAGCGTCGATAAAGAACATGTTGAAAAAACTGAATATCGACAATATAGAGGTTACCGATATTGACATACCGACAGGTGATATGCGCTTTGTCGCCCATGACCAGCAGTTGATAAACATGCTTGACGACCAGTTCGCGCGTTTTGAGCAGTCGGGCATGAAGAAGCAATTGGTAAACAAATGGTTTCATCCTGAGAATGAAACGAGAAACGTTCCTAAAATAGTTCTTCTGGTGATAGTCATGGTCCTGGTGCTTCTGTCTGCCGTAATTATGGCAAACAGGTTGATAGCCAATCAGATTAAATATGCCGTGCGACGTATATCTGAGAAGAACAAGCTGATGGAAGAGGCTCTGAAAATGAGCGGCAACAGCGTTGTTCAGTTGAGTATTACAGGTGAGAGGGTGGATAATCTGTATGGAAATCATCTGCCACCGGAGGGAATGACGGCTCAGCAGTATTATGATTTGATACATCCTGACAGCCAGAAAGCCATGGCAGACTATACGGACCGTATAATAGCCGGTGACAGAGATACGGAGAAAGGACAAATATATACATGGAATGCGGGTACTCCCGACAATCCGCAATGGATACAGCTATATAATCAATCCATAATAGAGAAGTGGAAAGACGGTAAGTCGCTGAACATAATCAGTACGCTGACAGACATAACCGATGAGCGTAAGAAAGACAAGCAGCATCAGATATTGGCAGATAAATATGCAAGTATATTCGACCTCTCGGTATTGGGATTGCTGCTATATGACAGTAAAGGCAGATTGGTAAACACCAATAAACGGGTTCGTCAGATACTTAAATTCCGCTCTCAGGAAGATGACTTTTATTATAAAAGAAACATTTTGAACGCGCTTCTGGACGGAATGCACCTTTCAGGAGAAGGGATAGACAACATGGTGGTATGCTCAAAGATTTCCGTTCCGGAACGCGGTGTGTCAGAGTATGCCGAGATAAGGGTTTGCCCGATCAGGAATGCCGAAGGCTCTTTACGCCATATTCTTGTCGTTCTGCAACTGGTGACTAAAGAGCGCGAGATGTATTTGCAGCGAAAAGTCATCAATGACAATATACGTCGTGTAAATATGGAAACGGCCAGATACGAGCGAGACCTCCGTTACCTACTCACAGAGAGTAAGACTATGAACTGGCGCATGTCGTTGGCAACTTCTCACATCACATATTTTAGAAATCAGCATACCGTAGACATCGAGATGAGCAGGGAGGAGTTCATAGGCAGGGTGGTGGGAGACACCAATAAGAAGACGGCCGCAGAGTTCCTTAATACCGCTGATGGGACTGTTTTGCCGAAGACAATAGTATTGCCGACCGTAGATCTCATTCACAAAGACGGCAAAGTGCGCTGGTATTCCATAAACAGGCTGCCCGATTATGACGATAATAGTAATGTAATCGGACTTTTCGGACTTATCCGTGACATAACAGAACAGGAGGAAGCGCAGGAGAGACTGCGTTCGGAGATAATACGGGCAAATGACAGTGAGTTGCAGAAAAGCACCTTCCTGGCCAACATGAGCCATGAGATACGCACGCCGTTGAATGCCATTGTAGGTTTCTGCGACCTGTTGCCGTCGATGGACGGTCCGGAAGAGAAAGCCGAGTTGGTAAGGATAATACGTAAGAACTGCGATCTTCTCATACATCTGATAGATGATATCCTGATGATATCGACAATGGATGCGGACGGTCCGAAGATAGAACCGAGAAAGATCGATTTCGCACTGGCATTCGAAGATATCTGTACCACACTCGAACTGCATGCCTCCGAGTCTTCCGCCCGGTTTATAAAAGACAATCCGTACCTGTCGTTCGTCACAGAACTGGATATCGAACGCATACAGCAGATTATCATCAACTTCACGACAAACGCCGTGAAGTTCACCGCCTGCGGACATATCAAGGTGGGCTACCGGAAGGAAGGTGAAGGGATATATATATATTGTGAAGATACCGGTAAGGGCATTCCAAAAGAAAAATGTAAGGATGTGTTCCGCCGGTTTGTGAAATTGAATGATTTTGTACAGGGTACCGGACTTGGTCTCAGCATCTGCAAGGCCATTGCCGATGTGTGCGGAGGAGATATAGGTGTAGAGTCTGAACTTGATAAAGGCTCCACATTCTGGGTATGGATACCTTGTGTCGCGGAGAGTATAGTGCCGAGAGAGGCGGGAGAGTGTTAATATCCTATGGACAAAAAAACAATACAAATAAATTATTATGCAGAAGAGTAAATATGTGTTAGCCAATGATAGAGACAAGCAGTGGGGACTGACGGTCAGCACTGTGGGATATGAAGAAATTCCTCCCGGTGCGGCTTATCCTACTCGCGGACATGCCGACGGATATTACTTCAAGGTAGAGGAGGGACGAAGGCTGAATGAGTATCAGTTGCTGTATATCGTTGAGGGCAGCGGAACTTTCCGGAGTGACCATATCGGCGAGACCGAACTGAAAGAGGGAGACATGTTTTTGCTTTTCCCCGGAGAGTGGCATACTTACCATCCGAGAGAAGACCGCGGATGGAAGAGCTACTGGATCGGATTTATGGGCAGAAACGTGGACGACAGGGTTACGGCCGGCTTCCTCAGTTCCGAAAAACCGATATATCATGTAGGTTTCTCGGCTGAGATAGTGCAGCTGTACAAGTCCGCTTTCAATATCGCAGACAAAGAGCCGGCCAATTCACAGCAGATACTTGCCGGCATTGTCAATCACCTTATCGGAATGATGTACTCTCTCGAACGTAATATTGAACTTAACAGGACACCAAAGCGCATAGACATGATTAACCGCGGACGGCTGCGTATACGAGAGTCTCTCGAAACACCGTTGTCTATTCATCAGATTGCCGATGAGTTGGGGATGAGTTATTCCAATTTCAGAAAACTGTTCAAGGAATATACCGGTATCAGTCCGGCAAGCTATCAGCAGAGCCTCAAATTGCAGCGCGCAAAGGAGCTGCTCACCACCACCGACATGAGCATAAAGGAAATAGCCTATCGTCTCAGTTTCGATTCGCCTGATTATTTCTCGTCCAAGTTCAGGATGAAGACAGGGCGAAAACCAAGCGAGTTCAGGGAGAATTTATAATAAAAAACATCGGTGCGGTTTCCAATTGGAAACCGCACCGATGTTTTTTATGGAGTAGAGAAAGGCTCATTGGGGATTTAAGAAGGTTTATTGAGGGAATTAAGAAAGCTTATTGAGGAATTAAGGAGGGATATTGGGAGAGTTAATGAGTTAAGCCAATACTCTCAGGATTTGATTATTTCCTGTTTACCGTTTGTCTTGACTGCATTTGGCTTAACTCCTTAATTTCTTAACTCCTAAATGTTCTTCCTTGACTCCTCAATGTTATCTTAGAATAAAAACATCTTTTCCACCCAATAGACGATTATTCCCGCAAGGTATCCTATGAAAGCTATCCAGGTGATTTTCTTCATATACCATCCGAAGGTGATTTTTTCCAGTCCCATCACCACTACGCCGGCAGCCGAACCGATAATCAGCATCGAACCGCCGACACCGGCACAGTAAGCGAGAAGTTGCCAGAAAACACCGTCGACAGCCATGTCACCGGTAGCTTCCACCGGATACATGCCCATGCAACCGGCCACGAGAGGCACATTATCCACGATGCTTGACAGCACGCCGATGATACCGGTCACCAGATAGTGATTGCCGTTGAACGCCACGTTGAGGCCTTCGCCAAGGCTTTCGAGCACGCCGATTGTTTCAAGACAGGCCACTGCCATAAGTATGCCGAGGAAAAAGAGAATCGTACCCATGTCTATCCGGGCGAGCATTTTTGTGATGCGCTTCTGCATGCCGTTGCCGTTTTCATCCTCGTTGTCGTGCGGCAGGCTGCTGTAGAAAATCTCGGTCACCGTCCATAGCACACCGAGCACGAGTAGTATGCCCATAAACGGGGGAAGGTGGGTTATCGACTTGAATATCGGCACGAAGATGAGTCCGCCCACGCCGAGGAAGAATATAGCCTTTCTCTGTCCTGCCGAGAGTATGTCATCTGATGTGTCGTCAGCCTCTTCCTCCACTTCGGCGAGGTCTCCTTTCAGCGACAGCGACAGTATATAAGCCGGAATCACCATTGATACGACAGACGGTATTATAATTTCCGTGATTACTCCCATTGCCGTTATCACGCCCTTGTTCCACAGCATGATGGTTGTCACGTCGCCGATAGGCGAGAATGCGCCTCCCGAGTTTGCCGCTATTATCACGAGTGCGGCATAGATCATCCTGTCTTTCTTGTCGGCCACGAGCTTGCGCAGTATCATAATCATCACGATACTCGTAGTCAGGTTGTCGAGAATGGCCGAGAGTACGAATGTCATCACGGCTATTCGCCATAGCAACGCTTTTTTTGTACGGGTTTTGAGCATGTCGCGCACGAAGTTGAATCCTCCGTTCTGGTCGACCAGTTCCACAATAGTCATCGCTCCCATGAGGAAGAACAGCGTGGTGGCCGTGCTTCCCAGATGCTTCTCTATCACCTCGCTTACCGCCAGCGGAATGGAGTCTCCAACCGCGCCTGCGATATAACTGCCCGGATCAAGCATGAACAGGGTCCAGCAAAATACGAACATCAGCAGGGCAATGGCAGCCTTGTTGATTTTTGTCAGGCTCTCTACGGCTATGCACAAATATCCGATGACGAAGACCGTGACAATCGAAAGGGTTAATGTTGTCATTTAATTTGATTTTGTTTTTAAGTTTGTTTTTAAGTTTGTTTTTCCATTGCAAAGGTAATAATAAAATCGGTACGCAAGAGCCGGCGGGTGTAAAATATTTACGTAATCGTTTTCTTTAATATTATTGGCGGACAGTTTCTGTCCTGTGTTCCGTTCCGCTTTTACTGCTTGTTCACGTTTGGCGGATATTCGGAATAATATTTACAAAAGGTCATTCATGTTTCGGTTATTTGAAAATTAAGATGCGGAGGCCGCAAATATCGCCGTATTTTAGTGTTTCGTGCAACGTGCTGTATATCAATATTATACGAGGGATGTTTGTTGTTTACGCTCCGGGCATTCCACTTTTTGAAAGTCCAGGTTTGCGTTTAGTATACTGATTGCGTCGCGTTTAGTATCCCGTTGCTTTCCGTTTGGCCGCTAAACGGAAAGCAATCGGCAGCCGAACGGCTTCCATTTAGATGCCCGTTGCGGGAAATAGGGCGGATTTCCGTTTTTCGATAAAGGCGCTATCGCATTGTATATCGCAATGCGTAGCGCCTTGATTTTCTATTTCGACAAAAAATAAAGTGTTAAATCCGTGACTTTATTATTGCATTTTTTTATCAGCCGAACAGTTCCCGCAGAGCCTCCTCCACCTTTCTTACCGGATGAAGTTCTATGCCGAACTTTTTGTGTTTCAGTCCGGACATGTTGTATTTGGGGATGATGATATGTCCGAAACCGAGTTTCTCAGCCTCGGCGATGCGCTGTTCTATGCGGTTGACGGGTCGCACCTCTCCGCTCAGTCCCACTTCGCCCGCCATGCACCATCCTGTCTCTATCGCCGTATCCACATTACTCGACAGCACGGCGGCAATAACGCTGAGGTCCATTGCGAGGTCGGTCACTCTCAGGCCTCCGGCGATATTGATGAACACGTCTTTCTGCATAAGTTTGAAGCCGACCCGCTTTTCAAGCACTGCGAGCAGCATGTTCAGCCGTCTCTGGTCGAATCCGGTGGCGCTGCGCTGCGGGGTGCCGTATGCCGCGCTCGACACCAGCGCCTGGGTTTCCACGAGAAACGGGCGTACACCCTCTATGGCAGAGCTTATCGCTATGCCGCTCAGTCCTTCGTGGTCTTGTGTGAGCAGTAGTTCCGAGGGGTTGCTCACCTGCCGCAGTCCACCGTGTCCCATCTCGTATATTCCGAGTTCCGACGTGCTGCCGAATCGGTTTTTGATGCTTCGCAATATCCGGTACATGTAGTGCTGGTCGCCTTCGAACTGTATCACCGTGTCTACTATGTGTTCAAGGATTTTCGGTCCGGCCAGTGTCCCTTCCTTGTTGATGTGTCCTATCAGTATCACCGGGATACCGCTTGTCTTGGAGAAGCGCAGAAGCGCCGACGCACATTCGCGCACCTGGGTCACGCTGCCCGGACTTGTATCGGCCTCTTCGGTCGATATGGTCTGGATGGAGTCTATTATCACAATTTCAGGCTTCACCTCTTTGATGTGCGCGAAGATGTTTTCGAGCGATGTCTCGCACAGTATCCTCATGTTCGCGTTGTCGGGATGTGCGATGCGCTCGGCGCGCATTTTCAGCTGGTGGGCACTCTCCTCACCGCTAACATACAGGATGTTACGTTCGGGCAGCCGCAGTATCGTTTGCAGGGTGAGCGTGCTTTTGCCTATTCCCGGCTCTCCGCCGAGCAGCACTATCGAGCCTGGCACGAGTCCGCCTCCGAGCACCCTGTTCAGTTCCTCGTCGCGGGTGTCTATTCTCGGTTCGTCTTTTGAGCTTATTTCATTAAGAAACAGCGGACGGTTCTTGCCGCCGCCGACCGTACCACGTACTGATACCGCCGCCGACCGGGCAGCCATTGAGCCGGTATCGGCGGATATTTTTATTTCCTTAAACGTGTTCCAACGGCCGCAACTCGGGCATTTGCCTATCCATTTGGCCGATTCCTGCCCGCAGTGGTCGCACACGTATGCTGTCTTGTCTTTTGCCATAATGTCGCAAAAATACAAAATATTTTTGTCTAACATGCATTTTGCGGTATTTTATTGCGCGCTTGTCTTTGTTTTGTAGATTTGTTTCAGGCTTCCCGCTTTTGCTTTCACAATCACGCGGCCGTCTGCCGTTTTGCTGCGCATTATGGCCTGCATGCGTCCTTGGAGCATAGGCTTTGTGTTCACGTCGAGGAACAGGTCGTCGGTGTAATGGTCGCCGTTGTCGATGGCAAGCAGGGTGGCCGCCCCTTCCGTTTCTATTGTCAGCGGCTCGTTGAAGCCGGGGACAGTGCGTCCTTTCCTGTCTACGGCCGTGATGTTGAGATATAGCAAGTCCATGCCGTCGGCTTTCCATGTGTCGGACTCAGGTTCTATCCGCAGTGCCACGGCTTCTCCGGCGGTCTCCATCTTATGGCGTGCTACGGTCTTTCCTGCCTCATCCCGTGCCACGGCTTCAATCGTTCCACCCTCTCCGTAGCTCACGTCTTGCCACAGGATGGAGTTGCGCTGGTCTTTTCGTGTCCCGTTGTTGGTTTTTGTCCCGATGCTTTTCCCGTTGACAATCAGTTCCACAGTGTGTGCGTTGGTATATGTGACTACGTTCTGCGTGCTGCCATTTTCAAAGTTCCAGTGATCGAGGATAGACGGGCGTCCTACTATGACATCGTTCCAGCTTACGCTCTCTCCGCCTTTGCTGTCTATCACTCCGATGCGTACCAACGGCTCGTCGGGCATGAAAGCCGAGCGTATGAGGTAGGCTTGCGGATACGGGCGCATGGTGTGCCCGAAGAAAGAGTAGTTCCATCCCTTTTTCGGCCATCCGTTGGATTCTCCCCAGTATTCGGCAGCCCCCCAGTAACATATTCCGACGTTACGTTCATGATTCATGTTGTAGTAGGGCTCAAGCATTTTTGAAGTCTCGGCCTCGCTTTGGAAGATTATCATGTCGGGCTTGTATTTGAGATAATCGGCGTATTTGTCAGACTGGTAGTTGAACGACGCTATCTCGGTGACGCAGCTCAGTTCCGGCGGCACGAGATAGTCGTTGAAGTCTTTGTCTTTTCTCGTTATCGCTCCGGCGCGGGCGGGAAACATGCCTACGGTGGTCGGTCGGGTGTTGTCGAACCTCTTCACCATTTGGTCGAATATGCGGTATGTGGTCACTCCCCAGTCGTTCATGCCTGCAAAGCCCGCCCATCCCTCGCGTATTTGAAGTTCGTTTCCGAGACTCCACAGTATCACGCTCGGCCTGTTGCGGTCCCGCTTCACCCACTCGGGTATCAGTTTGTGCCATATATCGGTGAACGGTTGCCGTCCGCCCCAGTAGTCGCGGTCGCTCCATTTGTCTATCAGCTCGTCGACAATGATGAGTCCTACACGGTCGGCTATCCGCACGAAATTCTCGCTGTATGGGTTGTGGGAGCAACGGATGGTGTTGTATCCGAATTCTTTAAGCCTCATCATCATCCGCTCGATGGCCTTGTCGTGGCTCGCCGCTCCGAGCGCTCCGAGATCGTGGTGACCGGAATTTCCTTTAAGGAAAAATTTTTCTCCGTTGAGTTTGAAACCGAATTCCGGTGAAAAATCAAGCTTGCGTATGCCGAATGACTCGTGAACGCTGTCAACGGCGATGCCGTTTGAGTAGACGATGATTTCGGCATCGTATAAATAAGGCGTGTCGGGAGACCATAGTTTGGGGGCGGGAAGTTCCACGATGGGCATTTTCACTTCCGTGCACGACTGGTGGGTATGCTCAGGCATGCCGCTTTCCACGGTGCCGAGCGTGCGCCCGTCATTGTCTTTCACCCTCGCGAGTATTCTCACATTGTGTTTCTGCCATCCGTCAACCTCTACCTGTATGCCGACGGTGGCATGCTCGCGGCTCACTTCCGGTGTGGTGATGAACACCCCGTGGCGGGCTATGTGTGTCGGGTTGGATACTTTGAGGAACACATCACGGAAAAGACCTCCACCCGTATACCACCGTGAGCCTTTTTTCGGGCCTGTCGATGCGTAAACGGCAATCACGTTGTCGCTGTCGAAACGTAAGTGGGGAGTGAGGTCGGCTTCAAGTCCTACATATCCGTAATCGGTCGATGCAATCTTATGTCCGTTCAGATATACGTCTCCCAGATATATTATTCCGCCGATGTCGAGTGTCACTCTCATGCCTTTCCATGAAGCGTCGTATAATCGCCAAAACGAAACGAGCAAAAGTTGGAGATACAACCGCAAATTTAGTTCACAAAATCAAGGCTATTTAAGTTGTTGAATTATAACCAATAAACCTATAAATTAGGCTTATTCGTGTTACTTGTGTAACAAAAAAATAAATACGCTGTAAATCAATACATTATAAAAAATGAACCTATCAAATAAAAACGAAAAGAGCACGAGTTTAGCGGCTCAAATGTTAAAAATCACCAGCGGCGGCCACATCGTTAAATGTGCCGCCGCTGGCTCGTCTGTATGTGTAGGATACGAAAAACCTAATCTATTGGCGTTTTTAAGTATGCCAAAAATGTATGGTAACAAATACCCATTTGGGGAACAACATAACGCCGCCAAACGGCCTTTAGGCTCTTTGATTGATTCCCACTTTCATAGTGCTTTGCGGCGATTGTTTGAGCCGCTTTCGCACGTGCTTTTGTGCTTGTGTGCATAGGCTCAATTTTAGCGGTTATTCGGTCACTATATCACTGACAATCGCGCCTATTCCTTTGCCACGGATAGGCAGAGCGACAAAGCGTTTGTCAAAGCCTACAATCGTGCCGCGCTCTTTGGGGTCGTCAACGCTGGCGTACATATAAATGTCGCCGTCCGCTTTCATTACCTCTTTTGCATAGAACGCCACCGAGGCGAACTGGTCTGTTGCCGCGTCGGCAAAAGGCACTTTTGTAAGTTTGCCGCCGACTGTCTTGTATGTCGGCATCTGGGCGAACTGATAACAGCCAAAGCCCGCGAACTTGTGTGGCTCGCCGTCCTTTATGCTGGTAAGGTCTTTGAACAGCTCAATATCTTCCAGCAGCAGGTCGGACACGTGCTTGGGGTGCAGAATTATGTAGCGGTCGGTCAAAGGTATTTCGGCCTCATCGAAACGCTCTTTAAGCGTCAGAATGTCCGCAAAGGTCATGCGGCGGCGGCCTTTGACAACCGCGCCCGTTGTGAGTATTACGGGGGTATCTGTTGTGTCGGTGTTGGGGGCGTAGGCGTGTGCGGCTTTCATCGCAACGCTCTTGCGCAATGTCGCGCGGTGCTGGCCGATTACGCTCTCCAGCTTGTTATAGCTGTATTCGATTGCGTCAGGACGGCGGACGAGGGTGTTTTCGGTCTCGAACTTGGCGAGGGGGATTTCGTTGTCCTCATCGTCACGCTCTACAACCTTAATAGGATAGGTTGTGTTGTCTATCAACACTTTAGGATCAATGCCCGCCGCGGGAACATGTAAGCGGTCATTTTCCACAAATTCGGAATAATTGACAACTTTCTGCAAAAAGCTGTCATCGGGGTAAAATCCCGATAGGATTTGATTAACCCATACTTGTTTGTTTAATGCCATTCAGCAAATTAAGTTATTTTTTGTTGTGTTTACTTGTTGTTTTTTCTCGCTTCCTTGCGCTGTCGTTCCTTTGCTTGCTCCAGCAATTCGCGGTACACTTCGGGGTGCTCGCGCAGATATTCGGGGTTGTTTCTCCTGTACCACTCCAACGAGTGCGCCGTCACTTCCTCGCCCTTTTCAGCCTTTAACAAACGGGCGTATAATTCGGGGTCGTTCTCCAGCTCTTGAGGGGCAAACTTGCGGTAATCGTCAAGCGTCCATTGTGAGCGGTCGGAGTGTGCCGCGCCGCCCTTTATAAACTCCATCGGCTTCGGCATGGGGCGTAACGTGAAGAGCAGCTCGCCCAAAGCCTTAGCCCCGATTTTTGCGCCTAATCGCTCAAAAATAGCTGTTTCACAGCCTAATAACTTGCGTTTGTTTACCGCGTCATTGATTAACCGCGATATTTCGGGGGCTTGTGCTTTTCGCTGGCCGTTGATAAAGTCGCGGAACGCTCCACGATTGCCACGCGCCAACGCTATGAACGTGCCACGTTGCGCCCCGTCAATATATCCGTTTGTAATTGCTTCGTCAACGGCTTCCTCGGGCGTTCCTTTGCCCTCTAAAGCCATTTTGACGGCTTCGATAATATCTTTATCATCCGCGCCACTTTCAAGCCCTAAAAGCGCAATTAAAGCCGCTTTCAAATCTTCGGGCGTGTTGTCGTTCTCCAGCTCTTTGAGGTTGTAAGCATAACCACCAGAGCGGCGGCACAATTTGACCGCGTTCTTATTGCTGGGAATATCAACTATTGAAACCTCAATTAAACGGCTTTTAACGATTGTCTGAACGCCGTTTAAATCCTCGATAGTTATTACTTCAATGCCGATAGATACAGAGCGCAAAAAGCCTTTTTCAACTTGCTTCTTGACTGTTGCGGCCAATTCGGTGCTATCATCGAAAACGGCATCACCAAGCAGGCGGTTGTCCTCCTTGCGAATATTCTCCCAACGGCCTATGACGTTGCCGTCTCGGTTGTGCATATAGAGCATAACGGGGTTGCGCTCAAACGCGGTTGTGTCTATACCCTCGGTCAGAACCACATTGCCGTAACTATTTACGGACTCATCGCTCAACACAAAGGTTATAGGCTTGTTAGTGTCTTGTTTCTCGTTTTTATCCATTGTTGTTTGTCTTAACTTGTTGGTGCAAAGGTACGCTCGCGCCGTGGCGCGCTCCAAAAAGAGTGCAAATCTTTTACACTCTTTTTGTGCAAATCTTTTGAATTAGCCAATTTTGCGCCGTGATATTTTGCAGGGTCGGATTATTTGTTTACCTTTGCACTATCCTAAAAATTACATGTATGAACCAAGTTAAACAATTTCCCCAAAGATATTTGCGACCTATGGTGCGGAGTGCGGAAACGCCCCGGCGCTTTTCATGTAATAGCGTAGGACACCTAAGGGTCGCTATTTTTTTACAACTTCCTAAAATTACATGTATGAACAATTCTAACGAAGCCAACGCGCCCGCATGGGTTGTGGCTTGCTTGCGCCGTAAGTTGCGCAACGCCCTACGCGAGCAGGACGAACTCCGCGCACGGCTGGCAGTCCGCGCCCGTCAAGTGGTAGAACTGAACCTCGAAAAGAGCCAAGCGGAGAGAGTGAGCGAGTTTTGGAAAAAACAAGCTAACGAATACTTTGAGGGGCAAATAGCCGCACACCGCACAATCGGCGGTTTGCGCTACCTGTTAGAGCAGGCAGGCGGAACAATCCCTGAACATCTGAAATAAACTCACCACGCGGCGGCGATTGCTTTCGGGCGATTGCCGCCGCTTATTACCCTATGAAGCCCCAAACAACTAAAATGCTGAATGACAAACAAAGAGCGCATAATTGAGTTATCAAAATGTTTAGATCCTATTGAAGTGGCCGAAATATGCAACGTTTCGGCTGGCTACGTTTATAGGGTATTGCGCGAACATAATCCCAAAACATTAACCCTAACAAATTACCTTAACGCCCTGCAACAAGGAATAACCAACAAAGAAGATTTAGCGGCTCTATTCGGAGTCGCGCGAACTACAATTTTTAGATTTGAACAAAAGCACATGGCGAAAGAAACAGTCGGTCAAATTCTCTATATCCTGAACGGCGATATAGACGAAGCGAAAAAAGCACAAGCGTTAACCAACGAGGAAACAGCAGAACTCCTTCAGCTTCCCACACTGCCAAAGGTAACACACGAATTGCGGCAAATGCTTAACAAGTTAGAGAAGCACAAAAATCTAACATCATTTCACACGGAACTATACAACAAGATTGCGGCGGCACTTAAAGAATTGAATTGTTAAAATTCGATGCCGTTTTAGTTCAAAATGCAACATCGTTAGACTATCCAACTCTAAACAGAACGAAATGTGCATTATTTGAAAATCATTCTCTTTGAAAGTCAACGGATTAAATAATTTAATATATATCCAACTATCTGCAACATCGCAGATTTAGGCGTTGTTCAAAATGCAACATCGCCGATTTAGGCCGCTGGTTTGCTCCAGCCGTTAAAACGCCGTTTAATCATCATTCCAACGATTAAACGGCGTTTATATTTAATTGCACAATATCAGCCCATTAGCCACAAAGAAGCCGTTAAATCAGCCGTTAAAATTAAAGTAAAATTCAACTTGATTAAAGCCAAATTCAACTAAAACACAACCACCCCAGCCCCGAAATTAAACCTAAATTCAAGCAAATTAAACTTTTCCATATCAGCGACTTAACACCAATCCCCATCACATCAGCACGTTATGTAACAAAGATTGTGCTCGCTTCGTTTTTACCCCCATAGTCGGCACGGAAAGTCTTGCGGTACCATCCGTCGCACATAGGCTTGAAGCCACGCGCTCCGCCGGCATCTTTGCTCCACGGCTGCTCGAACTGAAAGTCGTGCGGCAGGTCGAGCGTGCGCCATGAACTGTCGTCAAGTGCCGGCGAGGCGAAGTCCGTATTTTTGTTCTCTGCCGTGACGAGCATGAATTTCCAATCGAAATCCAACAGTGTTTTCCGGTGTTCCGCAAACTCGGATAACGGCCTGTTTGTCTCGGCTTTCTTTGCTTTCACATCTTGGTACTGAGCCTGTGCCGTAAGGCTGCTTGTGAGCGATAAGGCAGTGAGGAAAGTAGTTAGAATTCTTTTCATTGCTTTTGGGTGATTTGTTATTTACGGGTGGAAGGTATTTATTTCATCAGGACGAGCCCCCTGGTTCGTTTCATTGACAATCGGTATATCCGATCAAATATTGTGGTATCTGAAATCTATATATTATGATGTTTTCATTTACGGGCATTGCGGCCATGCATGATGCGGAGATGCACGACGCTGTTTTTTGCCAAACATACGTTTCATAGGCACATGGATATTGTTTAGTGCAAAAATAGCTGAAAGCGGGGATTTGCATGATGGATATTTGTACGGAAAATAGTATAATAGTACGAAAATATGTTTTAAAGATTTATCCCTGTATATTTATGTTTGGGGCTTTATATCGGTTCTCGGGCTATATGCGTATTCGTGATATCGTTTTACTGTCATGTTTTTTTTATATTATTATGAGGATGTTTCAAAAATAAATTAATACCTTTGCATCCGCTTTTGCCGCTTCATTCCGTATCGGATGAGAGTACAGGGTAAGGCAATGGTAGAAGTGCTACATTATAGAAAAGTGTTTGCTGACGCTGTGTTTTGGAACTATTGAACGTAGGAAACTCAATAACACAAATAAAAGACATTGCAGAGGCGGATACTACGGGTAGGTATATCATACCACTCCGTTGGTGTGCCGGTGGCTAATCATAGTCATCATGCACACCATTAGGGGCGTATTATATATACCAATGGCGTGGGTATCGGTTCTGTTTGTTTCATTTGTGAGGTTTCCTACGGCCTAATAGTTCGGACAAGCAGAGGTAGGATACCCCGCTTTTTTTATGTGGCTGCGATATCAATACTTATTACGTCCTGTTCGGGTATTCTAAGGGCGACATATTGAATGCAGAATGAACGTATGCTTTTTAATTCTTTTGAGTTTATAGTATTTTTGCCGATAGTTTTTTATCTCTATTGGTTTGTGGCCAAAGAGCGGCGCTGGCAGAATATGCTTGTCGTCATTGCAAGTTATGTCTTTTATGGCTGGTGGAACTGGAAGCTGGTGTTTTTGATTGCATTTACTTCCGTTTGCAGTTATGTCAGCGGCCTGTTGATTGAGCGTTACGAGGGTCGGCGACAGTGGCAGCGGACGGTGAATGCGGCCAATATGGTGCTTAATGTCGGAGTGCTCGTAGTGTTTAAGTACTACAATTTCTTCATGGAAAACATCGAAGAGCTGTCGGATGCGTTGGGTTGGCATTTTGATTGGGTCACGATAAATGTCATTTTGCCTGTAGGTATCAGTTTCTATACGTTTCAGGCACTTAGTTATTCAATAGACGTATATAGGAAGAAAATGCCTGCCACGCATGATCCGGTGGAGTTTTTTGCCTATATAAGTTTCTTCCCGCAGTTGGTGGCAGGCCCGATAGAAAGGGCGACCAATCTGTTGCCACAATTCCAACGGCCGCGCATGTTTGAATATGACAAGGCGGTAGACGGGTGCAGGCAGATGCTTTGGGGCTTTTTGAAAAAACTTGTCATAGCCGATAACTGTGCGGCTGAGGTTAATGCTTGTTGGGGCCAGTATGCCGAATTGCCTGGATTGACACTTTTTATACTTGGCGTGTTGTTCACGTTGCAGATTTACTGTGATTTCTCGGGATATTCGGATATAGCCATAGGTTGTGCAAGATTGTTCGGATTTAATCTGACACGCAATTTCGATTTTCCGTATTTCTCACGTAGTATCCCTGAGTTTTGGCGGCGCTGGCATATATCGCTTACCACATGGTTTCGCGATTACATATATTTTCCGTTAGGCGGGAGTAGATGTGAAAAGTGGAGAATAGTTCGTAATATATTTATTGTCTGGGTTATAAGCGGATTATGGCACGGAGCTGATTGGACATTCGTTTGTTGGGGATTATACCATGCCGTGTTGCTTGTTGTTTATAATCTGCCTGGTGTCAATACGAAGTATGACAGCGCCATCGCTTGCGGCCGTTTTATTTCCGGAGCCAAAGTGGCTTTGCAAATGTTATTGACGTTTTTTCTGGTTGTTATCGGATGGGTTCTTTTCCGTGCGGAAACCATTGGACAGGCAGTGGGATATTTGTCGGCGATGTTTACAAATCAGTTCTTCGACTCGTCAATGCTTTGCGGTATGAAGTTTTTACGTTTTGGCCTCATTATCATTCTTGTCGAATGGTTTCAGCGTGATAAGCGTCATGTTTTACAGTTTTCCAATATGCGTCCTTTCAATTATCGTTTTGTGCGTTGGACGGTATATTATATTTGTATATATGTGATAGCCAAATATGCCGGGGCGAGCCAAACATTTATCTATTTTCAATTTTAAGTCATTATGAAGAAGTTTCTGAAATATTGTGCGTTATTTGTCTTGTTAATTGTTGTTATGGCAATTTCGGTGGAATTCATTTTGCGTCAAGTACCGAATACATATAAGTATAAATATGAGTGGATGCAGGATAACGCGGAAGACGTTGAGGTACTGGTACTGGGTCCAAGTCATACGTACAATGGCATACGTCCGGAGTTTTTAGAAGGCAATGCTTTTTCTCTTGCCAATGTAGCCCAAGACTTTAAGCAGGATTTGGCCTTGTTGAAATATTGGGCAGACAGGTACAAAAGATTGAAAACTGTTATAGCTCCTGTTTCGTATATGTCGTGGTTTATTAACGGAATGGAATATGGTGCGGAGAAATACCGCTGCCGATATTACAAGATTTATATGGATTGCAGTCTTTATCCTGACTGGTCTTTGTATAATTTGGAAGTGTCGGACATTAGAAGTGCGAGTAAAAAGTTAGTAAGGTATTTCCGGAAAGAAGATGGTATAAGTTGTGATAAATACGGTTTTGGGACACATTTTGGTTCGCATGGTAAAAACATGGAAGCGTGGAATAAGGGTACGGATGCCGTATCTGCCGTGAAAAGGCACACGGCAGACAGCTTTGAATTTATAGAAGCGAATTATGAGCGAATGAAGGAGATGGCAGAATTTTGTAAGAATCGTAATGTAAGGATGATATTGATAACCACTCCCTGTTGGAGCACGTACTATGATAATCTCGATGAAAAGCAGTTGGCAAAGATGTACGAATTAATCCATAGGTTACAAAAGGAATATGATCTGCCATACTTTGATTATCTGAAAGATTCACGTTTCGTGGCCGATGATTTTCATGATTGTGATCATTTGTCAGACATTGGTGCAGAGAAGTTTACGAAAATATTGAATAAGGATATTCAATCACGATAAATGGTTTGTTGGGAACATTGATATATTTGTGTTCATGATTTTAGATTTGCGTGACGCTGATGAATATCGAAAGATATTATATGGCTTATGTTCGTGAATTCGGTTGTTTTCTGTTGTAATGTCTTTATTGACATGTTTATTTGCATTAATATTCTAAAAACAGGTTGGTTATTCATCTTTATTTTGTAATTTTGCATCGTGATAAAGGCTAATATCGCACATTAAACACTCGAAAGGGCGGCTCGTGTTTGTTTTAAATACGTTGACGCCCTTTTAAATTAGAATAGGATGATGATGAAAAATATAGTCTGTTCTGTTATTTCGCTGTTGCTCATTATTGCCTGCGGACAGTCTTATGAGGAGCAAAAACGTATGTCAAGGGCTGAGCGTATACGTCTGGCACGCGAGGACTCGGCTGCGCTGAAAGTGGCAGTCATGCCTACGCTTGATTGCCTTCCTATGTATGTGGCACGGCAATACGGGCTGTATGAGCAGCTTGGTGTTGATGTGCGATTGAAGTATTATACGGCACAGATGGATTGTGACACCGCCATAGTAAACCGGAGAGTGGAAGGAACGGTGACCGATGTGGTGCGGGCACAACGTATTGCGGCAGCGGCAATGCCTTTGACTTATGTCGCCGCAACCGGGGCATACTGGCAGTTGATAAGCAACAAGAACGCACGTATAAAGAATCTGAAGCAGTTTGATGATAAAATGATAGCCATGTCGCGCCTATCGGCAACCGATCTGTTGAGCGATTATGTTGCGGACAGTGTCGGGCTGAGCGACGAGCGTGTTTTCAAGGTGCAGATAAACGATGTCAATATACGCCTTAAGATGCTTGAGAACAACATGATGGATGCTTTATGGCTCGCGGAACCGCAGGCAACGGCCGCACGAATGGCGAAGCATAGGGTTGTGCTCGACTCGCGCAAACTCGATATGTGGCTCGGGGTTATTGCTTTCAGAAAAGAACTATTGGCAGATACGGCACGTAAAAAGCAGGTGGATGTGTTTGTTAAAGCATACAATATGGCATGTGATTCGATAAACAAGCATGGAATAAGGAAATATGATAAGCTTATATCGAAGTATTGCGGAGTATCCGGCGACGTGGTATTATCGATACCGGAAAATATAAAATACAATCACGCTGCCGCGCCACGTAACCGTGATACGGAGATAGCGGATAAGTGGTTGAAAACGAAGGAGGAACACAATGGAAAGGAATAAGGAATTAGATGATATATTGGAATTGCTTGCCGGCCAAAGGCTTGGTTTGGCGATAGAGTATTTGGAGTCTTTCTTTTGCAAATATCCCGAACTCGGTTTTGCCGATGTGTTTGACGGAATAAAGAACGATTACCGTTTGATGGCCGATTATTGGGCGGGAGGTTATCGCGATCCTCAACTGGATGGGATATATCGCAGGCTTACACGGTATATGTACAGTCTTACGTCTAATGTGATGTTGCGACATATTATTGCACATGTTCCGTTTTTCTCGTCCTCTCATCGTGCGGTTGCGGCAAGTAGGCGCGACTGGACGGTCGCGGCGATACAGAGGGATTTGGAAGAGTTTGTGTCTGAGGTGGCAATGCTTCAATTTGAACCGGAGCATATAAAGAGGGAGAAAAAGGCTCGGATTTATGCCGGACATCAGTCTCTTATGTCGGAGCTGTTCAATAGAATATGGCTTTCGGAGCAGTGGACAGAGGAACAGTCGCACGCTTATGAGGAGCTGATGCTCTCGCCCACGGTGGATGTTAACGACAGGGCGTTGATGGTTTCAGCCGTGATGTTGTCGGCAATGAATGTCTTCGATGTCAATAAGCTCGGTCTCCTTATTAATGTATATCGCCGTAGCATGGATGATAAGGTCAGCCAGCGTGCCCTTGTCGGGTGGGTGTTTTCATTGGGAAAAGGAAAGGAACGTCTGTTTCCGGAAGAGAGGCAGATGGTGGAAGAGTTGTTGAAATCAGAGAAAGTATGTGAGGAACTGACCGAATTGCAGATACAACTATTGTATTGCGTGAGTGCGGAAAGTGATAATAATACCATTCAGAAGGAGATAATTCCCGACTTGTTGAAAAACAATAATTTTCATATTACCCGCAATGGGATAGAGGAGCGGGACGAAGACCCGATGCAAGATATATTCCATCCGGAGGAATCGGAGAGTAATATGGAGAAGGTGGAGCAGAGTTTCCGGCGTATGGTGGATATGCAGAAAGCAGGTTCCGACATTTATTTCGGTGGTTTCTCTCAAATGAAGCGTTTCCCGTTTTTCGATAATATCAGCAATTGGTTTGTACCGTTCTATAAGGAGCATCCTGCGGTTGCGCCTGTTTGCGACAGTGGCAACAATGGGAAGCTTGTGCAGAAGATAATCGGTAGCGGTCCGTTCTGTGACAGCGATAAGTATTCTTTCGTGCTTGCTTTCACTCAGGTGATAGACCGCATACCGCAGAGTATGCGCGAAATGATTGGCAATGGCGAAGTGGCGGGTGTCGCGCGGATCATGGATATCGATAATCGGAGTGCGGCTTATATAAGAAGAATATACCTTCAGGATATTTATCGCTTCTTCCGTCTTTATCCTTCACGGACCCATTTCTACAATCCTTTCGATTATCGTAAGGGTGAAAAGTGGCATGCCGATTATATATTTTTTGCCCACAGTATATTCAAGGGTACCGCCTTGTCTAAGAAAAACAGTGAGATCGTAACATTTTTGATGAAGCGGCGTATGTACGGTGAGGCGGCGGAAGTGTTGGATTGCTATGCCGATAAGGATAAAGACTATCAGTACTATATGTTATGCGGCAATGTGTTGCTGCATAAAAAGAATGTTATTCTGCATGATTCTTTGTCGGGATATACGGCTTCGGAGTGTTTTCGTAAGGCAATGGAATGTCGTCCGGATGACAAGCGGGCTTTAATGGGATATGCAAGGGCATGCTTTTATGAAGGGAATTATGTCGAGGCATGTGATGCTTATGGAGAGTTGATGGAGAAAGAGCCTGATAAAAAGAGCTATCTGGTAGGTTACGGTGTGTGTCTTACCAATCTGGAGCGGTATGACGAGGCGTTAAAGGTGCTTTACAGGTTGGACTATGAGTATCCGGAAGATTATACGGTAAGGAGAGTTTTGGCGCGCGCTTTGGTCGGAGACGGAAAGTATGAGCAGGCCAAAAATATATATTTGAAGTTAAGCGGCGGTGACAATGACGATGCCGAAGATATTGTTAATTTCGGATTTTGCGAGTGGTTTGCCGGTAATAACCGTGAGGCCGCACGTCTTTTTGCACGCTATTTGAAAACGATATATCCCAACTCAACCACCGATTATTACCGTGAACGGGCTGAGGCGGAAATAATAAGAAGTGAGCTTGGCTTTATTGAAAACCACGGTGTCGGTATGGTTGATATTCAGCTAATGCTTGATTTGATAAGCGTGGAAATTCTGCGATAGGCCCATGTCCATGCCAATGGGATGCCTACGCCTGCCATTGAATATAGAATCCAGAAGTGATCCATATCCGAGTACTCGTGTATTACCATGTGGCAACCTATCTGTAAGTAATCCAAACCATAGTACCATATCTTTATCAGGCTCACAACCTTGTATGCCGCGATGTGGAACACGAATATGCACATTGTGTTATTGCCGCAGAAGACGAGGAAGTCTTTGACTCGGCCGTCATGTCTTGCAAACCAATCACTTATGTTGTATGTCATGAGGAAACCGCAAATGGCGGGCAAGGGTAGGGCGATGAAACCGTTGAAATCCATTCTCCATCCCATGCTTGACGGGGCAAAGCGTGAAAACAGGTAGACAACCGTTGCCGATACAATGGTCGCCAGCCACGTGACGCGGTATTTGTCTCTCAGTTGTCTGAATATAAATCCGCATCCGAAGAAGAATATTCCCATTATCTCGCGGTTGCCGCCTTGTATAAGGTTTATGATTTTCAGGCCTTCAAGGGTTTTCCATGATTGAACTACAAGAACTGTAACGCATATTATTACCGGTATTACAAGCGTGCGATAGACCTTTGGTTGTTCGTTTTCGATTATATGGCCGGTGTTTTCATAATCTTTATTCCGTTTCTCTTTTGTCATGTATAGCCTGCCGATGAGGCTGTCTGTGATCTTGAACAGTACGAGATATGCTATACTTGCAACGAATAATCCACGGAAAAACCAGAACGCACCGTTAAGAAACTGGTCGTATCCGCCCATCGCACAGACCATTGTCCACAGGTTCTGTTGTATCTGGTGCCATGAGTAGGGGTGTGTCACTCCACCGGCGGCATTGCCGTATTGCTCGTTGAGTATTCCCGTTTTGAACATCAGGTTGTGTATGGCAAGAAAAAGGACAGACCATTTCAGAAACGGGATATACAGCCCTTTGACGCGCTTCTTCACAAATGTTGCCTCATCGTCAAGATATTTCAGGGAGAAGAAATATCCTGCCGCGATGAAGAACAGCGGCATGTGGAATTCATACAGAAAACTGCTCAGCGGACCGGGACAGTTGGCATGGCCGATAACCATCAGTATGATGCCGAATGCTTTGCAAATGGATATGGTCTCGTCTCTTTTCATTCGGATATTGATTGCTGTGTTTTAATTATGATTATAGGAAAGGAGTAAGCAGATGCGCGAACCATCCTACAAACTTTTTCCACGGTGTCCTGAACTCGTTCCATGTCTTTTCCGTCAGGTAGACACTTCTCTTTTTCTCGTTGTCAAACAGGTTGTCAAGTTCTTTTGTGGTGTTCCTGTCAATGATGACAGCATTCTCCTCGTAGTCCCAACTGAGGCTTCGGGCGTTCAGATTGGCGCTGCCAACGGTGCAGAAACGCCCGTCTACCATTATTACCTTGGTATGATGAAATCCCGGTTGGAACAGCCATACATCCACTCCTTTCTTCATCAGTTTATGGACATTATAGAACACGCAGTCCGGAGTTAGCGGAATATCGCTTTTTGCCGATACGAGTATCTCTACTTTCACGCCCCGTTTCACAGCGTTTTTCAGTGCTTTTTTCAGTTTTCGGTTTAGTGTTAGGTAGGGGTTGATAAGTTTTATGGAATCTTTGGCACAGTCGATGGCGTTCACGTAGAAAGTCCTGATTATTTCGTTCGATGTTCTCGGCTCCCTGTTTATTATTCCAACCGTCTTCTTTCCGGCTGTGGCGGTAGTGTCGGCGGCCAGCCCTTTGAATGTGATTGGTGCGTAAGTATTGAAATATTTTTGGTCCCAGATGTCCTGTCCGGTGACTTTTCGCCACATTTTCATGAATATCAGTTGCAACTGGCTTACAGCGCCGCCTTCTATCCGGCAGTGCATGTCGTGCCATTCGCCTACCTGTTCGGTGCCGTTTATGTAGTAATCGGCAACGTTCATTCCGCCCGTGTATGCTATATTACCGTCTATTACCACTATTTTACGGTGGTCTCTGTGAAAAACATGGTTTATCCACGGGAAGCGTATGGGGTCGAACTCATATATCTCGATACCGTCTTCCCTTAAATTCTGTATGTGTTCCTTGAGTAACGGTTTGTTGTTGGAGTCATTGCCAAAGCCATCGAACAGCGCCCTGACCTCTACGCCTTCCTTTACTTTTTGTCTTAATATGTCGAAAAGCTCCGACGCGATTGAGTCGTTTCGGAAGTTGAAGTATTCAAGATGCACGCTGCTTTTGGCCTGTCTGATGGCTTTGAACATGTCGTTAAATTTGTCCTTGCCCGTTGTCAGAAGCGTTATGCTGTTGTCGTGTGTGAATGTTATCCCCTTTTTTTCCAATATATCAACTATCATCGAGTCGCTTGTTTGTGCGTTTGCCATGTTGCAACAGGCGAGCAACCCGATGATAAACATATAGTATCTCATGCTTGTTCTCTGTGTTTTATTCTGTATTCAAGCGGCGACATGCCGTATTTTTCCTTAAATATGTAAGTAAAATTCTCTGGAGTCATAAATCCGAGGGTCGATGCCAGCTCTCCGACGTTTATATTGGTGCGTTCGAGCAATGTGCATGCGTGTTTCAGTCGCAACTCCCTTACCAGCTCTGCAGGTGTCTTGGATGTGATGCTTCTTATTTTATGGAAAAACGGTACCCGTCCCATTCCCATGGCCACGGCCATTTCTTCAAGGTTTATATGTCCTCTGCTCATGTTGTGAAGAACGTATTGTTCCACGTTTGCCATCAGTCGCCTGTCCATTAAACTGTTCATGGAGTAGTCGCCGATGGTCTCTCCATTCTTGTATAAGGGCATATTGTTTGCCTTCTCGCCATTATCCTTGTTACGCTCTTGCGTATTTCCTGTATTGCCGGCATCATTATGATTTGCGGCGGATAATATTCTTTCCACGTCTTCATCCGATGTGATGCTCATCCCGTTGTCAGACATCATGACCGTGTTCATGCTTTCCAGCATAGGTATATCGTTACTGTTGCCGGTGATGTCCATTCCTTCTGCCGGTGCGAGTCCAAGCAACCGGTTAAACCTCATCGCCGCCTCCTGCATGTTGAACGGTTTCGCCAGATAGTCGTCGGCCGCCAACGTGATGTTCATGCTTTGCATGTCGGCCGGTGTCAGTACTCCGTCCGTCATGAGAACGAACTTTGTCTTTTCCGTCCTTGGATTTGTCTTTATTCTGTTGCAAAGCTCGCTTCCTGTCATTTCCTTCATGCCGTGCTTGCATACGATTATGTCTGCGGCGATGGCATTCATGTCTGCGGCGGCCGTTTCCATGCTGTTATATGCCCTGATGTTGTATATATTGCGGAAGTGTGCCATGAAAAATCTCAAGAAATCATCGTTATCGTCTATTATGGCAATTGTGTATTGCATCGTAATGAGGTCTGTTCTCTTTGGTTTTATCTCGGCGGTCAGTATATCATCATTGCCATATTGTACCGACGCTATTTCTCCTTTGCTGTTAAATTGCAGTCTGTTGTCGGCGTTTTCAATGGCGCGTGCCTCTGGATTTTCGAGCGAGGTCTGCATTTCCGATATTCTCGTTATCACCTGCAATACTTGGAAATGAAGTGCGTTTATTTGCTCTTTTTCTTCCACAGTGCCTTCTTTCTCGGCCATATTGCCTATTATTGTGGTCATTCTCGACAGCGGCACGCGCAGTTCGTCGCTTGCGGCCTTTATCTCTTCCCGCTGAATCATCAGTTCCCTTATCACGGCTTTCTTTTTTGTCCATATATATGATATCTGTTTGGTGCCTATCATCCATATATATATAATGACGATAAGTGAAACGGCATATAGCAGAATCATCCACCACGACATCCACCACGGGCGCATTATCTTTATTTCGAGAGTGCGTTCCCGGTCGCTCACGGTTCCGTCGGCACTTATTGCCTTGACGTGCAGTGTGTATGTACCGCTGGCAAGATCGGTGAACGTCACTCCATGCGTCAGCGGATCCCCGTTTTTCCAGTTGTCGTCCTTCCCTTCCATCCAGTACATGAAGAGTAGCCGTTCGCTCTGGTTGTAGTTTCCGGCCGCGAATTTGATGGTGAACGTATTCTGGTTGTCAGCCAGTTCTATCCTGCTGCTTTCGTTGAGTGCTTGCGGCAGCGGAACATGCCCGCCATATTCATGTCCGGTAATTATCTCGGTGTCTCCGACAAAGAGTTGTGTAAGCATGACGCGTGGCAGTGACGCCCTGTCATTCTTGACATTTTGTCTTATGCTGCTCACTCCATACAGACCGCCGAGCAATACGTTTCCGTCTTTCTTGGTATATATGGCCCCGATGTTGAACTCGTTGCTTTGCAGTCCGTCCGATGTGTCATAGTTGTACAGTCCGTAGTTGAAAGAAGCCTCCTCGTGGTTTCTCTGCACCACTACACGTGTCACTCCGTTGCTTGTCGTTATCCAGATGTTGTGGTTTTTGTCTTCCGTCAGTCCGCATACACAGTTGTTGGCAAGACCGTCTTTTTCCGTCAGATAGTCCAGCCTGTCTTTTTCCATGTCGAGTATGTTTACGCCCTCACGTGTTCCTATCCATACCAGTCCTCGCGAGTCTTCGATAACCTGTGTTATGTAGTTGTTGGTGAATTTTTGCATTCCGGTGGTTGTTCCGGTGAGTGCGCAGCGTTCGTTCGTAGACAGGTTTTGTATTATCAGACCCTCGTTTGTTCCGATGAACATGTTATTCCCGTTTCCATAGAACAGGGCGGTGATGGTGTTTGTGCTCAGTTTCCCGTTCTCGCGGGTATATGTCGCGAATGTCTGCATCCTGGTGTTGAACACCTGCAATCCTCCTCTTGTCGCAATCCATAGGTTGCCCGACTTGTCGGTGCACAAGCCGTTGATGCGGTCGTCTATTAGCGTGTGCATGCTGTCTCTCGCCGCCGAGTATATCTTTGTGTCGCCGTCTTTGACGCGTGTCAGTCCGTTTCGTTTCGAGCCTATCCATAAACTGCCGTCCGGAGTTACCGCCATTGCCGACACTTTTCGGCTGGCCAGCAGTCCGTCGTAGCCCACCACACCGTTGTCGCTCGTTCCATACCACACTTTTCCATCGGCATCTTGAGTGATAGCGGTGATGTCTCCATACAGTTCCGACTTGAATTTGTATATATTGTTTCCATAGAAAGCCAGTCCGGCCTTTTCCGTTCCCACCCACAGCAGGTCCGTATCGTCCACATACACGCTTTGTATGGCTGTTGTCTCGTTATAGTTGTCATGCTTGTTGGCGCTTTTCGGATTTACGAACTCCATCTCATGGTTGTTTACGTTCATCCGTATCAGTCCGGCGGCATCGGTTCCTATCCATATATTGCCTTTCCTGTCGCCGGTTATCCCGTTCACAGCTCTGTCCACCTCAACCCCAGTCAGACCTATGTTGTCGCCGATGGCGGTGTTCCATTTCTTTGTGTTTTTGTGGTATACCATCAGTGTCCCCTGTCCGTATAGCCATATATTGTCCATCTGGTCGGCAAAGGCTTTTAGTGTCGAGGAACTCCGCAGGCGGGCATCGGCCACCGTGCTTGTCTTCCATACGGTGCGTTGCTGCCGGGATATGTTGCAACATGCCAGTTTGCCGTCTTTGTATACGATTACCGCACCGTCGCGGCATTCGTTTATCGAGCAGATTTCCCCTTCCGGTATGCCGTGAGCGTCGTCAGAGTAGCCAAACTCGTAGAGCAGTTGTTGCTGCATGTTGTATGCCAGCACTCCCTTTTTGGGAACAGACATCCACAGGTTTTTATGGCTGTCTATATACACTATTTCCGGCATTTCGCTTATCCCCATCTTCACATATACTTGCCGCATGTCACGTTCGAAACTGTCCGACTGAGGGTGATATACGCACATGCCGGCCGGGGTCTGTATCCATAGGCATCCGTCGAGCGACTCCTGAATGCTCTTAATGTAACTGTCGGGCAGTGACGAACCGTCTTGCGAGTCAGACTGGTAGCTCTTGAACGTATAGCCGTCATATCGGTAGAGACCGGCCGGGGTGCCGAGCCATACAAACCCGCGCGAGTCTTTCAATATACAGTTTATCTGGCTGCTGTTCAGGCCGTTTCTTGCGTCGAGCGTCTTGAACATGTATATTCCGGCTGCATATAGCGGGAGAAATGCCATTATGATGATCAGAACTTTCTTTAACGTCTTCATGCCTTTTGTCTTGTGTTTCCGGATGCTTTGTAAAGCGTTTTTATATCATGCATGAGTAGTGGTCTACCACTCCGAGAAGTCTTGAGTTTTCATCTGTCACGAGTACTGAGTGAACCTTGTATTTGTTCATGATACTCTGTATGTCTGTGATTTTTGTTTGTGGAGAAACCGTTTTCGGTGTTGTCGTCATTATATCGGCCACTGTGCGGTCGAAGAACTCGGCTTGCCATTTCTCCATTGCCCTTCTGATGTCGCCGTCGGTGATCAGTCCGCATACAGCCCCGTCTTTTTCCGCCACTCCGAGTCCGAGTTTGCCTTTGCTGACGAGGATGATGGCCTCGCCGAGATGCATCTCCGGTGTGATTACAGGCATGTTGTCTTTGTGCATCACGTCTTGTGCCGTTGTCAGCAGTCTCTTGCCCAACTCGCCGCCGGGGTGGAACTGTGCGAAGTCGTTCGGCTGGAAGTGCCGTTTCCGCATCAGGGCCACGGCCAGAGCGTCGCCCATTGCCAACATGGCTGTGGTGCTGCTTGTCGGCGCGAGGTTGAGTGGGCACGCCTCTTTCTTGACGCTTACGTTGAGATGGCAGTTGGAGTATTTGGCGAGCAGCGATTTGGGATTGCCGCTCATGCCCACAATCGGTATCTGCATGTGCAGCACCATGGGAATGAAGCGCAGCAGCTCGTCAGTATGTCCGGAGTTTGATATGGCCAATACCACATCGTCTTTCGTCATCACACCGAGATCTCCGTGGAACACGTCGAGCGGATTGATGAAAAACGAGGGAGTGCCGGTGCTCGAAAGGGTGGCCGCTATTTTAGCTCCGATGTGTCCGCTTTTGCCCACACCGGTGATTATCACTTTTCCCCGGCAGTTGTACATCAGCTCAACGGCCATGTCGAGGTTCTCGTCCATCTTGGGTATTAGGTCGAGCAGAGCCTCGGCCTCGTCTTTTATGCACTGTATGGCGTGTTCTCTTGTAGTCATTTTTTTTGAATTTGTTTTTGTTTGCTGTTTTGTCCGTTGCCTGTGTGTCCGTGCTCACTCGGCCAGTCTCCTTACGAGATTTTCGAGCTTCGACAGCTCGAGCATGTTGGCTGCGTCGCTCAGTCCCTTGTCGGGGTCGGGGTGTACTTCAAAGAAATATCCCGTCGCTCCGAAGGCTTTGGCTGCCATTGCCATTTGCGGTACGAACCGTCTGTCGCCGCCGGTCTTGCCGTCGGCGCCGCCCGGACGCTGCACGCTGTGGGTGCAGTCCATTATCACTGTGGGCACTATGCCGAGCATGTCGTCGATGTTTCTGAAATCCACCACGAGGTTATTGTACCCGAACGTGTTGCCCCTTTCGGTAAGCCATACGTCTTTCGCCCCCGCGTCGCGCGCCTTTTCCACAGGATACCGCATGTCGTTGCCGCTTAAGAACTGTGCTTTCTTTATGTTGACCGTTAGCCCGGTGCGTGCAGCCGCAACGAGCAGGTCGGTCTGTCGGCACAGAAAAGCTGGTATCTGCAATACATCGGCTACTTCTCCCGCAGCCTCGGCCTGGCAGCTTTCATGTATGTCCGTCAGTATTCTCAGCCCGTATCTGCTTTTTATGTCTGCCAGCATCTGCAAGCCTTTCTCGAGTCCCGGACCTCTGAATGAATGTATGGATGTTCGGTTGGCTTTGTCAAACGAAGCCTTGAAGATGATGTCAGTGCCAAGTGTATCGTTTATTCTCACAAGTTCTTGCGCCACTGTATTTAGAAGCTCGGCCGATTCTATTACACATGGGCCGGCGATTATCGTATTTCTCATAATTGTAAAAAGCGTTTTTATCAGAATGCAAAGTTAATTAAAATTAATGTAACCCGTAAATAAAAACGCTGTAAATTTTGATGTTTTGCGGCAATATGTCCTTGTTAAAATGTTGTTTTGTCTTGTGGAAAGTATCGCTAAGTATATCGTGCTTATTGTTGTATCCGGTGATGTTTTTTGCTAAATTTGTATGGAATAAACCATCAAAAACAATAAAAGGCTATGATAAATATTTACAAAACAACTATTGCGGCGTTATCGGTTATATGCCGGAAATGTATATTTATGCACGGAGTCGCGCCTTTGATATTTGATAAAAGTGTGATTGTGCGCATCTTTACATAAATAATTAGGATTATTGATGGCGTCAACATGTCGCACGGATATGTGTGTTGTGATATGCACATGTATGTGAAAAAGGCTTCCGAAACTTGTATCGGAAGCCTTTTTTGTGTTGCAACGGGGTGCTTGTTGCGTTGTAACGGGATACTTGTCGCGTTGCGTTTAGACGCTAAATGCAAGCTAACCGGTATCCCGATGGAACGCAACCGGTATCCGGATGCGGAAAGCGTGGCGGTTTATGCTGTTGCAAGTTGTGGATTATCAAAAAACAAGGTGTTTTTCTCCGGTTTATGATGTGTCCCTGTATAAATATTCAAAAAAAGTGGCGAGTGTGTGCTTGTGATATTTATTTTACGTTTGGTGTATTCGGGAATAATCTCGGGCGGTGGCGTTGACAGGCTGTCCGCATATTATGAATGTTCTTTGTTGATTATCAAGTGGCATGTTTTTTTGAGGGAATAAGAATATTTTTGTACTTTTGCGGAAAAGTAAATATTATGATACTCATTGCGGATAGCGGAAGCACCAAGACGGACTGGGTGCTTGCAGACGGTAGGCATGTGGTAAGGCAGGTGCTCACGCAAGGCATAAATCCGTTTCATCAGGATAGGCTCACGGTGGAGAATATCGTTGTCGGTGAACTTCTGCCGAAGTTAGGCGCGGCAGACGTAAAGGCCGTGTATTACTATGGCAGCGGTTGTCGCGAGGAGTTTATTCCTATGATGGCCGATATTTTTACTGCAGCTTTTTCCGGAGCGGAACATGTGGAGGTAAATGGCGACCTGCTCGGAGCGGCAAGAGCCGTATGCGGTCGTGATGAGGGCATAGCATGTATTCTCGGCACGGGAGCCAACTCCGGTCTGTACGATGGTGTCCGCATCACCGGAAACACCCCTCCGCTGGGTTATATTCTCGGCGATGAGGGTAGTGGGGCTGTGCTGGGTAGGATGTTTGTCAACGCTATTTTCAAAGGTGGGTTGCCCGAATCCCTGCGCGACGAGTATCTTTCGATCACAGGGCAGACCATGGCAGACATTATACGGCGTGTGTATCGTGAGCCGCTGGCAAACCGTTATCTGGCCTCAATGTCTTGCTTCATTGCCGGCAGGCTTGACGTGCCGTCGCTGCGTAGTATGGTGATAGAGAATTTCAGGTCGTTTTTCAGTCGCAACGTGGTGCAATATTGCCGTCCGGACCTTCCGGTCGGTGCCGTTGGCAGTATAGCGTATTATTTCAGAGCCGAGCTAGAAGAGGCGGCGGGGGTCGAAGGCTTCACTGTCGGGAAAGTGATGCGCAGTCCGTTGGAAGGTCTGGTGGCGTTTCACGGCGGGAAGTGACTTGCCGGTTTGATAAATGTGCCGTCTTGTGCGATATACGGTTTGTCGGCTCTTCTGTTTTGACTGTCGGAAAGAAAATATAGAGGTTGCCGATTTGTTAATATAATTGATGTTTGTTTTATAGTTGTCCTTAGATAAGTTTTATATTTATATATAGGTACAATTTTGTTGTTAATATTACACGATTTAAGATTTTTTTATTATCTTTGCACCCGCTTATTTCAAGCGTACAAATTTGTAATATTATAATATTTTATGTATTTTATTTTGTTACTTACCGTTTTGATAACGGCTATCGTACTGGTAGCGGCGGCTTATGTCATTGCCAAGCTGATCGGTCCGCGCTCGTATAACAAGGTAAAAGGAGAACCGTTTGAGTGTGGTATCCCCACGCACGGTTCGTCATGGATACCTATGCATGTGGGCTACTACCTGTTCGCTATCTTGTTTCTCATGTTCGACGTGGAGACGGTGTTTCTCTATCCGTGGGCAGTGGTTGTTAAGGAGTTTGGTGCAATGGCGTTGCTGAGCATCGGATTTTTCCTTTTGGTACTTGTATTTGGCCTGGCTTACGCTTGGCGGAAAGGAGCGTTGGAATGGAAGTGAGAAAGCCGCGCATCAAGAGTATTCCTTACGAGGAATTTAAGGACAATGAATCTCTCGAAAAGATAATCAACGAGCTTCACGAGGGAGGTGTGGATGTGTTTGTCGGTTCGCTCGATCAGGCCATCAACTGGGGGCGTAGCAACTCGTTATGGTCGCTGACCTTCGCCACGAGTTGTTGCGGTATCGAGTTCATGGCCGTGGGTTGCGCACGTTATGACTTTGCCCGTTTCGGTTTCGAGGTTACTCGTAACTCTCCGCGACAGGCCGACCTCATCATGTGCGCCGGTACCATCACTCACAAGATGGCTCCGGTCATGAAGCGCCTTTACGACGAGATGGCCGAGCCTAAGTATGTCGTGGCTGTGGGCGGTTGCGCCATATCCGGCGGTCCGTTCAAGAGCAGCTATCATGTGGTTAAGGGTATAGAGGAAATAGTTCCGGTAGACGTGTTCGTGCCCGGCTGTCCGCCACGCCCCGAGGCCATACTTTACGGAATGATGCAGTTGCAGCGTAAGGTGAAGATAGAGAAATTCTTCGGTGGGCGCAATCATAAGGAAAAGAAGCCTATAGTGGTGACTGACGTGCCTGACAATAGCAATAACGACTAAGAAAGGGAGACGAAGATGAAATTAGAAAACAGACAATTCGAATTGAACGCTTTTGCCTCCGAGATGGCAAAATTGAGGAATGATAAGCATTTCGACTTCCTTGTCACCATTGTCGGAGAAGACTTCGGCGAGGAAGGACTCGGGTGCGTTTATATATTGGAGAACACGAAGACTCACGAGCGCACGAGCGTTAAGGCAGTGAATGCCGACCGTAACGAGCCGTATATACCTACGGTGAGCCACCTGTGGAAAGGTGCCGAGATATTGGAGCGTGAGGTTTACGACTTTTTCGGCATCAAGTTTCTTGGCAACAAGGATATGCGCCGCATATACCTGCGCTCGGATTTCAAGGGCTATCCTTTCCGTAAGGACTACGACATGAGTCCTGAGAACAACACGTATGTGCTTACGGATGACCCCGAAACGGAATGTACGTTCGAATACAGCCTTGATAAAGACGGAAAACTGGTGGCTGTGAAGCATCCGCTTTTCACCGATGACGACTATGTTATCAATATCGGCCCCCAGCATCCGGCAACCCACGGAGTGCTCCGCTTGCAGACGATACTCGACGGCGAGACAATCCGCAAGATATATCCGCACTGCGGATACATACACCGCGGAGTGGAAAAGATGTGCGAGAGTTATATATATCCGCAGACACTGGCACTCACAGACCGTCTGGATTATCTCAGTGCGATGATGAACCGCCATGCCCTCTGCTCCGTAGTAGAGGAGGCTATGGGAGTGGAGCTTACCGACCGCATCAAGTATATCCGTACAATCATGGACGAGCTTCAGCGTATTGACAGCCATTTGCTGTTTTACAGCTGTTGCGCCCAAGACCTCGGTGCGCTTACCGCATTTATATATGGTATGCGCGAGCGTGAGCAAGTGCTCAACGTAATGGAGGAGACCACCGGAGGCCGGCTTATCCAGAACTATTACAGGATAGGCGGATGTCAGGCCGATATCGATCCCAATTTCGTGCAGAACGTCAAGAAACTCTGTGAGTATCTTAAGCCGATGTTCAAGGAGTATCACGATATTTTCACAGGAAACATCATCTTGCAGAACCGTTTCAGGGGCGTAGGCAAGCTCACTCTGGAAGATGCCATAAGCTACGGATGTACCGGAGGTACGGGACGTGCGGCAGGATGGCAAAACGATGTGCGCAAGCATCACCCCTATGCTATGTATGACAAGGTCGAGTTTGACGAGATAACATATAATGCAGGCGACTGCTTCGACCGCTATATGGTACGTATGGACGAGATGGAGCAGAGCATACGCATAATAGAACAGCTCATCGACAACATTCCCGCCGGCGACTACTATGTTAAGCAGAAGCCGATAATACGTGTTCCGGAGGGACAGTGGTACACATCATGCGAGGGCAGCCGTGGAGAAATCGGCGTATATCTCGATTCAAGGGGAGACAAGAGCCCTTATCGTCTGAAATTCCGTCCGATGGGATTGCCTCTCGTATCGGCGATGGATACCATGCTGCGCGGTGAGAAAATAGCCGACCTCATCTCTGTGGGCGCTACATTAGATTACGTAATTCCTGATATAGACAGATAAAGATTATGTTTGATTTTAGTATAGTAACAACTTGGTTCGACGGTTTGTTGCGCAACACTTTGGGGTTGGGTGATTTCTTGTCGATACTTATCGAGTGCGTGCTCGTAGGTGTGCTGATACTTGCGGCTTACGCCATGCTTGCCATCGTGCTGATATTCATGGAGCGCAAGGTCTGCGCTTACTTCCAGTGCCGTCTCGGTCCGATGCGTGTCGGTCCGTGGGGTGTGTTCCAGGTGTTTGCCGACGTGTTGAAGATGCTTCAAAAAGAGATTTTCTTCGTGGATAAAGCTGACAAGCTGCTTTATCTTGTCGCACCGTTCCTTGTGCTCATCGCATCGGTGGGAACATTCTCGTTCATGCCTTGGAACAAGGGAGCCGGAATACTCGATTTCAACGTGGGGATATTCCTTCTCACGGCAATATCTGGCATCGGGGTCGTCGGTATCTTCCTTGCCGGATGGGGTTCTAACAATAAGTATAGCGTGGTATCGGCCATGCGCGGTGCCGTTCAGATGATATCTTATGAGATGTCGCTATGCCTGTGCCTTATCGCAGCTGTGGTCCTTACCGGTACAATGCAGATAAGCGGAATTGTGGAGGCGCAGAAAGGTGCTTTCGGTTGGCTTGTGTTCCAGGGACATATTCCTGCAATCATAGCTTTCATAGTATTTCTTATCGCCGGAAACGCCGAGGCGAACCGCGGTCCTTTCGACCTCGCTGAGGCCGAGAGCGAGCTTACCGCAGGCTATCATACCGAGTATTCGGGTATGGGATTCGGCTTCTTCTATCTTGCCGAGTACCTGAACATGTTTGTTATCGCGGGAGTTGCGGCGACAGTGTTCCTCGGCGGATGGATGCCTATACACATAGGTGTGTCCGGATTTGATGCGGTGATGGATTATATTCCCGGTATTGTGTGGTTCCTTGGTAAGACTTTTGCCCTTGTTTGGGTGCTTCTTTGGATTCGTTGGTCGTTCCCGCGTCTGCGTATAGACCAGATTCTTAAGCTTGAATGGAAGTATCTTATGCCGCTGTCTCTGTTGAACCTTGTTCTGATGACGGTAATAGTAGCCTTGGGATGGTATGTTAAGTAGTCTTAGGATGGTATATTAAGAATTGAAAATGGAAAATAACAAATCATATTTCGGAGAAGCAGTGCATGGCGTGAAGTCGCTGCTTACCGGTTTCCGCGTCACAATGAAGGAGTATTTCACTCCGAAAGTGACGGAACAATATCCGGAAAACCGCAAGACAACACTGCATGTGGCGGCCCGTCATCGCGGCCGTTTGGTCATGCCTCATGATGCCGAAGGAAATCATAAGTGTATCGCTTGTACGTTGTGCGAGAAAGCATGTCCCAACGGTACTATTACGATTAAGTCGGAGATGAAGGAGACGGAGGACGGCAAGAAGAAGCGTGTGCTCGTGGATTATCAATATGATATGGGTGAGTGCATGTTCTGCCAGCTCTGTGTCAATGTGTGTCCGCAAGACGCGATAGAGTTCACCAATGATTTCGAGAACTCTACTTTCGACAGAGGAGCGCTTGTTCTTCATCTTGACAAAGAAGTGAAATACGAGTCTTCTCTGCCAAATATTCTTGATGGCGGCGCGCCGCAGGAAGTGGGTAAGTGGAATACAAAAAAGTAATAGGAGAATGATAAATGGCTAATTTAATAATGTTTATAATTCTTGCCGCAGTCATCCTCGGCTCAGCCGTGATGTGTGTGGTGACTACACGGATAATGAGAGCGGCCACATTCATGCTGTTCGTTCTCTTTGGAGTGGCGGGACTTTATTTCCTGCTTGACTATACGTATCTCGGTGCGGCCCAAATAAGTGTTTATGCAGGCGGCGTTACGATGATTTACATATTCGCCATCCAGCTCGTCAGCAAGCGTACGCTTCAAGGCCTCGTTGAGAGAATGAAAGGAAGCCGTGTCGTTTTCGGTGCGGTTATGTCGCTGGTAGGTTTTGCTTTGGTGTCTTTGGTGATGTTGAAGAATGAGCTTATCACGGTGGCTTGCGATGCGTCGGCAGGTGAGGTTCCGATGAGTACTATCGGACAGGCGTTGCTCGGCAGCGAGAAATATCAGTATGTGCTCCCGTTTGAGTTCATATCAGTATTTCTCCTTGCATGTATTATCGGTGGAATTGTTGTTTCAAGAAAAGAAGAGGAGAAGTAATATATGGTACAGGTAGAATATTATTTTGTGCTCAGTGCACTGTTGTTCTTTATCGGCGTGTTCGGCTTTGTCACCCGTCGCAATCTGATTGCCATGCTCATCTCTATCGAACTTGTGCTCAATGCCGTAGATATTAACTTTGCGGCGTTTAACCGCCTGCTCTTCCCCGGGCAGTTCGAAGGTTTCTTTATGACTCTGTTCTCAATCGGAGTGAGTGCCGCGGAAAGTGCGGTGGCTATCGCGATTATTATTAATGTTTACCGAAACTTCAACAGCGATCAGGTGAACAGTATTGAAAACATGAAATTTTAACGTGACTTATGGATTATAGTTATGTATTTTTAATACTCCTTCTGCCGCTTCTCTCGTTCCTTGCGCTGGGACTTGCTGGCATGAAGTTGTCACATAAGGCGGCCGGACTTATCGGTACCACATCGTTGGGTATCGTCACGGTGCTTTCCTATTACACGGCGATATGCTACTTTACGGCCGATCGAGGTGCTGACGGTGCTTTCGCTACATTGGTGCCTTATAACTTCACATGGTTGCCGTTGGGTGACCTGAACTTTGATCTCGGTATCCTGCTCGATCCGATTTCGGTGGTGATGCTTATCGTAATATCGACTGTCAGTCTGATGGTTCACATCTATTCTTTCGGTTATATGCACGGAGAGAAAGGTTTCCAGCGTTATTACGCATACCTCAGTCTCTTCACGATGTCAATGCTCGGATTGGTTGTTGCCACCAATATATTCCAGATGTATTTGTTCTGGGAGCTTGTCGGAGTAAGCTCTTACCTGCTCATTGGTTTTTACTATCCTTTGCAGGCAGCGGTGTCAGCGTCAAAGAAAGCGTTTATCGTAACTCGCTTTGCCGATATGTTCTTCTTGATAGGTATCTTGATATTCGGTTATTACACAGGCTCTTTCAGCTTCTCTTTTGCCGGAGATGTTGTGATGGGTAGCGGTACGACTCCTTTTATTCCTGTCGATGTGGTTAAGGCGGTTGCCGCCGGCGGTTTCATTCTGCCCACGGCTCTTGTGCTGATGTTCATTGGCGGTGCGGGTAAGAGTGCCATGTTCCCATTGCATATCTGGTTGCCGGATGCCATGGAAGGCCCTACGCCTGTCAGTGCGCTTATCCATGCCGCTACTATGGTGGTTGCGGGCGTATTCCAGATCGCACGTCTTTTCCCATTGTGGATAGAGTATGCTCCGGGACAGATGAGCATTATAGTGTGGGTCGGTGTGTTCACAGCGTTCTATGCGGCGGCCGTCGCTTGTGCGCAGAGCGATATCAAGCGTGTGCTTGCGTTCTCCACGATTTCCCAGATAGCGTTTATGATGGTTTCGCTCGGTGTGTGTCTGCCCGGTCATGAGGCCGTGCTCGACAATCACACACAACTCGGTTATATGGCATCCATGTTCCATCTGTTCACTCATGCCATGTTCAAGGCATGCTTGTTCCTTGGTGCCGGATGTATCATTCATGCCGTTCATTCCAACGAGATGTCAACAATGGGCGGTCTGCGCAAGTATATGCCGGTTACGCATGTCACGTTCCTAATTTCCTGTCTTGCCATTTCCGGTATTCCTCCTTTCTCCGGATTTTTCTCAAAGGACGAGATTATCACCGCATGCTTCGCATATAGTCCCGTCGTTGGTTGGATAATGACAGGTATAGCGGCCATGACAGCTTTCTATATGTTCCGTCTTTATTACGGGATATTCTGGGGTACGGAGAATAAGGAACTCCATGAGCATCACACTCCTCATGAGGCTCCGCTCACAATGACAGTTCCATTGATTATCCTTACCGTGATAACCGTTACTTGCGGTTGGGCACTCAACTTCGGCTCATTTATCAGCGCAAGCGGTCAGGACTATCAGATCCATCTTGACACACAGGTGGCAATAACATCATGTGTTATAGCGGTTATCAGCATCGCTCTTGCCACATATATATATAAAGGCGAGAAACAACCGATTGCCGATATGCTTTATAAGCGCTTCCCGACACTTCACCGTGCGGCATACAAGCGTTTCTATATGGATGAGATATGGATGTTCATCACCCATAAGATAATCTTCCGTTGTGTGAGCACGCCTATCGCATGGTTCGACCGTCATGTTGTCGACGGAACGTTTGACTTCATGGCTTGGGGTGCGAATGAGGCCGGAGAGACCATCCGTCCGTGGCAGAGTGGCGACGTGCGGCGTTATGCCGTATGGTTCCTTACCGGCACTGTGGCATTAACATTAGTATTACTTTGCATATAATTTAGAAAGATGAGTATATTAAGTCTATTCGTTGTAATTCCCGTGCTTATGTTGCTCGGTCTTTGGATCGCCCGCAATCTCAATCAAGTACGTGGCGTGATGGTGGCAGGCTCAACATGTTTGCTTGCCCTGTCCGTATGGCTGACAATCGCTTTCATTCAGGCACGTCAGGGAGGAAATACCGATACGATGCTGTTTACTTACAGTACACCGTGGTTTGAGCCTCTCAATATAGCATACTCTGTCGGGGTCGATGGAATATCTGTTGTGATGTTGCTTCTTTCCAGCATCATCGTTTTCACGGGGACATTTGCCTCATGGCAGTTGAAGCCCATGACAAAAGAATATTTCCTGTGGTTCACCTTGCTTTCGACAGGTGTTTACGGTTTCTTTATCTGTACCGACATGTTCACCATGTTCATGTTCTATGAAGTAGCCCTTATACCTATGTATCTTTTGATAGGTGTGTGGGGTAGCGGCAACAAGGAATATGCGGCCATGAAACTGACACTGATGCTCATGGGAGGTTCTGCTCTGCTCATCCTCGGTATCCTTGGAATATACTATTACAGCGGCGCTACGACAATGGATGTGAATGAGATTGCCGCAATGCACAATATTCCTGTTGAGATACAGAAGATTTTCTTCCCGTTCATATTCATCGGTTTCGGTGTGCTCGGCGCACTTTTCCCGTTCCACACCTGGTCTCCCGACGGTCACGCTTCGGCGCCAACCGCTGTATCCATGCTCCATGCCGGAGTATTGATGAAGCTTGGAGGTTACGGCTGTTTCCGTGTGGCAATGTACCTGTTGCCCGATGCCGCTCAGGAGTTGGCGTGGATATTCCTTGTGCTTACTACCATCTCTGTCGTATATGGAGCGCTATCGGCTTGTGTGCAGACAGACTTGAAGTATATCAACGCATATTCTTCCGTTTCTCACTGCGGTCTTGTCCTTTTCGCTCTTCTTATGATGACGAAGACAGCATGCACAGGTGCTATCTTGCAGATGCTTTCTCATGGTTTGATGACGGCGCTTTTCTTTGCGCTCATCGGTATGATTTACGGTCGTACACATACACGTGATATACGTAAACTCGGTGGCTTGATGAAGATAATGCCGTTCCTCAGTGTTGGTTATGTCATTGCCGGACTTGCCAATCTCGGTCTCCCGGGTTTCTCCGGTTTTGCTGCCGAGATGACAATTTTTGTCGGATCTTTCGAGAATGCCGACATATTCCATCGTACGGCAACGATCATTGCCTGTATGTCAATCGTCGTGACGGCGGTATACATTCTTCGCACAGTCGGCAAGATTTTGTTCGGCAAAGTGGCCGATCCACATTATCTTGAACTGACAGATGCGACATGGGATGAGCGTTTCTCCGTTTGCTGTCTGATATTCTGTGTTGCCGGTCTCGGCTCTATGCCGTTGTGGGTGAGCAATGTCATCAGTGATGGTGTGGCTCCGATTTTAAGTGTAATTAACTTCTAAAATATTGGTACAAATGGATTACAGTCAATTTCTAAATATGTTTCCGGAAGCCACTTTGATGGCAATTCTGGTAATAGTATTCCTTACCGATTTCGCTTTTAACAACAGTGCGAAGAAGCACAATATGCTGTATGCCGTGACCGGTTTGCTCATGGCGGCCCAGATTGCCGCATGCGTTGTTGCCGAACCGGCCGAGGCTTTCGGCGGACTTTATGTCACGAGCAATGCCGTCAACGTGATGAAGATAATTCTAACAGCCGGTACGCTTATCGTAATAATAATGGCCCAGCCTTGGCTTCAACGTGCGGATGTCTCCAACAAGGAGGGAGAGTTTTACGAATTGGTCATATCAACCCTTCTCGGTATGTACATGATGATGTCTTCCGGACATTTTCTCATGTTCTTCCTCGGACTTGAAATGGCTTCCGTGCCCATGGCATGCCTTGTGGCTTTCGACAAGTTGCGTAAAAACTCGGCTGAAGGTGCGGCCAAGTTCATCCTCACAGCCACATTTTCAAGTGGTGTGATGCTATACGGAATATCGTTTATCTACGGTGCTGTCGGCACTCTTTATTTCGAAGATGTGGCCTCGCTGTTGTATATCTCGCCGATGACAATAATGGGACTTGTGTTCTTTTTCAGCGGTCTCGGTTTTAAGATATCGCTTGTTCCGTTCCACTTTTGGACCGCAGACACATATCAGGGCGCTCCGACAGCCGTTACCGGTTATCTCAGCGTTATATCGAAAGGTGCGGCTTCTTTTACCTTGATGACGATCTTGATGAAAGTCTTTGCGCCGATGGTAGAGTACTGGGAGTATCTTTTGTACATTGTCATCGTGCTAAGCATCACTATTGCCAACCTCTTTGCCATACGTCAGAAGGAATTGAAGCGCTTCATGGCTTTCAGCTCTATCTCTCAGGCCGGTTATATCATGCTTGCCGTGGTGGGCAACAGTGCCATGAGTGTATCTACTCTTACATACTACGTACTTGTATATGTTGTTGCAAACATGAGTGTTTTCACCGTTATAAACATCGTTGAGCAGAAGTGTGGCGGAAAAACCAAGATGGATTGTTATGACGGTTTTTATCAGACCAATCCCAAGTTGGCTCTTCTCATGACGCTGGCCCTGTTCTCTCTTGCCGGAATACCTCCTTTTGCCGGAATGTTCAGCAAGTTCTTTGTGTTCATGGCTGCCGCATCACAGGGTTCTTACTTTGCATACGGAGTAGTGTTCATAGCTTTGATAAATACGGTTGTCAGTCTTTACTACTACCTGCTTATTGTCAAGGCGATGTACATAAAGACATCGGACACTCCGCTGGAAACATTCAAGAGCGACTGCAATACCAGGCTTGCTCTTGCCTTATGCACGGCGGGTATACTCGCCGTCGGAGTATTCAGTTGTGTTTACGACTGGATTGCCGCCGCGGCGAATTAATCCTGGATATATCAAAGAGTCGGACGAGCCTTGCGGCCTCCGACTCTTTTTGTTTCGATATTTACATGAAAAACCACGGTCTGTATAATGAAGAATAATGGTGTCTTTGCCTTATACCCGTTCGTTCCTGTTGCCGTGAGTTTTGTTTCAGGGCTTGTAGCGGGTGATATTTCTTTTCCTTTTGTAGCTCTTTCCGTGTGGATTGCAGCCGCTTGTCTTTCTTTTCTTCTTTGTCTGCTTTCCGTTAGGCATCCTGTCGCTCAGAGTCTTTTCATCGTTTTGCTATTTTTCATGTTTGGCGGTGTCTGTATGATGATTGCTAAGCATAAACCTCGCGTGTCTCTTTCCGATGAAAAGTCAGTGTATGAGTCTGTGGTTGCGAGCGAACCTGTGGAGCGAGGCAAGACGTTGCGTTTTGAGGCCATAATCACTTCGGGGCGGTTGACAGGTAAGAAAATAGTGATTTCACTAATGAAAGATACTGTTGAGCGCCGTTACAGTGCGCTGTCGGTAAATGTCGGGTTTGTGTTTGCTTCGCGATTGAAATTTCCGGCCAATTATTCCGGATCTCGTTTCGACTATGCGGCCTATTTGGAGCGTAACGGTGTGGACGCCACCGCTTTTGTCTATTATCGTGATTGGTGCCCGGCTCCGGTCGATATGGGCGGTCTGTCTGTTTTTCAGCGTGCCCGTCTTGCTTTTCTCAAATATCGGCATTCTCTTATTTCCGCTTATCGTGAACTTGGATTGGACGGGCAGACCTTTGCCGTTGCCGCAGCGATGACACTCGGACATAAGTCTGAGCTATCCGCCGATATTCGAGATGCATATTCGGTTACGGGAGTATCCCATGTACTTGCCCTTTCGGGAATGCATCTCGGCATAATCTACATGCTTCTGACCCTGCTTTCTCTACGTCGTGGTCCGTCTTTGTTACGAGAGATATTGATTATTACGGCAGTCTGGTCATACGTTTTCATGGTCGGAATGCCGGTATCGGTAGTCCGTGCCGCAACCATGATCACTGTCTATTCCATTGTCGGACTTTCCGGTCGTGAACGGATGTCGGTCAATGTGCTTGCCTTTACAGCCATGCTGATGCTTACTGTCAATCCTCTGATTATATATGATGTAGGCTTTCAACTCTCGTTTGTTTCCCTTGCGGGCATCTTGGTTTTATGTCCGTTTGCTTCCCGCTTTGTCTCTTCTGAGTTTAGGATGAGCCATCCTGTAGCGACCGGAGTATGGCAGATTGTGGTAGTCTCTTTCGTGGCCCAGCTTGCCACAGCTCCGCTTGTGGCGTTCTATTTCGGGCGGTTACCGCTCGTCTCCCTCTTTGCCAATATCATTGCCGTTCCGGCCTTGACACTTATTCTTTACCTTTCCGTTGTCATGATATTCTCTTTTTTCATTCCGTCTGTCAGCGGTTTGTTCGCCTTTCTGCTTTCGATTGTCGTCTCATCGCTCAATCATGTCCTCGTTTTTCTCTCTTCGTTGCCGTTTGCCTCGGTTGAGGGCATATCGTTGACAGTGCCTCAGGTATGTGCCGTATATGTTTTCATTATTTCTCTGCTTGCCGTAATCAAGATATTGTTTAAAAAGTCTTTTACAGACCGTTTGTTTTAAAATATCCACATGGCTAAATAGCAAAATTGAGAGTAATATGCTTAATAGACAGAAACGGTACGTCTGGTTTAATTGGCAGGAAAAATCCTGCGCATGCATATACTATGCCTTCTTGTAAGGTTTGATGAAATGCTGAAACAAATGCTTGCCAGCGGAAGACTTTAGGAGTATGCAGTAGAACTTTATTTGTAGTAATACAAGCGCAGACTCTTTATTGGATGGGTGGTATCCCAAGTGTTGAAATATCCAAATACAAGGTAAAGTTAGTTCTTACTATCGTAGCAAAGACTCTTTTCTTATTTGTTTAAAGAACATTTATAATAGTTATAGCTGAGATTACGCCCCCATGAAGCAAAGGAAAAAAGCAAGTGGTAAATTGTAAATGTTAAAAACTGACCGGTTTAATGAAAAAGTGGGTAGTATCATTGTTGGTATACTTTACTTTTGCTATATTTGCTTTACAAGTGATACAATTAAAGAAAAACAGCCAAGTCAGTTGTTGGCATCACATTGAGTTTTGTGAAGAAACAAAAAGACACGGTTAACATAATCTGAACCTTTCAAGCGTTAGCAATCAAATAAGTAAAATAGAATTATGGACAAAGAACTAAAACAGCAGATTGACAGTTGGACAAATGCCGACGAACATCAGAATGTAATTGATACATTAGAAAGAATTTCTCCTTCCAAAAGAAATTTTGAAGAAACCGGATTGTTGGCACGAGCTTACAATTATATTGGCAAGTATGAGACAGCATTAGCATTGCTCGAATCAACCCTGGACGAGGGTGCGCAAGACACCAATTGGAATTTTCGTATGGGCTACGCCCTCTACAACCTGGGCAGGATAAAGGAAGCACTGTCTTATTTCACAAAAGCCAATGAATTGACGCCTGATGATGAAGATACAATCGATTTTATTCGTTGCTGCAATAAGGAAATGCCGTTCAAGAACCGTGTTGACGCTTTTTGGCAATGGTTTTTGCAGAATGAGGCGGAACTTTCGAGGATTGTAGAAAAGCGTAGCGAATATGACGCCGATGATATAATCAGATTTATTACCCAAGGTACTGATTTGATAACAGAAAATGTGTATTTCAATATTGGTGGCGGTTATGAATTTACATTTTCCATAGAAGGAAACAGCCATTTATTCTATCTCTATCCTTATCTTATATCCCGAATGCCTGAAAAGCTGAAAGGGAAGTGGCGGTTTTTCCCCTATAACCAAGGAACGGATAATTCTTTCGCTTTTCAGATGTACGGAGTTGAAGTTGACATGTCAGAAGTGCATGTGGCAGTCGGTTATTGTGAGGAGCAGAATGATTTTACCGTTTCGTTTTATGAGAAGAATTTGTGTGCATTGCCTGAAGACCAAAGTTACAATGCTTTCTACATTATGTTGGAAACGATGTTGGGTGAAGGGCTTTCTTACCAGTATATTTCAGAGGTTAAGCGTATGGATAAAACGGGAAAAGGAATGTTTCCCCTCCCGGCTCTCCGTAGATATATCACAGAAACATTAAAAGATAATGGCAAGAAAGTGTTTGATAATCCGCAGGAAGTTTTTGCTTCTTATCGATTGGAACCACAGGAAAATGAAGAGTTGCGGTATGATGTAGTTGCAGGAAGCACCTGTTTCTACGGATTGGTTTCTCAATATTACCAGAACGATACCGAATTATTCGATAATATGAACCAATTCGGAGCGCAGGCAGTATTTCTTGCTTTTCCATACGAAAGCAATGATGAGGAGCAAAAAGAAGTTATGAAGTTCCGGTATGATTTGGAAGACAGGATAGAAAGAGAAGTTCTAAAACCGGAAGGATTGGGACTTTTATTGGGAGGTGCAACGGGAACCGAATGCCATTATATGGACTTTCTATTGTATGATGTTCGTGCTTTTATGGAAAAGGTAGTACCGGTGTTGCATGAGTATCCGCAATATTCGTTTTATCTTTCCGATTTCCGCCAGCATTGCAGGCTAATAAAATTGTCTAAATCAGAAGAGGATAATTGCTGACAAACGAAACTGCGAAATAGATCTTGAAGATAAGTATAGATGTAGTGTGGAGAACAGGCGGGAATATTGTTGGAGCCGGCAGGTATCCAAATGCCGTTCGAAAGCTTGTCCAGTATGTTATAATAGATTTCTCATCACACGAAAATCGGGATTTCTCATTTTATGATCAAGGCGCTGGCACATTCTTTCTTGCAATGTGCAGCGCCTTGATTGTCATGTTTTACGAAAAAAAATGAAATCCTTTTTCCCTATTATATCGTCTTTACATGGTGCTTGTTTGGATTGTTTTTTCGTTAATGCGTCACGTGTATTTCGGAATAGCTTGCCGGGCTTATGCCGGCTGTCCGGCATCCAAGATTATGAGATACCGATAAGCTCAATTTCGAATATGAGCGTGGAGCCGGCGGGTATTCCCGGCTGTGAGAATTTGCCATAACCCATTTCGGCAGGAATGTATACCTCCCATTTGTCGCCGACCACCATCTGCCGCATAGCTGTTATCCAGCCCTTGATAAGGTCACTGAGTCTGAATGCAGGCGGGGTTCCTCCGAGGCTGCTGTCAAATTTCTTACCGTTGATGGTGCGTCCGGTGTAGTGCACCGTCACGATATTTTGTGGCGTAGGGTGTGTTCCAGTCGGGTCGCCGCTTGCCATCACCTTGTAGTATATGCCTTTGCCAAGAGCCTTCACACCCTCTTCCTTTGCCTTTTCGGCCAGCCAGTTTTTATTGGCCGTCATGTATTCGCGCTTGTTCATGTCTTTGTCTTTATTCGTAAACGGTTGCTGTTATGCGTCTTTCTCCGCCATAATCGCGAAACTCGCATAGATAGATACCTTGCCATGTGCCGAGATTAAGTTTGCCGTCGGTTATCGGTATGTTGACGCTCACGCCGAAAAGACTGCTTTTAGCGTGTGCAGGCATGTCGTCCGCGCCTTCAAACGTATGGTCGTAATATGGTTCGTTTTCCTTTACCATGTGATTGAGTATTTTCTCCATATCACTTCTTACGTCGGGATCCGCGTTCTCGTTGATTGTCAGTGCGCACGATGTGTGTTTTACGAAGAGGTTGAGCAGTCCGGCTTTCGGCAGTGGGTGTGGCAGGTTTCTTATGATCTCTTGTGTCACGAGATGACATCCGCGCCGCTTTGCTGTGAGTCGGAATTCTGTTTGCCGTATCATGATTTTTCGGGTGTTGATGTTTTGTTGTATGTTATTGTCTGTTATAGCCTGCGGATATTTGAGTTTGCAGGCGACGAGGAGAGTTTTCGTTTTATGTTCTGTGATTTTTTATTTAAGCTCCTCTTTCAGGAAGCGTGGCGTATGTCCTTTCTTACTCTTCGCCACCACTTCCGGCGTGCCGGTCGTGAGCACAAGTCCGCCGCCTCGTCCGCCTTCCGGCCCCATGTCAATGATGTGGTCGGCGAGTTTTATCACGTCGAGGTTATGCTCTATTATCACCACGGTATTGCCCCTGTCCACGAGTTTGTTGAGTACTTCCATAAGTATTCTGATATCCTCAAAGTGCAGTCCGGTTGTCGGTTCATCGAGAATATACAGTGTCTTTCCTGTGTCTTTCTTGCTCAGTTCGGTGGCAAGTTTCACGCGTTGGCTCTCACCGCCCGACAGGGTTGTCGACGGTTGTCCGAGTTTTATGTATCCGAGACCGACATCCTGTATCGTCTTTATCTTGCGCAGTATGTCTGGCACGTTCTCGAAAAACTCCACAGCCTGGTTTATCGTCATGTCAAGTACATCGGCAATGCTTTTCCCCTTGTAGCGCACTTCAAGTGTCTCACGGTTGTATCGTTTGCCGTGGCACACCTCGCACGGAACCATTACATCCGGAAGGAAGTTCATTTCGATTGTCTTGTATCCGTTTCCACCACATGCCTCGCAACGTCCGCCTTTTACGTTGAATGAGAAACGGCCCGGTTTGTATCCCCTGATCTTGGCTTCCGGCAGATTGACAAACAGTGATCGTATGTCGCTGAACACCCCCGTATATGTTGCCGGGTTCGAGCGTGGGGTGCGTCCGAGCGGACTTTGGTCCACGTCTACAACCTTGTCTATGTTTTCCAGTCCTTCGATGCTCTTGTATGGCATGGGCTTTTTCAGCGAGCGATAGAAGTGCTGGCTCAGAATTGGCTGCAGAGTCTCGTTTATCAGGGTGGATTTTCCCGATCCGCTGACACCGGTCACGAGTATTAGTTTGCCCAATGGAAACTCCACATCAACGTTTTTCAGGTTGTTGCCGGAGGCTCCACGTATGATGATGCTCTTTCCGTTGCCTTCCCTTCGCTTTTCCGGTACTTCTATTTTGAGTTTGCCTCCGAGGTATCGGGCAGTGAGGGAGGGTAGTGGTGTAGTCTCCGATAGGTCGGTCATGTTCAGTATCTCTTCCGGTTTCCCTTGGAATACCACTTCGCCGCCCTTGCGTCCGGCCTTTGGTCCTATGTCAATGAGATAGTCTGCGCTCATCATCATGTCCTTGTCGTGCTCTACCACTATTACCGTGTTGCCTATGTCGCGCAGTTCTTTCAGTGATTTTATAAGCCGGTCGTTGTCCCGTTGGTGCAGTCCTATGCTCGGCTCATCGAGGATATACAGTACGTTCACGAGCTGAGAGCCTATCTGCGTGGCCAGTCTGATACGCTGGCTCTCTCCTCCCGATAGTGTCGCCGAGCGACGGTTGAGCGACAGATAGTCGAGACCTACTTCAAGCAGGAAGTCGATCCTTGTCTTGATCTCTTTCAATATCTCGACCGCAATCTGCCGCTGCTGGTTGTCAAGGTGCTCTTCCACCTGGTCGAGCCAGCGGCGCAGTTCGGCCATGTCCATCTCGGCAAGCTCCGCTATGTTCTTGTCCCATATCCTGTAAGACAGGGCTTCGCGGTTAAGTTTCCTGCCGTCGCATTCCGGACATGTGCACACTGCGAGAAACTGATCTGCCCATTTCTGCATCTTTGGAGAGTCGTCGCTGTCCATTACGCTTTTAAGATATTTCACTACGCCGTCGAACGCCACAAAATAGTCGCTCGACGTATGTACCAGCGATTTGTCTATTCTTATGTTTTCAAGCGAGCCGTACAGTATTTCGCTCAAGGCTTCGTCGGGAATATCGGCCACGACAGTCTTTATATCGCAGTCGTATTTACGCAGAATGGCGTCTATCTGCCAGAATATCATCTGGTTCTTGTATTTTCCCAACGGCACGATGGCTCCGGCGTGTATGCTTGTTTGGCGGTCGGGGATGACTTTTCCCAAATCTATCTCGTTGATGATGCCGAGTCCTTTGCAGCGTTGGCATGCGCCTTGGGGTGAGTTGAACGAGAAATTGTTTGGTGCAGGGTCGCTGTATGAAATTCCGGTTGTGGGGCACATCAGTCTTTTGGAGAAGTGCTTCACCGTCTCTGTTTCCTTGTCGAGAATCATTATAAGCCCTTCGCCCTGCTTCATTGCCGTGGCAACGCTCTTTTTCAGTCGCTCGTCGTCTTTCTCCCTGACCTGCAATTTATCTATTACCACTTCTATGTCGTGGTTCTTGTAGCGGTCGGTCTTCATGCCACGGGTTATCTCTTTCACCTCGCCGTCAACTCTTGCGTGCAGGTATCCCTTGCGACGCATGCTCTCAAACAGTTCCCTGTAATGTCCCTTGCGGCTGCGCACAAGGGGCGCCAGTATGAGTATCCGCTTGCCGTCGTAGTCCTGTTTTATCATTTCGAGCACCTTCTCTTCCGTATATTTCACCATCGGTTCGCCCGTGGCATAGCTGTAAGCACGTCCGGCTCTGGCGAAGAGCAGGCGCAGAAAGTCGTATATCTCTGTCGTGGTGCCCACAGTGGAACGTGGGTTCTTGTTGGTTGTCTTCTGCTCTATGCTTATCACCGGGCTTAGCCCCGTTATCTTGTCGACGTCAGGCCGTTCCATTCCTCCGAGGAAATTGCGTGCGTATGCCGAGAAAGTCTCTATATATCTACGTTGTCCTTCAGCGAAGATGGTGTCGAAAGCCAGCGACGATTTACCCGAGCCGGACAGTCCTGTGATTACGGTAAGACTGTTTCTCGGTATTTCAACGTCTATGTTTTTCAGATTGTTGGCTCTCGCGCCCCATACGTTTATCTTCTCGTCTTCTTTCATTATGATATCAGTTACAATACATTGTCTTCATGCGTGAATGAAATCCGTGTAGTTATGAGGGTGCTATTCGCCCGAAAACCCTTCGGTATAGTCTCTGAGCAGGTTCACGTCGCGCTTGATGTTATATTCTGTGCCGTCCGCTCCCTTTGCTTTCACCAGAACGAAATACACTCCGGCTTTGACGGGCTTGCCGCCGTGCGTGCCGTCCCATCCTCCGTCTATGTCGCTCCACTCATACAGTTTCTGTCCCCAGCGGTTGAATATATACGCCTTGAACTCCACGATGCTTTTGTGGTTGTCTTTGGCCTTGTATATATCGTTGATGCCGTCGCCGTTCGGTGAGAATGCGTTAGGCATCTCGAGCAGGCTTGTGCTTATGCTTACCCTTATGGTTGATATGAGCTCCGGGTCGTTTCCGTCTCCGTACGACACGTAGAGTGATACGGCTGTGACTCCCGACTCGCGAAATTCGAACTCGGTGTTCTCTTCATATCTTGTGATGTATGGATCGGTGTTTCCGTCTTTCACAAACTTCCATTCATACGACGGAACCGTTCCCTCGTCGATGTTCGAGGGATTGGCTTTGAATGTCACATTTAAAGGAGCCTGTGCGTCGTTTATGGTTTCGCTCTCTTCAAAGTCGTCCCCGTCTACGGTGTAGTAGGCTTTCGGGTCAAAATCTGCCCATGCCGCGGCCGGCAACAGGAGTATCAGCGATAAAACAAAATAAAGTTTTATTTTCATACGGTGAATATAAATTAATGTGCAAATTTAGCGAATAATGTTGATTTATCTGTTCTTTTCGTTGTTTTTGTTTGCTCGGGATTACTATTTTTGCGGTTTTTAGGGATGTCGCTTTTACCTACTGATTTTGTTTTGAGCATATCCGTGACACAGTTTACGGATATACGTGTGGCTGTCAAAAAATCGTACAACAAGCCTCTCATAGCTCGCTTGTTTCAAAAAAGACAATTGTCCGGTCCGAAATATCCGAGCATTTGGAGGTTTCTGTTAAGTCGTTGTATGTGAGGACGTTATCTTGCTCGTGCTGAAATGAGGCCTTTCCGGAAAACCCAAAACGATACCAAATGGCTTGCATTTGGCATCCCGTTGTAATGCGTTTGGCGGCGTTTCACAATGCAACGGGATACTAAACGCGTTCCAACGGGATACCGAATGCGGCGAAAAACAGGTCTTACGGTTATAAAACGGTTTCTCGTCCATCGTTTCGTATCGTGTTGTGTATCGTTAAATCGTTCTGGTTTGAAAATTTCGGCGGGTATAAAAATCAGCAAGTTTTCTTTACAAAAGGCAAGGCGTTATAATTGTGTGGGAATTAAAATAATACCTAATCCTTGTCTTTTCAATATTTTTTAGTAATTTTGCACCTTGTATAATTTGATTAATAGGAATTTGAAATCATAAAAAATAAACATTGTGGCAGAAACAAAGTACATCTTCGTCACCGGCGGTGTGGTATCATCGCTTGGCAAAGGCATTATCTCATCGTCGATAGGAAAGCTGCTTCAGGCAAGGGGGTACAACATCACCATCCAGAAGTTTGACCCATACATCAACATCGACCCGGGTACGCTAAACCCATACGAGCACGGCGAGTGCTACGTCACCGTAGACGGAATGGAGACCGACCTCGACCTCGGACACTACGAGCGGTTCACCGGTATCCAGACCACCAAGGCCAACTCGCTCACCACAGGCCGGATATACAAGGCCGTGATAGACAAGGAGCGTCGCGGAGACTATCTCGGAAAAACGATACAGGTGGTACCCCACATCACCAATGAGATAAAGCGTAACGTGAAGTTGCTCGGAGAGAAATATCACTATGACTTTGTAATCACGGAGATCGGCGGTACGATCGGTGATATAGAGAGCATGCCGTTCCTCGAGGCCATCCGCCAGATGAAATGGGAACTGGGACACAATGCCGTTTGCGTGCATCTCACTTACGTGCCATATCTGAAAGCGGCGGGAGAGTTGAAGACCAAGCCCACCCAGCACTCTGTGAAAGAATTGCAGAGTGTTGGAATACAGCCAGATGTGCTTGTGCTCCGCACCGAGAAACATCTCAATGAGGATATATTGAAAAAAGTGGCGTCGTTCTGTAACGTAGACATGGACTGCGTGGTGCAGAGCGAGGACCTGCCGTCTATATACGAGGTTCCTGTGAACATGCAGAAGCAGGGGCTCGACACGGCTATCATGCGCAAGCTCGGCATGGAAATCGGTGAGACACCGACGCTCGGTCCGTGGCGCAACTTCCTTGAGCGCCGCAACAACGCCACAAAGGAGGTACACATCGGATTGGTTGGCAAATATGACTTGCAGGACGCATATAAGAGCATACGCGAGAGCCTGTCGCAGGCAGGAACATACAACGACCTCAAAACGGTGCTCACGTTCATTAACTCGGAGACACTCACCGATGAGAACGTGGCCGAGAAACTGGCCGGACAAGATGGAATAATGATCTGCCCCGGATTCGGACAGCGAGGTATCGAAGGCAAGATCGTGGCTGCCAGATATACGCGCACTCACAACATACCGACATTCGGAATATGCCTCGGTATGCAGATGATGGTCATCGAGTTTGCACGCAATGTGCTCGGATATGCCGATGCCAACAGCCGTGAGATGGACGGGAAGACCACCCACAATGTGATTGACATCATGGAAGAGCAGAAGAACATTACCGACATGGGCGGCACCATGCGTCTCGGCGCTTACGAATGCGTGCTCCGTCAAGGGTCGAGAGCGTTCGATATATACAAGGCGGAACATATCCAGGAGCGTCACCGCCACCGCTATGAGTTCAACGGCACGTATCAGGTGGAGTATGAGCGCAACGGCATGCAGTGCGTGGGGCGCAACCCGGAGAGTGACCTTGTGGAGATTGTCGAGATACCCGGCCTTAAATGGTATATAGGAACACAGTTCCATCCGGAATATCAGAGCACTGTGCTGAAACCGCACCCGCTGTTCCTCGACTTTATCAAAACGGCAGCCAACAAATAGAGACACAGGATGAACAAGAACAATATCATAGGATTTGTGCTGATGGGATTGGTGCTGATAGGATTCAGCTGGTATAATCAACCCACGGAAGAGCAGATAGCCGCTCAGCGCAGGCAGGATTCAATATCCGCCGCAATGAAGAAAAAGGCTGAAGAGGACAGAAAGATAGCGGAGGTCACAGGCAAGGCACAGGCTCTCACAGCTGCCCAAAACGACACCACGTCGCTTTTTTATCCGTCGTTGGTGGGTAAGAACGAGCAGGTGACACTGAAAAACAGTAAAATAGAACTGACTCTCGATACCAAGGGCGGTACGCTGAGTAAGGCAAAAATACTGAACTTCAAAGACCGTAGCGGAGCGAAAGACGTGACATTGTTTGACCGCGGCGATCAAAGCATGAATTTCATGATGGCCGGAAAGACGACGAACATCGTTACCGGTGACCTTTATTTCACGCCGTCAGACATAACAGACTCTACCGTCACCATGACCGCTCAGGCATCTAACGGAGGGGCGATGATAATAAGATACGCCCTCGGCGCTGATTATATGCTCCGCATGTATGTTCAGGCAAAGGGATTGGCTGGTGTTTTCGCACCCAATTACAGGGAGATGGACATAGAGTGGGGTGAGAAATGCCGCCAACAGGAGAAAGGGTTCACGTTTGAGAACCGTTATGCAACGCTTACATATAAAGAAAAAGGCGGCGGAACGGACTATCTCAGCGAGACATCGGAGGAGATAGACGAGAAGATTGATGAGCCGCTCGACTGGGTGGCGTTCAAGAACCAGTTTTTCAGCGCGGTGCTTATAGCCCGTGACGATATTGCCGCCAATTCGCTACTTACGAGTATTCCGCAGGAAAAAGGCTCCGGATATCTGAAGCAATATAACGCTAAGCTGAAGACCGCTTTCGACCCTACGGGTGCGAGGCCTACTGAGTTTGAAATGTTTATCGGTCCCAATGACTTCCGGTTATTGCAGGAAGTGGAAGAGGAGAGCACTTTCGGAAAAGACCTTGAGTTGCAACAACTCGTATATCTGGGATGGCCTCTGTTCAGGATTATCAACCGTTGGTTCACTCTTTATGTTTTCGACTGGCTCACAGGCTTCGGCTTCAATATGGGTATCGTGCTCATATTGATAACCATGCTTCTCAAACTTCTAACTTACCCGATGGTGAAGAAGACATATCTGAACTCGGCGAAGATGCGTGTCCTTAAACCGAAACTCGACGAGGCGACCAAGCAATACGACAAACCAGAGGATCAGATGATGAAACAGCAGGCGATGATGGCTCTCTATTCGAAATACGGTGTGAGTCCGCTTTCGGGATGTTTGCCAATGCTTATTCAGATGCCTATCTGGATCGCCATGTTCAATTTTGTGCCTAATGCCATTCAGTTGCGCGGACATCGTTTTATGTGGATAGACGATCTGTCGACATACGATCCCATATTTGAGTGGAATACCAATATATGGCTTATCGGAGACCATATCAGTCTTACCTGTATCTTGTTCTGTCTGGCCAATATAGTATATTCCGTCATGACGATGCGCCAGCAGCGTGACCAGATGGTCGGCCAGCAAGCCGAGCAGATGAAGATGATGCAATGGATGATGTATCTCATGCCTGTGATGTTCTTCTTCATGTTTAACGACTATTCCGCAGGCCTTAACTTCTATTACTTCATATCGTTGTTTTTCAGTGCGGCTATCATGTGGGCTTTGCGCAAGACCACAAACGATGCCAGACTGTTGGAAATTCTTGAAGCGAAGTATAAGGAAAACCAGAATAACCCGAAAAAGACGAGCGGACTGGCGGCACGTCTTGAAGCGATGCAGCGCCAGGCCGCTGAAATCCAGAAGATGCAGCAACAGCAGCGTAACAAGCGGTAAACAGGTATCATGTGTTCCCTTTCCGGCTTTTTGCGGAAGGGAACACTTTATTATAATAACGTGTAATGAGAGTATTCGCAACCTTATTTGCAGCCGCGGTATTGATGGTACCGGCTGGCAATCTAAAAGCACAGGACGCCGTGAATATAGGCAAAAACAATATCACGCTGAAAAGCGACTTGATGACTCCCGAGGCTCTGTGGGCCATGGGACGCATCGGAGCGGCCGAGGCCTCACCGAACGGAAAAAAGATAGTATACCAGGTGGGATATTACAGTGTGGCGGAGAACAAGAGCCATCAGGTACTTTGTCTGATAGATGCCAATGGCAAGAATAACAGGCAACTGACAACAGGCAGCGGAAACGAGACGGATGCTTCCTGGATAGAGAATGGCAAGCGCATAGCATTTCTGGCCGGAGGAAACATCTGGGCGATGAATGCCGACGGAACCGCACGCGTTCAACTGACAACCACCGGAGATATCGAGGGATATAAGTTCTCGCCAGACGGCAAGAAGGTAATACTTGTGAAGTCGATGCCGTTTAACGAGATCATAAAGAAAAATCCCGACGATCTTCCAAAGGCTTCCGGACGTCGCGTGACCGACCTGATGTATCGCCACTGGGATCATTATGTGGAGAGCATACAGCATCCTTATGTCGCCGATGTAACCGAAAATGGAATAACCGGAGGTGCGGATATATTGAATGGTGAGCCTTTCGAGTGTCCGATGGAGCCGTTCGGAGGGATGGAGCAGATTGCATGGAGCGTCGATTCGAAGTCTATAGCTTATACATGCCGCAAGAAAACGGGACGTGACTATGCGATATCCACCGATTCAGACATATACCTTTATAATGTAGAGACCGGCGCGACAAAGAACTTATGCAAGGAAGACGGATACGAACCGGTGGTCGTGGACGCGACCAAGACAATGAAGGCACAACGCGTCAACAGCGAGGAAAATCTCAAAAACAATCCCGGGTATGATACGAACCCACAGTTCTCGCCCGATGGTAAGTATGTTGCGTGGCAGAGTATGGCCCGCGACGGATATGAGGCAGACCGTAACCGGCTCTGTGTCTACGAACTGACTACCGGTGAAAAGACATACGTTACGGAGTCTTTTGATTCCAATGTGGATGCGTTCTGTTGGAATAAAGACTCGAAGACCCTGTATTTCACGGGTGTATGGCATGGTTGCGTGAACATTTACCAGACCGGTCTGAATGGCGAGGTCAGTCAGTTGACGAATGACTGGGCAGACGTGGTGTCGCTCTCTATGGCTAACGACGGTGACAGATTGCTTGCTTTGCGGCAGAGCCTGTCAGCCCCGACTGATATATATATAGTCAATCCGCATAAGGAGAAAAAGAAAACGGAGATAAGGAGAATTACTTTCGAGAACAAACATATAACAGAGCAGCTTGCGTTCGGCAAGGTGCAGCAGCGTTGGACGAAGACTACGGACGGCAAGGATATGCTTTACTGGATCGTATTGCCGGCTGACTTCGACCCTTCCAAGAAATATCCGACATTGCTTTTCTGTGAGGGAGGTCCTCAAAGTCCGGTCAGTCAGTTTTGGAGTTACAGGTGGAACTTCCAGATAATGGCTGCCAACGGCTATGTGATTATCGCTCCCAACCGCCGCGGACTACCGGGATTTGGCAGCGAGTGGAACGAACAGATAAGCGGAGACTGGACAGGGCAATGTATGAGCGACTATCTGTCGGCTATCGACGATGCTGCCGCCAATCTGCCGTTCGTGGATAAAGGGCGCATGGGAGCGGTTGGAGCAAGTTTCGGCGGATTCAGCGTCTATTATCTTGCCGGGCATCATGACAAACGTTTCAAGTGCTTCATATCGCATGACGGGGCTTTCAATCTTGAATCTATGTACACCGACACGGAGGAAGCATGGTTCAGCAACTGGGAGTATGAGGATGCTTTCTGGAACAAGACACTGACCGATGCCGCCAGGCGGACATACGAAAACTCGCCGCATAAGTTTGTGGATAAGTGGGACACGCCTATACTCTGTATCCATGGTGAGTTGGATTATCGCATCAACTACAATCAGGGCATGGGTGCTTTCAATGCCGCCCGTATGCGCGGTATACCGGCCGAACTGCTTATATTCCCCGATGAGAACCACTGGGTATTGAAGCCCCAGAACGGAGTACTGTGGCAAAGGACATTCTTCAACTGGCTCGACCGTTGGCTTAAATAAATACGGATTATAATAAATACCGTTGTTGGCTTTTTAGTCTTACGGTATTAAAGTGCGAAAAAATATAGAAGTATATATAAAAACATAGTAGGAAAATGACTGAAAACATTAAAACAACACTCAGAGACTCTGCCGCCATACGCTGGATGGTGCTCATGTTTCTTGCTTTTGCCATGTTTTGTTCATACATATTCATGGACATTCTCTCTCCGATAAAAGACCTTATGCAGTCCACACGTGGCTGGGATTCCACAGCTTTCGGCACGATGCAAGGGTCGGAGACATTCCTTAACGTATTTGTTTTCTTCCTGATATTCGCCGGAATCATTCTCGACAAGATGGGAGTGCGCTTTACCGCCGTGTTGTCGGGACTGGTGATGCTCATCGGAGCCACCATAAACTGGTATGCGGTGACAGACAGTTTCATTGGAAGCGGTCTTGAAACATGGTTCAATAACAATCTTAATTATATTCCCGGATTTGACGAACTCGGTATATCTCCGTTCTATCTCGGTATGCCGGCATCGGCAAAGTTTGCCGCCGTGGGCTTCATGGTATTCGGTTGCGGTTGTGAAATGGCCGGAATTACGGTGTCGAGAGGTATCGTAAAATGGTTCAAGGGACGTGAAATGGCTCTCGCCATGGGTTCGGAAATGGCTCTTGCGCGTCTCGGTGTCGCTACATGTATGATATTCTCACCAGTGTTTGCGAGACTCGGAGGCGATATCGATGTTTCCCGCAGTGTGGCTTTCGGAGTTGTTCTGCTGATGATAGCCCTCATAATGTTCATTGTTTATTTCTTCATGGACAAGAAACTCGATGCCCAAACCGGTGAGGCGGAAGAAAAAGACGATCCGTTCAAGGTCAGCGATCTCGGCAAAATATTGTCGAGCAGCGGCTTTTGGCTCGTAGCGTTGCTTTGCGTTCTCTATTACTCTGCAATCTTCCCGTTCCAGAAGTATGCGGTAAACATGCTTCAATGCAACCTTACGTTTACCGAGGTTGACCCTGAATCGTTCTGGGCCGGTACCGCGGTTACGGTGATACAATATGTTATAATGCTCATTGTGGCAGCGGCTTCTTTCGCAAGCAATTTCTCAAAGAGGAAAGAAATGAAATACGGGCTGCTTGTGGTAGCCGTTGCGGCGTTGGTCGTTTTCTGTTATATGGGCTATATGAGACAGAGTGCAGAAACCGTATTTGCCGTGTTCCCGATTCTTGCCGTGGGTATCACTCCTATTCTCGGAAACTATGTGGATCATAAGGGCAAGGCGGCTTCGATGCTTGTTCTCGGTTCAGTTTTGCTTATAGCATGCCACCTTACGTTTGCTTTTGTGCTTCCCATGCTCAAGGGTAGCGGCGTTGGCGGTATAATGATTTCATATCTTACAATTCTTGTTCTCGGTGCGTCATTCTCGCTTGTTCCGGCTTCTTTGTGGCCGAGTGTGCCAAAGTTGGTCGACGCAAAGATTATAGGTAGTGCCTATGCGCTTATCTTCTGGATTCAGAATATCGGTCTTTGGCTCTTCCCGATGCTTATAGGTAAGGTACTCGACAGCACCAATCCTCAGCTTGTGTCTGACTTGCGGAACGGTGTGATTACTCCCGAGCAGGCAGCTGTGTCTTATGATTACACAGCGCCTTTGGTGATGCTGGCATGTCTCGGAGTGGCTGCTCTTGTGCTTGGCTTTATATTGAAAGCCGTGGATAAAAAGAAAGGACTCGGTCTTGAAGAGCCGAATATAAAATAACTGGTTGTTTGATACGGATAGGAAAAAGTGTATGAAACAAATCTTTAAATTTATATTGGTGTTTGTGCTGGTTGCTTTCCTTGCGGAGGAGGCAACCGCACAGACAACAAAATGGCGTGAAATACATAAGGTTAAGCGCAAGGAGACCATATTCGGCATTGCCCGTGATAATGGCCTTACGGTTGATGAGCTTATTGAGGCCAATCCCGAGATGACCAAGCCGGGCTATGAATTGAAGAAAGGAGATTTCATTTATATTCCTTTTCCGTCTAAGAACATAGACACGAATGCCGGTACGCAGACGGCATCGGCTGGTAATGCGCGTCAAGGTGCCGATGTGGATATGCGTAAGCGGGAGATCCGTATAGGCGTGATGTTGCCTCTGCATGACTATAACGGCGACGGACGCCGGATGGTGGAATACTATCGTGGTGTTTTGATGGCATGCGACAGTCTGAAGAAAAATGGTATATCGGTGGATATTCACGCATGGAACGTGCCTGAAGACGCTGATATTAAAAAGACACTCAGGGATAAAAACGCGGCTCTTTGCGATCTGATAATAGGGCCGTTATATTCCAAACAGGTGAAACCGCTGTCTGATTTCGCCAAGGCCCATGATATAAAAGTGCTCATACCGTTTTCGATAAACACATCGGAACTGTATTCCAACAGAAATATTTTCCAGGTGTATCAAAGTCCGAACGATTATAATGAGGCGGTGATCAATCGTTTTCTCGATAAGTTTGAGGGATATAATACCGTCTTTATAGATTGTAACGATACGACAAGTAAAAAAGGAATATTCACTTTCGGATTGCGGAGAAGGATGGAAGCGATGGGCAGACCACACACTATCACAAACTTGAAGTCAGGTGAGCAGGCCTTTGCCAAGGCATTCAGTACGGTCATGCCAAATGTAGTTATACTCAATACGGGGCGTTCTCCGGAATTAAATGTGGCTTTTGCGAAGATAAACAATCTCACGATGAAGAGCCCGAAGTATTCCGTTTCGATGTTCGGTTATACCGAGTGGATGATGTATACTAAGTATAATCTCGACAATTTCTATAAATACGATACTTATATCCCGGCCAATTTCTATACAAATCCGTTGTCGGCTCAAACCGCGCGCATAGAATTGAAGTATCGTTGGAATTTCCATGCGGACATGATGCAGGCTTTGCCGCGTTTCGCTATTACCGGCTTTGACCAGGCGTATTATTTCATCAAGGGCCTGCACTTGTACGGAAAGAGTTTCGTTGGCGCAAAAGGCGTTGTCGGCTATACTCCTATACAGACCCCGTTGAGTTTTGAACGAGTTGGAGACGGAGGTCATCAGAACCGTAGTATCTTGTTTGTCCATTATACCCTGGGGCATAAGATAGAGACCATATATTATTGATATGCGGAAAATTTTATTATCGATATCATTCCTTTTGCCAGCCGTTGCCGCCTTTTCGCAGGTCGGAGAGTACCGAAGTGAGTTGAGTGTGGGTGTCAACGGCGGTTATATAATGAGTAATGTAGGTTTCAATCCGGATATTCCGCAGACAAATTTGGGTGGTGTGACAGGCGGACTTACCTTGCGATACACATGCGAGAAATACTTCAAGAGTATTTGTGCCCTTGTCGGTGAAGTGAACATATCGCAGGTAGGATGGAAAGAAGACATACAGACGGTGGATGATTTACCTGTAATAAATGAGTATACAGGCCTCCCTGAGACTTATCAACGTCGCTTGACGTATATTCAGGTGCCGATGATGGCCCGCATGGGGTGGGGACGTGAACGGAAAGGACTGCAATTTTTCTTTCAGGCCGGACCGCAAGTAGGTTTTTTCCTTAACGATAAGGCAACGTCAAATTTTGATTATGACAAGCGGAACAAGGCCGATCGTGTAGGTGCCATGCGTGATGCCGCTCAGGATTCGCTTCCTATACAGCGTAAGTTTGATTATGGTATAGCCGCAGGTTTAGGACTTGAATACTCGCATCCTAAGTTCGGCCATATAATGCTTGAAGGGCGTTATTATTATGGTTTGGGTGATATCTTCGACAATTCGAAGCGCGATTATTTCGGGCGTAGTAACCTTGGTAATATTGTTGTTAAGCTGACATACCTCTTTGACATACGAAAATCCGATAATTCTAAAATTAAATAACATAAAAGCTGTATACGTAACATTCTAAAAATAATAAACTATGTTTGAAGGACAACCTAAAGGTCTTTATGCGTTGGCATTGGCCAACACCGGCGAGCGATTCGGTTATTACACCATGCTTGCCATCTTCGTACTGTTCTTGCAGGCCAATTTCGGATTTTCCGAGGGTGCGGCAGGAACTATTTACGGTGCTTTTTTGATGTTGGTCTATTTTTTGCCGCTTGTCGGTGGAATAATGGCCGATAAGTTCGGATTTGGCAAAATGGTTACGCTTGGCGTGCTCGTCATGTTTATCGGCTATCTGCTTCTCGCTTTACCGATGGGAACCGGTACTGTGGCACTTGTATGCATGTTCGGTGCTTTGGTGATGATAGGCTTTGGTACCGGACTTTTCAAAGGAAACTTACAGGTCATGGTTGGTAATCTTTACGATGCTCCAGAGTATTCCTCAAAACGTGACGCCGCTTTCAGTATCTTCTATATGGCTATAAATATAGGTGCAATGTTTGCCCCGAGTGCGGCTATAAAGGTGATGGATTGGGCACAACAGAGTCTTGGTGTCAGTGAAGAAGAGTCATATCACTATGCTTTCGGTGTGGCATGTCTGTCACTGATAGTGTCAATGGCGATATATTATGGTTTCCGTAGTACATTCAGGCATGCTGAGATAAATACTCCGAAGAGTGCTAAAAAGGATGCTGTTGCCGAGCAAAATGATAAATCCAGCGGTGTTTCCGATACCGAGCGTATCATAGCTCTGTGCCTCGTATATGCGGTTGTGATATTCTTCTGGATGGCATTCCATCAGAACGGACTTACCCTTACATATTTTGCCCGAGACTATACGGCTACGTCATCTACCGGTGTTGAGAGCATGATGTTCGATGTGTGGAACCTCGTTCTTTGCATCTTCATCGTGTATGCCCTCTTTTCCATGTTCCAGTCGAAGACCGTTCGCGGCCGCAGTATAGCCGGTGCGGTAATAGCAGCCTCTTTGGCCGCGCTTTTCTATAAATATACGAATCTTCCGGCTTCAACCGAAGTTGCCGCACCGATATTCCAACAGTTCAATCCTTGTTTCGTGATAGCGCTCACTCCGGTGTCTATTGCCATATTCGGCTGGTTGGCACGTAAGAACTGTGAGCCGTCCGCACCGCGCAAGATTGCTATCGGTATGCTTGTCGCTGCTTGCGGATTTATCATTATGACTATAGGTTCTTTGGGTCTTCTTGCTCCTGAGGCGCAGGCCGCTGCCGGTGATGCCGCGACCCGTGTGTCGCCGAATTGGTTGGTGTCAACCTATCTTGTGCTTACTTTCGGTGAGCTTCTGCTGTCTCCAATGGGAATATCGTTCGTCTCGAAAGTGGCTCCTGTGAAGTATAAGGGAATGATGATGGGAGGATGGTTTGTTGCCACTGCCATCGGAAATCAGCTCACGGCAGTTGCCGCATGGCTGTGGGGACTGCCGCTTTGGATGGTATGGGGCGTGCTTATAGTTCTCTGTCTCATTTCTGCCATCTTCATGTTCTCTATAATGAAACGTCTTGAACGTGTCTGCTGATGGCATTTAGCCTTCTACTCGTATCATTCCTCACGTTTGTCGAGCTTAATTGTGAGAATCTTTTCGATTGTAAGCATGACAGCCTGAGGAATGATACCGAGTTTCTTCCCGATTCACCACGTCGATGGAAACCATGGCGCTATTGGAAGAAACTCAATAACATTGCGCAATGTATAATCGCCACCGGTGAGTATCAAGGTCGTTCGGGCATACCTGATATTGTCGCTTTATGCGAGGTTGAGAATGACAGCGTGATGCGGGATCTAACCAAACGATCCCTTCTTAGAAATGCGGGATATGAGTATCTCATGACGGATTCCGGTGACCCGCGCGGAATGGATGTGGCTCTTTTATATTCACCTTTTTCTTTTGCTCCCTTAAATCATCGCTCTTTACGTGTCAAGCCGATGAAAGGCATGGAAGCTACACGTGATGTACTGTATGTTTCTGGTCGTATAATCACTGGCGATACGTTGCATGTCTTTGTCGTCCATGCACCCAGCCGCCGTTACGGTGAGCGTATCACGCGTCCGTATCGTATGGCTGTCGCCGAGGTGGTGGCGCGGAGTGTCGATTCGGTAAGAGCCTTGTCGCCACATGCCGACATAGTGGTGGCCGGTGATTTCAATGCCTATAATTCCGAACGCTCCGTTTCCAGATATATTTCCGGAGGACTTTTTGATGTCACGGCGGCAGCCAAGGGCAGCCGGGCCAAGGCCACTTACCGTTATAAAGGCCGTTGGGGCAGTCTCGATCATATTTTCATGAGCAAGTCGTTGCTTACGGCCGTTGATACGGCATATATTTATGATGCCCCTTTCCTTTTGGAGGACGACGCTGTTTATGGCGGTGTACGTCCTTATCGCACGTATAGCGGATATAAGTATTCCGCCGGTGGCACAAGCGATCATCTTCCGCTTAAAGTTGTGTTGAGAATAGACTGTTTGCGTGAGAGAAGGAGATAATAGCTTGTAAAAGACGCTAAACAGCCCGATAATTAACAGAAATTCACTACGTTGGGGATGTCTTTTGTTTAATAATTCTTAACTTTGCAAAAGATAACCGTCCGTTGACAATTCGTTTACCCACATATAAACGATATAGAGCTATGTCATCGGTATTGTCCGACGGGATGGTAGTTGCGACTTGTCTTTTCGTCATTTGGTTTCAACAATAATATATAGAGGTGAAATTTAGATATATCATAATTCTTTTTCTTGCCGTGGCGTTTACTTTTGACGCGACGGCACAGCGGCGTCCAAGGCGTGTGCAGAAAATAGATTCATTGGTTCTTGTAAGATCTTATATAGATTCCATTCCCGTTTTGCATGCCCGTATCGACTCATTGGTTAGGGCGAATGATTCTTTAAGCGCAGGTAGCGGTGACGGCCGTTACTACCGATTGTTCGCTCCGCTTACGTTTTATCATTCACCGGTGGCAAAGGCATTGTATTCCGAGCGTTCGGATAATAAGGGTGATAAGGTCGTGGATGCCGTGGATGCAGCTTTGCTCAGTGTATATCTCAATAAGCCGTGGCTTGTGATAAACGATGAGAGTAAACTCAAGCAGACAGGAACTCTGCTCACCGACATAGACACTCCGATACGACAGGAAATAAAAATGGCCGACAAGGCAGATCCTTTTATCGACGAGCCGGTGGGTGTGCCTGTCGGTGTGATGATAAAGAAACCTAACTTTTGGACATTTTCAGGAGACCAGAATTTGCAGTTCATGCAGAATTATCTGTCTGAAAACTGGCATAAGGGAGGTGAGAGCAACTATTCGTTGGTGGCAAATGTGGTGTTGAACGCAAACTACAATAACAAGCAAAGGCTTAAATTCGACAATAAGCTTGAGCTGAAACTTGGCTTCCAAACCTCCCGTTCCGACACTTTGCACAAGTTCAAGACCAATTCTGACCTTATCCGATATACAGGTAAACTCGGTATACAGGCTGCAAATAAATGGTATTATACTTTGCAGGTACTTGCATATACGCAGTTTACTAAAGGTCTGAAAGCAAACGATAAGTATGTGTATTCGGATTTCATGTCGCCTTTTACGTTAAACCTCGGTCTCGGTATGGACTACTCTGTGGAGACTAAAAACAAGAGGCTTACCGGAAATATAAACATGTCTTTCCTTTCGTTCAACTTCAAGTATGTGGATCGGAAGTCGCTGAACGGCCGTAACGGAATAGTAGGCAATCATCATACGGGTGAGGATTTCGGTTCACAACTTACGACCAACCTCACATGGAACATAAATGATATGATGAAGTGGCAGACACGTCTTTATTGTTTCACCACCTATGAACGTTATCTTATGGAGTGGGAAAACACTTTCACCCTTAAAGTCAGCAAGTATATCAGTGCCAATATATTCATCTATCCGCGCTTTGACGATTCGACAAAGCGTGATGAAGACTGGAACTTCTGGCAGTTGAAAGAATATAGTTCGCTCGGTTTCAGCTACTCGTTCTGAGATAGCTGAAACCAGTTTTACTGCTTGGCCTCTTCCATGTCACCCTCTACATAGAGGCGTGTCATCTCTACCACACCGTTTGTTCTCACAGTGATGGATTTCTTAAAATGTCCTGGAAACTTTCCCGTCCCGTTGTATGTCACTTTCAGTTGTCCTTTCTGTCCCGGCATCACAGGGGCTTTCGTGTATTCAGGCACTGTGCATCCGCAGCTGGCTACGGCCTGGTTTATTATCAGCGGGGCGTCTCCGGTGTTTGTGTATGTGAACACGCATGTCACTTTTGGAGATGATTCTGAGAATTTTCCAAAGTTGTGTGTTGTCTTGTCAAATTTGATCTCTGCGCCTTTTTTGCCGCCGGCATGCTGAGCCATAGCGATGGTCAGTCCGCATATCAGCATCAGCGACATCAATAATATTTTTCTCATTGTCATTAAAATATATGTTATTACTGAATAATTAAAGGCAAAAATAGCCATTTTTGTTATAATGACATACTTTTGCCTTTGTTTTTTTTATACTTTAACTATTCTTTCCTTGTCGTGTTATTTCTCGCCGCCGAGCAGTTTGTAGTATTCCACTGCTCCGAGCAGGAAGCATCCCACACCGTAGTCGTCGAAGTCGGGTACCTTGTCGTAGGTCACGGGCTGGCCTGCCGACGGGTCTTTGCCTGTGCCCTGCATGTATCCCAGGAATCCATCGGAGTGCACGGCGTCTTTCACCATTGCGTCCCATGCCTTGTCGACTATCGGCCTGTAAACTTTCTCTTTGAGGTATCCTTTGCGCATGCCCCAGCACATTCCGTATACGAATAGCGACGTACCGGTGATTTCTTTTCCGCCGTATGTCACGGGAGATACAAGGCTCACATTCCAGAAACCGTCTTCACGCTGGCATTTAGACAGTCCTTCGCACATCATCACAAAGTCTTTCTTGATCTCTTTGTATATCTTGTCTTTGGGAGACAGTTGGTCCATTACTCTCACGTATGCGGCGAGTACCCATCCGTTGCCTCTTGACCAGTAGCAGTCTTTACCGTCTTTCTCTTTATACGGCGGAACATAGTCGGCATCGCGCCACCACAGTCCGTCCTTTACGTTGAACAGTCCGCCTCCGCACTCGTTCCGGCTCCAGCGGTACATCTTCATGGCATGCTCTATGTATGAGCGGTCGCCGGTGATTTTATACATCTGGGCGTATACGGGCATAGCCATCTGTATGGCGTCTATCCATGTCCAGTATCCCACGGTCGGCTCTTTCATCTGTCCTTGCAGATTGTCGCGTGTGGGGCGGAGCATTGTCGAGTCGCCTGTCATCATGAATCTCTCGAGATACGTCTGGCTGCAGCACTGGTCGTCGGCGTGGCGTGTCTTGATGCCGTTGCGCGGTGTCCACTGATGGAAATTAGCCCACTTGTCCGTATAGTCGATATACTTCTGGTTCTTGTCTATGCCGTAAAGGGCCATCAGTCCCTCGTAGTATACGGCACGTGTCCACAGGTGGCTCGGTCGTATCCTTTTTACGTTTGTGGGCAGTGTGGGGTCTTCATACTTAGCCATGAAGTAATCATTGGCTTTTCTCGCAGTGTTGAGCACTTCCGTTTGTTTCGTAGTCTGTGCCGCTGCCGGGAGCATCATTGCCGCCGCGGCGAAAAGTGTGATTAGTTTTTTCATTATTGTAATTTGATGTTTTCGGTTACAAAGATAGCATAAAAAAGTGATATACGGAAGAATGTGTGAAGTAATTGAATGGTGATACAGCCTAAATCTTCCGTATGCTGCCATGGCTTTGTTTTCCGTATATGCTAAAACCTTACAGTCGTTTTCTTCCCGTTATAGTTCACTGTGCGATATTCGTGTGGCAGTTTTACTATAAACACTCTCTCGCTTTGCATCCCCGGGAAACATCCTTGACGATTGTCTATGGTGAGCTTGCGTTTTTTCTCGTTCCATATAAGGCGTATTGAAGACCGCGCGCCATGCTCGTAATTATAGTTGTCGCCCTCGTCTTCATACAGTTCGAACGTAACGTCGGCTCCCGGGTAGATGTTTAAGGTTATCGGCTTGCCCGTTTGTGCGGCAGTATGTTCTGCCACTTCGGTTGTGGGTATTATGCTGCCGCACCTCACGAACAGTGGCAACTTGTCTGTTTCCACTTTCATTTCCAGCCATTGTCCGCCGCTGTATGTAGTGCCGTTGAAGTAGTCTGTCCAGTCCGTTCCGGCCGGAAGGTACACTTTTCTGTGTGTTTTTTCGGCAATGGGGCAAGTTATCGGGCATACGAGAAAATCTCCGAACATATATTCGTCTTTCATGTCGAGTACTGTCTGGTCGGTCGGGAAGTCGAAAGCAGCCGGGCGTGCCATGGTGTAGCTGTGCATGGTTTGCCGTGCTGCCATGCTGTATATGTATGGTATCAGGGTGTAGCGCAGGTTTATCATTTTCAATATGGCGTCGTAATACGGTGTCCCTGGTTCGCCGAACTGCCATATCTCGCGCGGTGTGTCGCTTCCGTGGCTGCGGAGCATGGGCAGGAATGTAGCCCATTGAAACATTCGTGTGTAGTATTCTTTGTATGCGTCGTCTTTCACTCCGTCGGGAAACTCGCCCGTGTAGAACCACCGCCGTCCGTCGTCGCGCGTGAAGAACGAGCCTACGTCCACAGTCCAATATGGATTGCCTGTTGCCATGTAGTTCAGGCCGGCAGGTATCTGTTGGCGAAATGATTTCCATGATGCGTGCGTGTCGCCGTTCCACACTATCGTACCGTAGCGCTGTTGCCCGGCATATGAGCTGCGTGTGAGGTTCACTACCCGTTTGCTGTCAGTCGTCAACCGTTGGTTCTCGTATATTCCCTGCGAGTGATATAGCGAGTAGAGGCTGCCGCGTTCGGCTCCGAGAGCGTCGCCAAGTATGTCTTTGTTCAGCTGCCAGCGGCGTTCGTGGTCGTCCCGGCCATACGGTTTGCCGTCTTTCTGGTCGGGGATTTTGTTCCAGTCGCCGTCAAGAGGTTCGCTGCTGTCGCACCACCATGCGTCAAAACCTCGTGAGAAAAACTCATCGTAGGCGTATTTCCAATAGAGTTTGCGTGCCTCGGCGTTGAAAGCGTCGTATACCGAGTGTTCGAGCATGAACCCTCTGCCGCGGAAATCACTCTCCTCGGGGCAGTACTGCGGGTTGGGCCAGATACTTATCATCAGTTTGGCGTTCATCGCATGCACCGAGTCGGCGAGAGCTTTCGGGTCGGGATAGTGCTTTGGGTTCATTTTCATGTATCCCCATCCTTCCGGCCAGTAGTTCCAGTCCTGTACTATCATGTCTATTGGCACATGCCGCCGGCGGTATTCGCGGAGGGTGCTGATAATGTCGTCCGACGATACATAACGCTCTTTGGACTGCGTGTATCCGAACACATATCTCGGCATGAGCGACACTTTTCCCGTGAGATGGCGATAGCCCGCCACTATGTCGTCGGGCTTTTCACCTCTTATGAAGTAGTAGTCCACGGTTTTTGCCGCGTCAAGCTCCATGGAAAATCCCGAGGTTTCCGCATGCCCGTCTGCCGTCTGTCCGCAGGGGCTGAATTTCATGGCGCAGCCGGCGTCGAACAGCAATCCGTAGCCGCCCGTCGTCACAATTACCGGTACCATCGCTTTAAGGTTGTGCTGGGTGAGATAAATCGTCTTTCCCCTCAGGTTCATGTAGTCTTCCATGTGTGATCCGAGTCCGTACACGGCCTCCGGGCCACAGTATGAGAAGTTCACTTTGTAGCGTGTGTATGTGCCTGTTGTGTCGCGGCGCATGATGTCCTTTACTGTCACTTTCCCGTTTGCCGTCTCCTCCATTCGCGCCGTCTTGTCGTTATATACGATGCGCTCCCTGAATACCGTCTCGGCCTCATGTGGCAGTGCCGTGTTTTCCTTGAACAGTGTTTTGCCGGTCTTCCTGTCCGTGAATGTCACGGCGCCGCTTGTCTTGTCTATCGTTACCGTGAGTGCGGATGAGGTGAGGATGCGGCTTTCCGTGGTCTCTTTGTGTTTTACTTTCACGTCTTTCCTCTCATACACGCATACTCCCGTTCCATTGTCCGTAGGCTCATTGCCTGTCGTCCACCGTACCCTTACGATTTCCGGGGTGATAAATTCCACGGTCGGTTGTTGGGCGCTGGCTGCGAGCGTCATGGCGCAGAGCAGTGTGATGATGTGTCGTTTCATAAAAACAGGTATTTATAGTCTGTTTACAAAGATACTCAAATCATTCCGATTAAGAATGTGAAAGTAATAATAAAGTCATGAATTTAACACTTTATTTTTCCTTGAAATAGAAAAGCGATGCGATATATGTCGCTATATGCATTACGATAGGCAGAAATACGGAAAAGGGATTCTTCTGCATTTAGACGCTCGTTGGAGTGCGTTGGGCCGTTAATTGCGATGCGTTTAGACGCTCGTTGCATTGCAACGGACATCCCGTTGCAATGCAACGAGCGTCTAAACGCAAAAACACCCCTAAGTTAGTCGGGTATATCTGGTGCCAGAATAAGGTGTTGTAAATGTATTTTATTTATATACAGGCGGTTGCGTGAAATCGTGAAATGCGACAGTATTTTCGGCCGTGGGATTTTTATTTTTTAACGAACAATTTATAAGCGACTTTTTGTCATCTTTTTTCGCATTTGTCTGTTGCTGATAGCCTTGTGCCTTTCATATTGCTGTCAGCGGGTATCGGGGCATGCTCCGATCGTATACCGAGGCCATAGTTTTAAAAAGAAGTCAATAATTTGCTTGTTTCCGCATTTTTGTATAATTTTGCATACAATAATAAGAATAAAAGTCAATAACACTTAATTATGTATAGAAGTAAGACTTGTGGAGAGCTGCGACTCTCCGATGCGGGCAGCGTGGTCACGCTTGCCGGATGGGTACAGCGGAGCCGCAAGATGGGCGGTATGACGTTCGTCGATTTGCGCGACAGATACGGAATCACTCAGTTGGTGTTTAACGAGGCTGTGGATGCCGCCCTTTGCGAGCGGGCCAACAGGCTCGGCCGAGAGTACTGCATCCAGGTCAAGGGTACGGTAAGCGAGCGCGAGAGCAAAAACAATAATATAGCCACAGGCGACATTGAGATCATCGCCTCCGAACTTAATGTGCTGAGCGAGAGCGCCACCCCTCCATTCACTATCGAAGACAATACAGACGGCGGAGACGACATCCGCATGAAATACCGTTATCTTGACTTGCGCCGTAATGCCGTGCGCGGCAACATGGAGTTGCGCCACCGCATGACGATACTGATCAGAAACTTTCTTGACTCAAAGGACTTCATAGAGGTGGAGACTCCCATCCTCATCGGTTCAACCCCCGAGGGCGCACGTGATTTCGTGGTGCCGTCGCGTATGAATCCGGGACAGTTCTATGCACTGCCGCAGAGTCCGCAGACACTTAAACAGCTGCTGATGGTGAGCGGTTTCGACCGTTACTTCCAGATAGCCAAGTGTTTCCGTGACGAGGATTTGCGTGCCGACCGTCAGCCGGAATTCACTCAGATAGACTGTGAGATGAGTTTTGTAGAGCAAGACGATGTGATAGATTTGTTTGAGGACATGGCCCGTCACCTGTTCAAGGAGGTGCGCGGTGTGGAACTTCCGGCAAAGCTCACTCAGATGACATGGCACGACGCCATGCGGCGTTTCGGCAGCGACAAGCCCGATCTGCGTTTCGGTATGGAATTTGTTGAACTGATGGATGTACTCAAAGGTACAGGCACATTCTCTGTGTTCGACAGTGCCGAGTATATCGGAGGTATATGCGTGCCGGGGTGCGCCGACTATACCCGCAAGCAACTCGACCAGCTTACAGATTTCGTGAAGCGTCCTCAGGTAGGTGCCAAGGGACTTGTATATGTTAAGTTCAATGCCGATGGCACGGTTAAGTCAAGCGTAGATAAGTTTTACTCGCCTGAGGTGTTGCAGGCGTTGAAGGAGAAGATGGGCGCCGCAGACGGTGATCTTGTCCTCATTCTCAGCGGCGACAAGGCCAACAAGACACGTACCCAGCTCTGCACATTGCGTCTTGAGATGGGCGACAGGCTGGGATTGCGCGACAAAGACAGGTTCGAGTGCCTATGGATTGTGGACTTCCCGCTTTTCGAGTGGAGCGACGAGGAGCAGCGCCTGATGGCCACACACCATCCGTTCACCATGCCCAACCCCGACGATATACCTCTGCTCGATGAGCATCCCGAGCGTGTTCGTGCCAGAGCTTATGACTTTGTGTGCAACGGAATAGAGTTGGGAGGCGGCAGTTTGCGTATACACGACGGCAAGCTTCAGGAGAAAATGTTCCGTATTCTCGGTTTTACGCCCGAGCGGGCCATGGCTCAGTTCGGATTTCTCATAAATGCGTTCAAGTATGGTGCGCCGCCTCATGCCGGTCTGGCGTTCGGTCTCGATCGCTTCGTGAGCGTGATGGCCGGTCTTGATTCCATACGCGACTGCATAGCTTTCCCCAAAAACAACAGCGGACGCGATGTAATGCTTGACGCACCAGGTGAACTTGATCCTAAACAACTGGATGAGCTTCAATTAAAACTTGATATACGTCAAGAATAATAACGGCTGCCCGTGATTTATATCAAGAATGGTGATAAAAATCTTTTAAATAGTTGAAACTTAGCTAATTATTGTAATAAAAAATTTGCAGTTAATAATAAAAAGCGTACTTTTGCATCCGAAGTGATAACAAAAAGAAATTAAATCACTCGTTAGAGTATTATATTTTTTATTATGGCAGAAAAGAAAACTGTAAAGAAAGAGACTGCGACAAAGGCAGCGGAGACGAAGAAGACAACCGTGAAGAAAGCCGCAACGGCTAAAAAGACAGTTGTGTCATTCAATGCTGAGAATGTAGGATTTAAAGCAGGTGATGTCTATCAGGCACTTGCAGCCTCAGGGAAAGCCTTGACATTGAAAGAGATTACAAAAGCGGCAGGTATCAGCGAGGAGGAGACTCTTCTTGGAATGGGCTGGCTCTTCAAGGAAGGCAAGATTGTTTCAGTGGAAGATAAGATTACATTGGCTTAAATTTATAATGTGATACATTTAAGGAAAGGCCGGTATGCATAGGTATTACCGGCCTTTTTTATGGTCAAGATGACATACGACAAACAGATATTAAGAATAATGTCCGAAGCCGGAAACGGCGGAATAAGCGTGCAGGTATTGGCGAAGCATGTTTATAACATGAACTGCGGCTTGTTCTCTTCTCCCGATATTGGCGAAATTCATCGCTATGTGCAGCAGTATCTTTCGAGAAATTCCAAATCGTCTCAATCGTTGATAGAGAGCACAGGGCGTAGAGGGTATTACAGATTGAACACCGATAACAGTGATGACGCACGACAGCTGATGCTCGAATTTCGTGACGAGACTGTGGTGGTGAAAGAGGAAGTGCCTCCGGTTAGAGATCTTTCACTCGATTTGTTTGTCTGAATGAATAGGTCCGTTTGTGGCGGTATGTCGCTTTTTTCACCGTATTTCCTTTATCTCATTAAAAACGTTGGCATATAGCCGCAGCAGTTCTTCGGCCGTTTTTCTCCATGAGAACAGTTTTGTCCGTTTATGTCCTATGCTTTTTTGACTTTGATAAAAGGCAGGGTCGTTTTCCAATTTAAGCATCATAGCGGCTATCTCATCGGCATTTTCCGGGTCTATGAGAGCGGCATCGCTGCCAGCTATCTCTGGCATCGACGAGCGGTTGGCCGTTATTGTCGGCGTGTCGCAGGCCATGGCTTCGAGCAACGGTATGCCGAAACTTTCTCTTAACGAGGTATACAGAAAAGCGAAAGCGTTTCCGTATATGCCGGGCAGGTCTGTGTTGGCGATATATCCGGGTGCCGATATGTTATCCATCACATGCTCTATTCCGTTGGCTTTCAGAATTTCCGCTATATATTCTGGCGACAGGTCTGCAACGAGCAGTTTTCTCTTTATGTCCGAGTGTTTCAAGTATTTGGAGTAGGCAACGAGTGTCCGTTCCGTGTTTTTCTTCGGATCCGTGTTACCCAGGAAGAAGAAATAGTCCTTTTCGCCGATGTGTTTTCTATAGTTGCCGTCTTCATTGTCAGCCGGTACGAACCATTCGTTATATCCGTTGTATATCCTTGTCACCTGCTTGTCTTTCAGGTGTAGTTTTTTGAGTATGTTGTTTCGCTCAAAGTCTGATACGGTGATTATTCTATGGCACTTTGATATTATTCTCGGTACAACGAGCCTGCGATACAGCCACCCCATGTTTTGATACAGCGACTTGTTCTTTTTGTCTCTCGGTTCGAGGAAAATGATGTCGTGCAGTGTGAGAACAAGCGGTATGCCTCCGGTGAATATGGGGGCGGTGTTGCTTGTGCAGTGCAGAATGTCTACCTTGTCGTGCTTTGCCGCACGCGGCAGTGCATACTGTTCCCATAGCGGATACGACGGACATCTAGTCTCACGGATATGAACGTTGGACGATTCTGTCAGGCAAATGTCTTCCCCTGGTTTCACATATACGAAGTATTCGTTTTCCGTATCAATATTTTGCAATTCGCGTATTTCCTGCAAAACCACATAGTCCATGCCATGTTTGTTTTTCCGGAAAACTCTCTGCGCCTCTATCCCTATTCTCATCGTATGCCGATTATAGTGTCCTTTTCTTCAATATTGCAGGTACTCCAGCCACAAGTGTACCCGGGCTCACGTCTTTTGTGACCACGGCTCCCGCCGCAACCACTGCATGCCGTCCGATATTCACTCCCGGAAGGATCACGGCGTTGGCGCCTATCCACACGTCGTCCTCTATAGTCACTTGTTTGGTCGTGATTCCCTGTTCGTCTATTCGCTTGTCCGGATTGGTGAAATTATGATTGAGAGCCGTCACGGTGATGCCCTGGGCAAGGTGTACATGGTTGCCTATCGTTACCGGGCCGATAATTGTGCTGTGGAGGCCTATGCGGCTGTCGTTGCCGATAATCACGTCGCCCACTGCATTGTTGATGCAACAGAAAGACTCTATGACGCTGCGATTGCCGAGCGAGAAACGTCTGTATGGCGGTGTGTCCATACGCACGCTGCGGTGTATTACGGAGTGCTTGCCTCTGTGTTGGTATAGCGGGGCAAGCATACGGACGTACCAACGCGGTCTTGTCTGCACCCGGTTCATTATCAGAAAGCCTATAAGTCTTTTTATACCGGTATCAGATTTAAAGTTTTGTCGCAAACGTTCATTGTTCATGGCCTGTTTCTTTGATATCCGCAAAAATAGCGATAAAAAATCGTTTTTCCAAATATTTGACTTATCTTTGCATAGTATAGTCGATGGAAAAACGCATGCCTGATGGGTGGAAGAGTACATAAAAGTGTTATAAACGCGGAGGTAAATCTTTTGTTTTACTTCCTGTCGTTGTTCTTGGCTTTCTTCTCCCGTAAGATATTTCTCGACAACCTGAGTGCCGATTTCATAGGTCTCACCGGCACATTGGGTAATATTCTCGGTTATCTTAACCTTGCGGAGTTGGGTATCGGCAGTTGCGTCAGTTTCTTTCTGTATAAGCCTATTCAGGCTGGCGACAGGATAAAGATAGGTCAGATATTGTCTGTTTTAGGTTATCTGTATCGTTGTATCGGTTTCGCAATGCTTGGGGCGGGCGTCGTTCTGAGCCTCTTTTTCCCTTTGATGTTCGGCGGAGAGAAATTGGGTATGCCTATAATTTATTTCACTTTCTATTCTTTTCTCGGCTCTTCGCTTATATCATATTTCATAAACTACCGCCAAATACTGCTTCAAGCAGACCAGAAGAACTATCTTGTGGCTGTTTATTTCCAGTCGGCGGGGCTGGTAAAGACAGCCGTCCAGATCTTTCTTGCATACAGATATCATAATCTCTATGTATGGGTCGCGATAGAGTTTATGTTCGGGTTGTTCGCCTGTATTGTCCTAAACCGTAAGATTGACAAGGAATACCCGTGGCTTAGAACCGATAAGGCGAGCGGACGCCGCCTGCTGAGCCGGTATCCCGAGATACTGGCAAACACACGGCAGATATTCATCCACAAGATAAAAGACTTTGTTTTGAGCAAGAGTGACGAGCTTTTTATATTTGCTTTCGTCTCGCTTAAAATGGTAGCTTACTACGGTAACTATATAATGATAACATCGAAGATCACTCTTCTTTTCACCTCTGTACTCGACAGTGTGAATGCCGGAGTGGGCAATCTTGTGGCAGAGGGTAGAAAAGACAATATGATGAAGGTCTTTTGGGAGCTTATGACCATACGTCATTTTGTGGCGGGAGTGCTCTGTTTCTCGATATACTACGGTATGGAACCGTTCATTTCGCTATGGCTTGGAGATAAATTTATCCTGGACCATGACATACTTTTGATGCTCGTGATATACATTTACATGATAAACTCACGAGGAGTGGTGGACATATTCAATCACTCGCACGGCCTGTATGCCGATGTATGGTCGGCATGGGCAGAGCTGGCGATAAACATCACAATAACTATTGTGGGCGGATGGATGTATGGCATCACGGGAATACTGGCTGGAAAGATAGTCAGTGTGTTTGCGATAGTCATATTCTGGAAGCCGTACTACCTGTTTACCGCCGGTCTTAAATTGCCCGTCACGCAATATTGGAACGGCGCTGTAAGATATTATGTCGTCTTTGGGGCTGCGTTTGCGGCAGGGACGGTTCTCGAACAGTTCATACCGATAAATCCGTATGAAGGTTATATACAGTGGATCGGCTATTCGGTCACATGTCTTGCTATATTCCTTGCTGTCGAGATAACCGGTCTTCTACTTTTCGCAAAAGGAGCGAGAGACTGTATCGGACGAATAAAAGTATTCAAGAAATGAGATATTCCATTATAACGATAAACTATAATAACCGTGACGGACTGCGCAAGACAATAGAGAGCGTGGTCAACCAGAGCTGTCGGGACATCGAATATATCGTAATCGACGGCGGCTCGACAGACGGTAGCGTGGAGGTGATAGAAGAATATGCCGGAAAGATAGACTATTGGGTGTCCGAACGTGACAAAGGAATATATAATGCCATGAACAAGGGACTGGCGCAGGCACATGGAGAATATCTTAACTTCATGAACTCGGGCGACTGTTTTCACGATAATGACGTTCTTATTAATCTGCCGCAAGATGCGGATGAAGACATTATTTTCGGCAAAGCATTGAGAAGTGACGGCAATATATGGTCGCCTGCGGGGCGTATGACTCTCTATTCGTTATGTATTTACGGGTTTAATCACCAGTCTACGTTCTATAAGAAGAGTATATTCGACACGGACAGATACGATGAAAATCTCAGATTGCTGAGTGATTGGAAACTGACGGTCAAGTGCATAGTGGCCGATAACCGTACATATAGGGTTGTCGACAATATGATTGCGGTATATGACGTCACCGGAATAAGCAGTCTTGATGCCGGGGCGAGATACAGGGAACAGGATATCATAATGAAAGAGATGTTTCCCGAGAGAATAGCCGAAGACTACATGTTCTTCCGCCGGTTGCGCAGTCCGCTGCTTGAAGACATCGCCTATCTTTCGACAAGAGACCGCTTACACCGCATCATCATCAAAATAACACGCTTGGCGATACGCATTAACAAAAAGATATCTAACCAATGAAAATCTTTTATATCTATTATTCGCTCACGACGGTAGGCGGAGCCGACAGGGTTATCGTCGAAAAGGCAAACTATCTGGCCGAGAACGGGCATGAGGTGGCTATTGTCACAACGTCGCAAAACGGCAGGGAGCCGTTCTTCCCGTTATCGCCGAAAGCGAGAATGATAAGCATTGACATAGATTTCGACCGTCAATACAGATACAATACGGTGTTACGGGCGTGCGTTTACTTCATTTATATGCGCAGATACAAGCGTGCGCTCACGCGGTTGCTGTGTGAAGAAAAGCCGGATATAGTGATAACCACGCTCGGAAGGGACATGGAGTTCCTGACATCGATACGCGACGGGAGTGTGAAAATAGGCGAATCGCACGTGGCGAAAGAGTATTCGCGAAACTTTCACCTGCTCGAACAACGTGGGGGGATATACAAATACGTGGCACGGCACTGGCGGCGGAAACAGGAGAAAGCCGTTTCAAGGCTGGCGGCACTCGTATTGCTGACCGGGCACGATGCTGCCAGTTGGCAAGGGACTGCCCGTACATACGTGATACCCAACTCATTGCCGTTCTATCCTGGCCAATCGAGCGCTTGCGAGAATAAAAACGTGATGTGCGTGGGCCGTCTCAATGAGCAGAAAGGCTACGAATACATGATTGAGGCATGGGAGTCGGTGAGCAAGCGGCATCCCGACTGGACGCTTAATGTATATGGTGAGGGCGAAGATGAGGGCCGTTTGAGGGAGATTATTGCCGGAAAGGGACTTGAACGGTCATTTGTCATACACAAACCGACTAAAAATATAATGGAAAAGTATCTCGAAAGCAGCATATATGCCATGAGTTCGCGTTTCGAGGGGTTCGGTATGGTGCTGATAGAGGCTATGGCCTGCGGTGTGCCTTGCGTGTCGTTTGACTGCCCTTACGGTCCGGCCGATGTGATAAAAGACGGTGAAGACGGATTTATTGTGAGATACTTGGACTGCAAGGAGCTGGCCGACAAGATTTGTTTCCTTATCGAAAATGAGGAGACGAGAAAGCTAATGGGGCGCAAGGCCAGGGAGAATATCAGGCGGTATTCAAGGGAAACGGTGATGGGAAAGTGGACAGAACTGTTTGAAAAGGTGCTGAAATCAGTTTAGGCATGTGTGTTATACACTTGGTAAATAAGCATTATAGCATCTGTATAAATGTTGCGGATTTTTAGGCGTATATTGAAATAAGCCTCGCCAAGTATTGAGAATAATGTTTATACAAGGTTGTCTTTCGAGTCTTCGTAGTGCTCTTTTTTATAGAATATGCGCCATATTCCTTTGGACTGCATGCGGACTCGCTTCATCAGGCTCTTCATCAGCGAATCATTGCCCAGTGTGCCATATCCGGTTACCGGGCGGGCTTTTCTATCATGGATAAACGCTATGCGGCCGTATTTTTTCAATGACAGGGCGAGTGAGCCGTCTTCTCCACGTTTTATGTCAGTGCGTATGTTCTCATGGCGTGCGTAATCAGCGTTGAAGGCGAATACCATGCCGCGAACGCAAAGTTCCGGACGCTTGAAATGTTGTACGAACAGAAAGAAGTCACGAATTGCCTCAAAGATGAAAAGCCCTGCGGCGGAATGCTTTTCATCCGGATAGAAGCTCCAAAGAGCCCCGACACATGATACCCCGGGCTTTAAAAGTGTTGACATCATTATATCTATATACCCGGAAGGATATACCGTGTCGGCGTCGATGAAGAAATGATATTTGCCGCGCGAGTTGTATAATCCGCACCGGCGGGCAAATCCCGGACTCTGTCGCGGTTCGTTGAAATAAGGCAATCCAAGTGTTTTATATATATCCTCCGTGTTATCCGATGAGTTATTGTTCACTCCGATAATCTCCAGCGGATGGCTTGATTTCAACTCGCTGAGCGACCATAGACAAGCGGCAAGGCATCTGCCCTCGTTGTGCGCGATGACTACCACAGACACTACCGGCTCTCTACTCTGCGATGAGGCCAGCTTTTCACGTATCTCGTCAAGTACCGCTACCGGTATTTCATCTATCGGTTTGTCGTATATAGAAAGATATTTATTGTACCAAGCCATGTCTGTTTTCACTTATTGCATACTTCATTGAATAATTCACGCCACTTTTCGGCAAGCATGTCCATGTCATAATTTTCGGATTTCCGCACGGCGTTGCCTGCCATTTCATTCATCCTTCCCGGCGATTTCATCAATGAAGACATTGCAGCGGCAAGCGCGTCGGCATCTTCGGCAGGTACCAACAGACCGTCGGTGCCGTGGGATATTATAGCTCTCGGACCGCAGGCACCATCAAAAGATATTACCGGAAGTCCGCAGGCCATAGCTTCGACAAGTGCCATTCCGAACCCCTCGAACCTGCTGCTTGACACAAACAGCGAGCTGGCCGTATACTCCCGTTCTATATCGTGAGTGCTGCCGTTCAGCCTGCAGCGGCTACTGTCTATTCCAAGCTCGGCCGACAGTTGCTCGTATGGCTCTCTGTTGCCCATTCCGAAAACAGCCAGTTCCCAGTCCGGACATTCTTTTTCCACTTTACTCCATGCCCGCAACAACAGGTCATAGCCTTTTTCATGACTGTATCTGCCTACCGCTATCACCCGTTTCCGCATTAGGTCGCTGCGTGTAGAGGGAGTGAAAGACAGGGGGTCGGGAATGGAAACCATGTTCTTTAATCCGTTCCACGCTTTTTTGTCCTCATCCGTCAATACTACAAACTTATCCAGCTTCTTCAATTTAGATACCAAACCGTACATCCAGAACTTTGCAAAACACCGTTTGACAATGTTCGTATCTTCCGTTTCGAAGTTACGATAGTTCTTTTTGTTTATGTGCATCTCGCCGATTTTCATGCTTCCGTCTTTGATGTCGGTGATGAAATTTATCTCTCGTCGCAGCATGCTGACCGTTATATCCGGTCTGAGGCGCATGAGTTCGGCACGCAGTCTGCGTTTGAAAAGCCGCTGCTTGCGCAGGTATACGAACACTTTTTTGATGAAGGTGCATGTCCACAACTCCTCAAAACCGATGTCGAGGTTTATCACCCTCACTTTATCCGAAAGATGATAATACGGCTGTTTGCCATGTCCGTCTGTCAGAATGATTGTCACATCATGACCGAAGCGGTCGGCAAAATAGTTCGCTTTCAATGTCAATACACGCTCGACACCTCCTGCAATATATAGAGATGGAGTGCAATAGGCTATTTTCATAATCGGAAAGATTTAAGCACAGTGAGCCGTTCCGTTGTTTAACATTGCGAAGATAGTCATTTATTCCGACATTAGGAAAAGGCGTTGTAATTATTTTCCACAGTGAAAAGATTTTATTAAATTTGCCGTAACAATGAATAAAGTAAGCGTAATACTTCCCATATATAACGTCGGGTTATACCTTGACGACACTTTCACGTCGTTGATGGGCCAGACCCTGCGTGATATTGAGATTATAGCGGTGAACGATGGGTCGACAGATGACAGCGAGGAGATAATAAGGAAGTATATGGCGTCAGACCGCCGTATCACGCTCATCAATCAGGAGAACCGTGGACAGGCCGCGGCGAGAAATGCCGGAATGGCCGTCGCTACCGGGGAATATATCTATTTCATGGATGCCGACGACACTATACATCCCGACGCATTGAAAACATGCCATGAATATGCCTCAGTAAACAATGCCGACATGTGCGTGTTCGACGCCGATACGGTATATGAGGAGGGGGCATGCCCGATATCATGGAATTACAGGCAGAGCCGTTTTCTTGAAGAGGGCAGGGCATATACGGGGGAAGAGCTGTTGAATATAATGATGGACAACGGCAGATATAATTCTGTCGTGTGGCTTTATATGGTCAGACGGTCTTTTCTCAAAGGCACGGGCATATCGTTTTACAATGGAATAATACATGAGGATGAGTTGTTCTCGACGTCTCTTTTCCTTAAATGTCGGAGTGTTTTTTGTATTCGGAAAGTTTTTGTCACCCACCGTATAAGGACTGGTTCCACGATGGGCACGGACTTCACGAGGCGCAATCTTGACTGCTATATGACCGTTGCGGATGAGATTAAGAAGTTAAACGGTGGCCAGACGGCCGAAAGATACCTCGGGTTTATGCTTCCCATCGTGTTCTACACCGGTCATCTGATACCGTTGAAATACAAGTTCGGACTGTTCGCCAGGGCTGTGAAATCCGGGTATATGGGATATATCGGGCTGAAATCAATCCTTGTGTTCTGGCTTAAAAGGGCGTGGTGGCAGTGAAATTTGGATTTATGTATTGCCGTATGGCAATTCAAACGCTTTCTTAATATCGCGGATACAGGCGTGTCTCAATAAGACGCCGGTGGAAATCACATCTTGTTTACCGCGTCTACGACTCGTTTCATCTGCGTTTTCCATGATAAATCGGATACGGTGTCGCGAATGTCTGATGGTTGGAAGTCGTGGCTTTCGATGAACTCGATTATGGAGCCGATATTTATCGGCGACTCATCGGCCGGCACTTTAAGCACATATCTGCGGCCATCGAAATCACTGTCGCATTCGGAATATGCGAAAGGAATGCCTCGGGCGGCATATTCACGGTTTTTCAATGTCTTTATCGAGGTTATTCCGCTGCGGTGACGGCCGAGACTTCCCACGGCAAAGACGCAGCTGTCGAAAACCCTGTCGAGCTCTGTGCCGAATAACTGACCGTGGAAAACAACGTTTTTCTCTATCCCGTATTTTTTTATAATGCAGGCAAATCCCGGAGCATGGGCGGAGCCGTGCATCTCACTTTCGCCCACACCTCCCACTATATGGAAGTATACATTGCGTCTTGTTCCAGGTTTTGCGTAGTATTCTCCCAGGCCGGCGATCAGTCTGTCGTATCCGTGCCAATAGTGAACTTCGGCCACTCCGATTAGGTGTACGGCATTGTCTCTGTGCCGGCACTCATGTATAGGTATGCTGTCGAGATCTATTCCATTGCTGATATTCACTGTCTTGCAGCCGAAAATATATTCGGCATCGGAGAACGTTACTATCGCGCTCATCTCTTTTGCGAGCCTGCGGCGGAACATTTTATCGACAAACAGCCTGATACGCTCTTTCAACGGGAAGCCCGCAAACTCGCCGTCATAAGGATATGTGGGTATCTCGGTCACGGTTTTTATGCCCGATTTGCGCAAGCGGGCGAACAGTCTTGCGAGCTGCGGAGTGGCATTCATGAAACTGCGGGCGTATACCAAATCAATGCCGTTACCGGCACAGTACTTGTACACGCATCCGTAGTCGTACCGTTGCCGTATGGCGGCATGCAGTCCGGTGCCGTAGTCTTGTATTACTGTATCGTCCACATAGCGGCATCGGTGTCCGTCGGCCGAGAAGTCATAATAGCACACATGCACGTCATGACCGTTCTCGCGTAGTCCTTTCACCTGGCTGCGTATCTTTTTGCTTATTCCGCTTGCTTCCGAAAAGCCGTGATATACGAGAAAGAGTATTTTCATCGGTTCATTATATGTGGGAATGAAGGCTAAGAACCGTAAGCAATGAATTCTGTCTCAATTTGCCTGGGCACCGCCTGTCTTTTGCAAAGATACGGAAAAGAATCGGTAATGAACTGGTTTTATTTGACTTTTTAATCATCTGTTGTAATGAAAAAATCATAAAATTAACACTTTGTTTTTCTTTGAAATAGAACAACAATGCGATATGTGTAGCTATACGCATTGCGATAGTATATCGATTGTGGGATGTCTGCTTCTTTGTTTTTTTTGCAGCGGGATACTCCTTGGAACGCATTTAGCAATTAATTGCACTGCGTTTAGCCGCTCGTTGGAAGACAACGGGCGGCTAAACGCAGGCTAACGGGACGCTAAACGCAAATACAACCCAAGGCAGGTGAGGGGTGTTTGTTGAATAAATAATGTGTTTCAGATGTATTGTATTGATATACAGGTGTTTGTGAAAACCTGTGAAATGCGGCGGTATTTCCGTCCGGAGGATTTTTGTTTTCAGATGATTGAAATATAAAAGGAGTTTTGTAAATATTATTGATGACTTTTATTGTGTCTTAATTCTTTTCGCTTGCAGAGCTTTGAAGAATGCTTCGGCATACCGCTCCTTTGAGAACATGGCGGCACGTGCCTGTGCGGCTCTTCCCATTTTCTCCCGCTTTTCGGCAGAGTCCATAAAGTCTGATATGGCGTAGGCCAGTTGTCGTGCCAAATCGTTGCCGGGAGTGACGATGACCGCACATTCGTCCGTGGCCGTTTCTGGCAGTCCGCCTCTGTCTGTCGTGATGATTGGCAGTCCGGCGGCCATAGCTTCCACGCATGTCAACCCGAAAGGCTCTTCCCATGTAGAGGGCAGTGCCGCGATGTCTGCCAGACGCAGGTATTGTGGCACTTTGTCGTAGGGAACGAAGCCGGTGAATACGATGCGGTCTTTAATAGGGGCGGCTTTTTTTATGAGCGAGTCTATAAACGGATTGGTTCCGGTCTCGTTGGCGAAGAAAGCTCCGCCCACGATAAGCAGTTTTATGTCTGGTCTGTCTTGTAGGGCTGTCATGGCATCCATGAGCTCGGATATGCCTTTCTCCGGAATAATCCTTCCGCTGAAAACGACAACGAAATCATTTTCTGCCAGGCCGATATCGGCTCTGCGCATCTCTTGTTTCCCGCATGCGGAGAACATGGCCGTATCTATACCGTTGTGCACGGTGACGCACTTGCTGTCTTTACCGCCCACTGCGCTTACTTGCTTGGTGATATGGTCTGACACGGATATTATTATGTCGGCAGCGTCGTACAGCTCTTTTTGTCTCGGTGTATTCCGGTTTAAGACATCGTTGTGCAGGTGATATATGATCTTGGGACGTATGGCGAGGCTGTCCAGATGAAGCGCATAGCCGGGGCGGTTTTCTATTATTATGGCGTCGTAGGTTTGCCTGTTGATGTGCCTTAGGGCTTTGGCGAGATAGAACTCGATGGTATAGTGGTAGTATTCGTTCCGGTTTGTCAGCCGGTGTATGCGCTTCATGATTTTTGAGATGAAACTTTCCGTATCTATGAACACGTAGTGGTTTACGGATGAGGCGAGTGCACGGTGCTTGCGGGCCTCTTTGCTTTCTGTGCTGTATACGGTTATGTCGTGCAGGCGGTGACGGTCGTTATATTCGAGATAGAAATCGATAAGGTTTTCCACCGCTCCTCCGCCTGTGGCCGGTACGGGGAGTATTCCGGATGTCAGGACGGCTATTCTCATCTTTCGTGTCTTGTGTGTGTGAATGTAGTGTCGTTCTTGTCGATATGACGGATGTTGGCGAGCATCTTCCATACGAGGTTGGGCATGGCCGTAACTTTACGGAGAGTGGTTCCGAAGCGTTTATTTCCAGGTATCGACATGATGACAGAGAGGCAGAGAACGGCGAGCAGCGCCCACCACTTCATGCTCCACACCGGAACGGCTACAAGTGACAGCCCGGCGAAGAATAGTATGGCGGCTATGAGTATAGACCTCGGGATGAGCATCTGCTGTACCGTCTTGTCGATATAGTCAATGTTGCCTTGCCTTATGGCGGCGGGAACGTGCGGGAGCATGCTTGACAGACATTGTATCTGGGCTGTCATCCATCTCCGCCGCTGCTGCTGGAAATTGTCTTTGCTTGCCACCTTCTCGTCAAACACGGCGATGTCTTCCTCATATTTTATATATATACCCTGCATGAGCAGGAGTGCTTCAAGCTCTTTGTCTTCGCCGGCGGTTGAGAGAAGTCTTACATTGTCCGTGAACCACTTGAAGTCGAAGCACATACCAGAGCCTATCAGAGCGGAAGACAGACCTATGTTATTGTGGGCTTTTCTGAATATGGTGTTGTTTATCTCCTCGCTGAGTCCGTCGAGCACGGCAATGTCGTTATCGGTGTTTTTGGCGAGCCTGTGGCACTGAATTGCGGAATATCCGTATTGGCAGGCTGTGTTGAGCCGGATAAGGAAATCGCTGTTCACCACGTTGTCGGCGTCGAGCACGACGACGAAGTCGTATCGGCGGTCACAGTTTGCCATGGCATACTGAAGGGCCTTGGCCTTCGAACTGTTCTCGAAAACCGGTTTGTGGAGTGTTATCGGCATCAAGCTTAGTTTGTTGTTGGTATCGTTCCGCATGTGGTCTGATATCACTGCGACATGATAGTGGTCGGCGGGGTAGTCTTGGTTGAGGAATGCTGATACGGATGTCGTTATCACATTGTCTTCATTGTATGCGGGAAACAATACGAGGAATGTGTGCCTCCGGTCGTTGCATGCCCTTGGTCTGCGTTGTGTCTTTCCGCTATTGAACTTGCTGGCGACGGCGAAGAAAAGCACGTAGACGACCGAACCGGCCATGAAAAGCCATAGCGTCATGTCGATGATATGTATTATTGTCCATGTCATGGCTTGCTGTCAGTTGCGGTTTTCGAAATTCTTTTTGCGGCGTATCATTTTCGTTATGTTCAGCAGTGATACAAGCATGATGAACGGCGCCTTGAAAAATGATTTGTCCCACTTGTCGTCTACGAGGTAATCGGGAGTGGCTATGGCCAGTACAAGCATAGTGACGGCAAACATAATCCACCATTTCACGGCCAGTGTGAGGTAAATGAACGGCAGGACGATGCTCATGAGCACCATCACGGCTACCATTATTGTGCGAGGGATAAGCATCCACTGTATGATTTTGTCTATCAGATCGTATCGTTTTTTCAATATTGCGGCCGGAAGATAGCGCGCGTTTGAGAATAAAGAGCGCAGTTGTGTGGATGCCCACCGGCCTCTCTGCTTGTTGAAATCGGCCGACTGTCTTGTTTTCTCATCGTACACGTGGATATGGTCGAAGTAGTCTACGTATATATGCTGGCGCATGAGCAACGCCTCCAGTTCCTTGTCTTCCCATCCTGTGTTTGTCTTCATTATGTTTTCTTTGAACCATTTGAAGTCGTAAGCGATGCCCGAACCGGATATGGCGGCTGATATTCCGAGTGTTATGTGTCCACGGCGGAAGACGGAGTTGTTAATCTCTTCGAATATTGCGTCGAGGTTGGCTATTGCCGTGTCACGGTTTTTAGACAGGCGATGAGCCTGTATCGCCTTTGTGCCTGCTGTTTCGAATGCGTCGTTCATCTGTTGGAGGAATTCGGGCTCTACCACCGAGCCCGCGTCGAGCACTATCGCTATGTCGTATATCTTGAACTGCGGCAGGTTGTTGATGGCCAGTTGCAGCGACTTGGCTTTCGTACTGCTGGCAAAATTAGGGGTCAGCAGTGTTATTGGATATTGAGCGAGATGAAAGTTAGTTATTTCTTTCTGATGGTCGGAAATGACGGTTATGTCGAACAGACGCTGCGGGTATGTCTGTCCGAGAGCGGTCTTGACGGTCTGTTCTATGCTTTTATCCTGTTTGTATGCGGGTATGAGGATGATAAAACGGTTCTGGTGCTTTGCCGCCGGAACACCGGTACGTCTGTTGAAAAGGGCGGCAATCGAGAATACGGTGAGATATGCAACCGTGAGTGATACGATTGCAAACAGTATGATGTCTATTATGTTTATGACAATCCATCCGATGCTCATGATGTTATGATTTTAAGAAGTTCACGATGCCGCCGACAGTGGATTTTACCAAGTCAAAGCGGCCTTTGATACTGTGTGTTATGATGTTTTTGAGTGAAGCGATGGTAATCAGGTAAAAATATGCCGCCAATCTCTCAATGCCATTGGTGTTTCGTTTTGCAAAAAGCAGGCGGTTGCGGGTTATGTAGAATGTCTTTAAAGGACTGTCGGTGCCTGTCGAGCGGCTCTCCTTGTGGTAGATGGTGAACGACGGGTCGTACCATATTTCATATCCGGCTTCGTGCAGGCGCACAGACCAGTCTAACTCTTCATAGTACAGAAAATAACACTCGGGCATAGGGCCTGCTGATTCGATGGCACTGCGCTTTATCATCATGGCGGCGCCATGTGCGTAAGGAGTGGGGTAGGCGGTGTCATGCTGTCCGCAGTCGTCCTCGTTGTATCCGATGGCACGGTTACGCAGTGTGACGGGCGATAGCTTTGTATAGCCGGCAAACTGTATCTTGCGCTCATCGTCGGCAAAACATATCTTGGGACATACCATTCCTATTGTCGGTGATGAGCAGAGGCGGCTTGTTAAATTGTGGAAATTGCGGTTTTTGAATATTGTGTCGTTGTTGACGAGGAACAGATACTTGCCGGATGAGGCTTTCATTCCTATATTGTTTCCGCCCGCAAATCCCACATTCCGCTCCGAACGAATTGCGGTTATTGCCGGATAGCGTTGTTTCAGGAGTGCGGCCTCATCGTCTCGGGAACCGTTGTCGACGACTATCACCTCCAACGACTTGTCGTCAAGGGGTAGTGTGTCAATCAGTTCGCAGGTGTCTTTGTAGCCGTTGTAATTGACAGTGATAATAGATAGCTCAATCTCTTGATGCACGTTGCTTCTCCGCTATTAATCGTTTGCGCTCTTCTCTTTTTGAAATAATGTCTTTTTCCAGCCCGTCGTATTCATTCTCGATGTGTGGCAGGATATATACGACAGCCAGGCCTCCGTAGAAGATCAATACATTAGGGAACTGCATCAGTATTTGGTTGCCGTATCCTCCGAGGTGTATGGCTGCAAAAGCACAGCAGAAAGCGGCTCCTATGCCTTGCAGTGATTTGTTTTTCAGTTTGAAAAAGACAATTATACATGCTCCAAGGAACATCATCATTGTTGTTACAATGAAGGTGGTGATGCCGATGATACCTGTATGTACCCAGATGAAAACGTACTCAGAGTCGGGAGCGGTGACGGAAACTTTCCTGTATTTATTGTTTGCTGGCACGTTACCGAGGTTGCGGCTGATGCCGATGCCCCACGGTGCGTCTTGCATGTACTTCTTCATTGCCGTCTGATTGATTTCTCGTGTACCGAGAGAGGCGTCTTCCTTGTTGAATGCCGAACGCATGCGTCTGATCATGGAATTGCCTTGGCCTATGGTGGTAAACACCAGAATGAACATGAAGAAACCGAATACGATGGTTACGGGAATGGCTATTTTAAAGGATTTGGAAAGGAATACATATATGGAAACGCCAAAAGCAAAGCAGAATATGGCGGTTCTCGTGCCTGAAGCGAACATAGTCCATGTACATGCCAGACCGGTGATGAAGAAGAATATTCGTTCTTTCCCGCAAATGCTCTTGTGTGACACGGAAACGATGAAGAACGCAACGGCGCTCGCGGCCATGTTGCATCCTAAGTTGGCTGCATCGCTGAATATGGAGAAATATCTGGTGATGCCATTCACAATGTGGGTCCGCGCTCCATATACAAGCCATGCTTTCTCGATGCTCGTGAAACCTATGTGCTGTTGTTTCCATGCCCAGAAGGCGGCGAAGAGTGACAGGGCGGCCCATAGTCTGAGGAATGTTGTCACCCGTTTTGGAGTGGATATGTATATGATGCATACGAGATAAGCGTACATGAGCTGGAAAGCCATGAGGCGTGCGCCGGAGAACCATGACGCAATGTCGATTCCGAGGTCGCAGGTATCATTGAGAACCTCGATGGTACAGAAACCACACCATATTACCAGGGCAAAGAACATTATATTCGCCACCCTGCCGAGGTGAAGGCTTTTGGCATCGATTATGGCAATGGCCAATAATATTATTTCCAGTACTTCGTTTGGCATTGAGACAGGAACGGGCATGTAACTGTACCTGTTTAGAAACATTACGAAGTAGTTGATGACGAACAGAGTCCAGAAAGTTATCATCTTATGGCGCATCGCAAAGATGGCGTACAGCGCCACAGCCGGCAGCATGCAGACAATGGCGAAGCCGGTGATGCCCATTGTGATGAGCTGATAGAGTGCAATTAAAAACAGGAGGAAGAGCAGTAATACTTTTCCCCCGTTTTCGCTTGTGTATTTTGATATGTTATCTGATTTGCCGTTCTCCATCATCAGTAATAGACGCTTCTTGCCGTCAGTTGGCGTGGATGTTCTCGGTGGCTGTCAGGCCGAGTTGCGAAATCCGATAAACGAAATTCTTTAATTTTGTATATGGCGGCAACTGGCCCACAAATTCCTCAACGGCATATCTGCTTGTTTCTGTGAGATACATATAAAGGGACTCTGTGTTTTCAAGCTGTGCCTTTATCTCTTTAAGTGCTTTTTGATCAACATCCTTCCAAGTGCGGTTGGCACGGGTCACTATGAGGTTGACTGTTCCGAGGTTGAGCAATGCCGGGGCTATGGGATGATCGTTGAGATTGGGATACTCAACGATGGCAATCTCGTCAGGAAGAATGTCGGGACACAGTTCTTTTATGCTTTTTGCCATGATGTATTTTCCGTCATCGGCAAGGAAATCTTCATCGTATGCAAGCCTGCGAACTTGCAATCCGAGGGAAATCCAATAGTTTTCAAGTTCCTGCGCAAGAAAACTCTTGCCGTTTGCCGAGTCGGTGGATATCAGGTTGAGTACGTTTTGCTGTCCGGTCTTAAAGTGGGGGAGCAACGTTTTGCTTAGTTGGCGTAGTGCCATGTCGGAGATAATCTTGTTATATCTGCGATAGCGTAAGTTGCTGTCTTTCGGATAACATCCCATGACAGGTATCTTGGTTATGCGTTCGGAGCGCATGCGGTCTCGTAATGTTCTGTCTAACAGTTCGATGATGAAGAAGTACATTGTTGTCATCAGGAATGTGAGGATGAATGCACCGAGCAATATCAGCAATCTGTTTGTCGGTTGTGCGTTGAGCGGGAACATCGGCGGGTTGAGAACTCGCAATGTGGCGGTAGACATTTGCAGGTTGCGCTGGCGCAAGCGGGCGGCATTTAGCGATTTGAGCATTTCCATGTAATTGCTTTCAATGAAGCCTATGTGCCTGTCTTTACGGTCGAGCGTGGCTCCTATGGGGGCGAAATAAAGGATTTGCTGGTCTAGTTTCTGGCGCATTATGTCTTGGGCGGTCATCTGTGCCTTTGTCTTTTCCAACAGAAGAACTTGATCGAGCCATTTGGTCAGCATCGAACTTGCTTTCACGCCTGTCTCAGTACTGTAAGTGCCGGCTTCGATATCTTGCGTGAGGCTTTTCACTTTGCTGGTGGCCTGTTCCAGTTGCTTTTGTGCTTTAGCCAGTTCTTGCTGCGATTCGGATACGTTTCCTCCGCCTTCGCTGCTCATTAGTTGCAGATTGGAAATCCTTGATTGTATTCTTGAAATGTCACGAACCTGATCCGTGAAGTCTCTGTTGGCTCTTACGACCTTGGCTCTGTTGCCTAATTGTCTTTCAAGATAGTCCATCAGGGCTTTCGTCGTAGTGTAGTTCATGAGCAGGTCATTGTCCGATGTCTGCTGTGTGGCATCCAGTATGGTCAGTTGTTTGGTTTGTTCTGGGTAGTTTATCACTCTCTTTGATATGTTGTATTTCACCAAATCGTCCTCTGCGTTTGTCAGGATGCGGAAATAACGCTTGACCTCACGCTCGAAGTATTTTATCACGTTGTTCGTTTCTCCAAATCTTATTTGTTGGTATTGGCGTGCAAAGACCTCGTTTAGGATGTCAAGAGTGTTATATGCTACACCGGCGTCATTGGCCGAATATCCGATATCGATGATGTCACTGTTGTCGAGTTGCATTACTTTAAGACGCGAAGTGATGTTGTTCATGCCGAAATACGGATGATAATTGAGCAGTCCGAACAGATAATTGTCTTGTGAAGGTTTTTCGTATGCTTTCAGATTGGCGTATGTCGCCGACTCGCTGTTATGGTTTATCAATGCTTTGACGTCAGCGGGAACGGATTGTGTCAGTTCGCGGAAGTGTTCGGCGGATATGTAGTTGTTGTCCTTATCGGGATTACCGTACATCATGCATCGTGCGAACAGCCTCAAAGCAACTTCATGTATGGTGTTGTCTGTGGTTATTATGAGCATCAGGTTCTTGATGTTGGCTTGCGGATTTCCACCGGCAACCCCTGTTCCTCCCTCTATGTTGTATCCGGTTATCATTCCGGTGTATATAGTTGTGTTTGTGTCGTATGTACGTTCCATGTGCCGTGTGAGGAACCATGCGATAACAAGAGCGATCAGCGGCAGTATGGCGAGATACCATCTGATGCGGTATAAGAATCTGACTAAATATCTGAATGTATCCATAGTGGTTTGACTTATCTTGTTGCTTGTATGTCTTTTTCTTCTTATCTGCTCGTATTCGAAGTGTTTCCTGAGCTGTTCCCGGATGATTTCGGCTTTTCTTTGGCTGCCTTTCGCTGTGCTTCCTTATCCGCTTTTTCTAATGCTTCAAATCTTTTCTGCTCCTTTTCCGCGTTCTTTTTTATTTGTTTTTCCACCGCTTTGTTTTCTTTCGCGATTTGTTTGTCGCTCTTCTGGATGTCGCTGTCCAGTGTAATATCCGTGGTGGTGTTTGTTATTATAGGCGTGTGTGTAAGGATTTCGAGCGTTATTATGTCTGTCGTTATTTGCGTTTGAAGGTTTTGATAACGGCTCACGGCTTCCTGTTCCCTTAATTTTGTATATGCGAAAGCCTCAATGTTCATGTTGCCTTGGTGGAAATCTTCTTGGTTCAAGGCACCTGCGCCTTGGTAGATAGCGGCATTCTCGCTTGCGGTTTTCAGCGAAACGAGGTCATTTGTTATTTTAACGTACAGTGATGCTATCTGCAATTTAAGTTGATCGTATGCTATGTCTTTTTTTATCTGTGCCTGTTCGACGAGCAATCTCTTTCTTTTCACAGACGCACCCAGGTCGAGGATATCTTCCAATGGAATGTTTAGGTTTACGCCTACGTTCCAATAGTTCTGCTCGCTGCCTTGAAATTGGTATATCATCTGGTTATATGTGGATGAGTTGTTACCCCACATGTCGGTTTTTCCATAGCTATAGCTGGCATGGCCTCGCAGGTATGAGAATATGTGCCTTTTCTGTTTGGCGACTTCAGCCTGTGCTATTTCCTGTGCTTTGGCCAGGTCTAAAATTTGTGGATTGGACTTGGCGTTCTCAAACAGGACTGCCAGTGGCGGTAAATGGAATTTGGAGAAGTTTATGGTGCTGTTTTCACTTGAATCGAAGAAACCGGCACTTATTCCGCTGTTGTTGAACTGTGCTTTTGCTGATAGGCTTATTATCGTAAGTAAAAGCAGGCATATCGTGTGTCTAGGATTATTCATACGGTGCTTATGGTATTAAAACTTATGTTTGTTCTTAGTTGTTTTCAGACATTCTCTTTCTGTACGAATGCGGTCAAAGTCTTGAATATTATTTTCATGTCCAAAGCAAAGTTGTAGGTTTGGCCGTATCTGATGTCAAGTTGTTTGCGCTCTTCTGCCGACATTGTTCCACTATCGCCCCTTTTCTCCACTTGCCACAAACCTGTGAGACCGGCAGGAGCCATAAACCTGTCGATACTTGTATCTCCCGTGAGTTTCTCCGCTTCGTATAGAGGTAGAGGCCTGTTTCCTACCACCGACATATCTCCTTTGAGGATATTGAATAGTTGTGGCAACTCGTCTATACTGTATTTGCGAATGAAACGGCCCACTTTTGTTACGCGCGGGTCGTTTTCTATCTTTATGAAAGCGTTGTTTTTTTCTTCATTGTTTTGCTTTGCGAAATCACTTTCTGCCACCACAAAATCGTCACCTACGAGCATTACCTCCTCATCTCCGAGCATTATTTCTTCGCCCATGTCTCTGTTTTGGGTGGTAAATGTATCTGCGTTATGGTCAGCATTGTATGGTATTTTTGTCGGGATACTCTCCGGATTGCCTCCCCCGGAATACTGGTTGTGAGATTTGCTCAGTTCTGTCAGATGCTTGTCCGCATCACAGTACATGCTTCTGAATTTGAGAAAATCGAATATTTTGTAGTTTGTTCCGGCTCTTTTTGACTTGAACAGAATAGGACCTTTGCTTTCCATCCTGATAGCAATGGCAGTAATAAGGAATATGGGAGATAATATTATTATCGCAATCAAGGAGAATACGATATCGAAAAGCCGTTTCCATACCGGTATCTCAAATTGTAATATTTTGTATTTTGGAGCCTTGCTGTCGAACAATATGTCTTCCCTGTCGGATATAAACCGTATTTTCTTGTTTATATCCGTCACGGTGGCATCTTTGCCTATAGTGTCGTTAATGCCGCATTTCATGTATTGGCAGCGTTCTTCGTCCGATAGTTTTTCTGTTAACAATACAATATAAATATTGTCGCATTTCTTCCGAAGGTATGTTATGGCGGTGATGTCTTCGGTGAGCAGGCCTTTCTCAAAAAGTACGATGAGGTGCTTGTGTTTCCCGTTAAACCCCGAGACGCATGCCGATGCCGCGTCTTTATAGGTGCTTGTGATCCTTATGAACTGTCCCGAAATAAACTTCAGACGTTCTTGGGTATAGGGATTTGTCCCATAATATACTACACCTAACATAATGATTATTAGTTTGGTAGGATTTTCTTGATTCTTATTTTCAGTTCTATCGGGTTGAAAGGCTTTACTATATAATCTTCCGCTCCGATTTCAAGAAGGCGAATACGCTCGCTTGTACTATCTTCACTGCTTAGCATTACGATAGGTATGTGGCGGAACAACTCGTTCTGTTTTATCCATTCAAGGAAATCATCGCCTCGCATTTCCGGCATTCTGATGTCTGATATTATAAGGTCGGGGGTATTTCCTGCTTGCAGCCATTTTACGCCTTGCAGCCCGTCCGGAAGCCATTGTACTTCGTAGTCGCTCATGAGGTATATCGAAAGCACCTTGGCTATTGTTTCTTTGTCATCAAGAATAAGTATTTTCTTTTTCATCAGGTTCAGTTGTTTTTTCGTTATACTTGTTTTCTTAGTAAAGATTTTTACCAAAAAAGTCATTGCTTATAGAGTGCAAAGA
>NZ_BEWV01000060.1 GCF_002933775.1 Prevotella sp. MGM1
CTTGTGCTATCATCAGGCGCGCCATAGTTTTGCTTCGCTGATAACACTCGAAGCGGGTGTGCCGATAGAGACCATCAGCCGCATGTTGGGACATTCCGATATTTCTACCACTCAGGTCTATGCCCGTGTCAGCCCGAAGAAACTTTTCGAGGACATGGACAAATTTATCAAAGCTACCGAAGATTTTCAATTAACACTTTAATACATAAAACGATATGCGAAGCACATTTTCATTGTTACCCTATATCAACCGCAGCAAGACAAAGGCTGACGGAACGACTGCCGTACTCTGCCGTATAACCATTGACGGAAAACAGACCGTTATCAGTACGGGAATTTATTGCCGACCGGAAGACTGGAACGGCAGGAAAAACGAGATAAAGTCCGCAAGGGAGAACAACCGTTTACAGGAATACCTGCGGATAACAGAGGAAGCCTACAATGAGATATTGAAATCGCAGGGCGTGGTCAGTGCGGAGATACTGAAAAACCATATCACCTTGAACAATATCCATCCGACCACTCTCCTGCAAATGGGGGAATGGGAAAGGGAGCGGTTAAGGAAACATTCAGTAGAAATAGATTCCATATCTTCCTACCGCCACTCCATGTACTACCAGAAGTACCTGACGGATTATCTCGCTTCCTTCGGGAAGAAAGACATCGCCCTTGAGGAAGTGACGGAAGAATTCGGCAAATCTTACAAGGCATATCTTAAGAAATGCAAGAATTTCGGGGCATCCCAGACCAACAAATGCCTATGCTGGCTGAACCGTCTGCTTTATTTGGCTGTCGATAAAGAGATTATCCGTGTGAATCCCTGCGAGGATCTGGAATACGAACCAAAGCCGGAAGCAAGGCACAAGTACATCAGTCGTGAGGAGTTCAAGAGAATCCTTGCCACCCCGATGTATGACAAGCGTCAGGAGCTTACAAGACGGGCATTCATCTTTTCCACACTGACGGGATTGGCGTATGTGGATATAAAGCTTCTGCGCCCGCATCATATCGGACGCAATGCAGAAGGCAGACGTTACATCCGCATCAACCGCAAGAAAACAAATGTGGAGGCGTTCATCCCCCTGCATCCCATAGCGGAGCGGATATTGTCACTGTACAATACAACCGATGACGAACAGCCCGTATTTCCTCTTCCGAGCCGTGATGCCCTCTGGTTTGATATCCATGAGATGGGTGTTATCATAGGCAAAGAGGAAAATTTGAGCTATCATCAAAGTCGTCACAGTTTCGGAACATTCCTGATTTCGGCGGATATACCTATCGAAAGTATTGCCAAGATGATGGGGCATTCCAATATCCGGACGACACAGGGTTACGCACGGATAACCGATGATAAAATCTCTAAGGACATGGACAAGCTGATGGAACGCAGGAAGATACAATCTACCGGCGAAAAGACAGACA
>NZ_BEWV01000061.1 GCF_002933775.1 Prevotella sp. MGM1
GTGGATAATCCACTTCATGGGCAGCCTCGACAGTCTGCTTGACCGTTTAGAGCATTTGACCGCCAACTACCGCCCGCCACTGAACGGGGAGCGTTTCCTTACCGACAGGGAGGTGTCGGCACGGTTGAAGGTGAGCCGCCGGACACTTCAAGACTACCGCAACGAGGGACGTATTGCCTACATCCAGTTGGGTGGCAAAATCCTCTACCGTGAATTCGACATCGAAAGGATGCTGGCAGACAGCTACCGCTCCGCCTACCGAATGACGGCAACTTGATTTTCTTGAAGGAGCGCAGTTTGCCGTCTGCCCATACTTGCGGCAGCAATGGAACTTCGGCAAAAAGAAAAAAGGAACGGCTTACGGATGAAGCATCAATATTTAGCTTCGTCTGTAAGCCGTTCCTCCATTTCTTCTGATTTCCAGTCAGTCGCTTGTTTCCGTTGCCGGATGCCTCTCAAGCGTGTGGATGGCAGTGGCAAGGTTTTCGGGCGGAATACGCTCAAACCCGTTTGAGGAAGATTCCGCTCGAAACGGCTCTGCCGCCCAACCTTGCCACTGCCGTCAAAGCCACACGCTACCTTTGCATCCGAGCATCGGGAACAGGTGGCTGACGGGATGAACCTCAGTTATACCATAGGTTGCCGCCCTTGCCACAAGAGAAGAATAATGTTATCGGGCTTCCTTTCTTGGTGGCGCAGATTTCATTTATTACGAACCGCCTGAACAAAAGGGTCCATTTGCTACATATTCTGAAAGCGATGGCTATAATCATTTCAAAATTATACACATCATAACTGATACCATCGGGTTGCCTGATATATCGCATTGTTTCGGCTTCATTCAGTTCCTTGTTCTTGTAGATTACCCGTATCGCCTTGCGGATGTCGCAGGAGAATGCCCCGAACAGGTCGGCTATCTCAAACTTGGTCATCCATACGGAAGTAGTAGGGATTGTAATTATCCCCATTTCACTGATTGTAATTATTCCTCTATCCATTGTCATTTGATTTTAGTTTTATTATTTGCCGCACACTCCTTTTTCCATCCGCTGTAATTTCCGCATTTGAATACCCGTGACGGCATACCATCATCGGGCAAAGTGTATTTGCCTTTGGTATTCTCGGACAGAACCGCCAAATCCTTGCTCACTTTATGGTTGGTTATCTCGGCGTATATCTGGGTAGTCCGAATGGAATGATGCCCCATCATCTTGCTGATGGTTTCTATCGGAACCCCGTTGCTCAGACAAATAAGGGTCGCGAAACTGTGCCGGCTTTGGTAGAATGTTAAATGACACCCTAAATCACATTGTTCGGCTATGATTTTGAGGCTTCTGCACAGGTTGCATGTCTGTGGAACGAAAAACAGTTTTCCATCCTTACCCTCACCCTTGTATTTCTCAATGATGCGGAGAGGTATGTCAAGAAGTTTGATATGGCACTCCGCTTTGGTCTTCTGCCGTGCGATGTGAATCCACTTGGAGCCGTCTTCTTTCGTGATGATGTTGTCTTCCGTCAGGTTCGCCAAATCAGCCCTGCCGATGCCCGTGAACACCGAAAAGACAAACAGATCGCGTGTATGGCACAGGCGGTAGGTGGGAAGTTTAGCATTGAGCAGTTTTTCAAACTGTTCAATGCTCAGGTGGCGGTGGTTTACAGGCACTTTCTCAATCTTATGTCCTGCAAACGGGTCACGTTTCAGTATATGTTTTTTCAACGCCAGCCGTGTCATCTTGTGCAGCAGGATAAGGTAGTCATTATAGGCGGAAACTTTTAACCGCAGTACGGTGGAGAAGTAGAAAGTAAAGTCGGTCATGAAACCCATCGTCAGCGAACGCAACGGAATATCCTCCAAATCATACTTGTATTGCAAAAAATTGTATATGTGCTTGCGTGTGGTAAGATAACGGACATAGGAATGCCTTGTCCGGTCAATGCCCACACGTCTGGCATATTCCTCGTTATGCTCGTCAAACAAGGAAAGCAGCGTTTCTTTGACGTCTGATTTTCCTGTTACGGCATTCTTGATGATTTCAGCCGAGACGAAACCATAAGAATCTACGTTTTTCTTGTAGGCTAACTTCGCTTTTTCCTCCAATGTCTCCAGCAATGAGTTCAGCCTGTTCAACTCATTTCTTTTTTCGCCGGTGATGTTTCCGGTCTTGCGTCCGTCCGTGAATGCTTTTCCCTCCTTTGCATCCCACAAGTCAGGCTCTATTTCCAGCCCGGTGGAATACTGGCTTACCTTTCCGTCAAGGGTGACACGCCCCATAATAGGGCATCTGCCGTTTTTCTTTATCTTCTGGCGGTTGATGTAGAACAACAGCTTGAATGTGCTTCGCATGGCTTACCCCTCCATCATTTTAGTTATGTACTCCCGTTGCTTCATACTCGGATTGACTTTCCGTCGGCTGTAGTCTTTCAGAATCGGTGATGGGGCGATGTCTATTCCCGACAAAGAAAATTTGCCACCGATAACATTGTTCAGGTAATCCACATCCCGGTCTATCTTGTCCTGCGTGACTTTCGCATACCGCTGTGTGGTAGTGATATGCCGATGTCCCATGATTTTGCTGACGGTCTCTATCGGAATCCCCTGTGACAGACAGATGATGCTTCCGAAGGTATGCCTCGCCTGATGGAATGAGATCGAACGGTTGATGCCGCACATCACGGACATCTTTTTCAGATGCCTGTTCATGCTCTCCTTGGTCAGCATCGGAAGGAGTTTCCCGTTGCAATCCATGCCCTTGTACTTTTCGATGATGCTCAACGGTATCTCCATCAGCCGCACACATTCGGGGGTGCCCGTCTTCTGCCTTTCCGTATGAATCCACAGGCTGCCGTCATCCGCTCGCACCAGATTGGCGGCTGTCAGGCTCCTCATGTCGCAGTAGCAGATACCCGTCCAGCACGAGAACAGGAACATGTCCCTTGTGAAATTGCGGTTGGGGGTGTCATAAGTCGTATTTGCAAATTTGTCAAGCTCGTCTTCCGTCAGGTACATCTGTTTGAAAACGGGTTTCTGCGGGGTATAGCCCTTGAACGGGCTGAAGGGGACGATGCCGCGGAACACGGCAAGCATCATCACGCTTTTCAGTCGGTTGACATGTCCGAGTATGGTTTTTGGCATGAAACGTCTTGCCGTGCGCATATACATGTCAAACGCCTCGATAAAATTTTCGTCCAACTGTTTGATGGGCATATCCGAAACATGGTATTTTTCTTTCAGGAACTCGCCGAGTATCCGGCAGGTGTTCCGGTAGTGGTAGAATGTGATTGCCGCCCTGTTCACTCCCACACGCTTGGCATAGTCACTGTTATGCTCCGCATAAAGCTTCATGATGGTGTCCTGTGTCTCAGCCAGACCTTGAAACACGTTTCTTACTTCCTCGGCCGTCACGACATCCCGAATGTCGGCAAGCTCGTTGAACCGCTTCTGCAACAACAGCAGCACCCGTTCAATCTCCCTGTTTGCCATTGTCGCCACCTTGCTTTTGCCCATACAGCGTTGGGCTGTAGCGTTCCATAGCTGCACCTTGATTTTGAACTTGCACGCGAATTGTGCGATGGAATTGACCTTCCCCTTGACGGATATTCTGCCCATGAGTGGAGAAAAGCCATCCTTGTCCTGTCCGCTGCGCTTGATGTAGAGCAGCACTTTCATTTCTGTTTTCATGCGTTACTTTTTTGATTGCAATATTACTCATATCCAGCCTATTGAACGGTATGAGAATCAGGCAGAACGGCGCAATCAAAACCAGACGGGATAAATCTGCCGAAAATGAAAATGTTTCCTATATGGAAAGTCCTCCTCGCTGACAGTTTAGCTCCTGATTGACTGCATCTAAATGAAATGAAAACAGGTAATGACTTGGTAGCTGAACAGGTGCTTTATTCCACCCGTTTTTGCAGTTTGCCTAATTGTGCAAAATAACGCAATTTTGTTGTATTACAACACCTTGCCGTTTGTTTGCAGTATTCCTCTATTGGTTGCATTGATAGTTTTCTATCCATTGAGTGGATTGGCATTTACGGATGCCCAACATCTAACACCGAAGCACATCACACAAGATAACAACGGTGACTATTGGATTAGAAAGCCGCGTGAAAAGACAAACAATATGTGTAACATCCCCTTGCTGGATATACCACGAATGATTGCAGAGAAATACAAGAGTCATCCCGAGTGTATTAAAAAAGGCGTCGTATTACCCGTTCCGTCCAATCAGCGTATGAACAGCTACCTCAAAGAAATAGCGGATGTATGTGGTATCAAGAAAACTTTAAGCACACATATCGCCAGGCATACTTTCGCCTGCATTGCCATAGCCAATAAGGTATCTATGGAATCTATCGCAAAGATGTTGGGGCACTCCGACCTCAGAACTACAAAAATCTATGCTAAGCTGCTGGATAAGACAGTTTCCGAAGAAATGAATGTCTTGAAACGAAAATTTAGTGCAGTATGAACAGAGGGATAATAACAATCAATAAAACAGGTGCGGTCACTATGCCGATAGCACCTGTATGGATGACAAAGTTTGAGATTGCCGACTTGCTCGGAGTATTCTCATGTGATATTCGCAAGGCGGTTCGTTCCATCTACAAGAACAAGGAACTGAACGAAGTTGAAACAAGGAGATATATCAAACAGCCGGACGGCATCAGTTATGATACTTATAGCATTGAAATGATTATAGCCGTTGTATTCAGGGTATGCAGTAGAGAAAGTATCCAGCTTAGACAGTTTATAATCGGCAAAATGAGTGTCACTACAAAAGAGACACCAATAAATTTATTTATTTCCTGTGGCAGAGGAAATAACCTATGGCATAGTTGAGTCCATTCCGCCAGCCACTCGTTCCCGATGTCGGATGCGAAGGTAGCGTATGGCTATGATGACAGGGGCAAGGTCAGGCGGCGATGCCGTTTCGGGCAGAATCTTCCTCAAACAAGTTTGAGCGTATTCTGCTCGAAAACCTTGCCACTGCCTGCCATACGCTTGAAAGGCATCCGGCAACGGGAACAAGCGACTGACGGGAAATTAGAGGATATAGAGGAACGGCTTACAGACGAAGCAGGATATTGATGCTTCATCCGTAAGCCGTTCCTTTTCTTTTTGTTGTAAACCCATTACTGCCTCAATACAGGGCAGACGGCAAACTTCGCTCTTTCAAAAAAATCAGATTGCCAATCAGGTTATCCTCTGTCGGTAGGCGGAGCGGTAGCCATCATTCAGCATCCGTTCGATGTCGGATTCACGGTAGAGGATTTTGCCGCCCAACTGGATATAGGCGATGCGCCCCTCATTACGGTAATCTTGAAGTGTCCGACGGCTTACCTTCAGCCGTGCCGATACTTCCTTGTCGGTAAAGAAACGCTCGCTGCCCAATGTTGGGCGATAATTGGCAGTCAGATGCTCTAAACGGTCAAGCAGACTGTCGAGGCTGCCCATGAAGTGGATTATCCAC
>NZ_BEWV01000062.1 GCF_002933775.1 Prevotella sp. MGM1
ACCAACGACCCCGAGATTACAAATCACGTGCTCTGGCCAACTGAGCTAAAGAGGCGGGTGGGCAAGCTACTTACATCGCGCCGCTACAACCAACTACCTTTGCTACGTTCCCGTCCTGGAGGATTCGAAGGGAGCTGGCCGTGTAAGACTTGCCCGTCTTTAAGCGGATGCAAAGGTAATACTTTAAATCGACATTACGCCGCTAAACGGCTCCTCTTTTATATGTTTTTAACAAAGAACAAGCCTGACAGCACAAAAGGACAAGTCAAAAACACTATTTAGCACAGCTGACCGACATATTGTGAATTTTATTTCGTACTTTTGCACGCAAATAAATCACATTAATAAATATAGATGACTCCGCAGGAATTTATACAGCTGAAAGCATTCGCACGGATAGACGGGGCGTTGCTCTCGGTGATATGGATAGCCTCTTTCGCCTCATACATAACAGGCATGGGTAACTCTCTGCTCATGATTGTCGGAATGATTCTGGCTATAGGCTCGTTGTTTTTCGCCGCCGGCCGCACACGCAGGTTTCGCGATACGGCCCTCAACGGCACAATATCCTTCAAACGGGCATACGCATACACCATTCTCATGTTCTTCTATGCCGCCGTGCTCTTTGCCGTGGCACAGTTCGCATACTTCCAATTCATAGACAACGGGTATGTAATCAGCAGGATTATCGAAATGATGAATATGGAAGAGAACAAGCGTATGATAGAGACATACGGACTCACAGAGGCCATGAACGAGAGTCTGGAACTGATGGCCAAGACACGTCCCATAGACTATGCGCTGAACTATCTGACCACAAACATCATTATCGGAATAACAGCCGCGCTGCCCATTGCCGCGCTGACACACAGAAAAAGACCGTCAGAATGAGGAAAACAAGAAAACAACCAACCAGAGGAATAAAACAAATAAGAATGAAGACTATGGATATTTCTGTCGTAATACCACTATATAATGAAGAAGAATCGCTGCCGGAGCTTTACGCCTGGATTGAGCGGGTGATGAAAGAAAACGGATTTACATTCGAGGTGATATTCGTAAACGACGGTTCAACAGACCGCTCATGGAACGTAATCACCGAACTGAGCGAGAAATCGGAGTGCGTACACGGAATAAGATTCCGCCGCAACTACGGCAAGAGCCCGGCTCTGTATTGCGGATTTGAACAGGCACAGGGAGATGTGGTAATCACAATGGACGCCGACCTGCAAGACTCGCCCGACGAGATACCGGAACTCTACCGGATGATAACCGAAGACGGGTACGACCTCGTGTCGGGCTATAAACAGAAACGGTACGACCCGCTGTCGAAGACTATACCCACAAAACTGTTTAACGCCACGGCACGCAAGATAAGCGGAATAGACAACCTGCATGACTTCAACTGCGGACTGAAAGCATACCGCAAGGAAGTGGTGAAAAACATCGAGGTATACGGTGAGATGCACAGGTATATCCCCTATCTGGCAAAGAATGCCGGTTTTAACCGGATAGGAGAAAAGGTTGTGCAGCATCAGGCACGCAAGTATGGCACATCGAAGTTCGGACTCAACAGATTTTTCAACGGCTATCTCGATCTCATCACACTGTGGTTTCTCGGCGGTTTCGGCCGCAAACCGATGCACGTGTTCGGTTTTCTCGGATCCATAATGTTTTTCATCGGTTTCATCTCGGCTTTCATCATTGGAGCCGACAAGGTGTATGCTCTTGCCAACGGAATACCGCAACGCCTCGTGACAAGTTCGCCGTTCTTCTACATATCGCTGACTATGATGGTTATCGGCACGCAACTGTTTCTCACCGGATTTCTCGGCGATCTCATCAGCCGGACGTCAGACACCCGAAACGATTACCAGATAGCCGAAAAAGTATAGTTTAAAGGTAAAAAGGTAAAAGAGTAAAAAGGTAAAAAAAGCTGCGCTTAGGCATGGGAAAGTAAACTTTCAAAAGGAGAAAAATGAGTTCGTCACAAGAGGAAGATGAATTAATGATCGGGTTATCATAAGAAAAAGATGGACTATCATTAAGAAAAAGGAGTACTCTTCATAAGAAAAAAGACGGACTCATCACAAGAGTATGATGGATTTATCACATATTAAAAGAATACCCTGCGGTGGAATAATGAAATAAGGAACGAAAAAAATATGAGACATAACAACGACAAGAAAAAGAAAACTGGCATCGACACGCTATTATCAACGCGCGACATACCGGCACGTTGCCACTCGTTTTTATCCCTCCACCTTTTCCACCTCTTGCGTCCAAACGGTTTTTCACCGTCAAAGCACCGCTTATCATCCCTAAGCGCAGTTTTTTCTACCTTTTTACTCTTTTACATTTTTACCTTTACAAGTTGCTCATCAATAGACTGCCCTGTGCAGAACTCCGTGTACACCAAATATAAGGCACTGAGAAGCGACGGCACACCGGATACACTGCAAAGCTCACTCACTGTATCTACCACGATGAGAAACGGGATTGACAGCGTATTGCTCAACCGCAAGACGAACGCCACTGTGTTCGAACTGCCGATAAGCTATACGGACGCAGAAGACACACTCTTCTTTGAACTTGCCGACGAAGCGAAGAATCTATTCGACACCGTGTATGTAGCCAAGAACAACACACCTCACTTCGAATCCGTGGACTGCAATATTTCATTCTTTCACGACATAACAGCCGTTAAATGGACGAACAATGCCATCGACTCTGTCGTGATAAACAAATCATCCGTAAACTATGACGCTTCGACAGAACATTTCCACATATATTTCAAGGCTCGCCCTTAGCATCGCCATGCTCGCGGCATGCCACACGGCGCAGGCACAGAGCAAGATGTTCGCCATCGAGAAAGATTCCGTACCGGTATTCAACGGCTTTGCCGTGTCTTTCGACCTGGTGGGGCCGGCAATGAAAGCACTCAGCGACTACGGAGAATATGAGGCAGCGCTGAGGCTAAACCTGCATGACCAGTATTTCCCCATATTCGAAATGGGCTACGGAATGGCCGAACGCGATGATGAGGTGACCGGAATATACTATAAAACAAAAGCTCCGTATTTCAGAATAGGATGTGATCTCAACCTCCTGAAAAACAAACATGCGCCAAACCGCATATATGGCGGACTGCGGTATGCGTTCACTTCATATAAGGTGGACATAGCACGACAAGGCATCATTGACCCCGTATGGCAACAGAACACAGGTTTCAGCATCACGGGAGAGAGCTGCAACCAGCATTGGATAGAGGCCGTGTTCGGAATAGACGCCAAGGTATGGGGACCGCTGCACATGGGATGGACTTTCAGATACAAGCGCCGCATAAGCCATAAAGACAGCAGTATAGGCAATACCTGGTATGTACCTGGCTACGGAGTGTATGGCGACACAAGACTTGGAGCCAACTTCAATATCATAATCGACATCTGAAAGCCAGGATACTTTATCATCAAAGACATGTACAAGCCGGAAAGGATACCCTATTCAACATAAAAAGACATCACCGAACCGCAATGAAAAACAATAAGAACAGACTGATGTGGCAACTGCCGTTTCTCACCTTCCTGATAATTGCCACAATACTGATTGTCAGACAGAAGCACAACACGCCGTTCCAACACGATAAAGGGTTTGTATTCGGCACGGTATACGGCATCACATACCAATGTGACTCAAACCTGCAAAAGGCCATCATCGCAGAACTCGACAAAGTAGACATGACGATGTCGATGTTCAACAAAAAATCGGTTATTTCGAGAATTAACCGTGGAGAACGCATAGATATCAGCGAAACAATGTTCGAAGAGATATACGAAATCGCCGAACGCATATCGGAAGATACCGACGGAGCGTTCGACATAACCGTATCACCGCTCGTAAACGCATGGGGATTCGGATTTAAGAATGCCATGATGCCCACCGGACAGCAAGTGGACAGCATGCTGCAATTCGTGGGATACGAGAAGATAAAACTGAAAAAAGAGAACGGACGCACATTCGTCGAAAAACAAGACGGGCGCAGCATGCTCGATCTCAGTTCGATAGCAAAAGGCTACGGATGCGACAGAGTGGCAAGACTGCTGCGCAGCCGGGGGGTCACCAACTTCATGATAGACATAGGCGGGGAGATCGTGGCAAGCGGAACGAACGAGAAGAAAACGCCGTGGAAAATCGGTGTGACAAAACCTACCGACGATTCTTTGAATGCCGACGGGGAAATACAAACAATACTCAAAATCACCGACAAGGCCATGGCCACAAGCGGGAATTACCGCAACTTCTACTATAAGGACGGAAAGAAATACGCACACACGATAGATCCGCATACGGGATATCCCGTTCAGCACAACATACTGTCGTCGACAGTCATAGCCGACAATTGCACCACGGCCGACGCATACGCAACGGCATTCATGGTGATGGGACTTGACAAGGCTAAAGACGTGTTGGCGAGACATCCCGAATTGATGGCATATTTCATATATACCGGCAAAGACGGGAAGGACACCGTCTGGTACTCACAATCAATGAGAGACAAAATAGCGGAATAAGGAAATGCCCGGCATACAACTATACGACAAACTGCTTCAATTCCCACTGTTTCAAGGAATGGGAAGAAGCGAGCTTATGCAGATCATATCACGTACCAAATTCAACTTCATGAAATTTCCGGCAGGCAAACGCATTATCAAGGAGGGAGACAAATGCAACAATATGTACCTGCTGATGAACGGAACGATAAGAACCGTGACCGCGTCAGACGACCACAACTACATCATCGACGAAGAGCTGGGCGCCCCATACATGATACAACCGGAATGTATTTTCGGACTGTCGCAAAGATTCAGAAGCACGGTGTACGCACGTACAGACGTGAACATCATCGCCATAAACAAAAAAGAGGTTGTGAACTTATCGGAAACATTCATCGTCTTCCGTATAAACATGATAAATTTCTTTGCCTCCCAAACACAAAAACAGATTAACCTACTGTGGAAACACCGCCCCGCCAACCTGAAAGAGCGCATTGCCTCATTCATAATAGCACGATGTTCACACCCTGCCGGACACAAATCGGTGAAAATAAGAATGACACAACTGGCCGAAGAGCTGAACGACAGCCGGCTGAACATATCAATAGCCCTTAACAGCATGCAGGACGACGGCCTGATAATACTCAGCCGGGGAATGATAACAATACCCAAACTTGAAAAAGTAATACTTGCCACAAAATGACATACACACGCAAGCCGCTTCGCTGCATGCATCACTTTTCATGTCAATGAGCCGCCGTTGGCATCCACATCTGTATATCCTTTATCCCTGACAAGATCGACAAACGCATATTCAAAGGCATGCTTCCCGTCTATACCGTGCTCCTCACGGCTTACCTCGCGCCACCCGTCGTAAACAGGGAAAAAGGCATCGGCTTGTGCCGGGATATCGTCAACCTCCGTGAGACAAAGACGATCGGCAAATACGAGCGCCTGCTCGTAAACGCTTGCACCACCAATGATATATACATCCTCATCCGGAGAACATGAAGCGAGAGCCTCATCGAGAGATGAAAAAGTGTCGCAACCGTGGAAATCACCCCGGGTGCGGCTAAGCACCACATTGCGGCGATTGGGCAATGCGCCCTTTGGAAGCGAAAGAAAAGTATTGCGCCCCATGATAATGGTATGTCCGGTAGTCAGAGCCTTAAACCGTTTCAAATCATTTGGGAGCCAGTATATAAGTTTATTTTCATTGCCAATGGCTCGATTTTTGGCAACCGCGGCTATAATTGTAATCATTCGTTTGAAATTAAAAACAGTGTATCAGACAGACACTTCAGCCTTGATATGCGGCCAAGGGTCGTAGTTCTCCAATGAGAAATCCTCATATTTGAAATCGAATATGCTCTTCACGGCCGGGTTGATGCGCATTACCGGCAGTAGTCGCGGAGCACGGGTAAGCTGCAAGCGGGCCTGCTCGAGATGATTGAGATACAGGTGTGTATCACCAGTGGTATGGATAAAGTCGCCCGGCCGGTAACCGGTCACTTGTGCCATCATCTGCAACAACAGCGCATACGACGCTATATTGAACGGCACTCCAAGGAATGTGTCGGCCGAACGCTGGTACAGTTGGAGGCTCAAACGCCCGTCGGCCACATAAAACTGGAACATTGTATGACACGGCGGGAGTGCCATGCTGTCAACCTCGGCAACATTCCATGCGCTGACAATCATGCGTCTGGAGTCCGGATTGTTTCTCAACTGACTGACTACACCGGCAATCTGGTCTATTGTTCCACCGTCATAATCTGGCCATGACCGCCATTGATGACCGTACACCGGTCCGAGCTCGCCATTCTCGTCGGCCCACTCGTTCCAGATCCTCACTCCGTTTTCCTGCAAATACTTTATGTTCGTATCACCGCTAAGAAACCACAGCAGTTCATGTATTATCGATTTGAGATGCAGTTTCTTCGTTGTCAACAACGGAAACCCTTCTTCAAGATTAAACCTCATCTGATGTCCGAAGACGCTTTTGGTGCCCGTTCCTGTACGGTCGGCCTTTGTCGTACCTTCCGTCAATATTCTGTCGAGCAGCTCCAAGTATTGTTTCATATATCTATTGTTTTCTTTTTATTATAATGTCTTTTCTCCTTTACGGAAACAAGACAAATCATTCATAAAGTTTTTAGCCGCTTTCACATGCAGCCAATAACTCCGTATACTTCATGTCCATGCACCCGGATCATAGCTTTAACCTCATTTATCCTCACAGCCACACATGCCGGCATTCCGTTTCAGTCAATCACGTGCGGCATATCCGGTACATGGGTACTCTTTATTTTCCATTCCTGCGGATAGAGGTTATTTGCCCGATTGCCGATATTTTTCATAAAACCGAGCACCACTCCTCGATAAGTCACGAGCACATAACCACGCGGTGTATCGGCAGGAAGCGTAATACTATCACGACGCAGATAAGAAACAGCGTCTGCATAAGACAGTTCCACCAAGTGGAAAGCGTCACGGTTGAGTAACGTCGAAAGCGCAAGCGACGCATCTGGGACGATGTCACGCCCCTTAACACACCCGACGGTGACACCGGCCGAGAGAACCTTCAGTCGTGAAACAGCCGCCTTATATATATCCCTAAGAGAATCGGGGACGGCTTCAATTATATCTCCACGCATAGAAAAGTCAAACGCATGGGTATCATCGAGCAACCAGTGTACCGGCAGTTTCATCTTATCTGCCTTATTGTTTTTCCGCTGTCGCCCGGCTTTCCTCTTCATTTTCGACGGTAATAGTTTCGAACCGGCTTCATGTTCTACAGACAAACAAGACACCGACGCGCTGCCGTCATCAGGTTTACGCAAAGCAGCCATGAACAATCCCTCGCCACGTGAGACGCCTGGAATAAAGCGGCATACAGGCTCTGAAAACCCGTCGAGCAACGAACCGGTAATCCCCCACTCCTCACAAATACCCGACGGCAGCGGCTCCGCCCCGAGATTATCGCACATCCACGATATATTCTCCTCATTCTCGGCAGTATTGAACGTACAAGTGGAATATATCAGCAAACCACCCGGCCGCAGGCAACGCCACGCACAGCCGACAATCTCACGCTGAAGACGGCCGCAAGCCTCCACGCCCTGCACACTCCACTCGCCCACCGCGCCATCGTCTTTGCGGAACATACCCTCTCCTGAACATGGAACATCACAAAGAATGACATCGAACAAGATACCGGAAGAAACAAAATCAACAGGAAAATTATTAGTGACAACCACATTGGGACTGCCCCATTTGCATATATTCTCGACCAGGATATTAGCCCGTTGACGCACCGGTTCATTGCATACAAGCATACTTCCGTCGGGTAATGCGGACAATGCGGCCGTAGATTTTCCTCCGGGAGCGGCACAAAGGTCGAGCATCGCCACAGGCTTATCCACATATTCGGATATCACATGCGCCACAAACATAGACGATGCTTCCTGCACATAGTAGCAACCGGCATGCAGAAGAGGATCGAAAGTGAAAGCCGGACGAGACGAAAGATAATATCCCGACGCACACCACGGCACACGTTCACAAACAACCGGGCGTCCGTTCCATTTCTTTCCGTTTATACGAATGCTCACAGGCGGCTCCTCGTCCAATGCCTTCACGAACCGGCCAAACAGCCCACTGCCCATCATCTGCTCCGTTCTATGCGCAAAACTATCGGGTAATATCATTGGTTTCTACTGTTTTATGACTGCAAATTTAGAAAAAAAATCGCATCTTTGCAACTAAAAAGCCCCTTGTTGCGTCTAACAATCAAATAAAAGATAAAAAACAAAAGACATTATGAAAACGTTTTTGACCGCATTGATAATTATGGCAACCGTCATGAATACATCGGCCGCCATGACCCAGTACCACCGTCATACTCCCAGAACAGAAAGTCAGACAGCGACAGAATCTCCTGCCACCAAACAGAAGGTGACGGCAAAGACAAACCCGAAAAAGAAAAAATCTTCCATCAAGAAAGAAGCGGCAACTGCCGTGCAAGAGAAAGAAAGCATCGAAGCGTACTCAGATACGACCACGGATGCGCAGCAGCCAAACAACGTCAATCCCGATGACACACTGTTATCACAGTTAGGCACGGCCGACTTCGGGACACCACCTCCCCTGAACGACTTTATGAACATGAGCAATATAATGCTCGAATCAATATTCATTATTGCCATATTGTTCATCTTCTCGCCTCTGGCGATACTTGCGTTGATATTCTATTTCATATACAAAAACCGCAAACAGAAATACAAACTGGCGGAAATGGCCATAAAAACAGGACATGCCATTCCGGAAAACATATTGCAAAACCACACCAATAAAAATACCAATCTATGGAGCAAAGGCATCAAGAACATCACTCTCGGTATCGGAATGATATGCGCTTTCTGGTTTATTGATGTAAGCTTGGGCCGCAGCATCGGTATGCTATTAATGTTTTACGGCATCGGACAAGTAATAATCGCACGAACGACAGAGAAAAAGGACAAGTATTTCGATAAGGAATACGAACGCAAAGAGAAATCGGATAAAGACCGTACAGACTACCAGGAACTGTAAAAAGGCAGTATGGAGACGTTCAGCGACATGTCACTCGTCATGCAAGTGGCCGTATTCCACAACAAGCGTGCATTCGACAGGCTTGTTGTGAAATACCAATCGCCACTTCGCAGGTTTTTCATCGCCCAGACACTTGGCGACGAACAGTTGAGTGACGATCTGGCACAAGACACGTTCATCAAGGCGTACATAAACATCGGGAAGTTCGCCGGTCGCTCGTCGTTCTCCACATGGCTCTTCCGCATCGCCTACAATGTGTTTCTCGACTACACAAGAAGCAAGCGACCGACGGCAGACACCGACACGACCGCAGCCGCAATGAAACTATCCGACACCACAGATTGTGGGATGAGGATGGATCTATACAAAGCTCTCGCCATTCTCTCCCCGATCGAACGCTCCTGCATCACGCTACAACTGACGGACGGATACAAGATAGACAAAATAGCAGAGATAACCGGACTGTCGCCAAACACGGTGAAATCACACCTCTCAAGAGGCAAGTTCAAACTGTCAAACTACTTAAAACAAAACGGATATGACAAAAGATGATGACATACTGATAGACAAACTGTTTGATGAAATACGACAAATGGATATTCCGGACAAGGATTTCAGCCATAAGGTCATGAGGTCGTTGCCGGACAAAGTCAACCGTGTATCACGACTTTGGACTGTTTTCTGCATATCTGTCGGCATCATCATGTCCTTTGTCTTTCAAGTATGGCAACTGATTGCCGTATATATAGAAGTCTTCATTCGAACCATACCGATATTCGAACCGCGACAACTGGTATATCTTCCGCTTGCCGCCGTTACCATAATTGTGCTGGCAATATGGACTTACCATGAAATCGACAACGAGAGCTGGTCGTCCTGACAACCGTCAAAACACCGTATCAGAACAACCCGTCAAAATCATCGGAGGGCTCCGGTTCGGCCGGTTCGGCCTTCGGACGCTCTTTCAACATACCTTTTTCGTCAAACATTCCGTATGTCGTTCGCAGCACAATGAACTCCGTGCGGCGGTTCAACTGATTGCAAATCTCCTGCTCTTCCGGTTTTAATGTCTTTATGAACTCTTCCGTGAGCACATCGTTTTCTTTCAGGAAAGGATACTTCTCCGTCAGTTTTTTCTTTATTGTCTTGGGCTTCTCCTTACCGTAGCCAACCGGGCTGAGCCTGTCTTTGGCTATACCGTGCTCTATCAGATAAGTCACTACCGCCTCGGCACGCTTTTGCGACAGTACTTTGTTATATGCCACAGCCCCCCGATAGTCGCAGTGTGCACTGAGTTCTATTGTCACATTGGGATTTTCGTTCAGCAGTTTTATCAACTCATCGAGTGCCGTCGTAGACTCGGGACGCAACGTCGCCTTGTCGAAATCATAGAAAATATTGTCTATCAGCACCGGCGCGGTAATGGAGGCAAGCGGAAATTGAAGTACATATTCCGTCGATTCCGTCACCGGTTCCACTCTCAACTGCTCCTTATGATTAAGAAATCCCTTGCAAGTTCCCAGAAAAACATAGTCCACTCCGGGCTTTATCTCCTGCGTGAACGAGCCGTCTCCCTTCACGCTAAGCTTCATGTTCGTGCCGTCATTGCCCACCATATATACCAGACCTTCGGGCAGTTCGTACCCCTCCTGCTCATAGACCCATCCTTTCACGGTCTGCACTATCTCAGGATTTTCAAAACTGTAAATATGATCCCAGCCCTTCCCGTCGCCTCTGTTTGATGAGAAGAATCCGCGGTTGCGCAGTCCCTCGAACGTCATACCGAAGTCATCGCCCTGCGAGTTGAGCGGATATCCCGGATGCTCTATCACCCATCCTCCCGCCGCCGTATCCGGCTTGGCTATTAAAATGTCGAGTCCGCCCATGCCCGGATGCCCGTCCGACGAGAAATACAAATCACCATTCGGCCTGAATGTCGGAAACATCTCGTCACCCTCGGTATTCACCGGTGCCCCAAGGTTCTCCACTCCCCCAAGTCCGCTAGTCGTGAGACGCACCCGCCAGATGTCGAGACCGCCCATTCCCCCCGGCATGTCGCTCGTGAAATAAAGCCACTCACCGTCGGGAGACACTGCCGGATGGGCATAGCTCGACAGTGTGTCTTTGGTGATTGTCAGCGGAGTTGCCTTCCCCCATGCCGCATCCGAGCGTTCGGATGTGCATATCGTGGCATATCTCGGATACGAGGGGTCGGTAAGGCACTGTGTAAGATACATCGTCTTACCGTCTGGAGTGAACGAGCATGCGCCCTCATCGAAAGACGAGTTCAGTTCGGTGTCTATGTCTTCGGGCTTTATCCATTTACCCTTTTCATCTTTCTGAGAAAAGAATATGTCGCCGTTTTTCGTTCCCGTGATACCGCTCAACTCGTCACCTTTCACCTGATTGCGTGTGGAAGTGAAGAAAAGCTGGTCGTTATCGTCTCCGGCAAGCATCGGAGAGTAGTCCGCACGACGTGAGTTGAAGAAGTTCTCGCGCTTCACTGTATATTGGGAGCCGGCTTCTTTCCACTGCGGAGCGAGCCTTGCGGCACGCAGTCCGGTGACAGCGAGCTTACTGCCCGGCATACTGTCGAGCGCTATCTCGAAATTCTTTGCCGCCTCTTTGTAGTTTCCGGTCTTCATCAGCTGCTGCGCCAGCCTCAGATGTGTCAGGCTGTCCGCCTGCTTATATCGTATCGCATTGTTGTATGCGGCAATGGCTTTCTGCGTGTAGTTTATCCTGCGATAACACTCCGCAAGTTTCAATGCCCTCTTACCACGGGTGGCCCTTTCTTTAGCCGGCGTGGCCGAATACGCCTTCTTGTATTGGGTCGAGGCGTCGAAATACTCGCCAAGGGCATAAAACTTATCGCCCTTTTTCATTGCGTTGTCTGCTCCGCACGATGCAAACAATGTCACGACAATGACTGTATGTAATATAATGTAGATTCTGCGCATACATTAATTATAACGCAATGCCTGGCGTTTTTATTGCTTTACATTTCCGTTTGTGCCATGTTACGTGACAACCGTATACATCAACCCATCCAACATCCAGATAAAAACTCCCCATCGCTATGTATCCTTATTCAAATATCCATGCAAGACAGTAATAACCCTTTCTTTCAAAAATACTCCTTACAACTATAAAGACAGCTATGCCGGCCGCAATAGATATTCAAACGCCATGACTAATAAAATGACTATTTGCCATCGAACGGCAACACCCACTTGCATCCCTCTCTCCACCGGGAACAGCCGTATGCCGATTTACCCTTTATCACGGTTCCGCCGCCACATAACGGGCACGGCTTGCCTATCAGAGAATCATCCGGCGTGAGGACGTTCGAGGCCGACGCGACTCCATTACCGGAAGCATGCTTGTCGGATTTGCGGGCTGTGCGCGGCGTCTTCGCGGCGGCAGGAGCCTTGGCCGTCTTGGGGGCAAGTTTCTTTTTCAGGTCTTCTTCCGTCATCACCGTGACACGCCTGTTGCTGTTATCGGAAAGCACATCTCGCACTATTTCACCGATCTGCACCTTCAACTCGTCTACAAACCGCCCCGCGTCATACTTACCGTGCTCTATGTCGCGCAGTTTTTTCTCCCATATTCCCGTCAGCTCGCAACTTTTAAGCAGCTCTTCCCTTATAATGCCTATCAGCTCTATGCCCGTCGGCGTGGCTATGAGGTTCTTGCGCTCTCGCTTTATGTAATGTCGCTTGAAGAGCGTCTCTATGATGCCGGCACGCGACGACGGACGCCCTATTCCGTTCTCTTTCAGCGCGGCGCGCAACTGCTCGTCTTCCACAAACTTGCCCGCCGTCTCCATGGCGCGCAACAGAGTGGCCTCGTTATAGAATTTCGGCGGCGTGGTCCATTTCTCCGTCAGACACGGTTCGTGACTTCCGCTCTCCCCCTCGGCAAACGGAGGAAGCGTGCGTTCCTCATCGTCTTTCTTCGTATCGTCGTCATCATTCGCACTTACGTCTTTCTCATACACCATGCGCCAGCCAGGACTGAGGATTGTCTTGCCCGTCACCTTGAACTCAACATCATCGACCTTGCCCAGAACAGTGGTTGTGGCAAACTTGCAATCGGGGTAAAACACGCTTATGAAGCGGCGGGCTATGAGGTCGTAGACATGCCGTTCCATGTCGCTGAGGTTCATCGCCGGCACCCCGGTGGGTATTATGGCGTGGTGGTCTGTCACCTTCGACGAGTCGAACACTTTCTTCGATTTCGGCAGTTTCCTGCCGGCCAGCGGCGACGTGAGGCCCTCATAACCGCGAAGTCCCGCCAACGTGGACGGACATTTGGGGTATATGTCGTCGCTCAAGAACTGGGTGTCCACACGGGGATAAGTAGTCAGTTTCTTCTCATACAGTCCCTGAATGACGTTGAGCGTCAGCTCGGCGCTCATAGAGAACTTCCTGTTGCAGTCTACCTGCAACGACGTGAGGTCGTACAGACGTGGCGGAGCCTCCGTACCGTTTTTCTTCTGCACCGATGTGACGGTGAACGGCTTGCCCGCTATATCGGCAAACGACCGCTCGCCCTCCTCTTTCGATGTGAAGCGGCCTTTGGTTGCCGTGAAAGTGGTGTCACGGTATACGGTGGAAAGTATCCAATATGCCTCGGGCTTGAAGTTCTCTATCTCTTTCTGCCGGTTTACGATGAGCGCGAGTGTTGGTGTCTGCACACGACCGATGGACAGCACCTGACGGTTCTGGCCGTATTTCAGCGTATAAAGGCGCGTGGCGTTCATGCCCAGTATCCAGTCGCCTATGGCACGGCTCAGCCCAGCAAGATACAGCGGCTGATAGTCGGCCTGGTCTTTGAGCGTGCTGAATCCCTCCCGTATTGCCTCGTCCGTCATCGACGATATCCACAGACGCTTCACCGGGCAGCGTGCCTGCGCTTTCTGCATCACCCACCTCTGTATCAACTCTCCCTCCTGCCCGGCGTCACCGCAGTTTATAATCCCGTCGGCATCCCGCATCAACCGCTCTATCACGGCAAACTGCTCTTTTATGCCTTTGTCTTCGATGAGCTTTATACCGAAACGTTCCGGCAGCATGGGCAGCGCTCCGAGCGCCCACCGCTTCCACTCGGGACGGTAGTCGTCGGGCTCTTTCAGGGTGCAGAGGTGGCCGAATGTCCAAGTCACCTGATACCCGTTACCTTCCATGTATCCTTTTTTCGATACCGTAGCCCCTATTATCCGGGCAATGTCTCGAGCCACGCTCGGTTTCTCGGCAATGCAGACTATCATTGTTCTCGCTGTGTTCTGTTTTTATACCACTTTCATTATGAGCCGCCATTACGACGGCAATGCCATGCCGGAAAGGCCGTCAGTATCCCAAATCCTCACCTACGAGCACCACCGTGTGGCGACCGCGCGGTGAGTTTCGCAGGAAGTGTATATGGTTGCAGATGCTCTCAGGTGAGTTGCAGTTGTGGCAAATGCCGTCCGCCTGGCAGGGTGTCTTGATGTCGAAGCGGGCCGCGTTTATCGGTGATGCCGTCGAACGGGCACGGGCCAGTGCCGCCTCCACGCTCTGTGCCACCTTGTTCAGCCCGATCACGAATATCACGTTTTTCGGCCCGAAGGTTATGGCTGCCACACGGTTACCGTTACCGTCTATGTTCACTATCACCCCATCTTCACTGATAGCATTGGCACTCGACAGATAATAATCTGCCCTGAAAGCGTCGAGATATATCTCGGCGGCCTCGGTTCGGTCGGCGGCAAGGTCACGATCAAGCAGGCGCAACGTTCCGCGCTCATGCAGCGATGCTGTAAGCCCCATGTCGCGCAGGGTCATCGATCCGCCCCACGACACTGTGCTGCCATCGGCAATAAGCCTGTTCACCTGCTCTATCGCCTCTTCCGACGTGCGGCAATATAAAGCGTTGAAGTTGCGGCGTTCCAGATTTTTAATCATTTTCTTAGCCAGACGCTCGTTTCTCGTTTCCAAAGGTGTCATCGTAAATATGTTTTTAATATACGCAAGATAACGTTTAAGAAATGCAAAGTTACAACAAACTTACGGATTAACACCGTCTGCCGATGCTTATTTTTTACTTTTCAGATACCGAAACGCACTGTTCAGGAACTCCGCCACCGACTGTTTATATCGCAAAGTATATCGCGTCAACGCTTGATTTTCACACCGTTTTTCACTAAATTTGTATGAGGAAGAACATCTGAAACGCTTGAAAACCATGACAAATATTTACAAAACGACATTAAAACAAACCACTGCCTGCACACAGAAACCGGAAGCCCGAGCACTCTCGGCAACCATGTTTTTTGATAAGCCCAGACAGATTGACACCCCGGCCGACAACGGTCGAATACTATATATGATTATCGTTTACAGGCCGAAAAAACGCATAACCACATACTTT
>NZ_BEWV01000063.1 GCF_002933775.1 Prevotella sp. MGM1
GCGGACTGATGAGTCGGCTGCGCGGTCATGGGCGTGCGGTGCAGCCGTTCAAGTGCGGTCCTGACTATATAGATACCAAGTTTCATGCGGCCGTCTGCGGCCGTCCGTCGGTCAATCTCGACCTGTTCATGGCCGGCGAGCGGCATGTAAGGGCGCTGTACGGTCACTATTCGGCCGGTGCCGATGTGTGTGTGGTGGAGGGAATGATGGGCATGTACGACGGATATGACCGCAGTCTCGGTTCGACGGCCGACATTGCCCGGGTGCTTGGGCTGCCGGTGGTGCTCGTGGCCGATGCCCGCAGTGCCGCTTACTCGCTTGCCCCGTTGCTCTATGGTTTCACACGGTTCGACAGTAGCGTCACCGTGGCCGGCGTAATATTTAATAAAGTAGGCTCCGAGCGTCACAGGCAGATGCTCCTCCGGGTGTGCTCCGACCTCGGGATAGAGTGCTTCGGCTTTCTGCCGCGCCGCGCGTCGGGCGGTCATCCGTCGCGTTATCTTGGTCTCGATTTCAGTGTCGGGGCTGCCGATGGCGTCACGGCGGCAATAGATGACAACATAGACTGGCGGCATCTGCTTGCTGCCGTATCCCGCCCGTGTCCTGACAAGGTGTCACCGTGGAGCGGATTGCCGTGCATAGGCGGCAATATCGTGGTGGCGCGGAGCGACGAGGCGTTCTCATTCTTGTATCAGGAACATATCGACATGTTGCGTGCCATGGGACGGGTGACCGTGCTCGACCCCGAGAGCGACGAGCCGTTGCCGGCCGACACCTCGCTGTTGTATCTGCCGGGAGGCTATCCGGAGAACCGTGCGTCAGAGTTGTCCGCCGCACGTCGCACGATAAATTCAATATGCGCTTATGCCGGACGTGGCGGCCGTGTGCTTGCCGAGTGCGGAGGAATGATGTACCTGTGCCGCTCGATAGCCACCGACGACGGTGTGCATGAAATGGCGGGAGTGCTGCCGCACGATATTACGGCACGCACGGCCGACCGCCGTCTGTCGCTCGGTTACAGGCGATTTGCCCTCGCCGGCCGCACGGTAAGCGGTCATGAGTTTCACTACTCGCGCTTTGCTGGCGGTGAGCCGCAGAGCATCACTCAGGTGTATAACGCCGCCGGCGAGCCTGTGAGTTCGGCAATATTGCGCACCGGCAACGTGATAGCCGGATATACGCATGTGTATTGGGGCGGAGAAATTGCGCCGACCGACTTTTTCGGGGCGGTGGATGAATAACGGAAAATGAAAAGTATATATACAAAGACCGGTGATACCGGGACAACAGCCATCAGGGAAGGTGTCAGGGTGTACAAGGACGACCCGAGGATAGAGGCCAACGGACAGACAGACCACCTCAACTCGCTGCTCGGCATAGTGCGCTCGCTGCTTCCGGCAGAGAGTGAGGCTGCGGTGATGATACGCGACATACAGCGCGAACTGATGGTAGTGATGAGCCATGTGGCCACGCCCGGGGGGAGCGCAAATCCCCGCAGGCTCGGTGTAGATGATTTGACGCTGCGCATGGAGCGGTATATAGATACTCAACGTGGTGGCGGAGGTTTTGTGCTGGCGGGCGAAAGCACCGTCACGGCGTTCATGCACGCCGCCCGCACGCCAGCCCGTACCGCCGCGCGCCCGCTGGTTTC
>NZ_BEWV01000064.1 GCF_002933775.1 Prevotella sp. MGM1
TTGTCCTTAACTTCGGAGCGAGCTTGCGGGCGATAACTTCCTTTAACTTCTTTGAATTCTAAAAAATACTTTCTTAATCTCTAAGAGCCAAAGCCTCTGCCATCGCCTGTCCAAGTTCACGGCACTGGGTGGCGGTCGTGCTGTCGAGACTCTGCCTTATCTCGACAACGGGACCCACATGGTCGAAATGCAGATGGTCATCGTTCCACTGTTTAATCTTGGATACAGCCTTGCTGGCCCACGCATAACTGCCGAACCAGCCGATAAGACGGTCTTTGATGTCTCTGCCGGCAAGCTCGCTGAGCAGCACTTCCATCTCATGATACAACCCGGTGTTGTATGTCGGGGCGCCTACTATGAGACCACGATAGCGGAACACATCGCGGATAATATACGAATGGTGTGTCTTCGACACGTTGTACATCACTATCTTGCGCACTCCCGCCTCGCTCGCCGCACGGGCAATCTCTTCTGCCGCACGCTCGGTGTTGCCGTACATAGTGCCGTAGCATATCACAAGACCCGGCTCGGTGGCATACCGGCTCATGCCGTCGTACATCCCGATGACCTTGTCTATATTCTCATGCCACACCGGACCATGCGTCGAACAGATATAGTCGAGCTTCACTCCGGCAAGCTTTTTCAAAGCGTTCTGTACCGGAACGCCGTATTTCCCGACGATATTGGAATAGTAACGAACCATCTCGAGCCAGAAAGGCGAGCAGTCGATGCGCGAGTCTATG
>NZ_BEWV01000065.1 GCF_002933775.1 Prevotella sp. MGM1
GATTTAGATACTGTGATAAAATCCAAATCTTTTTGAGGAAAAATTGACCAATATCTGTATTTTTCTCAAAATGGCGTAAATTGCCATCTGATTCGCTACAATTATAAGTTACCCAAGACGCGTATTCGCTCTTGGGGGCGGTTTAGTCCGCCCCCGCCGCTCGGGCATCCCCTCCCAGAAGGAGAGAGGAATGTTTTTGTCGATAAAGTTGTAATTTTTCCCTGTCAAACGCTCGGTTTTGTGCAAAATTCAGCTTAAATTTGCGCATAGTTATGGAGGACGCATTCCGATATGGAATCGCCCATCCCGTGTAGGCCGAGTGTTATCACCGGCCTATTTTTTTATCTGTCAGTTTTTAGTGGAGTGTTCCGGGTCGTAAGGTTTCTTGGATTTGCAGACTGAATACATCAGAATCAGGAGTTTGCGCATGACGGCGACAAGGGCCACTTTCCCTGACGGATTGGATTTCTTAATCCGGTCATAGAACTCTCTCATCTTGGGATTGAAACGTATGGCAGACATCGCGCAGATGTAGAGCATGGATCGGATTGTCGAGTTTCCTTTCTTCGATATGTGGCGTTTTGGATCCTGCGGACCCGACTGACGGGCCACGACATCCAGACCGGCAAAAGAGACCACCTGCCGGTGATTGTTGAAGTTGGCGAAGCATCCGACCTCGGCAAGTATGGCGGCGGCAGTAGTCTGACCTATTCCCGGAATAGTAGTTGACAGTCTGACTGCTTCCTTGAATTGCTCGGATTTATCAATGAGATTCCGGATCTCGGTCTCGGCTTTGTATATGTTTTTATCAATATCATCAAGTGCGGCAGAGCATATCCTTACAGTCTTTTTGTCTGAGAAAGAGCTTACAGTAAGTGCTCCAAGCCGGTTCTTCAGCATCGTGCTGTGTTTTACCAGAGAGGTGCGCAGGCGGCACAATGACCGTATTGACGCAAACTGCTCATCCGGTGCCGCCCAATTCTTGAGCTTGCGATTCTCGCATCCGAGCATCGAGAGGATATAGGCATCGATTTTGTCGGTCTTAGTCTTGTATCCTTCGTATTTTGCGAAGTCCCTGACTCGGTTTGCTGGAACAACATGAACGGTCATCCCGAGTTTGGTAAGGTGCATTGCAAGAGCCTCGTAATATACACCTGTAGGCTCCATGACGAAACAAAGCGGATACCCTTTGAGGGACTCTTTACGCGTCCATCTGACGAACTGGTTGAATCCGTGCCTGTCATTGGTGAATTCTATCGGCGATGTGCTACATCCTTCTGCATCAAGCATGGACAGGCAGGCCATGAATGTCGATTTGGCGATATCTATACCCACGCACTGGCGGAAATAGACAGTTGGTTTAAATCTCGGTTGCATGTCAATTGGATTATTTGGTTATACAATCTGACTGTCAATAATCTTCGTCACCTTCACTCTTGGCAGAACTCAAGCTCGGT
>NZ_BEWV01000066.1 GCF_002933775.1 Prevotella sp. MGM1
GGACGTTGGTAATAATATTTACAAAACGCTGTTCAAAACTCGCCCGTTTAAAAATGGAAATCCTGTTGCCGTAAATATCGCGGTATTTTGATGTTTTGCGCAATTGGTTGATAGTCAGTATTATATATGAATTTTGTTTCGTCCGCATGTCAAGCACTCTTCGTTTTCAAGGTTTGTGCAATCCGATTAGCGTCCCGTTGGTCTGCATTTAGTATCCCGTTGGCTTCCGTTTAGTATCTAAATGGCTCGCGATTACCTGCCAAACGGCTTCCAACGGGTGCCCCGTTGCGGGAAAAAGACGGATTTTCGGTTTTCTGCCGGGCGCTCTATCGTGTTGTATATCGCAATCGGTATCGTTTCCGTTTTCTATTTCATGGAAAAAGAAAGTGTTAAATTAGTGATAAAATCATGACACTGTGACGTACCTCTCGTACAACCACGGAGAACATAAAGCGCACAGTAATCATGTCGACAGGCGGAGGGATAACGGAGCTGTGACTTTTGCGGTTGTTTTTTCCCGATGTGTGATTGGCGTGGGGCAAATCCTGAAAATAGGCTGTTGCCTTTGCCCGCCGTCTCGATTTTATTTCTTATTTTTGCAATCGGAAACCGTTGTCGCCACTGTCGGCGACACATATTTTATAGAATAATGGCAATGGCAAACAAACTCTGGGAAAAGGATTTTGCGATAAACAGTGAGATAGAGCGCTTTACCGTGGGGCGCGACCGCGAGATGGATATCTATCTCGCCCGGTACGATGTGCTCGGTTCCATGGCTCACATCAAGATGCTCGAAAGCATAGGACTGCTGGAAAAGGCCGAGCTGGCCGAACTGCTGGCCGAGCTTCGGCGGATATACGATTTGTGCGAGCGTGGCGGTTTTATGATTGAGGATGGTGTTGAAGACGTGCACTCGCAGGTAGAACTGATGCTCACCCGCCGTCTCGGCGATATGGGAAAGAAGATACACAGCGGGCGGTCGCGGAACGACCAGGTGCTGGTAGACCTCAAACTGTTCATCCGCCACGAGTTGAAAGAGATCGCCATGGCAACCGGCGGCCTGTTTGACGAGCTGTTGGCCAAAAGCGATGAGTATAAGAACGTGCTCATGCCGGGCTACACACACTTGCAGGTGGCGATGCCAAGCTCGTTTGGATTGTGGTTCGGAGCGCACGCCGAGAGCCTTGCCGATGATATGCTGTTCTTGCAGGCGGCCTACCGCATGGCAAACCGCAATCCGCTCGGGTCGGCTGCGGGTTATGGCAGCTCGTTTCCGCTGAACAGGACGATGACCACCGAACTGCTCGGGTTTGACTCGATGGACTATAACGTGGTATACGCCCAGATGGGTCGGGGCAAGACGGAGCGTAATGTGGCTTTCGCCATGGCCTCGATAGCGGGCACGCTTTCCAAGCTGGCTTATGACGCATGTATGTTCAACAGCCAGAACTTTGGGTTCGTCAGGTTGCCACGGGAGTGCACCACGGGCAGCTCGATAATGCCGCACAAGAAAAACCCCGATGTGTTTGAGCTTATACGTGCCAAGAGCAACAAGTTGCAGGCGCTGCCGCAACAGATAACGCTGATAATGAACAACCTGCCCACCGGCTATTTCCGTGACTTGCAGATAATAAAGGAGACGTTTCTGCCTGCGTTCGGCGAGCTGAAAGACTGTCTGCGCATGGCGGCGTATATCATCAGCCGTATCGAGGTTAATGAGGGTGTGCTGGATGACAAGATGTATGACCCGATGTTCTCTGTGGAGGAGGTCAACCGCCTCGCGGCCGCCGGAATGCCGTTCCGTGACGCATATAAGAAGGTGGGACTGGACATCGAGGCCGGCACGTTCGTGCCCGACCGCAATATCCGCCATACGCATGAGGGGAGCATCGGCAACCTGATGAACGACAGCATAAGGGCTATGATGGCCGGCACGATGGCCGGCTTCGGTTTCGACAAGGCCGAGGAGGCGGAGCGAACACTGCTTTCGAGATAGCTTTCCGGTTCCCGGGTCGCGGGAGAGTACGCTTTCACGGGGATTTGGCATTAAGAAACAAGATCGGGAAAACCATTCTTGTCGGAACCATTACAAGATAAAAACAGCAATGACAATACGCAAGACAATCATCAATACCGTTCTTCCGGTGCTGCTCGCCGTCGCGTCGCTCTGCTCGTGCGACAAAGCCGAGGAGACATACGGAAGCAACTATCCGTGTGCTTTCGCTTTCGACACCCGGCTGCACCCTACGAGCCTGCTTACGCGGGTGATGGACAACCCCGGCTCGTTCGTGCGGGTTGACGTGCGCAAGACGCAGGGTATAAACAGGCTGTCCATATCGTCCAACAATGGCATCGATACCGAAGACCTGCCAATCACCACAGACAGAGAAAACTACAGGATAGGAAACGTGGGGGCGGCAAACAGTATAATCGTAGGCTGCTCGGTGTTTAACGGACCGTGTGCCTACGACAGCCAGTGTCCCAACTGCATTGTTACCGGCGACATCTCGGGAGTGAGTATCCTGCTGGCATGGACGAGGGGCGGGCAGGCCGTGACGTGCGGCAAATGCAAGCGGAGCTATGAGCTGAACTACGACGGCCGGCCGACGGAGACTGGCGGCAGGCCGCTGATGCGATACAAGATTGGTTATAACGGCGTTGAGATGACGGTATACAACTGATTTTTTTGTAAAAACGTTTGGCCGTTACGATAAATAGCGCTACCTTTGCACCCGCAATAAGAATGCGGAAATAGCTCAGTTGGTAGAGCACGACCTTGCCAAGGTCGGGGTCGCGGGTTCGAGTCCCGTTTTCCGCTCACTGATACATGGATGCCGCAATGGTGGAATTGGTAGACACGAGGGACTTAAAATCCCTTGGCCAGTGATGGCCGTGCGGGTTCGAGTCCCGCTCGCGGCACGGTGTGTAAAGGTAAAAGGGTAAAAAAGTAAAAAGGTAAAAAAGCCGTGCGGCATGCCGTTGGACAAGCCGTCTCCAAAGCTTTTCTACCTTTTTACTTTTCTACCCTTTTTACTTTTTTACCTTTAAAAGTGCTAATAAAGTAAAATAAAACATTAAAAGGGGTGCTTAATCATCGCAGATGTTTATCTTTGCATAACAGTTGAATAACTTAATACATTAATAAATATGCAGAAGAATAATCTATTATTACTTTCCGCGGCATCGATGATGCTGCTTTCAACGTCATGCTCCTCAAAGCTCGGGGCGCTTTCGGCAGACAATTTCAAGGTCGTTCCCGACCCGCTGGAAGCCCATTCCGGTCAGGTGCCTGCCACGATAAACGGTATGTTCCCCGAGAAGTACATGAAGAAAAAGGCTGTGGTGACGGTAACGCCCGAGTTGCGATATGCCGACGGCATGGTGGCCCGGGGCGCGAGCGCTACGTTCCAAGGCGAGAAAGTGGAAGGTAACGACCAGACAATATCATATCTCGTGGGCGGAAACTACACGATGAAGACCAGTTTCAAGTACGTTCCCGAAATGCAGAAGAGCGACATGTATCTCACTTTCAACGCCCGTGTGGGCAAGAAAGAGGTAGAGGTACCTGCGGTTAAGGTGGCAACAGGTGTCATAGCCACGTCAGAGCTGTGCAAGACGACAGTGCGCACGGCCGAGAGCAGCATAGCTCCCGACGCATTCCAGCGTGTGACACAGCAGAAGCAGGAGGCCAACATCAAGTTCCTCATCCAGCAGGCCACACTACGCAAGAGCGAGCTGAAAAACAACTCGGTGACCGAGTTTGTCAGACTGCTCAAGGATATAAACGACAATCAGGAGGGACTCATTCTAAACAACGTGGAGGTATCGGCATACGCGTCGCCCGACGGAGGCTTCAAACTAAACGAGAAACTGGCCGACAAGCGTCGCCAGACATCGGAGAAATATGTGCAGCAGCAGTTGAAGAGCGCCAAACTTGACGCTCCGGTGGACGGCGGCTATACGGCACAGGACTGGGAAGGATTTCAGGAACTGGTCAAAGCGTCTGACATACAGGACAAGGACGTGATACTGAGAGTGCTCTCGATGTATAAAGATCCCGAGGAGAGAGAACAGCAGATAAAGAATATCAGCCAGGCGTTCCGTGAGCTTGCCGACGGCATTCTGCCGCAGTTGCGCCGCGCGCGCCTTACAATCAATTACGAGGTTGTAGGTCGTGATGACGAGCAGATCATGGCACAGTTGTCTAAAGACGCCAAGCAACTCAGCGTGGAAGAGATGCTTTATGCCGCCACTCTGTCCGAAAACCCCGCTGAGCAGGAAGCCATCTACAAGAAGACCACCGAGATATATCCCAATGATTGCCGTGCGTACAACAACATTGCGGCAATGGAAATGGCAAAGGGTAACAACGTGGAGGCAAAGAGATACATAGCAAAGGCCACGGCGATCAATGCCAACAGTGCCGAGGCTAACATAAATCTCGGACTCATGGCCTTGCAGGAAGGAGACCTGAACGCTGCCGAAGGATATATAGCAAAAGGCACGGGAGCAAGCGGATATGCCGAGGCGCTCGGTAACCTGCATCTTGCGCAAGGTAACTATGCACAGGCTGAGCGCGACTTCGGCAAGGTGAGCTCCAACAGTGCGGCACTGGCGCAGATACTGAACAAGAACTACGCTGCCGCTGCCACCACGCTGAACAACGTGAAGAATGCCGACGCCATGACATCGTATCTTAAAGCGGTGCTCAACGCTCGCCAAGGCAATAACACCGAAGCGGCAGCCGCACTGCGCACTGCTGTGGCAAAGGATGCCTCGCTGGCCAGGTATGCGGCCGCTGATCTCGAACTAAGGAACATCAGCAAATAAGGAAAAATGCGGTTTACCGGATTTTTATTGCTCACCCTGATACTGGTTTCATGCGGTGCCGAGAGCGGACGTTTCCGTATCGAAGGCCGGTTCAGAAACTTGAATCAGGGTGAGTTCTATGTATACAGCAGGGACGGGGCGGCCGACGGCATGGACACGATAAAAGTCGCCGACGGCCGTTTTGCGTATGAGACGGACCTCGAAAGACCCGCCACATTCGTCATCGTGTTTCCCAATTTCTCGGAGCAGGCGGTGTTCGGAGAGCCGGGAGCCACGGCTACAATCAGCGGCGACGTGTCAAACTTGAAGGAAATGGAGATCGAGGGCACGGCCGATAATGAGTTGATGACCGATTTGCGCATGCGGATTAACAAGTTGTCACCGCCGGAGATTACCGCCGCCGTGGAAGAATTCGTAAGGGAAAATCCGTTGTCGTCGGCCGCTATGTATGCCGTGGAGCGATACATCATCATGAAAGGGACGCCCGATTACGGGAAAGCGTATGAGCTGACCGCCCTGATGATTAAGGCAAATAACGCCAACCGTAGGCTGGCCGCGCTCAACAAGCAGTTGAAAAGCCTGCAAGCGGCGCGGAAAGGCGGCAGGCCGGTCGACTTCCGTGCCACGGATACGGACGGAAAGATAGTGGACAGGGCGATGATGGACGGCAAAGTGAACATCGTCTGCCTGTGGGCATCGTGGAATTACGACAGTCAGGCGATGTTGAGGCGGATAAAAGGATTGAAGAAGAAGTACGGGGCGGACATGTCTGTGATGAGCATCAGCGTCGATGCCTGGGCCGCTGACTGCAACGCCGCGCTTGAAAGAGACTCCGTAGACTGGCCCAATATCTGCGACGGCCGTATGTGGGACTCCCCTGTGATAAGCAGCCTGGGACTTTCCACCGTGCCGGGCAACATTGTGTTCGATGCCAAAGGCAAGGTCATAGCCTCCAACCTGACCGCCCGTGAACTGGAAGAGAAAACCGAATCGATACTGAAATAAAACACGATAATGCTTGTAAAAACATACTGTGCGGCGGTGCCCGGACTTGAAGCCATAACCGTCACCATAGAGGTCTGCATGTCACGAGGGGTGATGTATCACCTCACGGGGCTTGCGGATGTCGCTGTCAGGGAGAGTCACGACCGCATTGTTGCGGCTCTTCAAAACAACGGATATAAGTTTCCGGTGGCCGATATAACCGTGAACATGGCGCCGGCCGACATCCGCAAGGAGGGAAGCGGCTACGACCTGCCGTTGGCGATAGGCATATTGGCGGCCAACGGGAAGATAGACGCCTGTCGGCTCGGTGATTATATGATGATAGGGGAGCTGGGGTTGGACGGGCGCTTGCAGCCTGTGCGCGGAGCGTTGCCCATAGCCATAAAGGCCAGAGCCGACCGTTTCAAAGGGCTTATAGTGCCGAAGCAGAACATACGGGAAGCGGCCGTGGTGAACAATATCGACGTGTACGGTATGGAAAACATCACCCAAGTCATAGCATTCTTCAATGGTGACACGTCGGTAGAGCCCACCGTGACGGATACCCGCAAGGAGTTTTATGAGCGGCAGAGTACTTTTGAGCTTGATTTTGCCGATGTCCGTGGACAGCAGAGCGTGAAACGGGCGCTTGAAGTGGCCGCCGCCGGCGGTCATAACCTGATAATGATAGGCCCGCCGGGCAGCGGCAAGTCGATGATGGCCAAACGGTTGCCGTCGATACTCCCGCCGCTGTCTCTCTCGGAGAGTCTTGAGACAACGCAGATACACAGTGTCGCCGGCAAGCTCAGCCGTGACACGTCCCTGATTACCCAGAGGCCGTTTCGCGCTCCTCATCATACCATATCGCAGGTTGCTCTTGTCGGTGGCGGGCACAATCCCCAGCCGGGAGAAATTTCGCTTGCCCATAACGGTGTGCTGTTCTGCGACGAGTTGCCGGAGTTCAACCGTACGGTGCTTGAAGTCATGAGGCAACCGCTTGAAGACAGGCATATAACAATAAGCAGGGCAAAATATACGGTGGAATATCCATGCTCGTTTATGTTCGTGGCTTCGATGAATCCCTGTCCGTGCGGGTATTACGGCGACCCGACGCACCGCTGCGTGTGCTCTCCCGGACAGATACAGCGATATATGAACAAAATCAGCGGACCGTTGCTTGACCGCATAGACATACAGACGGAGATAACGCCGGTGCCGTTCAGCGACATATCGAAGGGAGAACAGGGCGAACCGTCGGCCGACATCCGCGAGCGCGTCATTGCCGCGCGCCATCTTCAGGAGCGGCGCTTTAAAGACTTTAAGGGCATACACTGCAACGCACAGATGACCGAGCGCATGATTCATCGGTATGCGGAACCCGATGCGTCGTCGCTCGATATGCTCCGCATGGCAATGGAGAGGCTGTCTCTCTCAGCCCGGGCGTACAGCCGGATACTCAAAGTGGCCCGGACAATAGCAGACCTCGAAGGGTCGGCCGATGTATTGTCGCATCACCTTGCCGAGGCCATCGGATATAGAAATCTCGACAGGGGCGACTGGGCAGAGAGGGGAGTGTAAGTTTAATACATGTGGGCATTGCGGTAGGCACCCACCTGTATACGTAAAGTTAAAACATCATCTATATTTGCCAAACAGCCATGTACGGCGTGCAAGAAAGCCTTTTTAATTTTCTATTTTAATACTGTCGGGCCTTTATTGATAAAAACTGTTTGAAAAGTTGCGGGAAATGGCATACCTGCAAATTGATTATGGCTCCCACTGTGAAAAATCACATTATGTTCCTGCTCTTGATGATAGGCAGCCCGAAAGCGCCTTTACCTATTTGCAGGTGATATCGTGTTCCGGTTCGTATCCTGTTATATTGTTTCAGGCTTATTTGCATCTCTTTTGTCCGGCCGTTGTCAAACTTTACTGTCATGTAATACACGTAATAAGTCTTTCCGCTTGAATATACCCGTCCACGTATGCGTCGTGTCTGTTGGCGTTTCCTGCTGAACTTCCGCTGCACGGTAACTTCTTCCCGGTGTTCGGACGAAGCGTCTTCAATATAGTAATTTCCCGCCAATATGACAAAGACGATGAGGCTGGCCGCCGTGATGGCATGCGCCGTGGCCCGTACCCATGTCTTTGTTGATGGGAACATGCGTTTCCATATTTTTTTTGTCGGTAGCCACAGGAGCGCCGTGCCCGCTGTCGCAATGGCGAGAATGGGTGTCCAATCGGTGAGTGTCTGATGATAAATCATAATGTTCCATGTATTCAGGCACACAAGAACGATTATTCCCGTAATTGTTATTGTTGTAGAAGACATTGTTTTCATAAAATATGACCTTTTAGGCAAAGTTACTCAAAAGCTGGCTTATTATTGCCTGTTTAATTCGTTTTTTATCGTCATGCGGCCATTTCGTTACGATATAATATGAAGCCATATTACTTATGACGATGTTTTTTTGTGATGTAAGGCACAGCCTGTATTGCCTGGTAAAAATTTCCTCATCATGGTAGTGATAGGCCCTTGACCGTTTTAAGCATTTATATTGCAGGTCGGTAATAAAAAACAGGCGGCAGTCATTTGGTGTATGGGATATTTTGCGTAATTTTGTTTTCCGATAACATAGCTGACATTACATTAATTTATGATAGACGAGATTTTGAATTACAACAGGGAGTTTGTCGCCTCAAAGGGGTATGAGAGGTTTGTCACGTCGAAATATCCGGACAAGCGTATTGCCATCGTCACTTGCATGGATACCCGGCTCGTGGAACTGTTGCCGGCGGCATTGGGGCTTCGCAACGGCGATGTGAAGATAATAAAGAACGCCGGAGGTACGATTGTCAATCCGTTTGACTCTACGATGCGGTCGCTTCTGGTGGCCGTATATGAACTCGGAGTAAACGAGATAATGGTGATAGGGCATACCGGATGCGGAGTGCAGGGTATGAACGCAGCCGAGATGCTTGACCTTATGCGTGAGCGAGGCATCAGTGAGGAGCATATCACTTTGATGCGCCATTGCGGTATTGACCTTGACGGTTGGCTTCACGGATTTGAAAACAGTGCCGATGCCGTGCTTGAAACCGTCGATCTTATAGCCAATCATCCGTTGATGGCGGCCGATATTCGCGTGGCCGGTTATATAATGGACTCTACCACGGGTGAGCTTACAACCCTGTGAACGCGGTGTCCGACCGTTGCATGATGAACGTTTGACATAAAAATGCGGGCGTACCGATTATCGGTACGCCCGCATTTTTATGTCGTTTTTTTATTTGTATATCTTCTTCTCCACTTTGCAGCTGCCGTCAGAGTAGATACGCTTCTCGATTACGAGACCTTTGGCCTTGTTCACGATTTGTCCGTTTGCATTCATGCGGATGACGGAAACCGGAATGCCCGCTTTGTCATTGTCGGATATTTGTCCGATGCTGTCTTCCTGCATCTTTTCCGCAGCGAGTCTCAGTTGTGCGTGCACGTTGTAGTATGCAGGTTTGGCTTTCAGGTTGCTGTCGAACATCAGCGGTTGGTTCTGTCTCCATGAGTGATTGTCCGATATACCCCATATCAGCATCGACGGGCAGTTCTCGTTTCTGAGGAATACTCGCGTGATGGCTCCGTATTCTTTTGCCTGTATGTCGAGAGCGTCCGACGCGTATGGATTGGCCAGTGCAATGTCAAGTTCGGTGATGATGCACTTCATGTCAATGTCGGCGTAACGTCTGATGTTCTTTTCCAGTTTTAGCGTGTCAAGCTCTCCGGTAGTCAGGTGGCATTGCAGTCCGACACCGTCTATCGGCAGTTTCGACGCTTTCAGTCTCTTCACGAGGTTGAAGTATGCCTCGGTTTTCGTGCCGCCCATGAACTCGGCGCCGTATTCGTTGATGTAAAGCTTTGCCTGCGGGTCGGCCTGATGCGCCCATACGAATGCCGAGTCGATGAACTCCTCGCCGATGTATGTCGCCCATATTGATGGTCTGAGCTTGTATGCGTCGGGGTCTGTGCGCACGATGCTCTGGTCGTCGTCGAGCACTTCGTTGCATACGTCCCATTCGCGGATTCTTCCCTTGTAGTTGCCCACCACGTTGAAGATATGGTTCTTCAGTATGTCAAGCAACTCGCGTTTGGTAAAGTTATGGTCGTTCTTCTTTCCGTCCTTGCTCAGCCATGTGGGAACCTGCTGGTGCCATGCCAGTGTGTGCCCTCTCACTTCCTGGTCGAATCGGTCGGCCACCCACATCACCGCGTCAGAACCTCCGTAGTTGAAGTTGCCCTGACTCGGTTCCGTGGCGTCGAATTTCATCTCGTTCTCACCTACGATGATGTTGAACTCCATGCCCGCCAGTCCGGCTTCACCGTCGTCGCGGCTGCAATCGTAGCGATAGCTTGCCACGGCCATACCGATGTTCTTGCCGAGCTTCTGTGCGTATGTGCGCAGCGGGGTGTCGTCAGTCATGTCTGCCGTCCAGTCGTCATCCGGATACTCGCCTTTGTTACCTGTGTCGTCGTCATCATCTTCCACTTCGCCCTGGCCGCTGTAATCCAGCGAGGTCACCTTTGCCACCACGCTGTAAGAGCCGTCGGTATTCTCGCGCTGCTCCACGACCCATGTGTAGTCTTTCGGATATCTGAACCGGAAGCCCCAGTCGTTACCCTGTTTCTTCGTTGCGGTGAGCAGTGTAATCTCATCGTTCACCGTCAGTTTGGCGTCTTCTGTGAGCGCTATTGTCAGGCGTGGCATTTTCTCCGATGTCTCGAAGTCCTGTGTCTTGTTGTTGTATGCCAGTGTACCCTTTATGTCGAGCAGGTCGTGCTCTTCGGTGTTCTTGACTCTGCAAATGATGTTTGCCTCCGGGTGTAGGGTTATGTTTACGTCTGATGTCGCCGCCGCATAGTTGGCGATATGCAGAGTGCCGGGATTCTTGGTGCCGGGAGCTACATTGCCGTATACCTCTGTCTGTGCGGCCACGTTTCCGTTGCCGGCCAATGTAGTACCCTTGAACACGAACACAGTGCCGCTGCCGCCCACGGCTCCGCTCTTTTTGCCGGATTGTGCCGCCGCCGCGTCGTTGTCGATAACCAATGTTCCGTCGAGCAGGCGTATTCCGGCACTGATGTTATTGTCGTTGCCGGTGATGGTGTATGTACCCTTGCCTTCCTTTATCAGTCCTATCTTGTTGCCCTCGTTTGACGCATATATCTTTCCTGCGAGAACGGCGTCGGTATTGTTTGCGCCGATAACGTAGTAGGAGTTGGCCGAGCTTTTCTTATAATATCCGTCGAGCACGCTTCCTTCTTCCGTGTTCAGCTCACCTATTCTGATGCCTCTTGTGCCCGACTCCACGGCTATTGTCGCTCCATTGTGCAGCACCACTTTCTTGTCGGCGAATATGGTGTTGCCGCGAGAAGCCTCGATATTGTCGGGTTGGAATGTTCCGCTGCTCAGCAGCAAGCCGTAGAAACCGCAGTTTGCTTCCATTCCTTTGTATGGGAACACGTGTATGTCGCCAGTCATGGCGTTCCACTCTGGATATGTGGTGCCTTTGCTGTTAGCCGTTCCTATGTATGAGCGTTCGCCTCCGGCATAGATGTTCAGCGTTCCGCCACCTGCCACTTTGCCGGTCCACTCCGAGTAACGGGATGTGCGGACGTTGGCCGTCTGCCCGACAGGGATGTATATGTTGTCCGATATGTTCTTGTAGGAGCTTGACGAGTTTTTGACGCAATAATCGAGTGTCTCTCCGTCTTCCGGGGTGATGTAGTCGTCCAGCTCTCCCACCAGTTGTATGTTGTCTATGTAGAAGTCTGAATTGTTGTGGTGTATGCCGAGGCGGATTACGTCAGAGTTATTGTCTTCGGCCACTTCTTTCAGAGTATATGCCTTGGTCTGCCATTTCCCCTTGTCGCCTTGGTGCGGGTAACCTTCGTCACGGTATACCTCTTGCGTACCGATGAAGGCGGCAAACTGTTTCCAGTCGTCAACCTCTTCGGTGCTGCGGTAGAGGTCGTATCTCACTGTCTGGTAGCGGTCTGTAATCGCTTTGCCCCTCAGCTCTGTGGGCAATATGAATTCGGGATGGCATCCCCAGTCTTTCAACACGACGTGCAGTACCTTGTTGTTCGGGTTTGCCGGGTCTGTTTCCACTTTTGCCGTCGACGCGATCTCTCCGTCGCCGTTTCGCCATAATACCCATTCCGTGCCTACTGCGTAGTTCTCGAAGTCACATACTGTCAGCGGTGCGGCATTGCTATTTCCACACCATGCCGCAAAGACAGCAGCGACCATGCCAAAGAATTTTCTTCTCATGATTTAAATATGATCCTTTTTATTAGTAATATTTATAATTCAACCGTTCATAACGATATCAAGGCTACAAAGTTACTTGTTTTTTCTCAAAACGCAGAAATAAGCGGTGAATAATCATTGTGGAAGGCAAATATCCGGTCTCGATAAAATGAAGTTGTCGGTATACGTGGCTTTATTGTTGTCTATGGCGGACGGTTGTCATGCAAGCCATTCGCTGATACGTTTTCTTACCAATGAGGTCTCACTGAGAATACGTATGAATTCTTTGGCGGCCGCCTTTCTGTAACATCCTTTCAATGTCTGCACGGAACCTTCCATCCTGCATCGTTCGTGACAGATTGGAATGGCTTTAAGGTCTTCCGCGTCTTCGGTGGCCGAGCCGGATAGTATTGTGCATATACCGGTGTTGCGGACAATGCGCAGAAGCGGTGTCACCTCGTTCATCTCTATATGCACGTTAAGCTCGGCGTTGCCATCGGGCAATATGCTCTCCAACACTTTGCGCGCTTGCAGTCCTTTGGCCGGCAATGCTATCGGATAGTCGGAAAGGTCGGTGAGCGATATGCTTTCTTTTCTGGCCAGAGGATGGTCCTTCCGTGCGATCACAGACAGGCGGTCTTCAAAAAGGATATGCGATTCTATCTGCGGATAGTGGCCTTGCGGCCGGAAAGACAGCACGAAGTCCAGTTCTCTCTTCGACAGTCTTTCTATCAGTTCGGCCATGGGCATGTATACCACATTCAGGCGTATCTCCGGATAGCGTTTGATGAAGTCTTTTATGGTCTCGTGCATCACCATGTTGAACGAGTGTGTCACTCCGATGTTCAATGTCCCGCATTTCATGTTTTTCAGATCTTCCATGCGGTTGGCGCAGTCGTCGGCTGTCTGTATGGCTCTCTCGGCAAATGGGAGCAGTTCCTTTCCCGGTTCGGTGAGTGCCACTTCGTGCGAGTTTCTGAAAAACAGGGCGCAGCCGAGCTCGTCTTCCAGTTGCTTTATAGTCTGCGAGAAAGTGCTCTGTGTGACGCATGTGGCGCGTGCGGCCTCAGAGAAATTCAGTGTTCTCGCCGCCTGTATAAATGATTTCAGGTGTCTTAGTTCCATGTATTAATGGTCGTTTCTTAGGTTTTTCTATGTGCAAAGATACATCGTTTTGCTCAAAAAAACTTTCGTCCGGCATTTATAATGTCATTTTAACTTTGTGTCCTGTGGGGAATATTTGCCCAGGCAGAATATGGGCACGGTCACTCCGATGAACATAAGTACGATGATGGAGCAGCATAGAAAGCCGTTGTAGTTCAGTTGATATAGGTGGTGCATGAAGTCGTTTTCCGAAGCGTGGCGTATGCAGAGCAGGAAAGCTTGTATCGTGCGGTAAGCGTACATGCCGGGAATCATTGGCAGCAAAGCCGGAAACGAGATGCTCTCGGCCGGGGCTTTCCTGTGTGATGATAGAGGCACGGCCAGCAGGCCGATAACGAGGCTGCCGATAAAACTTGCCGTAATGACGGACATGTCGAGCCTGTCGGTCAGCAGTGTTCTCGTGCCGTGGCCTGCGGCGGCAAGCAGGGCGCAGTCTGAAAAGTTTCTGACAGGCACATTGCTTATACTGCCGAAACCGATGGCGGCAATCGCCGCAAAGATGCAATCTTCCAAAATGTATGTCATACTTATGTTTGTTTACATGATGTTGATGTTCATTATCAATAAGCAGAGGTATAACCCGGCAGACAGGCAAATGGTGGTGGTCGAGGCCGTGATGAACCGGCTCATGGCGCAGATGTGGTGACCGTTGATCAGGTCGCTCACGGCATTCATGTAATGTATTCCCGGCACGAGGTAGAGCACACTTGTGGCCAGTGCGGTGTCGGGAGTGCCGCTCCAACTGAAAACACGTGCTGAGCACGACATTACGGCAGATATGCAGCTTGCGGCTATGATGGATAGGCGTGGGTCGATATGCCACTTTCTGTGCAAGGCGTCTTTGACGTAAAAACCGCAGGCCGTGGCAACGAGCACTATGAGCATTGCCATGCCGTCGCCTCCGAACAGACGGCAGAACGATGCATTGGCAAGAGAGGTGAGGGCGGTCACTGCCGGAAAAGGTATTCTCGGCGTGCCTGTCACTTTTCGGTATAGCATGATTGCCGTGCCGAGCGGCAGATGTCGCTCACGGCAGTGGAGGCTTAGTTTGCTTAGCGATTTCACAGTGTGATAGTTCACGGCGCATAGGCATGTAGCCTTGCTCCTGACGATGATGCTGCCTGCCGCCTTGCCTTTTACCACTACTTCCACGTGGCGCGGATAGATGTTTACTTCCGTCTCGCTGCCGTATGCCTCTGCCATGCGTAGAACGTTTTTCTCTATCCTTACCGTTGTGGCTCCGCATTCAAGCAGTGTCGCGGCATAGTCGCACAGGAATGTTTCAAGCTCATGCCTGTCGGTGGTTGTGTGTCTAATTGTCGTCATCGTCTGTTGAATATATTGTGTCGTTGTCCCATGATATGATATGGTGTTTCTTGTTCAGTGAGCTTAATTTTTTGCACACTGTGTCGCCGAATGCCACGAAAGCCACGAAAATGAGGCATCCGTATATTGGCAGCGCTTCGTCGGATAGTAATATAGCTGTTGTCATAACTTATCGTTTTTTTGTATTCATCCGGCAAAGTTACGGCATGATTGTCGGGCGGAAAATGATTTGGATGCGTTATTGTGAATAGCGGCTATCGGTAAATGGTATATAAGGAGGTATTTATTTGTCTTTTAATTATATTTTAAGTAATTTTGTCATCCTGTAAAATCAAAAGTATAGGAATGGATAATATGTTTTCGGATGGTATAGAGGTCATCGTGTTTGATGCCGATGATACTCTTTGGGACTGTCAGTCGCATTTCGAGAAGGTAGAGCGCCGCTACTGCGAGTTGCTCTCGTCGTATGGTGATGAGAAGACGGTGGCCGGCGAATTGTTTCGTACAGAGCGTGAGAACATGGCTATGCTCGGCTATGGCACCAAGGCTTTCACGCTGTCGCTCATAGAAAATGCAGTGCGGGTCAGTGGTGGAAAGGTGTCCGGTGATATGGTCGGAGAGATTGTGAGTATGGGTAAGTCGCTGTTGTCCATGCCGGCAGTGCCGCTTCCCGGAGTTTACGATGCGTTGGCCCGACTGTCCGGTTACCGTATGGCAGTGTTCACCAAGGGCGAGCTTCTCGATCAGGAAAATAAGTTGCGCCGTTCGGGACTGGCCGGTTTTTTCGAGCATGTTGAGATTGTTTCTGATAAGACCGAGCGTGAGCATGCCGCTCTGTGCGATCGTCTCGGTGTCGTTTCAAGGCGTGTTCTCATGGTTGGCAACTCGTTTCGCAGCGATATCGCTCCTGCGGTGGCTATCGGCGCCCGTGCTGTTCATATCCCGTTTCACGTCACATGGGAGTTGGAAAAGACGGAGGAATACGCCCATGAGCGGATTGTCAGGTTGTCGCACATCAGCGAATTGCCGTCACTGGTATTGTCCGGTCGGTAACGTTTGCGACTGTGAGGCGTATGTAAAACAACTGTGAGGCATATATAAAGTGTATGTAAAATGTTAACGGCGCAAAGTCTGATCGTCAGACTTTGCGCCGTTAACATTTTATAGAATACGTGAAAAGCGGGTTATTTGACAAACTTGTGTCCGTCGACAATGTATATACCCTTGCCCACTTTGTTTATATCTGTTCCCATGTACCGTCCGTCAATTGTGTATATATGTCCGTTCCGGTATTCGGTTGCGGTCGTTTTGATGTCTTCTATGCCGTTGATGTCGGTAGGCGTCACAAGAACCTCATCAAGGAAGAAACGATGTTTGGCAGTCTTGAATGTCACTTTTATGTTTCCATTTCCTGAGATTGTGGTGCTGTAATCGTTCCATCGGTTTGGAGTCATTGTGAATGTCGAGTGTTCTATTGACGCATTATCTCCACTAACAGCTACGGTAAGGTTTACACCATCTCCTATCCAAGGAGCCGCTTTGAATTTCAATGTCGCGCTGCCATTGATTAGGAACTCGGGTGTTGTGGTGTTTCCGTTTTGTAGGTTTGAACCAAATCTTGCGCATCCGTTGCCTCCGAATTTGTTGCTTCCGACCCATCCGGTGTTGTCTGAAACGAAAGAGCCGGAACCGACTCCGTTGCCTCCCCATATATTATCGTTTCCTCCATTACCGAAACAGAGGTTGAATGATTCGTAGAATAATGCGCCCTCCGGTTTTTCGGGTTTCAGATTTTCGTTCTTTTTCACCTCAAACGATACCGTTCCATTGTTATGACGGGCAATGTTGAGAATGGATTTGTCCATATAGTAAGTACCGTCAGTGTTTTTGTTGTATAACATGGTTGACGGTGTGGTGGTAGCCGTGATGCAGTTTACCGAGCCGTAAGGGAACGGGTCGCCGGCAAAATCAGCTGCCGATGTGCTTCCGTCTTTGTTGTCCGCATGGATGATGGTGCACCTTTGGTGATCGTTGATATATGGGTTTGTGGTGCAGTTAACCATGTTGTAACTCCATACGGATTTGTTGAAGTCCACGTGCAGCACGAGCAGTCCCGAACCGTAAAGCTCGCTGTCCCATCCGGTCTGTTGCCTGTTTTCAAACAGGTAATACTCGTTTTTATTTCCTTGATTGTACATTATGTAAGTATCGCCGCCTTCGCCGATTGCTTTCATGTCGGTGATGACGGTGTCGCCGGTAATCTCTATCGGCTGTTTCCATCCGCAGTACATCCGCTCGTAGCTTGTGTATGACGGCGGGGTGAAACCATTGTCGAGATGGCTGCCCGAGTCCATGATGTCCCACACTCCCATGCCGAAGTTACCGCCGTACTGAGTGTCGTACATGTCGGGCAGTCCCATGCAGTGTGAAAACTCGTGGCAGATCACTCCGATACCTTCCGGCTGCGTGTCGCTGCGCATCTCGTTGCTGCATGCGTATGTGTTTATGACGACTCCGTCGAGCTTTATTCCGTAGCCGAGTTGCGACTCGTGGGGCCAGATGGTGTTCTCGTCGCCGCCTGTTGCCTCGCCGCGTCCGGCATAGAGGATGAACACCTGATCCACGGCACCGTCGCCATCCCAGTCGTAATCGGCAAAGTTCACCTGGCTGTCTGCTTGTTGGCAGGCTTCGACAACCATGCTGCGCACGTTAAGGTCAATTGCTCCGTTGTATCCGTTGGCACCGTAATAGGCATATCCCTTTGGCATCGTCATCGGACCCACCACATCGAAGTCGAGTGTGAACTGTCCTTCACTCTGGTCACGGAAATAGTCTTTTACGCTGCCCACGAATCCGTCGTTGCTCGTGAACCCTTCCTCGTTGGCTATTCTGTCGTACAGTGCCTGGTCGTGGCCGGGTTTAAACTTGGTGTCGGCAAACTCCACGAGTATTATCAGACCTTTCTTTGTACCTGTATATGCGGGGTGGTCTCCTCCGATTGTCGCTTTCATCTGGCCTTGTCCGGCTTTTGCCAGCATACGTTTTGTATTGGCTTCCTTTCTCAGCTCCATCGCCCTTTCGGCTATCATGGTTTTGTTGGCAATCTCGTAAACATCGGTTCCTTGTTTCTTTACGTATCCGGTTCCGTCGGCCGCCTGCCAATAGTGTCCGAATTCGTCGCCTTTCAGTTCCACTCTCACTTCCCTTCCATCAGCCAGCCGCACGGTTTTCCAGATGCCGCGCTGTGCCGGAACGGCCATGGCAAGTGTTGCCGTGGCGATGAACGACAGTGTCATCAATAACTTTTTCATGTCATTATGTTCTTTGTTTGTTATGTTATTTTATATTGTAGATATGCTGTTTTCGGTAGTGTGCGCAGCAATTTGCAAAGTTAGTGAATAAAAATGAGAAAATAAAGAGAAGGGAGTTAAAAGAGAGTGTAAGCCGTCGAAATGGTGAAAGCCGCATTTCGCTAATCTTCAAAAGTCGGCCTCCGGTCGTGTGTCATACCCTCATCACCGCTCTTACGGCAAACCAACAGTGCATCGCCAAAGTGACGAACCTGCCGTAATGGGCTTCCATTATGCGGTAACGCTCTTTCAGGGAACTGCGGCGATGCTTCGTCGACAGGCCCTCCTCGGTGTAGTTTGCTATCGTGGCCTGTACGTTGAGGAGCGGCAGTTGCCTGCTTTCAGCCTCTTTCATCACTCTGATGCACCAGTCTACATCGGCCGAATAGCGGTATCGCAGGTCGTAAGCGATGCCTCTGGCTATGTCTTTTCTTGCGTAGAAAGCCTGATGGCACACGAGCATTCCGTGCCTGAACGATCGCCATGTGAGTTGTTTCGGCGGTGTCAGTCGCCGGCGGCGCAGAAACACCCCGTTGCTGTCCACGATGTCCGTATCGCCATACAATACGGCGGGCAGTTTGCCAATAGCCGCTTTTTTAGCCTTTGCTTTTCTTATGATTGACGATACGGTTGAGGCTTCGGGGTAGAAATCTCCGGCGTTCATGAATACGATGTAGTCGCCGGTGGCCATTGTCAATCCTTTGTTCATAGCGTCATAAAGTCCATTGTCCGGTTCCGACACGATTATTACCCTGCGCCTGTTGTGTATAGTATAGCTGTCTCGCTTGTATTCTTTGGTCATTTTTACGGTTCCGTCTGTCGACGCTCCGTCTACGATGATATGCTCGATGTTGTGATAATTCTGTGTGAGCACGCTCTTTAAAGTGCGTGGCAACGTCTCCTGTGCATTATAAGTGACGGTTATGATGCTTAGTCTTATCATACGGTTTCAGGCTTTGTCGTTTATTAGTCGGTTGTATATCTCTATATATCTGTTTGCCACGGCACTCTCTGAAAACCTTCTCTGCACCTCGTTGCGGAGTTCTTCTCTCCGGATGTCCGTCTTTATGCACCAGTCAATGCCGGCCGCGAGGTCGTCCGTAGATTGGTATTTGGCGAGATAGCCGTTCTTTTTGTGTCTTATTATGTCTGTCTGTCCGCTGTTGTCGAACGATACTGGAAGGCAGCCGCAGGCTTGCGCTTCTATCAGTGTCTGCCCGAATGTCTCATAAAGTGATGATGACACAAGCGTGTCGGCAGCCGAATAAATCTTCGACAGCGTGTCCTCGTCGCTCACGGATCCTGTGTGTTTGTATTCCACGGGCATGTCGTCGAGTATGCTTTTGTCTCTTATCGCTCCGAAAAGCAGCAGGCATACGTCTGTCCTTGCATATCCGTGGCGCTTCACGAGGCATGCCAGTGCCTCTTTCAGGAAATGAAATCCTTTGATGGGTGTATCTATTCGGGCGGCTCCGAATGCTATGACATGTTTTTGGGCGATACCCAGCGCTGTGCGTGATGTTTTCCGGTCGAGCGGTTTGAATTTTGAAAGGGGCAGCGAGTTGGGAATCGTATCTACCGGTTGGCCATGCAATAGCGCGCTCGAGCGTGCCCTGTCTGCCAGCCACCCGCTTACGGCCACGAAATTTATGCGTGCTCCTTCGAGCAGGTCCCGTTTGCGTATGAATGTCCTGTAAGCCAAATCCTTGGTGCCCGGAAACCTCAGCATCGGGCATTCTCGGCATTCTGTGGTGTATTTGCCGCATGTGTGTGCGTGATGGCAGATGGCCGTACACTCCCACATGTCGTGCATTGTCCATACCACGGGCTTGCCTGCCGACAGTATCTTGCGGATGCTTTTCAGCGACAGCATGCCCTGGTTTATCCAGTGCAGGTGTATGATGTCGGCCTCTTTGAACTCCGCCGTCCGCGTGATGTCCATTCCGGCGTCGGCCGTCGACACAGCGAAGAGGTTCTTCCGGCTGAACAGATTATTGGCCCAGATGACCAGCCGCTCGTACAGGAATGCCGCCTTGTGCCTCATTCCGCCGCCGCATTGCGCCACATATAGTGCGCCAGTCTGTTTTTTTGCCACCAGCATGCGTGCCTTTATGCCGTTGTTGTTCAGTGCCTCGGTCAGCCGTCTGGCCGCCACGGCCGCTCCGCCGGTGCATTCACTCGTGTTGACTGTCAGTACTCTCATTGTCATTGTGATTGTGTTTGCAAAGATAGTGTTATTTCTCGAAAGTAGCATGATTGTTTGGCGCTATTTCTTCAATAAAGCGATATGCGTTTTATTGTTTGTGGATTGGATCCCGTGTCTTTGCCGGTATGCGATGCGCTGATATTCGGTGCCAGCTACAAATAAAACGCCGCCGCTTTCACAAGCGGCGGCGTTCGACCTAATGTAAAAGTGGTATTCACCACATTAATTAAAACGAAATGTTTTAATCATTTCCCTTCCGCCCCGCCTCACGCTTCTTATAAACATTCGTTGGCGTGCCGGCCGTTTACTGCCGTGCGTGACGGATTATTGTCATCAACCGTATCCTTAGTCTTCCTCGTCCATGCCCCATACGTCGAAACTTCCGAAAGCATGGTCTTTCGAGCGGTCGGTGTCATTGTTGCCTGACGGGTCTACATCCAATAATGCGCTTGCGGCGAGTATTGGTGAAATTTCTATGTTGAGCACGTATGTTGATGGTTTGATATACTTTTTCATGTCTTTTCGTTGTATTTGTTTGTTGATGATTTGATTTTTTGTTGATAAACTTCTTGCCGTTCTTTATCAGCAGCCCTTTGGCATCTGCCGAAACACGGCGACCCGTGAGGTCGTATACCGGTGCGTCGGCCTCGTATTTGGCAGCGTTGATGTCGCTGATGCCTGTCGTCTCACCGTCGAAAGCAATCTTCACGCCTTTGGCTGCGTTCGTGCCGCTGACGAGCAGATACGCCCTGTTGGCCTTAATCTGAGTGCCGGCTGGTTGGCGGAATCCGGCTACTCCGTCTTTCATTCCGAGAGTGAGCACGGTCTTACCCGGCTCGGCGGCAAGTACGGTTATGTCTGTGTCTTCGGTCACGCCTTTGAGGTCGCTTACCATGACGCCTGTTGATGTCGCTTCTTCGAATGTGAACTCACCTGCCTCATTACTTTTCACGAGCACGCCGTAATTCGCCGGGATGAAATCGAGCGTGATTTCGCTCACGGTCAATGTCGTCTCGTCGGCACTTAACTCGCCCCTGTATGCCGTCACGCCGGCGGGGATAGTGGCGTTATAGTCGAGATAGAGGCTGTAGAAGTCTGTATCGGTGGTGGTGAGGGTGTAGCTTTTGGTAGTATGAGGATATTTTACTGCTATCATGCTTGGATAGAGGACCTGTCCGTTGTCAGTAATGGTAAGTGTGTTTTCTGTTCCTGTATATGTGTATGTCAAGGTCTTTGCTTTTGTATCAACTTTATCTGCATCCTGATTGTTGAAAGACATAGCATTTACCGTGGGTGTTGGTCGGTATATACACTGGCAACACCTTTCCTCCAGCATGAATTCTTAGCTTCATATTGCGTGCCGTTGAGACTTACCTTTCTTGATTTAGTGTCGTTCGTGATGTTTTTTATATTCGCACCAATAACACTTTCAATGGTAACATTCTCCATGCTTGTCCATGTCTTTTCACCTACGGTTTTGTTTGTGTCATCAAGACTCTGCGTAAGTCCGATAGTTGTTGTCTGTGCCCATCCCATGCCGATTCCGCATGCAATGAGCATTAATAAACTCAGTATTCTTTTCATTTTAATTTGTTAATAGATTTATATTATGTCAATTTAATTTCGCGAACAAAGATAGTTAATAATATTCAAAAAAAACAGATGTGAAAATATTTCAACAGAGGGTTCTTTTAACCTTTTTTGCGATACAAATATACTTTCAGCGTCGGGTTGTGTGTTTATCAGGGTTGATGTGTCTCGTGTGTCGGTTTTGCCGGTGGAATATATTTTGCGGCCGTTTGATATAGTTTATCGCTATCGGCCTGGTGCGGTGCGTTGCCAGTGATTGTCGTGAATAATGTTTACAAAAGGTCGTTTATATTTCGATTTTTTTGAAATTAAAAGCCTGTGGGCTGAAATATCACAGTATTTTGCGATTTCGGCAACGGCCTGTCAGTCAGGTGATTATGTTTATGTGGACATGTTTTGACAGTATTTTACCGTGTGAAGGGCACCCCGTCGGGTGTGTTTATATATGGTTTTGGGTCGCGTTTGGATACCCGTTGCGACACAACGGGTATCCAAACGCAATGCAACGGGTATCTAATCATGGAGCAACGAGTATCCCGTTGCAAAAAAATGCCGTGTTTCCGGTCTTGCAACGACAAGTCGGGCGCTTTTTATTTTCTATTTCGTGGAAAAACAAAGTGTTAATTTCGTGACTTTATTCTTACATACATAGGTTCTGTCCTGCTATCGCCTTTTTGTGTCGGGAGTTGGTAAGGCGATAGGTGATGTCATGGCGGGATGTTGTTGCCCGGTATGTTTACTGCCCGGAGACCAGCGGCCACCCGTCTGCCGTCCACTCCATATTGCGGCGAACGAGCACCGGCGCTCCTTTGTCGGTGGTGCTGTATCCGTGGCAGATGAATATGTCCTTGTCTCCGAAATGATACGCCGCACTGTGTCCCACAGCCTCAAACAGGCGTTTGTCTCCCTCGATGACGACGGTGCCGCCACCATCGCGCATGTCTCGTCCATCCCGGTCGAGATACGGGCCGGCCACGTTGCGGCTGCGACCCACCGCCACCTTATATGTGCTTTCCGTTCCGCGGCAGCAGTAGTCCCACGACACAAAGAGATAGAAATATTCTCCGTGGCGGAAGATGAACGGAGCCTCCACGGGATTTTCACGGCCGCCGGTCTTGCGGCGGGCTATCGTGCGGATGCTGTCACGGCTCGCTATGTGCATGGTAGAGTCGAGCGGGGCGAGCTGTATGCCGTCCCAGAAAGAACCGAACGCAATCCATGGACGGCCATTCTCGTCGATGATGAAGTTGGGGTCTATGGCGTTCCAGTTGTCGCGCCCGCCGCGCGAGCACACCAGTGCGCCTTCGTCTTTCCATTGTGTGCCTCCGTCTCCTCTGCCGTCGGGTGCCACGAGCCTTTCGGCCGAGGCCAGTCCTATGGCCGACGTGTTCTTTCCGAATGTGGAGCAACTGTATGCCAGCCACCAGCGGCCCCGGAACCGGATGATGTCGGGTGCCCACACGTGGTCTCTGAATCCGGGCACGGAGTCGTGCGTCCACCCGGGAATGGACCCGAGTACGGGGGTGCGGCTCCACACCGTCCATTCTTTCATGTCTGCAGATGTAGCCAACTGCAAGCCGTGTCCTGTGCTCATCATGTAGTATGTGCCGTCTTGCACGGCCATTACCGGGTCGTGTACCATCGGATTGCATGTCTGTATGCTCTGCTGTGCGGTTGCCGTTGCGGCGATCAGTGCGAATAGGGATAGTGCGGTTTGTCTCATGTATGTATATTCTTAATATAGCAGTAAGGCTCCGGCCGCGGCGCTGTATGCGATCATGTGTATGGGATTGATTTTGAAAAACATGGTTCCGGCGAAGGTGGCCGCGAACAATGCTGTGCTGATGAAAAACCGCCACGGGTTTTCCGAGGGTGTGGAGAAGTTGTCGGGGGTTATGAGCAACAGAGTGGCCGCCCCGAGAAGTCCCACCACGGCGGGGCGCAGTCCGGCGAATACAGACTGTACCGTCGGGGTATGCATGTATTTGAGGAACATTCGGCTGATGACGATCATCAGTATGAGCGATGGTAGAACGAGGGCCGCCGTGGCAGTGAGACTGCCGAGGATGGCGAGCGGCTCGCCAAGTCCGGCGTTGTGTACGGCGGTATATCCGCAGTATGTGGCGCTGTTGATGCCTATCGGGCCGGGTGTCATCTGGCTGATTGCCACGATGTCGGTAAACTCGCTCGTGGTCATCCAACCATGGTTGTGCACCACTTCGGCCTGTATGAGAGACAGCATGCCGTAGCCGCCGCCGAAACCGAAAAGGCCGATGAAGAAGAAGGTGACGAATAGGTCTGTGAAAATCATGATCTTGCGGTTTTGTCGTGTGTGCCGTCAGTGTGCGGGCTGTCTGTTCCGGTGTGCTTGCCGTCTTTCTCTTTGGTCCGGCAGATGTATCTGCCGTATATCCATCCGCCGGTTCCTGCTATGATGATGACGGCTATCGGCGACACGCCGAGTGCCCATATTGCGAGTGCCGACACTATCGGAATCCAGCAGTTGGTGATGCTTATCCGTGCGCTGCGGGCCATGTTGAACGTGGGCACCGCGATTAGCGCCACCACGGCCGGGCGTATGCCTCTGAACATTGCCGCCACGATGGCGTTGTCTTGGAAACGGCGGAAGAACATGGCGATGAGAAGTATGATGACGAATGAGGGCAGGGCGGTGCCGAGTGTGGTGCACACGGCTCCGCGTGTCTTGCGCAGACGATATCCCACGAAGGTGCTTACGTTGATTGCGAACACGCCGGGACAACTCTGTGCTATGGCGATCACGTCCATAAGTTCCTCGCGGGCCATCCACCGGTGGCGGTCCACTATCTCTTTTTCGATCAGCGGTATCATGGCGTAGCCGCCGCCAAGGGTGAACAGTCCTATCTTGAAGAACGTCTTAAAGGATTGTAAGAGCATGTTTTTTTAGGAGAGGCTTTTTTAGGAGTTAAAGGAGCTAAGGGAGTTATGCAGGCCACCGCCTGTGGGGTTAAGGACAATACTGATTATAATATATATAGCTGTTATATGAACTTGATACAACTTTAAGCATTTGTCTTTAACCCCACAGGCGGTGGCCTGCATAACTCCCTTAGCTCCTCTGGTTTCTAAAAAATTATTGTCTTGCTTTTACCCATTCCCTGGCGTTCACGAACGCTTCTATCCAAGGGGTGACATCGTCTGCACGGCGGTCGGCAGGATACCATGCGTTCTGCCATGGGAAGATGGCGCGCTCCAGGTGGGGCATCATGGCCAGGTGACGACCGTCGGCGCTGCATATTCCCGCCACGGCGAAGTCGCTTCCGTTCGGGTTTCCGGGATATTCGGCACGGTTATACTTAGCCACTATGTTGTATTGGCTCTCGTCTCCGGGCAGGGAGAACCTGCCCTCGCCGTGAGCAACCCAGATACCGAGTCTGTTTCCGGCCAGTGAACGGAGCATCACACTGTCGTTCTCCGGTATGGCGAGACTCACGAAAGAACTCTCGAACTTGTGCGAGTCGTTGTGTTTCATCTGTATTTGCTTGATGTCGGAAGTCGGTTTGCCATCGAGCAGTCCAAGCTCTACCATGATCTGGCAGCCGTTGCATATACCCAGCGACAGGGTGTCTTCGCGTGCATAGAACTTTTCGAGCGCCTCTTTGGCCTTCGGGTTGAAGAGGAACGCGCCTGCCCAACCTTTTGCCGAGCCGAGCACGTCGCTGTTTGAGAAGCCTCCGCAGAACACGATCATGTTGATGTCTTCGAGTGTCTCGCGGCCGCTGATGAGGTCGGTCATCATCACGTCTTTCACGTCGAATCCGGCAAGGTAGAGCGAGTATGCCATCTCACGCTCGCCGTTGGTGCCTTTCTCACGTATGATGGCGGCTTTGATGCCGGATGGTGTGCGGCGGTCGGGGTCGATGCCGTATTGCGACAGCCGGCCGGTGAAGTATTTGTTGAACTTCATCTCCAAAGGCTGGTTCTTATAGTTGGCGTATCTCTCGGCCGCGCAGCCGTTCATGCTCTGTTTGCGGTCGAGCAGGTATGATGTCTTGTACCATGTGTCGCGCAGTGCGTCGATGTCGAACTTATGCTCGAAGTCGCCGCATTTCACTGTGATGTTGCGGTCGTCTGGCGTTGAGTAGCCGATCTTGGCAAAGCCTGTTCCGTGCTCGTCCATGAATGTGCGGAACTCCTCTTTATGCTCGTCTGATACTTCGATTATCACTCCCGGGTTTTCGGCGAAGAGTGTCTTTACGATGTCTCCGTCGGTACACAGGTCGTGCAGGTTGATGTGCATGCCGCCCTTAGTGTTGGCAAAGCACATTTCGAGCAGTGTGGTTATCAGTCCGCCGGCGCTGATGTCGTGACCTGCCATTATCCAACCGCGGTTTATCAACTCCTGAACGGCGTGGAAGGCGTCGCGGAAATACTCGGGATTTTTCACCGTGGGGACATCGTCGCCCACCTTGCCGAGACTTTGTGCGAATGCGCTTCCGCCGAGGCGCTGCTCGTCGAAAGAGAAGTCTATGTGGTAGATGGATGCGTTCTTGTCGTTCACCATTACGGGCGATACCACCTTGCGGATGTCGCTTACCTCGCCGCCGGCACTCACGATGACCGTTCCCGGGGCAATGATCTTGTTGCCGTCGGGATATTGCTGGGTCATGGAGAGCGAGTCTTTACCGGTAGGCACATTCACCTGTATGGCGCAGCAGAAGTCGGAAAGGGCCTTGACAGCACTGTAAAGGCGGGCGTCCTCGCCCTCCTGCGAGCGGCAGGGCCACATCCAGTTGGCCGAGAGGCTGAGGCTGTCCATGCCTTCCGAGAGCGGTGCCCACACGATGTTGGTAAGAGCCTCGGCCACGGATAGCACGCTGCCTGCCTCGGGCGAAGCCAGGCCTGCCTGCGGGGCGTGGCCCAGAGCGGTGGCGATACCCTTGCGCCCACGGTAGTCGAGAGCCACCACGCCGCAGTCGCTAAGCGGCAACTGTATCTCGCCCTGGCACTGCTGGCGGGCTATCTTGCCCGTAACCGAGCGGTCGACTTTGTTCGTCAGCCAGTCTTTGCAGGCCACGGCTTCGAGCTGTAACACGCGAGACACGTAAGTGTCCAGTTGCGTGTGTCCGGCTGCCTGTTGGCAACCGTTGTCCGCCTGTGTCTTGTCCGTGCAGTTGTCATAAGCCAGCCGAGCGTAGTTGCGCCGCACCGTGTTGTCTTTCATAATGGTTTTCGGTGAGTGGCCGAACATCTGGGCCACATCGAGGTCGAACGGTCTGATGCCGTCGCCCTGCTCGAATGAGAAGTGGGCGTCGCCCGTAGTCTCGCCGACCACGTACATAGGGGCACGCTCCCGCTCGGCAATCTTACGCACGTCGTCTATGTGTTTCTCGTCGATGAGCAGTCCCATGCGTTCCTGACTCTCGTTGGCGATAATCTCTTTGGAGCTGAGGGTCTTGTCGCCGATAGGCAGTTTGGCCATGTCTATCCGTCCGCCGCACTCCTCGACAAGCTCGCTGAGGCAGTTGAGGTGACCGGCAGAACCGTGGTCGTGGATGCTGACCACCGGGTTGACGTCGCCTTCGCACAATGCTCTGACGAGGTTGTAGGCGCGTTTCTGCATCTCCGGGTTGGCACGCTGCACGGCGTTAAGTTCTATTCCGTTAGAGTATCGGCCCGTATCTACCGACGATACCGAGCCGCCGCCCAGTCCGATGCGGTAGTTGTCGCCGCCCACGACAACCACCTTGTTGCCTTTCTGCGGCTCCTTTTTGAGGCAGTCGCGCTTCGTTCCGTAGCCTACTCCGCCAGCGAGCATTATCACTTTGTCGTAAGCGTACTTCTCGTTGCCCTCGCAGTGCTCGAATGTGAGCAGCGAACCGCATATCAGCGGTTGGCCGAACTTGTTGCCGAAGTCGCTCGCTCCGTTGGAGGCTTTGATCAGAATCTGCTCCGGTGTCTGGTAGAGCCATTTGCGTACCGGCAGTATGTCTTCCCAGTCTCTGTCACGGTCGCCCGAGAGCTCGTCTTCCGCGAGTCTCGGATAAGAAGTCATGTATACGGCTGTTCCGGCGATTGGCCATGAGCCTGTTCCGCCGCCCATGCGGTCGCGGATTTCTCCTCCTGTACCGGTAGCGGCGCCGTTGAAAGGCTCCACGGTGGTGGGGAAGTTGTGTGTCTCGGCTTTCAGGGATATAACGCTCTCCACGTCCTTGACGGTGAAGTAGTCGCTGGTAGTCTGGTCGGCGGGAGCGAACTGCTCTACGACCGGTCCTTGGGCGAAGGCCACGTTGTCTTTATATGCCGATAATATCTTGTTCGGGTTTTCCTGTGTTGTCTTTTTAATCATTGCGAAGAGGCTCGACTCCATCTCTTTGCCGTCGATGATGAACGTGCCGCCGAAAATCTTGTGGCGGCAGTGCTCGGAGTTTATCTGCGCGAAACCGAATATCTCGGAGTCGGTGAGCGGCCGGCCGAGCTCTTTCTCTATCTTGTGTAGATACTCTATTTCCTCTTTCGAGAGCGCAAGTCCTTCCTGCTCGTTGTACTCTTCGAGGTTGTCCACATGCTTGATGGGCTGCGGGGCGAGGTCGACGGTGAACACCGACTGGTCGAGTCCGTCGTACATGCGTTGCAACATCGGGTCATGTCCGGCCTCTTTCGATTCCACGGGGAAGAACTCTTCTATACGAGAAATGCCGTTGAGATTCATGTTCTGTGTAATCTCTACGGCATTCGTGCTCCATGGTGTTATCATTTCGCGGCGCGGACCGATGAAAAATCCTTCCATACTGTCGCCCTCTACTGGCTCGGCGTTGCCGTACAGCCAGCAAAGCTCATTGATTTCGTCGCTGTTCAACCGATGGTCTGTCTCGGTCGCTATTACGCTCTTCTGCGGAGTCTTGAAAAAAAGAATCATGCCTTATATTTTAATTAGGGGAAAAATACGTATTTGCCCGCAAAGTTACATCAAAATAAGGAGAGAGCAAAATATTAAAAGGTCTTTTTTGTATCGCGTTCAGTTGCCTTTAGCCTTGCGTTTGGCTGCCAAACGGTATGTTTTCAAAAGGTCGACACCCACTTTCACGGTGCATACCGACGGCTTGATACCGTCTGTCGTCTTGAAGAGGGGTGTCAGTCCGATAGTCGTTCCGATGTTCAGCACGCCAAACTGCATGTCCAGTTCCATGTTCATGCCGAAGCGGTTGAGCCGCAGGTAGTCGGTCACGCCGTCCGTTGCGTCGGTCGACTTGAAGTTATACTTGGCGTTTGTGCGAGCCTCGAACGACAGACCGATGTTGCAGGAGTATATGTCGTCGATGCTTTGGATGCGGAACATCACCGGCAGCCGCAACGAACCGAAGTGTATGTTGTTCTCCGTTGTCGCGGGGTTGTCCGTGCGTTTCACCATGTCGCCCTCGTGACTCATGGCATGGTTCTTGTCGAAACTGTACCGTGAGTATACCAGTTGCACGCCGGCCGATATGCCGATGGTCTTCGATTTGTTCATGGCGAAAGCGACGGAATAGGGTGTCAGGCCTATTTCGAGCGACCCGGTGCGGTGTGCCCGTGTGCCGTCGTAACTGCTGCCGAGCGGTTTTGTGACCATACTTCCGAAGCCGTACCATACCGTCGGCATGCCCGGGTCGAACTTCCGCTTGTCTAAATCCTTGATGCCCGTCATCGCCATGCCGGAGAATACGCGTTCCTCTTCGGTACCGTTGGTGAACACACTCTCTTTCGTTTTGGTCAGATAGTTGTCCTTTCGGTCGAATACCTTGAAGTCAGGCTCACCTCCCCGCTCGCCGATTACTATTCTCTTGCCTTTGTAAATGACGGTGGTGTCGTTGGTTTCTTCTGCCTGTGCCGCAATGGCGGCAAGGCAAAGCAGTGCTGTGAGTATCTTGTTTGTCATGATATGGGGCGTTTGTTTTTTATATATGGGTCGTTTGCTTTTAATGTATGGGTTGTTTCGTTCCAAGATATGGGTTATTTCTTCTTGAACAGTTTGAATACCTTGCCTATATCGGTGCCTATGCTTATCGAGGTCATGTTGGCCTTCACGCCGTCTGTTGTCTTGAATATCGGTGTGAGACCGGTTTTCAATCCGAGGTACACGGGGCCGTAGTTGATATACATTTCCAAGTTTACTCCGAAGCGGTTGAGTTTCAAAGCGTCGGACATCCCGGTTGTGTTGTCCGACGCTTTGAAGTTATACTTGGCGTTGGTGCGTGCCTCGAACGACACGCCTAACGACACGGCGCCCGGCATTTGAGGCTCTTGCAGGGTGAAGAGGAGCGGTACTCTCACCGAACCGAAGAACATATTGTTTGCCGTTGTGGCGTCGCATCCGATGCGTTCCACAAGTCCGTTGGTCATTCTCATGCCGTAATTGTGGTCGAAGCGGTATCGGGAGAACACGAGTTGCAGGCCCGATATCAGTCCGAATGTCTTGGCCCTGTCGAGCGAGACGGCTGTCCGCAGCGGTGTGACGCCCGCCTCAAACGAGCCCCACATGTTGCTGCCCATGGGGTTGCCGCTACTTCCAATTCCATCGGTAAGTTTGTTGATGCCGACCCATACGGTGGGCAACATCCCTTTCACGCCCATTGTCTGCAACTCGTTCTCGCCCGAGAAAGGCGAGCTTACGTATGTCCTTACGACGTTGTTGCCGTCTACAAACACGCTTTCTTTTATCTTGTTCGTGTCATTTTGGTATACGGTTATCTTTGTCTCGGTGTCGTTTGAGCCGATGACGAACTTCCGTCCTTGATAGTTTACCGTGGTGTCTGTCGCCTCGGTGGCGTTCATTGTGCATGGCAGTAATGCTACGATGGCTATGATAATACTTCTCATTGTCTGTTGTTTGTTTGCCGCTTGTCATGCTAAAGCGTTTATGCCGGCATGGCCTGCGTTTTGGTTTTGATTATGGTGGGGTTGCCATTTATCTTTGGTTGGCACCTTTTTGTCCGGCGCCCGGTGGGTTGCCCCGTCCTGCTTACAGTATCACTCCGAGGCCGACAGACGTCGTGTAGCACTCTGGCGCATTCCCTTTTTTGAACAGTGGAGTGAGTCCTACGCTCATGGTAACCATCAGGTTGTTGTAGCCGGCATAGAACTCGGCGTTGACGCCCATCGGATTCATTTTCAAGTTCTTTGACGGTGTCACCGTTCCTTGCTCCGTTTTGTATCTGCTTAGCTCGTTGAAGCGCGCTTCCAAGGACGCTCCCGCACCGATATACATTTCGTGATTGCTTGTCCCCAGCCGGGTCTGCCACTCCAATACGACAGGCAACTTGATCTTCTGATAGCTTATGTAGCTGTTTTTCACTTCTCCTTCTTTTATCGGCACGAGCTCGCTGCGGTTGCCGTCGAATGTCATTGTCCAGCCTTTGTCGAGGTGGTGGTGGGTGAATACATACTGCACTCCCATGCCTATGCCGAATGTTTTTGAGGCGTTGAACGATATGTTGGCGTTAATCAGCGTAAGTCCTATTTCGTATGACTTGGTGTTTCTTGTGTGAAGCGCGTTTGAGTTGCCGAACGACAGGCGGCTGTCGTTCCACAACGCGGAGTTGAAGAAGAAGTCGGGCAGATGCACGTTGAACTTGTTTTTTCCTCGCGCGTTCCACGTGTTGGGCAGAAACGGCGACGATACATATACCTGTTCCACTTCCTGTCCGTCGGCGAATGTCGTCTCCTTGACCATCCTCATGCCTGTACTGTCGTTCTTGAAGACGCTTACTTTTATCATATCCCCGTCTTCCGACACTACTATCTTCCTGTCTTTCGTATTCACCACCGTGTCTGTTTTCACTGTCGTTGTGGCTATGCTGTCGTTTGCTTGTGCGCCTATGGCCATTACAGCGGCGGCTATTAAAGTAAAGAGTTGTTTTTTCATTATATTTGTTCTTTGGGTTTTCTGTATGTTTATTGTCATTTTGAGTAGCAGATGCTCATGATGTCCTGTGGCGAAAGGTTGCCCTCTATGTATATTACCGCACCGCGGTTACTGTCGGTATTGCTGAAAAGGATGTAACGGTTGATGTTTTTTTCTTCCGCCGGCATCATGTAGTATCCGCTTACGATGCGTCCGTTTTCCACCACTTCGCGGATTTTCTTGGCCCGTTTGCGGTCTTCTTTGAGCAGCGTGGCGATATTTTCCCCATATTTTTTGTAGGTGAGGCTCTTGTAGACTTTGAGCTTGTAGCCTTTCAGTCGGGTGTCGTGCAGTTCCACCATTTTGCAACCTTTGGCGTGACCATATTGTTCAAAGGCCTTTCCTGTTTTCAGATCGCCTTGTGCCAGTGCGGTCGCTGTAGCCATGACAGCCATCAACAGGAGCATTGACAGTCTTTTGAAGATGTTGCGTTGTCTCATGTTATGTCGTTTTTTTTGTTTCTTTAAAATGTTTATATTCTCTATATCATATTTTAGTGAAAATGAGTATGCTTGTTGCCTTTCTTGCGGGTGATGTCCTGTCAATCATCATCTGCTCATCATTTTCAGTGCTTCAAACGGGTCGTCGTCCGTGCTTGATACGAGTTTGAGTGCTTGTTCGGCTTCTTGCATGGCAAGGTCGTTGTCCGTATATTCGATACCGTCTATCACCACATGGTTTATCGCTGTCGCGGGTCGATGCCTGACGATGCCGAAAACGAGCATTGCCGCTGCCGCCGCTGGGCAGACATACATCATGACGCGATGTAACGTGCGTCCGGCTTGATGTTTGTGCCGTTCCGGTTGGTGTGCCGTTTGGCTTGTGGCGGTTTCTTTCCGCTCTGCCGTCACGAAGGCGAAAATAGCCCGTAACGGCTCCCATTCGTCCGGAATGCTGTCGCCTGCCGTATTGAAATACTCTCTGAGAGCCTGTTCCTCCGATCCGGTGGTGTCTCCGTCCATGTATCTCTCTATTAGTTTCGCGATGCTTTCTTGTGTCATATATTGTTCCTCTCACTTCTGTCTTTTATTTGTCAGATGTCTTTTTCCGTGATGTGCCTGTGGCTTTTGCAGGCTTGCGGGCTTTATCTACGCATGGCGGAAATCCTTATGAACTCTTCCCTTACTTTGCGTCTTGCCCTCGACAGGTTTTGCCTCAGGCTCTCGGCTGTGCATCCGGTGATTTGCATTATCTCGCCGCTTTCATATCCTTCTATCTCTTTCATTCTGAAAATAGTGCTTTGCAGTGCCGGCAACCGGTCTACGATGGCTCTTATCAGCCTCACCTGGTCGGTCTCTTCCACTGTGTTGTCTTCCGTGTATGGTTCGGCATAGGCATTTGTCTTGTCCTGTTCAAACCTCTTGCGGCGCCACGAGTCGATGGTCTTGTTGCGAAGGATTGTCATTGCCAGAGCCTCTATGTTGCCGTGATTTTCGAGTTTGTCGCGCATGTTCCACAGGCGGAGCATGACTTCCTGCACTATGTCTTCTGCGGTGTCGTCATCTCCAGTCAGTGTGCGTGCCCGTGCCACGAGCCTTGGTCTGATTGGTGTCGTTATGCTGTTGAACGTCTCTATATTCATAATCGCTTTCATAAATAAAACGATTATGGCGGTGTTTTGTGACACCGTGACATGATTTTTTTTAGGAGTTGGGGGAGTAAGTATTTGTGTAGTAAGCAGAATTGCTTGGGAATAGTTATGTAATTCTTTTTAGGAGTTGGGGAGTAAGTATTTGTGTAGTAAGCAGAATTGCTTGGGAACAATGAAGCAATTCTTTTGAGAATTAAGGTTGTTTCTTTGGGATATTAAAGGCGTTAAGGAAGTTATAGCTCGCAAACTCGCTCGGAGGTTGAATGACAATGGCTTTAAGTGTTGGGTGAGGTGCCACGTTTATGCCCTCGGCACCCGTCGTCCTGGCTCATCCCGCCGGACTTATGATGCACCAGCAAAAAAATGTCTATATCGTATTATTTGCTTTTTACCTTTTTACTTTTAAATGGCCTTTGCTTGTGTAAAGCGTAAGCAAAAACAAGTTTCCCCTTTCTGTGAACGGCACAGACAGGGGAAGCAGGTTATAGGAATGGTAATATTTGTTGCACCTTGGTCACCAGCTTTGAGTGCTTGATGAACCATGCGCAGTTAATCTGACGGATGTTTTTGGGCAACAGGTTGGTGTCGCGGAGCTTTCTGAGAAAGTTTCTCAACGGCTTGCCTGGAGATTCCATGTCGTCTGTCATGATACCCGTGCGGGCCAGTTCGCGATTGGCCTCAATCTCGTTGATTTCCACTTTCCCTATACGAACCATATAGTCGTCAAGGCAACTTTGGATTTTCTCCATGTTCAAAGAGTTTATCATACGCGGTACTTTTTAGTTAAAAGGTTAATGCAAATATACGACTTTTTCCTATTCGGCAGTCATCTTTTTTATCTTTATTGGACAATATTGACAATAATAAGGATATTTAGGACAGAAGTGTAAGGAATGTTAACCGATTTGTTGCAATGTGAAAACAAAACGCATTTTATAATTTTAAATTAGTGTAAAAACGCCGTGTTTTTATTGTATGTTGATATTTGCGTGTGCAGATGTCAATCCTGCAGCCGGCCGACCGTAAGAAGATTAGTTTGTTGTATGATGTGCAGAGCGGAAATGAAGTGAATTAAGGCAACGGTGTCTGCTTGTTGATTTTTACAAACGGTACTTCTTACTGTCGGCCGACGATGGATTGGGGTTTTATGTACGGTCAGGATTCACGGCTTTCCTTCCATGCTTTCGTCACCTCGTCGATGCCAATCCCGAGAAGGCGCATGTCGTGGAAGATTGCCGGCAGGGTGCGTTCCATGAAGTCGGTGCGGCGCGTGTCGGCAATGTGCGCCCTTGCTCCCGATGACACGAAATATCCGATGCCCCGTTTGTTGTATATTATTCCTTTGCGGGCAAGCTCGTCGTAAGCCTTCACTGCCGTGTTGGTGTTCACCTGCAATAGCATTGCGTATTCGCGAACGCTCGGTATGCGGCTGTCTTCACCATAGGTTCCGGCAATGATTTCGTCGCACAGGCGGTCGGCAATCTGGATGTATATAGCTTTGTCGTTGTTGAAAATCATAAGTTTGTCCATTTGTTGTTGATTACTTGCATGCGGCAGAACAGTTTGTAGGAAGCCCACAGCTCGAAGGCTATCAATGCGGCAAGCGCCATGTCGGTGAGTATGAATAGGGTCGTGGGGCTTATCGGATTGTGCTGGAAGAATATCCTGTGTACATAGGACGTGAAGTCCAGTTCGATGAGGATGTAGCCCGCCGTGTATACGATAATGAATACCATGCCCATCGTGCATAGCCATGAATGTTGGCGGAAGAGCGTTCCTCCGAGAATGAATGTCATGTATCCGGTGACTATGATTTCTATAACCAGCAGCCATGTGGCCATGTCGTTTATCTGTTGGCTTATGCCGGCGTTGAAGAAAACTATGCCATCACAGAAAAAGAATATGTTTTTCAGAAACCAGAACGATACCATGCCGATGTAGCGCTGGTTCAGTATGAAGTCGAGTAATGCTCTCAGCAGGTCGGCGGCGAACAGTGCGGCGATAAACACGATAAAGGCACCTACCGACGAGTAGAGTATCTTGACAATGAACTTTTCCATGTTTGAGGCCGGTTGCATCAGCAGGCTTATCCGTTGTTGCTTAGTCTTCATCGTGGTGAATATCATCGATGCGCATACGGACATGAACAGTACTGCTATGAAAGACAAGGACGCAGCCAGTGCTTGTGCTTTGTCGGTAGAATATTCCGGACTGTATGTGTCGCCTCTTGTACTCAATATGTCGATGGCGAAGAAACACAGGATACCGAACATGATGGACAGTGTCATGCGGAGCGTCACTTTCCAGTTTGATACCAAATCCCACTTGATGGTGAGCAGCAGGCGGTTTAGATTTATATTTCTCATTTTCTTTTGTTTTTTTCTTTTGTTTGTATTTTGTCTCGGATTGTCATGTAACGGGCAGACACGTCTTTCCCGATTTACGCATTAGTGCTTTCTTTGCACATTTTCGTCACGGCGTTGAAGAGCAGTTCGAGGTTGACGGACGTTTCCGGGCTGTTCTCTTTTCTGCGCGCCATGACGGCGTTGCCCTGCAATGTGGGCTCGGCGTATATCACGTCGTCGGCCTGTTCGCCCGGCATGCGGTACTCGAAGGTGTATTTCTTGCAGATGTCGGCCACCGGGCTGTCGAGCAGCATGCCTGTGGGCGAGGCTATCAGGATGTGGTCGAGCAGTTGTTCCACGTCGTGGACCTGATGGGTTGAGATTACTATCGTGCGGTCATCGCTCATGTTTCCTGTCACCACCCGGCGGAACTGGCTCTTCGACGGAATGTCGAGACCGTTTGTCGGCTCGTCCATCAGCAGCAGGCGGGTGCCGGCGGCGAGTGCGAACGACACGTAGACTTTCTTCTTCTGGCCCATCGACAGTTCGTCGAGACGGGCGAACGCAGGCATATCGAAATCGCGCAGGCAACTGTCGAGCACCTTGCGGTCGAAGTTGGGGTAGAAAGGTGCGTTCAGTTTGATGAAAGTGTCGAGCGACACGGGCGGCAGGTCAAATTCCTCGGGAACGATGAACATGTCTCTCAGCGCCTCGGGCAGTCGCTTCTTCGTCTCATTGCCGTCAAACGTCACCGTTCCGGCCGTGGGGCGGAGTAGTCCGCAGATGAGGTAGAGCAGAGTCGACTTGCCGGTACCGTTCTTACCCAGCAGTCCGTAAATCCTGTTTTTCTCAATCGTGAGATTGAGTTTGCTGAACACGTTTCTGTTGTTCGGTGTCTTTTGTTTCTTTACAAACGGCAACCCGGTGTGGTTGGCGTATTTGAAACTCATGTTTTTGATTTCAATCATATATTTGTATTTTATGGGTTTGTCAATTTTATTATTATCGTTCTGTCTGACTTTGTTTTGTGGTGTTTCTTACACCTTTAGGCTGTGTTCACCCTCTCATGCCGGTTTGGCCTTGTGGCGTTTGCCGGTGTTCATGGCATATTTATTTTATGAACTGTGTGTATGTATGCAGCGTTTTTTTGTTTATCAATGATATTTATATCAGGGTTGTGCTGTTCGGCATTCAGACGGCTTTGTCCCAAGCTTGATTGGCGGAGTGTGATTCTCTCCCGCCGGGCTGATTTTCGCTTTGCATTGATATAATTGCATTTTAAATGACAATGTGTATTTGTGTACTACTTTGATATTACACTGCAAATGTAGTACATTTATTTTTTTTCCACAACCATTTTATGAGTTTTTTTTAATCAATTATGCGGTTTGGCTTTTTCTCATGCTTTTCCGGGTATATTTTTGTTTCTTATCCCATGAATTTACATCCGTTTTGTTATACTTGCATTGATTATGTAAGATAAATCCCATCTCCTTTTTCATTTATGTACCGAGACAATGTACGTGTGGTTTGAGCCTCCCGTATTGTCGTGTGTTGATTGCAATCTTAAAGTTTCGGAATAATCATTACAAAAGTCCTCTCATATTTCGATTGTTTTGGAATTGAAAATCCGTGGCCGCAAATAAGCGGGCTTTGGACTTGTTTGGGTAACTTGTTGTATATCAGTGATGTATGCCGTTTTAAACGTATTGCGGCTCAGGATATTCTGTTTTGTGGAGGCGGAAATGATGCGATTGGCGTCCCGTTGCCTTGCATTCAGATGCCCGTTGGCTTCCGTTTAGTTGCTAAACGCTTTGCAATATGCCGCTAATCGCTTTCCAACGAGCGTCCCGTTGCGGAAAATCGGCCGGACTATCGTATTGTATATAGTGTATTGTATAGTGCCGGTTTTTCTATTTCATGAAAAAACAAAGTGTTAAAATCGTGATGTTTTTATTACATTTTCCTGCCGTGGCTCTGAGGTGGTTCAGACACAATGGTTTCGTTAAAGAAATGAATAGAGGTGTGTTTGAAGTTAAAAAACATTAAACATGTGTTACGTTTATTCTACACCTGCGTCATAAATATATAAATTTGCAAGGCGAGATTACGGAAATATATGTCAGGATAGAGGCAAGGATGAATCTTTTACGGGATTGTGGACAGGGCGGAAAGAGATTATTGCGTGTTGTATATAATTAAGGTAATACCTTAATATATGGATGTGATATAAATATATACGGAAAACAATAAAACAAAGGAAAGGGAATAGTATGAAAAAGAACATTGTTATTATGTCGCTTGTTGCCGGCTGCATGCTCGCCACGGGCTGCGCAAGCAAGAAGGAGTTGGAAGGCTGTCGCGCTGAGAATAAGGAACTCACGGGCAAGTATCAGGATACGCGCGAGGAGTTGGCCGCGAGCAAGACGCGTGTGGCAAGTCTTGAAAGTCAACTCGCACAGCAGAAGAGAGACTATGCGGCTCTGCAACGTTCGCTCGACAAGAGTCTTACGTCTACCAGTCAGAACAACGTGAACATCTCTAAGCTTGTTGATCAGATAAACGAGTCAAACCAGTATATACGCCACCTCGTGGAGGTCAAGAGCAAAAGCGACTCGCTGAATATGGTACTGACTAATAATCTGACACGCTCGCTGTCGAGAGAAGAGATGAAAGAAGTGGATGTGCAGGTGCTCAAAGGTGTGGTGTACATCTCGCTGGCCGATAATATGCTGTACAAGAGCGGCAGTTATGAAATCAATGACCGTGCGGCAGAGACGCTGTCGAAAATAGCAAAGATCATAACCGACTACAAGGACTATGACGTGCTCGTGGAAGGAAACACCGACAACGTGCCTATCTCGCGTCAGAATATCCGCAACAACTGGGATCTGAGTTGTCTTAGAGCGTCGAGTGTGGTTCAGTATCTGCAAGACCATTATGGTGTAGACCCGAAACGTCTCACGGCAGGAGGCCGGGGCGAGTATAATCCGCTGACGACCAATGCCACAGAGATGGGAAAACAGCGTAATCGCCGTACACAGATTATCATAACTCCGAAACTCGACCAGTTTATGGATTTGATAGACAAGGCTCCGGAGCAGTAAGCGTTCTTCTGTGGGGCTCCCTGTGATTTGCGACAGCATATCTGATGGCTTACATGATGATTCGTGCGCGACTGCCAGGCAGTCGCGCACGAACGTTTTATCTCATCACGGCTTTAATCGTTTTGCCGTCTTGCCTGATTATTATGATGCCGCTGTGCGGTATCGTTTTGTCGAGCTTGCGGCCGTCGGGAGAATACATTTCGTATTTACGGTCGAAGTCTATGCCGGTATTTCTGTCCGTGACATCGCCTATGGATGATGTCGACGCGGTGCCGCTGACGCTTATGTTTTTTATTTCCCATTGCATGTTCTCGGCCGTGGTGCTGCGGTAGTGGAACGCCACCCGTATTTTCTTGCCGGCGAAAGCGTCGAGTGAGATGTCTCCCGAGTTGTTGAACGCCCAACTGTTTCCTGCCGGCCATGTGAAACCGGTGAGTGGGGTGGCCTGCCCGTCGCAGATGATTTCAACGTCAAGAACATCTTGTGGGGAATGGGTGCTGCGGTGGTTGACGGCGTGCGTGAACGAAAGGTTTGCTCCTGCATATTCCGTCAGGTCTATCTCAGGCGAGATTAGAGAGGCGTCGGAGTCGTGACCGCTGTTGTCGTAATATGCCGTGGCTATCCAACCGTACTGGTTGTCGCGTCTCCATACATTGAAACCTTCGTATGGAAGGGTGGATGCATTCTGCGTGAAGCCGCCTCCGTCGGTGGTGAAATCCACTTGAAGTATATTTTCTTCATTCGGATCGGGATTGTCGCCGCCACCATCGTCGATATATTCGTCAGCTTTGACAGTGGTTTCCGGGTCGAAAGCGTATGTGATGCTGTCACCCCATACATATTCCATAAGGTTAGGGAAGTCGACAAATGGGTTGCGGTTGCCTTGTATTTTTGATACCTCATTATTTCGTTTGATCTCCAGTTCATCCACGATATCTGTTTTCGCCCACTCTATATATAGCGTGTATGCCCATTCTTTCAGAGTAGGGTAGTAGCCTTGGGTCAGTATTTGGTTGGCTTGTGTCCCGCTCCATGTCAGGTTCTGGTATGCGGTTGCCATGTACATGTAGCCTCTGGCGAAATCGCCTTTCCATTTGTCGGCCGGTTCCCACAGCTGATAACCGTTGGTTCCCGTGCCAATCCGGGTGCATCCGTTGTCTGTCGTGACGGTCGTTACCTTTCCCATGGGATAGTTCTGCTTGCTCGAATTGATCTTTTCTTCGCAAGGCATGAGGTTATACAGATCTTTATATGCCTGGTTTTTGCTTCCGCCCCACCAGCTCTTGGGGAAAGAGTGCTCGATGTTCATCCCGCTGACAGCGCTTCCTTTTGCTCCGAAGTAACGCTTGTCGTTGCTGTACCTGTCTATGACCATACCGTCTTCGGCTTGGTCTGTGGAGTAAAAACCGTACCATGTCGTTCCGTTGCCGTTTCCGTAGTCGAGAACTTTGGCGTTTTTGATTATCTCATGTATTGCATTTTTCAGTTCGGCGCCTTTCTTGCCTTTCAGTGAGGCATAATATCCGGCCGGTATCTGTGCTGTTGCCGTAAGCGCAGTGGTTGCCATGACGAATATGGCTGCGGCGGTTTTGAAGTCTTTTCTCATCATAAAAATTCTTTTGTCGCTAAATGTTTTAATTCTGTAATTATGTAAATAATAATTAGTAAATAACGGAAAGTCTACAAAGATACATCTTTTTGGACAAAAGGAAGCGGAATGTATATAAAATAACGGGGGTACGGTAATTAACGATGAAGAAATCCGATAATGTAAATATTTTACGGTGGTTTACAGGTATATCGACTTTTTTATGGCACTATCCAAGGTTTTGTGTAAACGAGGAATACGGGATTCTAAAATTAGTTCCGTATTCCTCGTTTACACAATATTATGGACACAGCCAGAATATCTATAAGCACCCAACAAAGAGGTTGCTGCCGCAGAACTTGACAATCTGGAAAAGAAATGGGGAGGAAAGTATCCATACGCCATACGTTCATGGAGGAACAATTGGGATGACCTGACTGTTTTCTTCCAGTTTCCGCTGGAAATCAGAAAAATAATCTATACCACAAATCTCATTGAGAATCTGAACGGAAAAATCAGAAAGTACACGAAATCAAAGCTTTCATTCCCTTCGGACGATGCCGTAAAAAAGACCGTATATCTTTCGCTTATGGAGATTGAAAAGAAATGGACAATGCCTATTTCAAACTGGGGCTTTATTATGAATCAATTTATGCTTATGTTTGAAAACAGAATCCAGATATAAGAATGGAAAAGGCGCGAGAGTTTGACCCCTTCGGACACGCGGGATTTGACCCCACGGGCATAATAAGATTGACCCCTTAAAAGTCCTGGCGGCGGGGGTCAATTTTATT
>NZ_BEWV01000067.1 GCF_002933775.1 Prevotella sp. MGM1
ATATCTACGTGGGTCGTGTGCGTCAGGACCTTGCCGATGATTGCGGGCTTACTTTCTGGCTCAGTGGCGATCAGATACGCAAGGGTGCCGCGCTTAATGCCGTGCAGATAGCCGAGTACCTCATCAAGGTTGGCAGCGTAAAATAGTCCGGCGGTAAAAAAGGTCTAAGTGTAAGTAAGGTAAAAACGCGTGACGTCACAATTGAACCGCGTCCCAAAAGTTTGATGGAAAACTTTTGGGACGCGGTTTGTTGTCGTGTGCCTTTTCCCTGCTAAGATAAATGAAATACGCGCCCGTTCTGTTAATTAAGCATAAATATCAGGCGGTGGCATCGTCAGCCGGCGCAACAAGTCGTATATTTACATCGAAATAAAAACCAAGTAATACATAAAACCATGAACAGAATTAAGGAAGCGGCTATCATAGCCATCGGAATCATAGGTCTCGGCCTGTGCATAAAAGGGGGAATAGACGATTTTGTAAATAAAGACCGCAAGGTTACAGTGAAGGGACTTGCCGAGAAAGAGGTGGCGGCCGACAAGGTGACATGGCCTATACAGACCAAGGAGTTGGGCGATGACCTGCCCGCTCTGTACGACAAGATCAGCGAGACCACGGCCAAGGTGAAAACGTTTCTGCGCCGTAATGGAATAGCGGAGAGCGAGATAAGCGTGAACGCGCCGCTCGTCACCGACCTCAAAGCCGATCAGTATAATGCCGACCGGCACAGGTACCGTTACATCATAACATCTACAATCACCGTTACGTCGCGCAATGTCAAGCGCGTGCGCTCGATAATAGCCCGCCAGGGTGAGCTTTTGAAGCAGGGAGTGGCCGTGGTAGACGCATACGCCGGCAGCGTGGAGTATGAGTATGTGTCGTTCCAGAAGATGAAACCGAAGATGATGCAGGAGGCCATACGCAACGCCGAGAAGACGGCAGAGCAGTTTGCCGAGAACAGCAATAGCCGCCCAGGAAAGATTATGACCGCCGATCAGGGCCAGTTCTCCATCTCAGACCGTGACTCCAATACGCCGTACATCAAGAAACTGCGTGTCGTAACTACTGTGACATACTCTCTCGAAGACTGATGTCCCGTACTGTGCGATATAGCCGATACTCATCTTTTTCTCCAAAGAATTTGTCTGTTTTACGTAAAAGTTGTACTTTTGCCAACTGAAACAAACAAAAATAAAGATGACTCACAATTTATTGAAAGGAAAGCGCGGCATAATCTTCGGCGCGCTCAATGCCGAGTCCATAGCATGGAAAGTGGCAGTGAAAGCAGTTGAGGAGGGAGCTACAATCACGTTGAGCAACACTCCGATGGCACTTCGTATGGGAGAACTGGACGAACTGAGCAAGCAGTTGAACGCCCCCGTTATCCCTGCCGATGCCACGAGCGTGGAAGATTTGGACAAGGTGTTCCGCGAGTCGGTGGAACTGCTCGGCGGAAAGATAGATTTTGTGCTCCATTCCATCGGTATGAGCCCCAACGTGCGCAAACACCGCACCTATGATGACCTTGACTATGGTTATCTTCTGAAGACACTCGACATCTCGGCCATATCATTCCACAAGATGCTCCAAGTGGCGAAGAAGCAAGATGCCATAGCTGATTACGGCTCGGTAGTGGCTCTCACATACGTTGCTTCGCAGCGCACGTTCTTCGGCTACAACGACATGGCCGACGCAAAGAGCATGCTCGAAAGTATCGCCCGCAGTTTCGGATATATCTATGGTCGTGAGAAAAATGTACGTGTGAACACCATTTCACAGTCGCCCACACCTACAACTGCCGGTAAAGGCATAAAGGATATGGACAACCTGATGGACTTCGCAAGCAAAATGTCGCCTCTCGGCAACGCTTCGGCAGAAGAGTGCGCAGAGTATTGCGTCATGATGTTCTCCGACTTCACGCGTAAAGTCACGATGCAGAACCTCTTCCACGACGGTGGTTTTTCGTCGATGGGTATGAGTCTGCGTGCCATGAACCAGTATGCCAAAGACCTTGCGCCTTACGAAGACGAGAACGGGAACATCGTTTACGGATGATTTAAAGGTAAAAAGGTAAAAAAGTAAAAAGGTGGAAAAGTAGAAAGGGTAAGACATTGCGGAATACGCGATGATATTAATTAAAAGGTGGGGAATAACGGTTTGGTCGTTTTCTCCACCTTTTTTATTTATTGTTTATCGGTCTTGTAGGAACGGAATTATGGATTATAGAATCTTGTTTTATTGCTCATGGATATGCCGTCGGCGCTTTTATTAAGCGCGTTCCGTTTTTCCGCAATGTCTTACCCTTTCTACTTTTCCACCTTTTTACTTTTCTGCCTTTTAACTTTTATTATCTTCCGCTTTCTATTATCATGCTCTTTGTCTTGCTGTTGAACCCGTCTGCCTCCATGAGTTGCTCTATGGTGAGGTGCATGCGGTATCTCCAATAGTGGCGTGGGTTTGCCGGAATGTTGATGCGCTCAGCGTCTTTGTCGGGCAGCCGCAGTTTTTCATCTGTGGCGAGCCAGTCTTGGAGCGACAGAAGGCATAGCATGGATGGACTTGCGAGCTGTCTGTCAACAATGTCCTCGGCCAGCCATCCGGGCAGAGGATGTGGGGCGTCGCCGGCCTTGTGTAGCACGGTGTTGAAGTATTCGCGTGCCCGTTGTTCGTCCTCGTCCCACCATTGGCGCAGTGTCGGCATGTCGTGCGTGCTGAAAGTGCATACCGAGCGATACGGGTTTTGGCTCAGATCGCCGAACCGTAAGCCCTCCGTTTTCGGCATCGACTGTATTTCAAGGCTCAAAATGCGCAGCTCGTTCATCACTCCCGGCACGCAGGCTGGCACCATTCCGAGATCTTCCGCGCATACGAGCATACGGGTGGCCTGGATAAGCAGTGGCAGCTTCTTCATCGCCTCGTCGTGCCAGAAAGAGTTGTTCCTACGGTAGAAATAGTCGTTGTAAAGGCGGTTGAAAGCGTGCCTGTCTTCGTCACATAACGTTTCGTATACGAAGTCGCCCTGTACCCCGATGCGCGGGTGAAATTTGTCGTCGTCATTATGGTCCCGTACGAAGAGCACATCACTGATCAGTGCGTACAGCCCGTCGCGCAGTTGTGTGTCCGCCGGTGCCGTCATGCCCTTGAAGGCGGCTTCCACTTTGCGCTGTGTGTCGTATTCGGGTCTCATTCTCCACATGTCGCCATGGCAGTGTTCGAGATATTTCGCTTTCACTTCCGGGGCCTTGTCGCCGAACGACTGCTCTATCGCACGGTCGGATATGAACGGCTCGGTGAAGTGCTTTTCGTTGAATGGCAGTCCGTATGCCTCAATCTCGCCCCGCGTCATTCCGAGCGACGGCGCAAACTGTCCGAGCAGTCCGTGTACCGAGTGCGACGGGATTTCCCATATCCTGAAAAAGCCCAGCACGTGGTCTATTCGGTAGGCGTCGAAGTATTGCGCCATCTTTGTGAACCGGCGCACCCACCACCGGCATCCGTCGGCCGTCATCTCGTCCCAGTTATATGTCGGGAACCCCCAGTTCTGGCCGTTTGCCGAGAAAGCGTCCGGTGGCGCTCCGGCCTGTCCGTCCATGTTGAAGTATCTCGGTTCCACCCACGCTTCCACTCCGTCCCGACTGATGCCGATGGGTATGTCGCCTTTGAGTATCACCCGTTTGCTGCGTGCGTACTCATGTACTTCACGCATCTGGGTGTCGAGATTGAACTGTACGAAATACCAGAAAGCCACCTCTTTGTATTCCGTCGTGCCATGGTTTCCCATCCGCTCACGCTCATCGTCGGTCAGTGTCTTGTGGTCGGGCCACTCGCCGAATGTCGCCGTGCCGTACATGTCGCGGTAATGGCAGAACGCCGCGTAGGGTACCAGCCACTCCCTGTTGGCGTCGAAGAACGTCTTGAACTCCGCCGACATCATCACCGTGGCACCCTCCTGTGCGAACAGTTCGCGCAGATATTCCGTTTTCGCCCTGTTCACCCGTTCATAGTCTATCCGCGGCAGCGCGTTCAGTTCCGTCCGCAATCTCTCGAAGTGTTTCCGCCGCGCTTCGTCTTTCAGGGCGGGCAGCCGGCGGAAGTCGGTATACTGCGGGTGCAGCGCGTATATGCTTATGCTGTTGTAGGGATAAGAGTCTGTCCATGTGTGTGTCATGCCGGTATCGTTTATCGGCAGCACCTGTATCACCCGCTGTCCCGTCATGTCAGCCCAGTCTGTCATCAGTCTGAGGTCGCCGAAGTCGCCCACTCCGAAGCTGCCTTCCGAACGCAGCGAGAATATCGGGATTACCGTTCCGGCCGCTCTCCACGGTGCCCGGTCAAACCGTGCCTGCGGCAGTTCCAGTACAACCGTTTCACCCTCCTTTACGGTGGGTATGGCGATGCGCCTGTTGCTACCGGTCTCCCATGCCGTCGAACCGTCTCTGTCATCAATGGTTACAAACTTGAACTCAGTCTCTTGTCTGCCG
>NZ_BEWV01000068.1 GCF_002933775.1 Prevotella sp. MGM1
CCGAGTTTCATGCTTTCAACCGCCGTATGCACTTCGGCATAGTCGGTCATGATGACAAAGGGCTGCATCCTGCCTTCCTTGCGCATCCAGCGCAGCAGGTCGATACCGTTGCCGTCGGGCAGGCGCAGGTCGGAAACCACGATGTCCCTGTCTGCGGCTTGTTGCAGATATTTCTTCGCGGTCGAGAGGTGAAAAACCTGCACGGTGCGGAATCCCTCGCGTGCCAGCAAGTTGCAGACAAACTCGCAATATACGATATTGTCCTCCACCACGATGATTTTTGTCTTATCCATTTTCGTATTTTCTCCTTTCCTCTTTTGCCAACTGGATGATTTCCGTGCCTTTATCCAGCACGGCAGTCACGGCTTTGTTCAGTTCTTCATAATCAGAAGCGGTTCTTCCATGAAGCAGTTTATAAAGTTCCCTTAACGGTTGGTCTGCACGAAGTATCTCCCATGAACTTCGCAGATGGTGTGTCAGGGCGTCCAGCTCTTGAAGATTTTTCTTTTGTTCCACTTTCCTGATTGCCTGCATTTCTTTTTCAGTTTCTGTTATCAGTTTCTCCAACATGACGGATTCATTGCCGTAGGACAACAGGGAGGTGAAATCCGGCTTTTCGTTCTGTTTGCCTTTTATGGCGCATTTGTCTGAAACCTCTATCAGTTCAGATATGGAGAACGGTTTGAGCAGGCAATCGGAAAATCCACGTTCCATAAGTTCCTCCTTGCTGCAACTGCCAGAAGCGGTTGTCACGACTACCGGGATAGTCTTTGAATTGCCCACGTTGGAGGTACGTAGCAGCTCCAGCAGCTCGACGCCGTTGATTTTCGGCATGTTCAGATCCGTCAGAAGTAAGCTGTATTCTTTCCGGCGTATCATTTCCATCAGTTCCGCAGCATCGGTGCAGGTGTCGCAGTGTACACCTTCCTGTACATACATTTCTTTCAGCATCAGGAGAAGAACCTCGTCATTGTCGATGGCAATGACATCATGGAATGTACGGTCATGATGAATCCGTGTCTGATTTATCCGTTCCGGCAGTTCCTCGGCTGTCTGCATGGGTATTTCCACCGTAAAACGGCTACCTTTGCCTTTCTCGCTCTCCAGCCGTATCGTGCCGCCGAGCATTGACACGATACGCTGAACGATGGAAAGTCCCAGTCCGAAGCCGTCTTTTGCGGCGGCGTTTGCCAGACGCTCAAACGCACCGAACACGCGTTGCTGTTCCTCGTTGGTCATTCCCGTACCCGTATCTTCGACGATAAGTTTCAGGACACCGTTATCGTAGTCCGTTGTCAGAGAAACGCCACCGTTGTCCGTGAACTTGATGGCGTTGGACAGCAGGTTGTTGCCGATTTGCAGGATACGTTCCTTATCGGTCAAGACAACCGTATCCGTTTGATTGGTTATGGTAAGAGCCAGCCCCTTGTTCATGGCGATTGGCGTAAACTCCGTTTCAAGAATGTGCGTGATTGCTGAAATCCGGCAAGGGGAGAAATTAGGCTGCTCCTTGCCGTTATCCAGACGGAAAAAGTCAAGCAGGGTATTGAGCATTTCGCGCATACGGTCGGAAGATTCTTGGATATTACAGATATAACGCCTAATTCGTTCTATGTTATTCTCTTTTTCCACCAGTCCGGCATAACCCATTATTGCCGTCAGCGGTGTGCGTAACTCATGGGTGATAGTATGTACCGCTTTCTTGCGAGAGGCTAGCAGTGCCTCGTTTCGCTTTGCCACTTGTTGCAGTCGCCCGATTAAATCTGCGGTTTCCTGTTTGTATCGCTTGATGCGGTTGGCATTTCGATGGATGATGATATAAGAAATGACCAATATCAGTATAACGAACCCTGTCAAGCCCCCAATCTGAATGAACGACCGTTCCCGCATGAAGGCTATTTCCGCTTCTCGTTTCTGTAAGTCAGCTTGAACTTTTCCATCTATTTGAATAATCAGTCCTTGCAGTTGCCTATTCAGTTCTGCGTTTCGTACAGCAAGGCTATCTGCGTATTCAGACAAACGACGGTTTTGATCCTGTTGTTCGGTTATCATATTTCGGTTAAAGGAACGGAGCATCGTGGTGGTTATGGTAGGTTTTGCTTCCTCTTTTTTACCAAAGATGCCCAAGAATCCTTTCCGTTTCGGTTTCTTGGGCTGTTCCTGTACGCTTTTCTGCACGATTACAGGTAGTTGACGAGCAATTTTCTCATTAAGTACTTGCTGTTCATCAAGTAGTTTAACTATACCGCGCATCTGCCGTTCTTTGTCTTCAAGAAGATAGCTCACGCTGTCGATACGCTCTTCCGGATAGATAGATTTGAAACGGAATAACATGCTATCTACTGCCATACGTTGGGTATGGTAATGTTCCAACTCTTCATCATCCCATTCCAATATTGTTTCACCCAATAGGGAAAACTCTATTAGTTGAATATGCACATCGTTTATCTCTTTCCGTAACTCGTCAATCTGTCGGTTGTCTGATTCCAAATTTTCTATTTCCTGCCATTCATGATGCCAAGTATAAACGATGCAACCTATTAACAATATAATCAGCCAATAACCAGATGCAACTATTTGTTGAATATGTTTCATTATATGTTTTTGACTGATATATTGAAACAACCCTTTACAACATTTACGCTGTTATTTCCACATAGTTTCCCTCAGGGTCCGCTACGGCACTCTCATAGTATCCGTCACCCGTCGTTCTCGGTTCGCTCAATATGGTATAGCCGTCTGCTCTCAACCGTTCGGTGAGTGTGTCTACCGTTTGAGCGTTTCCTACTGCAATGGCAAAATGCGCCAGCCCTTTCAGGTTGCCCCTGCTTGCCGGATTTTGCATATCAGGGATGTGCATGAGTTCAATGCGGGTTTTATCCTCTCCAAAAGACAGAAAATAAGATGTGTAGTTTTTGTATGGGTTTGTATATTTGCTGCCGCACTTCAAGTTGAAATATCTGGTGTAAAATGCTCTTAGGGTCTCGAGGTCGTCCGTCCAGATTGCGATATGTTCTATTCTCATGGTCATTTCTTGTTTTCAGTTGTTTCCGTATTGTTTTCCTTCAGCCACTGCACTCTGCGCAAATCGGGCAGATGCTTAATGGAGAAATTCTCAAACTTGGCTGTGAAGCCGTTTCCGTCAGGACAAGCCCCCATTATTCCCACCATGACCGGACGATTGTCTTGCAGCCAGGCGTTACGCATCATCGTGTACTCTTTGTCATCAAAAGAATAGAAAATTTCCACGGCATCGAGTCGGCGCACCGCCTTTATCCATACGAACGGCACGGGTTTGTCCAGAGGTATGATGCTCCAGTCGCTCGTATGATGCGTCACGACGGTGCTGAGATTGTATTTGCCGTCCACAAACTCAATCCCTGTCTTGATGTAATTTTCGTGGTTGATGCGAAGCATCAGTCCCGACTGGTCGAAACGTGTCTTGTAGTCGCCGGATATTTTTACCTTGGCTTCAAACTCTCCACCACGCAGGGTGTACAGGAAAGGGGCGTCGTCGACGGTAAATCCATAATGAGATATGCGCCAGTAATCGGTTTGGGGAGTGACATTCATCGAAAGAGAGTTGCCCTTGATTTCCCATTGTTCAGGTTCGTTAAACCACTGCATCTTTTCCAATGACTGCGCCATGCAGGCAAATGAAGCGGAAATCATCAATCCGCTTAGCAATAACTTTTTCATTTCCATGTATTTTATGTAAAATATTATATTTTCCGTATCACCCGGCAAGGATTTCCGACTGCCAACGAACCTTCCGGAATATCTTTGTTCACCACGCTTCCTGCACCGATAACACAGTTGTTGCCGATTGTAACTCCGGGCAGCACACAGACATGCGCACCTATCCACACGTTATCGCCTATGGTAATCGGCCGAGCATATTCCAATCCCCGGTTTCTCTGCTCTACATCGAAGGGATGCCCGGCAGTGTAAAATCCGCAGTTGGGAGCAATGAACACATTGTCGCCGAACTTGACTTTTGCCTCATCCAAGACAACGCAATTCACGTTTGCATAAAAATTCCCGCCAATCTCTATGTTATAGCCGTAATCACAAAAAAACGGTTGCTCTATCAGAAAACCACGTCCCGCCTTTCCAAACAACTTGATTATAATATCGTTCCTGCGTTCGGTTTCTGACGGCAGCAGATGATTATATTCATGGCACAGCAGCTTACATGCTTGCCTTTCGGCTATCAATTCCACATCGTTGTTGGCATCGTACAATTTGCCTTGACGGCATTTTTCTTTCTCACTTATCATAAATAACCATTTATTTCAATTACCTTTGCAAAGGTAAGTCATTGCTATATACAGCGCAATGATTATAAATAACCATTTTATTCCCAATGATGGATAGTAAAGGCGTATTGGACAAGGAGTTTTCAGCACAGGATTTTGCGGAAGAGCAGCCGTATGCGGAGATGCTGGACAGATATAAGGATATGGCGTGCAACTATGCACGTATGGAGAATGCTATTGCCGTATTGAGTGATTTGCGCACCAATGCCAGTTACATCTATTACGGCAAGTTCTCACGAATGCTTAAAATAGACAAATACGGTAAAGAAGGTAAGGTGCCTTCCATTTGGGAAGAAGAAATCTTCAGACTTATCCATCCTGACGATTTGGCAAGCAAACACTTACAAGAACTTTGTTTTTTCCATTTTGTCAAATGCCAGCCGAAAAAGGAACGTGCCAATTATTATTTGACGAGCAAGCTCCGTATGACAAGTAGCACGCATGGTTATATACCTGTATTGCATCGGATGTTTTACGTTTATGTTCCCACCAACGATACTTTGTGGCTGGCTCTATGCCTTTACAGTCCTTTATTGTTTGATATTCCCGCGAAATGTCTGATAATCAATTCCGTCAATGGTCAGATGATGGAATTGGATAAACAGGATAGCACAAGAATATTGTCCGTCAGAGAAAAACAGGTTCTGAACCTTATCGATAAAGGTTTATTGAGCAAAGAAATAGCCGCCACGCTCCACATCAGCATAAATACGGTCAGCCGGCATAGACAGGAGATTTTAGGGAAGTTGCAGGTGAAAAATTCTATTGAAGCCTGTCGGATAGCAAAGGATTTGAAGTTGATTTAATTGCATAATTAATAATGGAATATAATTCCACTACCTTTATTTGCATTTAATTCTTTCGGTCGGTTTTCATCCTTAAACTGAAATCCCGAACGTCCTATGATGACATGGTCGGCAATAAAGTTATCTAACAGACTTCGCTCACATACCTGGCTGCGTATCTGTGGGGGCTTGGTGTGTTATGGAATTATTCCTTCTGTTGTTCCCTCTTAGCATACATCTCCCTTGAAAGTTCCACGATCTCCCGGCTCAGTTTCACAAGGTCGATGGTATGTTTCTCCAACTTGTAGAGCAACGCCATCGCCTTCTTCTCCGAAAAATGGATGCGCAACTCTTTAACGACCTGATTGTAGTTCGTACCGATGGCACGGAACTGGGCGTGGAAGTCCGACAGTTTGGTGTAGTAGTCCACCAGCGTCTTG
>NZ_BEWV01000069.1 GCF_002933775.1 Prevotella sp. MGM1
GGCCGGACCCGCTCGCGGACGATTATCTGAATGTCAGTCCGTATGTATATTGTCTGAATAATCCGATAAAGCTGATTGATATTGACGGGTTGAAACCGGGAGACTTTTTCAGAACGGCAGATGAAGCGGCTATAGATTTCGGATTGTATTACAATGATAATTCTATACGGGAAGGAGTAGAGTATGGCAGCAGCATATTCAAAGTAATGAATAACAAAGGCGAAATCGGATATACTTATACAATTGCCAATAGAGGTAATAAAGATGTGGTTATTTCAAGCAAGGCTCCTTGGGGATTTAAAACCGTTGCCACTACTCATACACATGGGCGCAGTACTGCTAATGATTCAAAGTCTTTTTATGACAATTACTATTCAGGAATGAGGGATAAAAAACATTATATCCTACCTCCCCATAAATTAAAAAAAGTAAAAACGCTTGATACCAATATTGGCAATGCAAATATAGATAAAATAGATTCATATTTAGCAAGTCCGAACGGGGAACTGCAAAAATACAACCATAG
>NZ_BEWV01000070.1 GCF_002933775.1 Prevotella sp. MGM1
CGGCGGCCGCCTCCCGCGCCGTGTCGGGCAGGCCTTCGAGGTTTTTCTCGTCGGTGATGTGTAGCGTGAACGCTTTTTCCTCTTTCAACAGGTTCTGCGAGAATTGGAGCGAGAGCATGCCTGCTTCCTCGGTGAGCTTGCGCAGACGCTCCTTGCCATCATCGTCGAGCAACGCTCCGCTGCGCGCGAAACCGTCATAGCAGTCGTCAAGCAACCTTTTTTCCTCAGGAGTGAGCTTCCGGTGATGCCGCTTCACGGCCTTAATGCGGTCAAACAGTCTCGGATTAAGGCGCACATCATTGGCATGTTGCGTCAATATTGGCTGCATTTTCTGTGCCAGGGCATCGAGTTCATCGTTGGTCTCGGCACTGAGCATATTGAAAAACACAGTAGAAACACGTGAAAGCAAATCATAATAGCCCTCACGTGTCTCGTCTTTGTTGATTATCGTATTATCGAATGTTGGCTTCTCGGGGTTGTTTATCGTCTTCTCTATCTGCTCGTTGTCACGGCGTATGCCCTCCATGAAAGCCTCCTCGTAGTCTTCAAGCCTGATACGGTCGAAAGGCACCGTGTCGTGTGGTGTGCCGTAAGGCTCGAAAAATGGGTTTATGCGTTTTGTGTTATCTGTCTTTTTATCGTTCATGACTGTCTTTAATATTGAAATGCAAAGTTACACAAAATATCATTCACATATTAATATAAAGTAAAAAATAACGTTAATTGCTTGCCGCCAAACCGTTCCTTGAAGACCCACTCCGACCTTAATGTAAACATTATGTCATAAATCTAACATTTTATCTCTCCACGAAATAAAACGGCATTCCTATTACAAGACCCGATACACAGGTATCATCCACAAGCACATCACAATGGTCTTGACCGCATTCGGACGCCCGTTGCAATAAACGCAGACTGTAAATGCCCTCCGACAGCACGGCTTTACCGCAACCACGCATACGCCATTGGCGGTCAACAAATTAACAAAACCCGCCAGATATACGAATACTTCCGACCGGCAGATTGCTTTTTTCAAGACAAGCGGGTTCTGGAAGTTGTTTTGTATGTTTTTTGATAGCAAACAAAGCATGACAATCAAAAAATCTGCATCACCCATGGCAGTTATATCAGATTATTTGTATATCTTTGCATCCGTCATAGACTTTATTTTTTACATCGACATGAAAAAGATCATCATTGCAATAATTGCCGCTGTCATGGCCTTGCCAACATGCGCGCAATACGACAGTTACAGGGTTCAGGATAACGGATATTCCAACTTTATGGACGAGTACAATATCTACTACGGCCTGCGGCTCGGTTTGGCCGTAGGCTCGGTACATTCCGACGACCCGCGACTCGACGGCGGCAGCAGCCAGTCGGGTTTAAACTTCGGCGGTGTGGTCGGTATACAGCTTTCACCCACCACTCCTGTATGTCTTGAAACCGGTCTTTTCTACACTGAAAAAGGAGGAAAGGGTGTCATAGACGGTGTAAAGTTCACTTTCGACCTCAACTATTTAGAGATTCCCATTCTTGTGAAATACAAATATGAGTTGGACGACAACTTTTCCGTTCAACCGTTCGGCGGCGGGTATATCGCTTTCGGCATAGGCGGAAAAGTGAAAAACTATAAGGAGAGGGAGAGCTGCTCATCGTTTTCTTCGGATTATTTCAAACGCTTCGATGGCGGTCTGCGCATCGGATGCGGCCTTGAATACAGCATGATTTATGCCGAGGCTGCCTACGAATTCGGCCTTGCCAATATATGCCACAGCGATTTCGACTCATCAAGAAACGGATGTCTGTATATCAACTGCGGAGTGAATTTCTAATAATCAGGAGTTGAGGAGTAAGGAGGATAGTAACAAAGCATTCTTTAACTTATGTCGCTATCCTCCTTACTCCACAACTCCTTACTCCACAACTCCTGATCCACCTACTTCAACTTCGGTTTCAACTCGTCGGGAGAGTCTTTCGTAAACATATTCACCGCCGGAGCCTCTTTCTCGAAGAGGTTTGTTATTGTCTGCGGTTCGAGTGTCAAAGACGGTTTGAAATCGGTTCCGCCCACATATTCTATCATAGCCTTGCGCATCTGGCGAGCAACCACACGACGGTCAAGATCGCTATCAATGTCTATCGTAGTCATGAGCAGCTTGCCTTTCAGCACATTGGCTTCTACGACCATGCCGATCTTGCGGCTTATGTGCCACGTGTCTATCGGCTGTACCGGCGGCTGATAATCGGCAGGAAACTCGCGCAGGTTCATTACCTGAGCCTTGTTGAGCAGTTCCCACCAGTTGAGATTGCTCCAATCATCGGTCGGGAAACAACGGAACAGCGGGTGTGACACGTCTATCGAGGCACCGGTGGTGTGCGGAGGGCGCATCTTAAACCAACTTGTATTCCAGAAAACGGGCAGGTATGTCTGCTTTATATCGTTACCCATGCGCACCTTTCCAGCGGCAGCAATAAGCACACGGCCGCCACGCTCGAGCACCGCCAGTGCCTTGGCATCGAGAGTGTCGGTGATATGTATGCCGTCGGCCGACGGCATACCGACGGTCTTGGGATATACCCAGAAATCCCATTTATTCTCTGCCCTTGGAGCATTGTCCGACACTACGGCTACATTGAGAGACAGTTTCTTGGGCTCCTGTATACCTGCAAGGGTGAAAACCACATCACACAGGCCATGGTTCTTCCCCACGGCAATGTCCTTACCATCTGTCTTTCCGGCAAAGACGGTCTTCCCATCACATGAAACAGTATACTCAGCCACGGCTCCCACCAACGTTTCCTTGTATGCGTTATACAGTTCCACAGGCACAGCCAGTGTCTCGTCGTTGGTGTAAACGAACTTCGGAAAACGGGCAAGAGGCACTATCGGGGCGCAAAATCCGCTCCAATCGTCAGCCGTGCAGTAGCCTTTCTCACGCCAGAAGACATTCAGCACGCCCACAAGCGCCGTGCCCTGACCGCTGTAATCGTTCAGGCCGAGAAGCTGAAAACCGGCATAGTCCTTGGTACGCAGGTTGCGTTCAAGCTCATATTTATACGCCAAAGTCTGCAACTTACCGCTGGCCATGAGGAATTTTTCGGCTTGCGAGGCCATTCCGTTATCGCGAAGAAGGTCTCGGAATATTTCGAAATTTCCGGCTTTGTATACACCTGTATACTGATTTAACTCCTTGAAATCGGGGAACGCGCACCATTGGCCCTGTTCATGACTTATGTACGGTTCGTTGATTTCGAATGTCAGCGGCTTGCGGCCCTTCTGTGTGAAGCTCGTTATTGCGGAGGCGTAGTTGTCTTCCGACTGCGGGGCATGCCTGTCCCAGTCGAGTCCGCGCGCGCCGCCCTTGACATGGTACTCGCTCTTCGGGTCCCAGGCCCATCCTCCGCCAACCGATGCGCCGCAATATACACGGCGACGGTCGCCCGTGCTCTTCCAGTAGTCTACGAAATCGCCCACCCAGCGCACCCAGTCGCCGGCCGGTTCGTTGCCGGCCGCCAGCATACAGAACGACGGATGGTTGCCATAAGCCTTCACCATGCGCCGCGTCTCTTCGAGCAAATAATGATCTATATTCATCTTCCTGCCGAGACGCACACCGTGATTGGGCCATGACGGGCCTTCGGGTTGCAGATAGAAACCCACCTTATCGGCTGCGGCAAAGGCAGCCTCCGGCGGACAGTACGAGTGAAAACGCATCATGTTAAGGCCGTATTCCTTGCATTTGCGGAATATGGCAAGCCACGATTGCTCGTCCGTCGGCGGATAACCGGTAAGCGGGAAACAACAGTTGCCCACCGTACCGCGCATCCATATAGGATTACCGTTGAGGTAAAACTGCTTTCCCTTTATCGCAATCTCGCTCATTCCGAACGTGACACGACGCTCATCATCGCCCACCGAGACGGTCAATTCATAAAGATTAGGCTCGAACTCGCTCCAAAGCCTCACGTCACCGCCCATTTCAAGCACCACCGAAGCGGTGTCGTCGGATGTATTGACTACCGCTACCGTCTCCTTTCGCCCCGATGTTCCGTCGGGTTTGAGCAACAGCGGGTGGCAGAACGAAATTTTCTTACGCCCCTTGTCACCTGCCGTCCGCACCTCGACACGTATCTTTTTGCCCTGCACGTCCGGATAAACCTGCACGTCATCGATGTAAACACGCGGCACTCTGCGCAGCTCTATCCTGCCAACGATACCGTTCCAGCATCCTTGTGTCTGGTCGGTCACGCTGTGTGAGTCCTGCCCCACGCACACGTTCTCAATGCCGTTGTATATCCGTATTGCGATGTCGTTGGCCTGACCGGCCTTCACATAGGGCGTGATGTCAAACTCATGAGGCACGCTCAGCGACGAGTCGCGCCCCGCAATGCGGCCGTTAACGTAGACCGTAGTCTCGATATGCGGCCGTTCGAGATAAAGAAGCACACGGCCCTTGCGCCACGCTTTTGGCACATCCACACGCTTCATGTACCACGCCGGGCCTACATAATGCTTGCCGGGAGTGAGGAAGAAAGGAAATTTCATCTTCCCGGCCACCCGGTATTTCTCCATGTAGGGATTGAAAAAGAACGAGGAATCGTAAAGACTGCTCACCCAACGGGTGTCTACCGTCACCTCATCGCCCTTGCCATTGGTTAGCATCGAGCCCGGCAAGGTTATCTTATCATTATATTCAGGCTTGTCGCCCATGGCGAAATTCCACTCTCCCGACAAGTCTATGGTCTGTGCCACAGTTGCCGAACAAAAGGCAGCCAGAAGCGCAAAAATGTATTTTCTCATTGTCATATGCTATTTGTTTTATTTCCGTTATCCATTGTATCCGGCCTCATTACGTATTCATTACGCCTATACCGAATACTTTGGCTTGTTTAAATCATGCCATACACACATCCGTGACGGCGCGTTTAATCACAATACCCGCCGTGAAATCACGGCACAGGAACTATCTTCACGCCCACGACTTCCTCTCCCGGCCTGCCGGCTTTAGCCTCACGGGGGAAATATACAGGCATGTTCTCCTGCAAAGGGAGTATCCGCAGTTCCATTTCAGTACATCCCTCGGGCAACCGCCAAAGACCGAAAAGGAAACGACGGCCGTTGTAGAAGTTGTCGGCCACGAGCTTTCCGTTCACATAAAGACGCGCCACATCGCCACGATAGTCTATTTCCAGCATCCTGCGGAACTTGCCGGCAGACTCTTGCGGAACGGTAATCCGATACACGGCGGCACTCCCGAAGTCGTCATCCGTCGGCTCTTCGGCCACTTTCTGCACTCCGATTGTTATCTTACGCTGCTGCGGAGCGGCGTCTCTCACCTTCACGCAGGCGGCATCCGACCCTATGTCTTCCACGCCTTCATCCTCATAGAACAGCCTCGACGCCTCATCGCCAGCAAGCAAATAGATATTCTTATATACCGGCTTGCCCAATCCCCGTGCCTTGACGTTCTTCAATACCTTGCCGTCCACGGCTATCTCTACAGGCACACCGGTGATCTGTTCCATATATATATTGCCGTCGCGACGGGCTATAAGTTGTGCGGTGGCATAGCGGATACCGTCTACATTGACAGGAAATATGCACATCGTGCCCGACGGAATGGTGACCGGCTTCGATGGGAAACGCACTCCGCAGACATCGAACGTAACCCCTTTCTTGGCCGAAAGGTTCTGCAGACGCTCGTAGTTGTTGACAAACACAAAAGCGCTGCCGTCCCTGGAGCGGTACGACCATCGTAGAAACGAGTCGTCGCCTTTCTTAATCTCCTGCCGGCACGGGAAAGAAGCGGTCATCGGAGCGAGAGTCTCTCCGTAGTCCTTCATGAACAGGTGGAGCTTGCGCAGAGTGAAATAATGCGGATTTGCCTGTCCGAACTCCCCGAGCGGGGCCTGAAAGTCGTATGTCTTCACAGGCAGGTCATTATAGTTCGTGGCTCTGGTACGCTGCGTTTCGTTCAGATAAGTATACCCCTCTGGGTTGGTGCCTCCGTGATACATGTAGTAGCCTAGCAGGTTGCTGCCGCTGCCGAGTTTCACAATAGCGAGAGAGTAAGCGTCTTCAGGATAGATATACGGACGGCGGTGATAGGATGTCATCATGCCGCCTCCGAGTTCGCAGGTGAAATACGGGTAACGCTCATCGCCATTGTTGAGCTTTTCTTTCTGCTCGCCGAGCTGCTCGGTGGCTATCGCCGTACTGCTGCGGAAAGCCTTGAAGTTAAACGCCTTATAGTAGTTTCCGGCTGTCTCGGCCGTCGAACGTTCCCAGAAACCGTCGGCATAGTCACCATACAAGGGCAGCATCTCGCCGAAAGGAACCGGTGTGCGGAGTTCGGGCCAACCAGTACGGGTGTAAAACGGCAGGTCAAACCCGATGTCGAGAGCCATTTTCTTCAATGCCATGAGATAGCTGCCACGACCGCGATACTCATTGTCGAACTGCGCCGCCATGACGGGTCCGCCGTCTTTCCATTGCAAACCCTGCACCTGGGCGAATATCTGACGGTACAACCGCCCGGTATACTTCATGAACACAGGATTTTCCTCACGCATCCTGCACCCCTTGTCGAACATCCAGTCGGGTATGCCTCCGTTGCGGACCTCGCCGTGACAGAACGGGCCGAGACGCAAAACGACCGGCATTTCCTCTTTCCCGCATATCTCAAGAAAGCGCCGCAAGTCTCTGCATCCGCTCCAGTCGAACACTCCTTCACGTTCTTCCACATGATTCCAGAACACGTATGCGGCAATGACTGTCACACCACCGGCCTTTATCCTGCGCACCTCACGCTCCCACTCGCCGGCCGGAATACGCGAGTAGTGTACCTCGCCCATCACGGGCATCACCCTGCGGCCGTCTATCATTAGACTATGCTCATCCCATGCCACGGCCGGATTCTGTGCCCACAGACAGGATGTCCATAACAGGCAGGCGATGATAAAAATAAACTTATGCTTCATTTCCTTTTTCCAATTGCTTGATTTACCTGCGAGGCTATCTGCCCGTGTCCCTTTATCGTAGGGTGCCCGCTCTTCTTGTCTATCCCTCTCAACTCTATGCAAGGCACTCCCTCATGCCTGCATACGGTCTTGACGGAAGACGAAATGTCGTCTCTCAGTCCGTCGTTGAGCAGGAAATATATCTCAGTATTCGGATAACGGTCTTTAATATACGCCAGCATGTAAGCCATGGCGGGACGGAACGTGTATAAATCGGCTTCCGATATTCCATCATAACGATACTCACCGACGGGCACACCAGCCCAACTGTCGTTTGTCCCACCGAATATTAAGATAATATCGGGACACCCGAGATTATCCATCCTGGCTATGAAAGAGCGGTCACGGTAGTCGCTACCGTGATATCCACGGAAGCACACGGTTGACCCGGAGAACGAGTTGTTGACAAAAAGACGCCATCCGTTGTCAGTAATCACCCTGTGCCACCACGTCTGCCGTACACTGTTCACGTCAGTATTCTTGTAGTCGGGAGCGGCATTATACCATGTGTAGTTGGACTTCGGGGTGATAAATCCCTCAAACGTGGAATACGAGTCACCGAGAATGGAAACTGTTTTTGTCTGCGCCATCAGCACAACGGCCGACAAGCCGAAAACGAACAGCAACACCATTCGCCCGGCTGAAAATTTTGCGATATAACCAGTCATCAGATCAGTAGATTTGTTTTAGTCGCAAAGATACGGAAAAATATTGATACTTGATTGCCGTAATGTGTACAAAAAGCCGTTTCAGGCATTGTCACACATACCGCCAATAAAAAACGGATACATTTCCGCAATGGAACGAATTGTAATATTTATATCATAAAAAAGCGGCTCTGTTTTTTCTCATTCCGGAAAAATCGACACGATACGTACCGCTATATACAATACGATAGTGCGCATTCCGCAAACCGAAAAACAAGTCAAAATCCTGCAACGGGACACCCGTTGGTCTGCATCCGGCATGCTATTGCAATGCGTTTAGCGGCCCGTTGTCTTCCAACGGGCCGCTAAATGCGACGCAATAAGGCGCTTATTGCGGAAAATCAGATATGGACGAACGGCTTATTATATATAAACATCACCGAACGCAAGTATATCAAACTGAGACACAAACAGTTATGCGAAACCGAAAAATACGGCGATATTTCCGGCCACGGGATCTTTAATTTCAAAATAACCGAAATACAAACAGCCTTTTGTAATAATTATTCCGAGTGTCAACAAGGCATCATAAAAGTTTAAAAACATTTTGTCATTTCGACTAATAGAAGTACCTTTGCAACGTTTTTTCAGAATAACATAAATTATTTAACAATGAAAACATTTCAATTCAGGCCGAGACTTGTCTCTACTCTGAAACATTACGACAAGAAAACACTCACCGCCGACATCATGGCAGGCATCATAGTGGGCATCGTAGCCCTGCCGCTCGCCATCGCTTTCGGCATCGCCTCGGGCGTGACACCCGAGAAAGGTATCATCACGGCCATCGTGGCAGGACTGATAATATCCGTATTCGGCGGCAGCAAAGTACAGATAGGCGGCCCTACGGGAGCGTTCATCATCATCATCTACGGCATCATACAGCAGTATGGAATGGAAGGACTGGCCGTGGCTACCTTCATGGCCGGAGCCTTTCTCGTGCTATTCGGCGTGCTGCGGCTCGGCACGATCATCAAATACATTCCCTACCCGATTATCGTAGGATTCACAAGCGGTATAGCGGTGACTATATTCACCACACAGATTAAAGACCTGCTCGGACTGACTATGGACAGCGTACCGGCCGACTTCATAGAGAAATGGATTGCCTACGGACGAAACATGGCCACGATAGACCCGTGGAGTGCTGCGGTGGGAATACTTAGCGTGGCGGTGATTGCCGTAAGCCCGAAGTTCAGCAAGAAGATACCCGGCTCGCTCATAGCCATAATAATAATGACGGTAGCGGCGCTGCTGCTGAAAAACATGGCCGGGGTAACCACTATCGAGACAATAGGCGACAGGTTCTCGATAAGCAGCGAACTGCCGGAAGTGCATGTTCCGCAAATGAATTGGGACACAATAAAGAGCCTCGTGTCGCCGGCTGTCACGATAGCGATACTCGGAGCCATCGAGTCGCTGCTCTCCGCCACAGTAGCCGACGGCGTGGTTGGCGACCACCACGACTCAAACACCGAGCTTGTGGCACAGGGCATGGCCAATCTTGCCTCTCCGCTGTTCGGCGGTATACCGGCAACCGGAGCAATAGCACGCACCATGACCAACATCAACAACGGCGGACGCACACCCGTATCTGGCATAATACACGCTGCCGTGCTTCTGCTCATATTCCTGTTTCTCATGCCACTGGCTCAGTATATACCGATGGCCTGCCTTGCGGGAGTGCTCGTCGTGGTGGCATACGGCATGTGCGGGTGGCGCTCTTTCAAGGCGCTGATGAGAAACCCTAAGAGCGATGTCAGCGTACTGCTGATCACTTTCTTCCTGACCATAATCTTCGACCTGACCATCGCCATAGAAGTGGGACTGATAATAGCATGTCTGCTTTTCATGAAACGAATGTCGGAGACTACCGACGTGAAAGTAATCATGGACGAAATCGATCCCAACGACGAGGCAGACATCAACTCCGGTAACCTCGAACATCTCACGATACCGCAGGGGGTGGAGGTTTATGAGATCAACGGCCCCTACTTCTTCGGAGCGGGAAACAAGTTTGAGGAAATCATGGCATCTTTCGGCGACCGTCCGAAGGTGCGCATAATCCGCATGCGAAAGGTGCCGTTTGTTGACTCGACAGGTATCCACAACCTCACAAACCTTTGCGAAATGAGCGCGAAAGAAGGGATACGGATAGTGCTTTCCGGAGTGAACGACAAGGTACAGAAAGCCCTGAGAAAAGCCGGATTTAACGATATTGTGGGTGAAGAGAATATCTGCGGGCATATAGATCAGGCTATAGCAAGAGCCAAAGTAATTGCCGGAGAATAAGGACTGAGGCTCCCTCACAACAATACAGACCGGCACGGGCTGCACGGAACATACGGACAAGACTTTTCACCGTCCGCCGTTCCGCGCAGCCCGTGTCGGTTCATGGAATTGCAAATGTAGCCGAAAAAATAGTTAGACGATGCTAAAAAACACCTCACAAAGATACGATTATTCGCCCAAAAGCGGGCTTATTCGTATATTTGCCGTATGATATGACTTTAAATAATGGAGGATAAGGATATGAAAGACAGGAAAGAGCTGAAACAGCACCCTATGTTCATCACGCTCGAACGGATTGCACGGTATATGGACAAATACTATTTAGACGGCGTGATTGGCCTCGTGCCGGGCATGGGAGACGTATTCTCGGCTCTGTGCACAGTGCCGTTCGTATATTTCACGCTGGTGGTGGCGAGGTCGGTGCCTCTCACGCTGGCCGTCATCAACAACACGCTTCGCGACGTACTCGTGGGAATGGTGCCGTTTTTCATAGGCAACGTGCTCGACTTCTTTTACCGGTCAAACTTGCGCAATCTGAAAATGATTATCGGATTTGTCAACGGAGACAGCAGGATTGTGGGCGAGGTGAACCGGAAGGCGCTGGGAGCCGTTGCTATGATGATCGTGCTGCTCGGGCTGATAGCAGCCATGGCGGTACTGCTCGTGAAACTCGGAGGCTGGCTCGTGTCGCTGTTATAAACGCCGCGTGACGCCCGCCACACAGCAGGCATGCCCTCATTCGAGATTTACGGTCAATCCGACTGATATGACAGTATGGCCGCGATACAGGCCGAGGTCGTCATTCGACTTGTTCTTGAAAGTGTTGAACAGCGGATGCGCACAATCGGCATACACACCTATCCACTCGCTGAAATTCATGCGGACGCCGCCACACATCCCACCGGTATGGAAACCCACGAACGGACCGGCATATACATCGAGCCACGAGGGCAGTCCCAGCAGGTGCTGCCCGTGGATGTAGGCATGCGCCTTTACATCGAACCCATCCATTCCCTGCGGCGGTTCGTCAAACTTAGACTTGTCTGCAATACGGTATCTGACACCCGTGCCTAACGACAGCCAGTCGTTACACCCGTAGTCTGCACCTATCTCGAAGCCGGGATCGAAGTCTACCGTCATATAACCGGCATACAGTTTGAAGTCGAAATTTCCGTCAAAAGCCTGTGCCCCGGCATCCCTGATACCGGATACGAGAAGGAGCAGAAGCACCATTCTCTTAATTATGCTCATTTCAGTGACAGCCATTGGCCTGCTATTTGATGACATACTTGTTGATATAAGCCACACGGCGGCGCTCTCCGGTCTGCTTGTTCTTCACTATCTGATTGCCGTAGACAAGGAAACAGTCGCCAAACCAATGCTGTGTGTTGGTGCTGCGAGCTTTCTTTACGTCTTCATTTTCCTCGTCGGTGGCAAGTATCTCCGACTCACGGTCATGCAGAGTGGAACCGTCACGGTCGCTGACTACCTTCTTGAAGATTTTCTTACCGTCGCCGAAGAGCATCGCCATATTGCCATCTCTGACACCTGCACTGACAAAACGCTTTACATAATAAGGTCTCGTCCGCGGCGCCATCTCGAAACAATTGTCCCACAGAATGTTGCCCCCGGCGTCGAACTTGGCAAGCACGGCATGCGTGTAGGCATATCCTGAGAATGTCGTGCGCACGGTGTTGCCAACCATCGTGGTTGTGTAAGTGGGATAGTAAGCCTCACCGAGATAGTAGTATGCGCCGCCGTGGGAAATGATATCGTGGCCGGCCATGAGATAGTTGCGTGTATACTCCTTTCCCTTCTTCTTGGCTTTCTCTACCCTGCGTGCGGCCTTCTTCTGTCCGCGCTCGCTCATATAATCAGTGAAATTATTGAGCTCGAGAAAGTTGTAGAACCTGACAAAGCGGAGATTGTCGTTGCCAAGCTCGGCAAAATATATGCCTTGCGACCGTCCGGGCTTGTCGCCGTATGTGCCGGTGAGGAAGCGTTTGCCGCCTGTCTTCGACACGGAGCCCGACGCAAGTATCCTTCCGGCAGGCAAATCGAGCTTCGTTCGACTGATGATGTTTCCCTGCATATCTATCTTGAAGAGGCATACTTCCTTGTCGAGACGCACTATGGAGTTTATCTCACCGTCGACAACGGTGGTCTCTATTATGTTCACCTTTGAGTCGCTGACACCCTTGAAGTGCATGTCGGCATGTGTTATCGCGCCGCTCGCGAGATCGAGAATGCCCACGCGCTTCAAGTTCTTGCGGCTGCTGCTGAATATCATCTTGCCGCCGTGTATCTGCTCGTCATACATCTGCGACTTGCGACTGTAATCGCTTTCGTACACACGGTGTTCGCCTGTATTGAGATCGTAGGCCACTACTGCCATCTCCCCGTTCTTACGGCGCAGCACGCTGTAATGCATGTCGCCGTCGGGGAACAACGAATACATGTCGAGATGCTTGTCGATGAGGAAGGAGTCGCAGCGGACAAGCCGCAGGCCGGTATCGTAATGGCTTATCTTGAAATAGTGGAGGCCGCCGCTGCTTTCCTTGGCGAATTGCAGAAGCAGAGCGCCTTTCTCTTTCATAGACTCTACATAACTATTGTTGTAGTCACCCTTATTGTCCCATTCCACACGGGCCTCAACCTGTGCGGACATTTCTATATGCCAAGCGGCAAACAGAATGATGCTGAACAATGATTTAAAGAATGCGGATTTACCCATGATTTATAGTTTTAAGTATTAGTCAAGGCATGCATTACAATACATGCTACGGTGGCAAAGATAAAAAAAAAACCGAAAGAAAAGAATCTTTCGGCTGTTTTTTTATCGGTCGTTGTTATTTTTTCTGCATGTCGTATACCACCTGCATGAGTTTCTTTCCGAGCGTGTCGGCCTCTTCCATGGTGGCAGCCTCACTGTAAACCCGGATTATCGGCTCTGTATTTGAGGCGCGGAGATGCACCCACTTGTCGGCAAAGTCTATCTTAACACCGTCTATATCATTCACTTTCTCGTCACCGTACATGTCTTTAACCTTGTCAAGTATGGCATTGATGTCGGTCGTCGGGGTGAGATCTATACGGTTTTTGGCTATAAAATAATTCGGGAACGAGGCACGAAGCTCGCTCACTTTGCACCCTTTATGAGCCAGAGAAGACAGGAACAACGCTATGCCCACAAGCGCATCACGGCCATAATGGCTCTCAGGGTATATCACACCACCGTTTCCTTCTCCGCCGATTACCGCGCCGACCTCTTTCATTCTCGTGGTGACATTCACCTCACCGACTGCCGCCGCCGTGTATTCACCGCCGTGAGCGACAGTCACATCGCGCAAAGCACGGGTAGAACTGAGATTGCTCACCGTATTGCCGGGTGTGTGCGAGAGCACATAATCTGCAATGCTGACGAGCGTATACTCCTCACCGAACATCGCGCCGTCTTCCGAGATGAACGCAAGACGGTCCACATCGGGATCCACCACGATACCGAGGTCATAGCCGCCGCTTTTCATCTCATCCATTATTCCCGTGAGATTTTTCTCCAACGGCTCCGGATTATGGGCGAAATCGCCGGTAGGCTCACCGTTAATCAACTTGTATTCCACACCCAACCGATCAAGCAATTCGGGCAGGATGATGCCTCCCACGCTGTTTATAGCGTCCACACAGACACGAAATCCGGCACTTCTCACCGCCTGCCCGTCTACCAAAGCGAGGGCAAGCACCGAGTCAATGTGTTTCCTGTTGTATGTATCGTCGACCGTGTAATGCCCGACACGGTCGACATCGGCATACTCGAAATCTTCTTTTTCGGCTATCGCCAGCACCTCGCTTCCATCTGCCTTGGTGAGAAACTCTCCCTCATTGTTAAGCAGTTTCAAAGCATTCCACTGACGGGGATTATGGCTTGCGGTAATGATTATACCGCCATCGGCACCCGACATGCGAACAGCAAGCTCGGTGGTGGGCGTTGTCGCGAGACCAATGTCTATCACGTCGTAACCCACGCCCATGAGAGTGCCGCACACTACGCTGCGAACCATCTCGCCTGAGACGCGCGCATCACGACCGACCACGATCTTACCGCTACCCGACGGTGTATTGCGGTGTATGAAAGTGGCGTATGCCGTGGTGAACTTCACTATGTCGAGAGGATTCAGCGTGTCGCCTGTAGCGCCGCCGATAGTACCCCGTATGCCTGATATTGATTTTATAAGAGTCATTCCTTTATATCTTTGATGTACCTTTTCTGATTTCCGATAACACACATTCCATATCTAACGGTGTACCGGTATCGTCTTATTATATGATTATCACCGCGCAATAACACGTATGTCCGTATTCCAGAGCACGCTTACCGTCACTCCCGGATATACTCGACACATACCGCAATATGCTTATTTCTCCCTCTGATAGGTTATCTCATAATAGCACGGATATACGCTCGAAGTGGCGTATGAATGTCCCTGGGTGTGTGGCACGATCAGGCGGACCTTCGCAATCTCATCGGCTGGTGTGGTCTGGCGTCCCACCCTGATATATTGCAGCGGAACAAGCCAGCCGGCCGGCACCGACGCGCCATAGGTACTGAACATCACTCCCGAACTGAACGATGCGGTATACTGGCTTCCGGTGCGTGTGACAGACATCTTGTCGTAGTTTCTGGGATTGTAGTCATTACGGGACTGCACTGCCTTGTCGAATATGTTATACTCCATGTATCTGCAAATCAGATTGACCTGCTTGTTCTCTTCAAGTTTCTCGCCGGCGCCCTTACGCACAATCTGCATGTAAACACCGCTGTTGGGCAGATACACGAACTCGTTTTTCTCTACGGAAGTGGAATCTCCCTGCGCATGAAAACGGCTGTCGTCAATCACGTTTATCTTCTCGCTCCTGATGTATTCGCTGATAGCGTCGCGCTCTCTTTCCTTCTTTTCACCGTATGTCTCATAATCGTCGCAAGAGGCAAACGACATCACCGCCGCAAGCGCGACCAGCATGAATAAAGGCTTTTTCATTCTTATCATCTGTTTATTCTTAGGTTCATTTATAATATTCACAACCCGCAAAATTAATAAAATATCGTCAAATACGGGCAATCTTATTCTACTTTAACGTGCTTGCGAAATGAGACAAAGCCTTTTTGGTTATCTCGACAGCCTCGTCAATACCGCATTCGAGACGTCCGCCCGAAGCGTTCAGATGTCCGCCGCCATTGAAAAACGCCTCTGCCACCTTGTTGCACGGGAAGTTCCCGACCGACCGCAGACTGACAAGTACCACATTCGGCCGTTCGGTATCCTCACGCAATGATATGGAAAGCTTGAGTCCCTTTATCTGTAAAGGCATGTTTACAAGTCCCTCCGCATCGCCTTTGATAAAACGGAAACGCCGCTGTTCCTGCTTGGTGAGCGTAAAAAAGGCGGCGTGATAGTCGCTCACGACAACCAACTTGCAGTAAAGCACATAGCCGATCAGACGCAGACGGTTCTCACTGTAATTATTATATACGTTCCGGTAGATTTTATCTTTGTCTATCCCTTTTGTCAGCAACCGGCTTATGATGAAGAATATATCAGGCGACGAGCTGTTATATACAAACCCGCCGGTATCTGTCATCATGCCGCAATATATAGGAGCGGCAAACTGCGAGGTCATCATCGTGAAACAGTCGAGCTGCCACACGATACGGAACACCATCTCGCAGGTAGAACACATCTCGGGCCTTGAAATGACAAGGGCACAATCCATATCAGGTTCCAGATGATGGTCTATCATCACCTTGCGTGCCGTTGCCGATTCGAGAGAGGCCGCCATGGCATCAGTGCGCTTCGTCTGGTTGAAATCGAGACAGAATATCAGATCGGCACCTGCCATCACGGCATCCGCTTCGGCGGTATGCTTGTCGTAACGTAATATTTTCTCGGTATTGGGCATCCACTGCAAATAGTCGGGAAAAAGATCCGGAACAATTACCAACGGCCTCTTTCCACGATAACGCATATACTCGGCCATGCCGAGACATGAGCCTATGGCATCGCCATCCGGATTGGTATGACAACACAACACTATGTTTTCCGACTCTTCGACAAGCGTCTCCAGCACGTCGCGCTCATCCTTGGACAATATATCTTTAAGCATAATGGCGCAAAGGTACTAAAAAGATCAGACTTTATACCAATAATGACAAGGAAGTATCGGGAAAACGAAATATTATTGAAAATGAGGCAAACATAAACAGCGTGCCGCCTGTATCACGAAAGCATGCACGCTGTTTATATTGTTCTTTGTATATGTAGATAATATATCCGTGGACTGTAAGAAAACGAATATCAGAACAGACCGGCCGGATATACCCCCTCGTCGACAAGGTTCTGTATCTTGTCGACCACAGACTGGCGGTCGGCCGAGTATGTCACGCCAAACCATTTGCTCGTGGTATCGAGCACTTTCACAGTGGCTGTCTTGTCGCAAATGAGTTTGTTGACCATCAGCGGAATGAAAAATTCGGCTTTAAGGTTCTCCATATTATTCCGGTCTGAGAGAAATTCCTTAAAATATGCCTCGCTGTGCTCAAAATAGTCGGGAGTAAATCCCCACATGTTCATGGACACGGGAGTGTTGTCGTCCACAGGAACCCACGAGCCATCTTCGTCCTTATAGCATATCGGACCATCGACACGCATAATCTCCGTGCGCTCGACAACGGTCGTGAGGTGCCCGGCATCGTCTTTCGAGCAGATTCCGCGAGCCACGCTTCCATTCTCCGACAAGGTGTTGCCAACACGGAAACCTACCATGGCGTAGTTGTTCTTGCTACCCTCGGGAAGGCCAGCGAGAAACTTGCCGATCACCATGAATGCGTCACGGTTGTAGAAGTCGTCGCAGTTTATCACGCAGAACGGCTCCTTAACCACGTCTTTCGCCATGAGCACTGCATGATTCGTGCCCCAAGGCTTCACACGGCCGGCAGGGCACTCAAACCCATCGGGCAGAGCGTCGAGACTCTGGAAACAAAGTTCCACAGGCACATACCCCTCGTATTTTTTGAGAACCTTCTCCCGGAAGTCATCCTCAAAGTCCTTTCGGATTATAAAAACAATTTTGCCAAATCCGGCCTTTATAGCGTCATAGATAGAATAGTCCATGATTGTCTCGCCGTTGGGACCCAGCCCGTCGAGCTGCTTCAGGCCTCCGTAGCGACTGCCCATGCCGGCAGCCAGGAGTAATAAAGTCGGTTTCATGTTTAAGTTATGCTTTGTTAGGTTATTATTTTTGTTTGTATGCAAAAGTAATAAATATTTCCGAAACGGAATAACGAATGTCATGTTATTTATAAGAAAAGCCGTAACTTATATAACGTATAAAACCATATTGGAAATAAATCATATTCAAACAATTTCCGTAAACAGATTTAATTGACATACCTGTTTTGTTTCTATCCTTTCCTTTACATCAAAATTAAAAATCAACGCTTCAACAACAGAACGACGATTTTCAAGCCGTGCACCATTATGATAGAAATGATCCTTCGTCATAACATTGAATTGTCTCCAATATTTATTGACCATATTATTTTCACGATAATCATTATGATGCCAAGTTGATAAAATAAACTTAGCTGAAGTATGGGACAATGCCTCAAAAAGACTTTGCTCGTCATTCTCTGTCCAGCCATTATAATAATCCACATAACGTCCGAAATACGGAGGATCGCAATATATAATATCACCCGCTCCCGCTTTTTCTATCGTTTCAATGAAAGACACATTATTAAAGCTCCAATCTTTTTTTCGTATAATCTGGGTTACACGTTCTATTTGGTTACAAATCTTTGTAACGTATGCCATAGAAAAACGATTCGCTTTTTTACAAAATGGAACATTCCATTCACCTTTACGGTTAAAACGCATCATCCCGTTAAAACCGGCACGAGAAAGAAAAATAAAATCATAAGGACTATATTCTGAATTAAAACGGTCACGGACTTCACGAAAATGCACATATCCTTCTTCTTCCGAGAATTTAAGTAAACTATTTTCACGTTCAAGGTATTTTCTCATAGAATAAGAACTTATTACTCCATTTTGTATCCCTTTATAGAAATTGATAATATGAGGATTTGTGTCACCTACTATATGCTGACCACGCATAGGCGAATTAAATCCAACTACACCTGTTCCAAAAAAAGGTTCTATCCAATTGGCATCCAACCGGATACCGGAACTAAGTATCAAGTCATTTATCCAAGGAACAAGTTTTGTTTTGATACCCTGTGATTTTATTGGAGGAATTATTATAGACATTATTCCAACTTTTTCAACAAATCTTGTTGTGTTTTCAAATATTCCTTATACGTTGAAATATTCGTATAATGTGGTTTTTCCATACCAGCATTACGCGCATCTACTGTATTAAAGAAATTTATCCAATAATCATCAAATATATCTTCACCTAACTCAGAAAACGTTCCTTTACCATTCACTAAATTATCCAATCCAAACACACTACCAATATTACGTGTATTGCCACTACCGGGACGGTCACTCGCAATTTTCCATTTGGGTTGAACAAAAAATGTAAAATCACGGATAACAGACTTTATCACATCAAGTTTATCTATACTATATAGAGTTTTCTCATTATATGTTTCAGTACATTGCTTATATAATATCCCCAATACTAAATGACATTTATACTCATTATATGGGTAATCCGTATTCTTCTTTTTGTCTCTTTGCCTAAAATATCCCCAATATGAACCAAGTGTAAAACCACATGAACGACCATTCGCATAAAAACTTGATTTGAAATCAAGCGCATAAAGATTACCTTCTATATCTTTGAATGTAATATCAGGATAAAAATTTTGCGCAGATGGCAACACTATCGACATTCCATGCCTCACGGCAAAATCATTCAATCGTGGTATTAACATTATCTCTATAATTTTAGATACTACCTTTGTGTCATTAGTAATAGTATAAACATTCTTATCTATATCTATGAATCCTTTAACTATCCAATCTCCACAATCAGTCTCCATAAGAGATTTATATGTATTAACTTCATCCGTAAGAAGTTGTAAAAAAGTATCCTTATCCATTTTCAATTTTATTAATTCAAATGCAAAGATACGAAAAAACAGATAATTTTCTCTAATGACAGACCTCAATTATTGGAATCATATATATTGGATGACAATATTTATCTATCAATCCAATTTCACAAACTGTAAAACTACAAAATAACTGGATAGCATATTTACGACTATGCGCATTTGTAAACATTATATCACACGACGCCCGGCACGGCAGCTCCGCATATTTATTCAAAACGGAGGGAAAAACGAACGAGAAACGAAGAAAACACTGTGATTATTGATACGAAAATCGAATGAAAAACGACAATACGACCGCCGTTTCGCAACGGGGCGGCCGCTATGACGCAACGGGATAGCGGTTGGCCAGCGTTTAGTATTCCGTTGCGCTCCATCCGGCGGCCAAACGCACGCCTGCCGCTATCCCTTCGCAATACAAAAAAGGCCTCATTTCGATGAAACGAGGCCTTTTCCGGCACGCACGAATATACTCCGTGCATATTCATGCGCCTGCCGAGGCGCACTGTCCCGCCCCGCATAGCGAGGCGAAAGACGCACATATAAATGTCACTTTACCCGCCGGGCGGGCTTTCCGCGCACCCAAACGAGAGGCCGTGGCACGGCAGCGGGAACGCATTATCAAATATCACGGGTGCCGGCAAGTGCATGAATATACATCCGGCACGGTTCGTTTTGTATGCTTTTTTCATTGTCATATCGCTTGATTTGTTATTTTCAGGCATCAAATATAGCTCAAAACGCCTTGAAAAACAAACTTTATCGCGATACACATCGCCATACATCCGTCAGAAAGGATAGCCGATGGCGAAATGGAAGCCAAGCCCGTCTTTAAACTTCGGGATGTTGTAGTATCCGCCCTTGCCCGTATCATAAGGCACATGCAAGGCCACACCGAGGTCAAGGCGTAGCACTATGAAATCCATGTCGTAGCGCAATCCGGCACCAGTACCGGTGGCAAGCTGCCGCAAGAAAGTGGTGGGCTTGAACTCGGAGTCGGGGCGGTTTGGGTCTTTTTTAAGCAACCAGATGTTTCCCGCGTCGAGGAACACCGCCCCATACAGGCTGCCGAACAGATTGAAACGATATTCGAGATTGGCCTCAAACTTAACATCACCGGTCTGATCGAGGTATGAGTAGGTGGAGTTTGGTGCCACATACTTGCCGGGACCTATGCTTCGCACGGTGAAAGCGCGTATGCTGTTCGCGCCGCCCACATAGAACTGCTCGTTGTAAGGAGCACGCTCCGAATTGCCATAGGCCCACAGCACTCCTGCCGCCACACGCCCCACAAGTTCCGACTTATACCCGGTGACCCATGTTTTGCGCAAGGTGGTGTTCAGTTTGAGGAACTGTGCAAACGGATTGCCGAACATCCCTTTCTCCTTCTCGCTGAATTTCTTACCTGCCATGGCATATCCCGCCGAGAGGATATTGCCCGACTCGGTGAGGGTTATCTCCCATGCTATCGGATTTTTGTATGCCGCCGGACTGCTGTATATATATGTGTATTTTATCTTCGGCACAAACTGGTTGCGCATTGACACATATACGGCGGGATTGTCCGTCATTATCTGGTCAAACTTCTCCGTGGTGCTCTGTAAGTAATTATAGTCGAGAAGCAAGGGGCTGAACTCGTGTTTCGAATTGGCCGATGTCTGGAACTTATATGTCACGGCTCCCGTGACAGTGAGCATCTTGAAGAAATCAGCCCTGTTGAGCACGTTGCCAGACAGCGAGAACAACGTAGAAGGCGGGGTGAAGAACCGGCGCCGCCGGAACACCTTGAACGGTGTTTCGAGACGCGGATACTCAATCGACACATCGGCACCATACTCGTATGAGTTAATAGTGGAACTGCTACCGGCCACACGCTTCCCCGTCTGCCACTCGTAGGATCCTTTCAGGCTCACGCTCAGCTTCTCTCCTCCGCGAAAAGCGTTACGCTTGTTCATGCTGAGCACCAATCCCGGACCTGTACGATCGTTACTCTTCAACGAGTAGTTTGCCTCTATCGACCCATCGTAAGGCTTGTCGAACACACAATTCAGTCTCATGTCGAGAGTATCACAGGTCGAAGTGGTGTCGCGCGGGGTGAACGTGAAGTCGGAAAGACTGAACAATCCGAGACTGTTTATCACTCCCGAGGACTCCATGTACTCGTCGTAGCTGAACTGCTTGCCCCGTCTCAGCTTTATGTCGCGCAACAAGGTACGCAGACGGATAGGCGGTTTCTTGCCCGAGTAGTATACCGACAGGTTGCGGTGCACGATAGAGTCGGTCAACGGTTCCATGACCGAGCGGCGCATCTCTACTCTCATCTTTCCGAGATACCAGCGACGCCGAGCCTCATCGGGCATGTCGGCGACAGGCTGCAAGCGCACCGCCACACGCCCCGGATTAGACACGGAATCGGCCAGTATGGCCGCATTGTCGGCACGATAATAATAATATCCGTTATTCCGGAACAGACTGTTGAGCCTATTCCTCTCGGCGTCAAGCTTAGCCACGGTGAACGCCTCGCCACTTTTGAGATAGCTTTGGTCGGCCGTGGCACGTATCAGGCTGTCTGCCCCGGCGGAAAAACCTATGTGTTGGATAGAATCGAAAGTATAAAGCCTGTTGTTGGTGACGGTATAACTGAGCTTTGCCTTCTTCGGGTTTTTCTGCGGTATGACACTATAGTCCACCTTGGCGTCGAAATATCCGTTGGCACGAAGCACGTTTCTGGCGACCAGCGCCCGCACCTCCGGATTGACAGAACTCATCAATACGGGTTCGTGTCCGAAAGATTTGAGCATCCACTTACCGAACCCTGATGTCGAGTTGGCATACTTGTTGTATATCCACAGTTTCCACTGAATGGGTGTGCGATAATAAGAACTGCCAAGCAAGGCTCCGTTCGGGGCACAGGCCAGTGCGGCCTCCACCTCCTCCTGCATAGTGACGTAATGCTCGTCTTTGGCCCGGTCGACATAGTCTATCTTCTTCAACCCCGTATACAGCACCTCGCCCTCGGGAAGATTGCTCGTCGTGGAGCAGCCTGCGCACACGAGAGACATTGTCAGTGACAAGATGATTTTATCGCTTTTCTTCATTTACCTTTACCGTATCGTTTTCCAATGATTTTTCAGTTGTATTGTCATCGCTTCTGAAATTGAACAGTTGCCAGAACCGATCGGCTTTCTTCCTCCACATGAAACCGGCACCATACTCCGTGATACGGCCTTCAAGCATATCGTAGGCAGACTTGTTATAGAACATCCTTACATAACGCATGGCCGTCTGATCGAGCCGGTATTCGAGCGACACGTTGTCGATGAAGGTCTGGTCCTGTTCTTCCGGGCCGTTGTCGCCTCCGCCGGAAATCTTTCCTCCTATCACGAAGTTCACCCTGTTGTTCCAAAAACGCTTGGCAAACTTAAACGAATAGTCTGTGTGCGTGTTGCCATACGCATCGGCACTCTGGTCGAGTCCGAGACTGAGATCCACAGTACGCATGGCACTGTTCGTAATACTGTTGATCTCGCTTTGCAGGAACGAGTTCAAGGCGCTGTTCATGGAGAAGCCTCCCGTGTTTCCATCAGCCAGGTACATGCCTGTCGTCAGCATGGTCACGGCAAGCTTGCCTCTCTGCTCCATGCTCATGGCAGCAAGCTCGTTCTTTATCGTCATGTCCTCGGGAGCGTCAAGCGTAAACTCCAATCCCATGTTGCTGAGCGTCTTGCTAACCTTCACTCCGCAATCGAACAGCACGCTGCGGCTGTTTCCCGTCTCCGCGGCCACAAGGGTCTTGACCTGCTCCGTGGCCGAAAGATTAAGCGTGGGGTTCATCACATCGCCGGTAAACTCTATGTAACTGCCCTGTCTTATCGTAAATGTCTTGAGCGGAATGATGGGCAACTCATACTTCATCTCGCCAGAATTGATGGTGTAACGGCCGAAAAGTTGCAGATTGTCAGTCGGATTGTATACCATGCGCAACTCGCCGCCACCCTCGATATTAACGTAGTTCGACTGGTCTGCGTTAAGGGCGCAGAATATCCTCGCCCCCGATTCGATGTTCATCATCAGAAGCATGTCGAGCCCTCCGGGTTCCGGGCGGTTCACCTTCACCTCGACTGTGTCACGGAAGTCGGTGAACGTCACGAGATCTTTAAGCCTGTCGTCGGTGTTAAGCGGCGAGTCTTTAAGTATATATGTCATGTTGGTCTTACCGAGAACATCGAGCTGTCCGCGCATTTTCAGGTCTGACAAAGCCCCGTTCAGCACGGCGCCGAAGTTGACAAAAGCCTTGCCGTAGGCCACAGACTTGCGTGTTTGCCTGGCGTCGATAATCTGGTAATTTCGCGCCTGCATCCTCATATCAAGACGAATCTTATCGGGATTGGCGAAATTAACATTGCCGTTGATGTTCAACGGGCTGTCATTATGGGAATAAAGCGCGAAATTTTCAAAGAGAAGATTACTGCCCACAATACGCACCGGCTTGTCATTAGCCCTGAGATTGACACCGTACGGCACACTTATTACATGTGTAGAGTCGAGATATACCTCGCCGTCTACCTGCGGTTTGTCAAGCTCTCCCCTCACGGCAACACTTCCCTCGGCATATCCCTCAAATCCCATTATCTGATCAGGAATAAATCCGTTTATCATGGATAGCGGGAAACGGCTCATATCGAACGTGGCGTCCAGATAGCCCTTGTCACCATGCGTATAAGTACCGGAAAGCACACCTATGTCTCTTCCGTCGAGTATGAGATTGGCAGAGACGTAATGCGAGTTTTCGTCTTTCTGCATGTAAGAGAACTCACTGTTCAAATCTCCGATATAACAATGCTCGTATGTCATCTTGTCCACTCCCATATCGGATATCACCGTGAACTTCTCGTTGCGATCTTGCATCACGTGGAAGTCACCGTTCAGCAGTCCGCTCATGCGCGGCGCATACGGAATTACGGAAGTGAGCTTGTCCAGATCAAATTTATTAAGGCTGACAGTGATGTCCTGTAACATATCTCCGGCGTTGTCGTCGGAGTATATCTTCACACCTGTCCCGTCGTCGGCCACCAGATCTATGCCGGCCTGTATCCTCTTATCACGGCCGAGGAACACGAAGTTGTCCTTATTAAGATTGAACGCCTTATACCCAAGTATCGGTTTGTCGGGGAACAATCTGACGGTGATACCGCTGTCGCAGACCTCGGCGCGCGCTCCGAGAGAGGCTCCGAGCCTGTCAGACGCATCGTAATACTTTACGCTAAGTTCAGCCCCGCGCTCCAAGACGGAGCCTTCAAAAAGGCTGTTGAACACAAACTGGGGATTTTTCTTGTTGTTGCGCACCTGCCCATAGAAGCGTACATTGGTGTCTTCCTGCGTTATGGTCATGCTCACCGTGTCTATCTGCATACTGTCGGCAACAAGCGAATAGAGATGCATATTTCCTTCTATACCTTCCGCAGGCGATGTGGACAGGTCTACAAACAAATCATCAAACTCTACCCCCTTCGCTTTAAGAAAGCCGGCAAAAGAGTTCTCATTACCGCTCTTGAGGCGTATCTGCATTGTCGGGAGCATGGCCTGAATTGCCGGCTGGTCGATGGTCTTATTATCAATCTGGGTCGTTATCAGGTCACCGAGACGCTTTCCCTCATCCATAAGAGACTCGTAGCCTCCCGATGCGGTGAAGAACATTTCGAGATTGCCGCTATACAGTTTTGCCCAAGTAGTATCACGGTTGGTGGAAGCGTCGAGAACGACATCAGCCGGGCGATAGGTCCGCCGGGCATCACGCACCGTGAAATCGTTGAACAAGCCCTTCACCATGTGCGACTGTTTCAGATCCGACGCTATGTCGACATGAGCACACATAGCGGCGGTGAACGGCCGGTCTATGACACGGAGACGATAAAGGTCTGCTTTCGACAAGTCTGTACTCACTGTAGCCCGCACTCTATTAGGATCGAGCAGCGCATCTACGTCTATCGTACCGTCAAGAAGCTCATTCCTACTGTCAAGCCGCACCTTACCAATACCGTTGGCAATAAGAATGTCGGTTCTTATCCTGTCGAAATTCATGCTTCCGTAGCGGAAAGCGTCTACTTTTCCATTCGCTTTGAGGTGGCTTCCTTTGGCCAAGAGGTCTGTTCCATGCCCTTCTATGTCTATGTCGCACGTCAGATTGTAGAGCGAGTCTTTAGGCATGAAATGGTGAATATTGATGTCTTTTACTCCCACCGACGCCTTATAGCTCATGGACGAGGCATCGAAACGACCGTTCAGGTCGACCGTCCCTCCGCCCTCACGCACTCTCACATCGGCGGAGTAGCGGCGGCCGTCTGCCTTTACGTCACCATCAAGCTTTATTCCCGACGGGATATGATAGTCGGCCATAACCTTAGGGTCAAGCAAACAAGTGACAAAGCCGAGATCGAATGTCTGAGCGCTCAGTCTAACCTCTGCCTTGACGCGTTTCATGTCCGTGGGATTGGCCGCAAACCCGCGTGCTGACATATTGAAAGCTGTGGGCAAACTCACTTCAAGCCCCGATATATCCACACGCCGCATGTTGCCGTCCACCGAGCCACGGACTGTCAACGGGCGATTGGGATAGCGGCGTACAAACTGTTCGGGCATGCCACCGCAGAACATCATGATGTCCTGTTTACCTACAGAAGCGCGCAAACGGGCATATATCTTACCGGGATTTATGCTGTCGAGGGCATTTAGGTCCATCTTTACCTGCGCCTCGATATCCGAATCGGGAGTACGGAGAATTAGGGACGGAAGGTTCAGACGCACAGAGTCGAGACTCACGGGGCCTGACAGGTTGCTTATCTCGAGACCGCTTTTCTCCTTCATACGGCAATAAAGCAGGTTCATGCCGATGTCTGGAGCACTATATGACAAGCTGTCTATGCCTATGTTTATACCGGTGAGAGATATGTGATTGTAGTCCAGCCCATCCACCTCGGGCTCGAAACGGTTGTCATAATCCAGTGCGCCGTCATGCCAGAAAAAACGGGTTATCCCATATTTCTCTGTCCCGAGGTTTATATCTCCACCCCGTGCCGAGGCATGGCCGAGATATGCCCGGATGCCCATTGTATCGCCGGGCATGCGGACGGTAATGTCTGTACGATATATATTGAGGCTGTCTACATATATCCGCCACATCGTCTTGCTGGCCGACGTGTCCGGTGGCACCGTGTCGCTAAGCTCAATGCTGATGCGGGCATCGCTCAACCGGGTGTCGTTCAGATCCACTATCTGCCTGTTGAGGTCTATTCCACGGCTCGAAAGGCTCAACTTGCCGAGCGTGGCACGCACACGGGCAGAGGCTATGAAATCGGCCGTATTGACTTTGACCCGGTTCAGTTCGAAGCTATTTATCACCACCTTGCCGTCCAGCAAAGGCATGAGACTGACATCAACGACCAACTTTCTCACATCGGCCACAGTATCGTTCACCTGAGGCAGCGAGTCGTTGGGTTGAACCATACAGAACCCGTTTATCCCGAGATCAAGCGGAAAGACAAGGTCAACCCTGTCTACCGTTATCCCATATCCGGTTTTCTCAGACGCATATTCCACCACTTTATCCACCGCCCAGTTTTGCACGGGAGGCAGATAGAGGGCTATTGTCAATATGATAAACAGCAGAATAGGACTCAAAAGGATGAGACCTATCCACAAAAAGATTTTTTTCATCTCGCTTACTTCAACACTACAACGTTAAACAACGCTGCAAAGTAAGCAAAAAATCCTCAGAAAGCAGGATGTTTTTACGAAAAAAAACAACAATTCTTTATTATTAGACAAACTCCCGCCACAGGTTGTCGGACGGCAGGGGAGCCTCCACCGACACGGTATTCTTGCTGACGGGATGTACAAACTCTATGCGACGCGCCATGAGAGATATGCTCCCGTCGGGATTACTGCGACGCGCGCCATACTTCAAGTCGCCTTTTATGGGGCATCCCATGGCCGCGAGCTGACAACGTATCTGATGATGCCGGCCGGTCATGAGCCTCACCTCCATCAGCGTGTAATTGTCGCTTCGGCCTATAACCTTATACATCAGCATCGCCTTTTTAGACTGCGGCACCTCACGGTCATACACATAGCTCTTGTTCTGCCGCTCATTGCGTACTATCCATCCCGTAAGCGTGCCCTCATCACGTTCAGGCGTGTTGCGGCTTATGGCCCAGTATGTCTTGTGTACCTCGCCGTCCCGGAACATCTCATTGAGCCTCGACAGCGCTTTAGACGTGCGCGCAAAGACCACTATTCCACTCACGGGGCGGTCCAGACGATGCACCACACCGAGAAAAACATTGCCCGGCTTGGCGTATTTTTCCTTTATATATGCCTTGACAATATCCGACAGAGGCGTGTCGCCGGTCTTGTCACCCTGCACGATCTCCCCGCTCTCCTTGTTTACTATAATTATATGATTATCTTCGTAAAGAACCGTCATGCGCTACGATGATGTTTGATTTGTGGATTATTATAATTATCAGCCGATAAAATAAATATTACCTGCCGGAAATGTATGGGCGTCGTGCGGACAAGCGGCCAACGCTTCGTCAACAGATGTCCGGCACGGCATTAGCAGCCATATGCAAACGGCAGCACGTGCCATCCGCCAAAATATAATGGCCGCGCTGTTTTTACGGCGCAGCCATTATAAAACCATAAGTTACATATATCCATTGACACGGCATTACATGTTCATGCCGCCGTCTACCTGTATCACCTGGCCGCTGATATAGCTTGACATATCCGACGCGAGGAAAGCCGCGCAGTTGGCAATGTCATCTACCGTACCGCCACGGCGGAGAGGTATCTTGCTTGCCCACTCCTTACGGACATCGTCAGACAGGGCCTGGGTCATGGCCGTATCTATGAAGCCCGGGGCAATGGCATTGGCACGGATACCCTTCGGACCCATCTCCTGAGCCACACTCTTGGCAAGAGCTATCAGACCGGCTTTCGAGGCGGCATAGTTGCTCTGGCCGGCATTTCCATGAACACCCACGACAGATGCCATATTGATGATCGAACCGCCGCGTTGGCGCATCATCACCGGCACGCAGGCATGGATGAAGTTGAAAGCGCTCTTCAAGTTTACGGCTATGACAGCGTCCCACTGAGCCTCTGTCATACGGAGCATCAGACCGTCTTTCGTGATACCGGCGTTGTTCACCAAGATATCCACAGAGCCAAACTCCTCTTTCACCAATTTCACCACTTCCTCCGTCTGAGCGAAATCAGCGGCGTTGCTTGCATATCCTTTTGCCTTTACTCCCTTGGCGGCAATCTCCGCCTCGGTGGCTTTTCCATTTTCGTCGATTACAAGGTCGGTGAACGCGACGTTGGCACCTTCCTCGGCGAATTTCAGCGCGATAGCCTTTCCGATACCGCGCGCAGCACCTGTAATCAGGGCTGTCTTACCTGTCAATAATCCCATTTTTCTGTTTTTTATTATTGTTCGTTATATGAAAACTCTATTTTATCATGCTCTTTCCCAGCGCTCCGTATACGACCTTAGCCACCAACGGCTTGCTCATCTCCTCGGTCATTCCATGGCCTATTCGTCCGTAGATATACGGAACTTCGAGTCCCTTTATACAATAGTGGGTAATGTCTGCCACAAGATCCACATTATCTATGTCGAATTCCCCGTCGGCCTTGCCCTCGGCATAGACCTTACGGAAAAGCTCTATCTCGTCCTCGTCAAACTTCTTCCTCACCTTCTCCACCATCCAGATGTTGCGGAAGAACTCGGCACGCAGGTTCCCATTGCGCACCACCGTCTCCTTAATCATGCTCAGATGGGTGTATATCAATTCTATAATCTTGTCTTGCGGACGTATTTTCTTGCCCGCCACCTCATCGAGTTTGTCGGAGAGCCGTTCGAGCTCGGATTCTATTACGGCGTAATATACATCTTCCTTGCTTTTGAAGTATGTGTACAGCGTACGGCGTCCCTTGCCCGAAGACATGGCGATATCGTTCATCGTCGTGTTTTCTAATCCGTTCTTGGCAAACAGTTGCCGTGCCACATCCACCAGTTTCTGTCTCGTTTTTGATATTGACATATATACGCCTCTCCTCTAAAAATACAATATTGCACATCGCAAATATCATGCGCAAATTTATTAATTAAATTTTAAACATACAAATAATTAGCCGATAAATCGTATTTTGTGGCCTTTTTTAGCACAGAAGACAATCTGTGACCGACAAACACCATAAATGGAAACGGAAGACACATCCATCATTTACATTCACCGTACTCAAACACTAAAAGACACAAAGATTTATCAAAGAAAACAAACAGCCCGCCAAAGCGGTAAATAAATCCAACAAAAGCATTCTGAATACTCGGTTATTTTAAAATATAAATCCCGAGGCCGGGAAAAACGCCGTATTTCGAACTTTTACGTAACAACCTGTCAATCAAAGTCATACATCCGCACATCCGGAAACAACGGCCAGCCATGCCATACCCGCCCATCCCGTTTTTTCCAATAAGCACCTTATTGGATTGCATTAAGCCGCTCGTTGTGTTGCATTTAGATACCCGTCGGAAGCCAACGGGATACTAAACGCCGAGCAATATGCCGCCAAACGCCTCCCAACGAGTATCCCGTTACAAAACAAGACCGCCGGAAGCACGATATACATATATCGTCGTATATCGGTTTCGACTCTAAAACGGACTTTTCAGAACATGCTTTTTCTGGACAATAATATTTACAATTTATACTGTATCAGACACAGCCGAAAACACATTTAATACGTATTGACAAATATTTCGCGTCAAAAAGTCATGCAAAAATTTGCATATAACAAAAAAAAGCCTTACCTTTGCACCCGCAATTAAAAAAAATAACATCGCGGAGTGGAGCAGTTGGTAGCTCGCCAGGCTCATAACCTGGAGGTCGCATGTTCGAGTCCTGCCTCCGCAACCAAAAACCGCTGAAAGTAAAAACACTACTTTCAGCGGTTTGTCTTTATGCCTATTTTTTTTGGGGGGGCAGGTTGGACATTCAGGGTCAGCGGATTTTTCCGG
>NZ_BEWV01000071.1 GCF_002933775.1 Prevotella sp. MGM1
GCCATGCCGGCAGCAGGCAGCCCGCCGGCCTCCTTTTCACCCATATCGGCAGACATTTCCGTTTTTGCCATAATTCCCATACCCCTGACACTATATTTCCTTGTACTTGCCGCAGACATCAGAAAGCCGTTATATACCATGCCTATGTCGAACCGTCCGGCATCAAACTCTTTACTTTGCAATGACCTGCTCAATGCCATGGCAAAACCGCTGAGCGGCATTCTTCTCATCGATGTCCACGACGAATAAGGGATGTTTAGCGAAGAGAATACATCAAATCTCCAATTATGACTCATTATATTATCGAGGGCTTTGTCGTAGAGCGTGGCTGTCAGCCGTGCGTCGGCCGGTGTCCCGTCGGGCTTTATTATCCTCAGCCTCCATTCTTCTTTCTGTCCTGGAGTGAGACGGTCGCGGAACGTTGTCCAGCTCATCTTCAGACGCTTGTCCGGAAGAGGTCTTTCTATCGTTGCGGCATAATCATGATAACGACCGTCTTTCACCCAGGCATACATTATCCGCAGTCCGTCGCCATATTCGTCCTTATATGTC
>NZ_BEWV01000072.1 GCF_002933775.1 Prevotella sp. MGM1
TCCATTCAGCGTCCCGTTGCCTCGCATTCAGACGCTAAACGCAAGCCAACGGGACGCCAAACGCGACGCGATTGGCAACCCAACGCACTCCAACGGGCATCCCGTCGCAAAAAAAAGCCGCTTTTCGCCGGATGGCGAAAAGCGGCATATCGCGTCTTGTATATCGGTGTGTATCGTCTTCGGTTTCTATTTCAACAGAAAACAAAGTGTTAAATCCGTGATTTTATTCGTACAAAGACGTGAGCGTGCACAGCCTCGTCACTCAGCGAGGCGCCGCCGCACGTCTTCCAGTATGCCCACCAGCTCCTCTACCGTAGATGCCCGCAACATGGCAATACGTGTCTGCCTGAAATCAGGTATACCCTTGAATATGGGGCTTGCGGCAAGATGCCGCCGTGTATGCAATATACCACGATACTCGTCTATACGCTCCACATTGATGCGAAGCTGCTCTTCGAGTATGTCGATTTTGTCGTTGAGCGTAAGCGGATGAGAGGCATCCATAGCCAATCCACCGGTCTCACCCCCCATGACAGCCCCATCGCCAACAGCCCGCGAATTGAAATAATCCCTTATCTCCTTGAATATCCACGGGCGGCCGAACGTGGCACGGCCAACCATTATCGCGTCTACGCCGTAACGCTCGAAAGCGAGACGCGCCTCCTCGGGAGCGGTGATATCGCCGTTGCCTATTATCGGAATATGAATGCGGGGATTGCGCTTCACCTCGCCTATCAGCGTCCAGTCGGCCGTGCCGGTATACATCTGCGCACGGGTGCGTCCGTGGATGGTGAGCGCCTGTATGCCGCAGTCCTGCAACCGCTCGGCAAGCTCCGTGATGACGAGCTGCTCGCTGTTCCAACCCAGGCGCGTCTTCACCGTCACGGGAACGTTGACCGCCTTGACCACCTCACGTGTGATGTCGAGCATCAACGGGATGTTCTGCAACATGCCCGCACCCGCTCCCTTACCGGCCACTTTCTTCACGGGGCAGCCGAAATTGATATCTATCACGTCGGGGCGGGCCTGCTCCACGATGCGGGCGGCCTCTACCATCGACTCTACGTCGCGGCCGTAGATCTGTATTCCCACGGGACGCTCATCGTCACTTATCGCCAGCTTGCCCATCGTCGACTTCACCGACCGCACCAACGCCTCGGCGCTTACGAACTCAGTATATACCATCGATGCCCCGAAACGCTTGCACAGCGTACGGAAGCCAATATCTGTCACATCTTCCATCGGTGCGAGAAACACCGGGCGAGAGCCAAATTCTATATTGCCTATTTTCATGTCAATCGGTTTATTATGGTTGTCAGCATTCTTTCGTAGTCAAATATCATAACATTCACCTGCCCAGCAAATGATACATCCCACCGGCAAGCGGCTTTACCACGCCTTTCATCTCGAGTTGAAAGAGCAACGAGGTGACACGGCTTATGGGTAGATTGGTCTTCGCCGTTATTATGTTCACCTGCAAGTCGTTGGCCGTATTCAGCAGATCCACTATCCGCAACTCATCACCTGTAAGGTCGGGAAACAGCGAACGCTCTATACCGGAGGCCTTGGCACGGCTCAGCGCCGCGGCATCTTCCCACCCCATGGCCTGCACGAAATCGGAAGCCGAGGTGATAAGACCGGCGCAGTTGTCGCGTATCAGATTGTTGCACCCCTCTGAACCTGCCGCGCCAACGGCACCGGGAAAGGCAAACACGTCTCTCGAATAGCCACGGGCTATACCCGCCGTGATAAGGCTGCCGCCCTTGGCCGCCGACTCAACGACAACAGTGGCGTCGGCCATGCCCGCCACTATACGGTTGCGCCGCACGAAGTTCACCTTGTCGGCCTTGGTAGACGACATGAACTCGGTGAGCAGACCGCCATGGTCGAGCATCCGCACGGCGGTGTCCCTGTGCGACGACGGATAGATATAGTCAAGCCCGTGGGCAAGTACCGCCACGGTATCGAAACCGTGGTCCAGCGCATTGCGGTGCGCGCAGACGTCGACACCGTATGCCAGGCCGCTGACGATAAGCGTCTGCGGGCACAGGTCTCTGAGGTCGGCCATGAACCTGCGTATGAGGTCTTGCCCGTAGACTGTGCCATGACGTGTGCCCACCATGCTTACGACGCGGAGAGCGTTGAGGTCTGCCGAACCCCGATAGTAGAGCACGATAGGTGCATCGGCACATTCCCTAAGCCGCCGCGGATAACCGTCGTCGGCAAGTGTGAGCGGCCTGATTCCGTGCTTTTGCATGAACTCCATCTCGGCCTCTGCACGCCGCAGGGGCTCATCCCAGCACGCGAGGGCAGCAGAGAGCCTTGGCGAACAGCCGTCGACAATGTCGCCGATATCGGCACGATGGTCGTATATGGCACGGGCATTGCCCAACTCACGATAGAGGGCGAGAGCGGCGGCATAATTGAAATGGCTGATACGTGTCAGCGCCATCGCATAAAGGGTGTCGCTGCCGGCCGTCATAGTATTCCGTCGTATTCGTCGCACCCGGACATCTTGCCGTCAACGAGGCACACTACCTCGGTCACGGCCTTGAAGCAAAGCCGCTCATCGGGCAGACGGTAGAAATCCTGGTGGAACACATACCGCAAGCCCACTTTCTCCACATACAGACGGGACATGAACTCATCGTCGCACCGCAAAGGCATCTTGTATTGCAAATTCATCCGCGCCACCACCGCGTCTATGCCACGGCGGTGCATCTCGGCGAAACTCAGTCCGCACTTTTTGAGATATAAATGTCGTGTATGCTCCGCATAATGCAGATAGTTGGCGTTGTTCACTATTCCTTCGATGTCGCACTCATAGTCGCGGACTTCCATCTTCGTTTCAAATTGATATTCCATCATTGTCATTTATATTTTGCTGAATTAAATGAGTTTTATTGTAGAGCGGGAAAGGTGCATGGGAGTAAACTTGTCTTATCTTGAAGCTAAATAAACCTTATGTACACTCCAAAAACACCGCAACTCACGGACACCCTTTCATCCCAAAAGCCTCATCGTTCCTTTGATTTTAAAAATTCATATCCGAAGCGACACCGCAGGCAGTCTTTTCGGTCGCAATACTCGTTTTTGAGCTGTATCAATGCCTGACTGTCACCGGCCGAACGCACGTCGAGTCCGCACTCGCGCCACATTCTTATTATCCGGTTATTCTCAGGTTTGAGGCCATCAAGCATATCAACCGCACGCTCGCAAAGCCGCTCATCGGATATATGCCGCCCGTAAGCGAATATCACCGGAATGGCCGTGTTTATCATAAGCAGGTCGAGGGAGAAAGGCGACAGGCGCTTTTCGTTCTTCATGCTCTCCGAAGCGAACGTGTAGTGGGTTTCCCAATATGGAGTGACATGAGTGCGCATCATATCCCGAAGAGAGTCAACGGAATCGCACTCGGCAAGCGCCCGCAGCCCCATCCTACGACCGTGATACAGGTTTGCCAGTTGCGAGATACGTATGTGAGGGAAATTTTGCGGTCTGAGCCTGAGGAATCTCCATTGTTTCCAGTCCATCGGAGACAGACCGAACTTATGCGACAGATAGGCATACTCACCGCACAGACGCTTATAGTAATCATCGGCGAGCGCCCCGTCGCGATACCGCTCAGGTATGGACTCAGGGGTGAGCAGCCCCGCCTGCCCCATGAATACGGCCTCTACCTGGAACAAATCGTCACGATGATGGGCCACGGCAGCGAGCGGCACCCGGCACGCCCACTGCTCAAAGGCATCGCCATTGATGCCGAACCCGTAGTTGCGGGCAAGCGTGATGAAGCAGGCATCTTCCCACGAGCCTCCGCACAACTCTGCCCTGCGACGTATATCGGCCGTTTTTCGTTCGAGACGCTCCGTCTGCAACGCGGCCATCCATGAGTGGGCGGTAAGCCGGGGCAGCGTGGCGACAACACGGTGACAAGGCGGATATTTATCTTCATGCAGCAATGTCTCATAGTTTTCAAGCACATGAGGCAGCACCTCAAGCCTTATCTGCGGTATACGGCGTCCTTGCGAATCGAATACATCACAGTCTGTATCTCCCGCCACATGCAGCACCACATTGTCGTACGCACGGTCTCGCCCGTGGCCATGCCGCTCCCAGTCGGCCGACCGGTCGTGTATCTCCACGTTGCCGACCCACAACGTACCACCGATTCTCACCTTGGCATTGAAAAAATCCGGTCCGGCTCCGTTGTTGGGAAGTCCCGGATCTATCTGTTCCACCGACCGGCCGTCGGTTGTCGCCAACATTGACGGCATCAGGCGATGGCGCCATACGTAATGCAGGAGTTTTTCCATGATGATTATTTGGTTATTCATTAAATTATGTCGATGCGGCAATCACCCGACAAACCGTCAGCTATCGCATGGTCGCATGTATATCACACTCCGCCGGATATATCCTGAACGGCAGGCTTCCCGCCATCCGCTCTTTTCATCCTGATGTTCAGCTGGTATATGGACGGCAGGAGGATGCACAGCGAGAACAGCACGCTTGCCAGCACCGCACGCCCGTCGCCGTTGAAGATTACGATGAGGGGGACGTTCGGATCCGGCAATATATTATATAGTATATATGCTATCGTGTTGTTCACCCAGTGATATGCCACACCCGGAACAATGCTTCCCGTACGGTAATACATCCATCCGAGCAGCATCCCGGCGATCAAAGCATGGGGCATCTGCGCCGGATTTCCGTGCACAAGGGCAAACAACAGAGCCGAGACGGCTATGGCTATCCAATGCTTCTTGAAACCGGCGAGCAGCGCACGCAGTATAGCTCCACGGAAAACAAGCTCCTCGACAACCGGCACAAGCAGCCCCACCACATAATACCCGTAGCGGTTTTTCAATATCATGGCAAACTGACTGCCGAGCATATCGGGCAGTTCCGGCAACTTCTCTTGCAGCCATGTGGATGGTATCACCATGCCGACAGAGGCCAACACACACCAAAACAGCACCCCCCATGGACGAGACCGCACATAATCGCGCGACACACGGCCCCACCGGGCAATCAGAAACACGGCTCCGGCGACAATGCTTGACGCCGCCATGGATATTATAAGGCTATCGGCCGACGGGTCACCGGAAACACCGGTCAACCTCATTATCAACATCACGACAGCGGTCACACCTACTTGCAGGCCCATGAACACCATGAGATATATAAACGCTTTTTTCATAATCGTATATCAGTTGTTTGTTTTTTTACATCCTCTTCCAGTATCCCGACAGCAAGACGGGCGTCTTCACGCAACTGTGCGGCAAGCTCGGCCGCACCATGAAACTTACGTTCGGTGCGCAGGCGGCCTACGAACGACACGCTGATCCTACGGCCGTAGATATCGCCCGAGAAATTAAGTATATGCACTTCGAGAGTACGGCGGTTTCCGCCGAACGTAGGGCGGAAACCTATGTTCATCATCGCATGATACCTGACAGGCTCTCCGTCCATCTCAACCCACACGGCATAGACACCCGTAGCGGGAATGATCTTGTCTGCATCGTCCGGCTCGATGTTGGCGGTAGGGAATCCGAGCCCCCTGCCCACATGCTCTCCGTCTACCACACAACCGGTCATCGAGTAATGGCTGTTGAGACACAGGGCAGCCATTTCCACCTCGCCGGCTTCAATAAAAGAACGGATTACGGACGAGCTGACGCTCACTCCGTTCAGTATCAGCGGCTTGGCGAGAACCACATCCATGCCTATGTCTACACCGTGGCGAACATATTCATCGAAACCCTCGCTGCGGTTACGGCCGAACCTGTTGTCATATCCTGTCACGAGAATTTTCACTCCGATCCTCTCGCGAAGCACACCGCTCATGAAATCACGTGCCGAAAGACGTGACATGGCTTCATCGAACGGCAATATCACGCAACGGTCGATACCCGTAGACTCGAGAAGCGCCGTCTTTTCGTCAAGAGTATTAAGCATTCTAGGACGATAATCGCATCCGAGCACCTGGCGGGGATGGCGGTCGAACGTCACTACAACGGCCTCCGCTCCCAGTCTTTCCGCCTCCTCTTTCACCTGTTTTATCAGATAACGATGCCCCCGATGCACACCGTCGAAGAAACCGACAGTGGCCACACACTCCGCGGCGACATCATCCATATCCGTATATTTAACGATTGTCATATTCCGATTGATTAATCTTCACCGTATATCCGTCTCCACTTTACGATGTCACACAGCCGCCGCCCTCTTTGAGCAAATCATACGCAACACCTCTCCTATGAGCATCACGGGAGATGTTCCGGCCATTATCATGATCCATGTATCGGCAGACAAAGGCACCGTGCGGAACATTGTGCCGCCAAACGTGACTATAAGCCACTGGCCTACAAACACTATCGCAAGCACGAGCAGCAGCCCCCTGTCTGCCGTGAAGCCGCGGAAAGCCGAGCCACACGTGCCCCACGCCTTGGCATTGAACAGGTTCCACCACTGCAACATCACGAAAACGGTGAAGAAGACCGTAAGCTCTTCGGCCGACACGCCGGCTACATTCTCAAAATAATAGAGCATGGCCGACATCACGATGAAAAACAATATTCCTATAATAAGTATAGCCCTGCCCATCGACTTGCTTATTATGAACTCGCCGCGACTGCGCGGACGCTCATTCATCACGTCGCTTTCAGGCGGCAACGAGGCAAGAGCCATCGCCGCAAAGGTATCCATGATAAGGTTGACCCACAGCATCTGCGGTATGGTAAGCGGCAACTCGGTACCTATGATAGACCCGCCGAGAACAAGAAGCAATGCCGTAACATTGACAACCAGCTGGAAAAAGACGAACCGCTGGATATTACGATAGAGCGAACGGCCCCACTGCACGGCCTTGACAATGCTGTTAAACGAGTCGTCGAGCAGTGTCATGTCGCTCGCATTCTTGGCAACCGAGGTGCCGGAGCCGAGCGACAAACCCACATGGGCATGGTTGAGAGCAGGCGAATCGTTGGTGCCGTCGCCCGTGACGGCCACCACCTCGCCACGCTTTTGCAGCATCTCAACAAACCGCATCTTGTCTGTCGGACGTGCCCTGCTCATCACTTTTATTTCTTTCACACGCTCATAAGCCTCCGCATCAGACAAAGCGGCAAACTCAGGGCCGGTGATATCAATCCTCAATCCCTCATCATCTCTTCCCGGAGAGGCGTCTCTTCCGTCTACCGGGAAACCATCCGCATCCGCCACGCCTATCTGCCGGGCTATCTCCAAGGCCGTGGCTGCGGTATCGCCGGTTATGATCTTCACGTCGATGCCTGCATCACGGCAACTCCGAACGGCGTCCGGCACTTCCTTGCGCAACGGATCGCTGATGGCGGCGATTCCCTGAAACGTCATCCCCGATATATCCACCGTGTCCGTGCGCTTGCAGGCGAAAGCCAGAGTGCGCATGGCCTTGTTCTGATAAGCCGTCAGCCGGGCGGTCATTTCCTTGCGCCCTCCATCCGTCATGGCGCAATGCCCCATCACTATCTCCGGCGCGCCTTTTACAAACAGCCACCGCTCGCCACCCACGTCGCACAGCGTGGCCATGTATTTACGCTCCGTGGAGAAAGGAAGCCTCTCCACCACGCGCGCTTCTTCACGCAACATACGATAGTCCTCGCCGTTGCCTTCGAGCCACAACAGCAAAGCCGCCTCCGTAGGGTTACCTATCCCCTGTCCGTCGTTCAGTTCGGCGGTAGTGTTGGCAGCGATGGCGATTGACAGTTTGCCTTGCATGACCTGTGACTGAGTGGAACCGCACTCATCACATCCCGAGACCATCTCGGCCACCTGCATTCTGTTTTGTGTCAGTGTTCCCGTCTTGTCGGTGCATATCACCGTCACGGCTCCCATCGTCTCACAGGCATGCAACTTACGCACGAGATTATTGCTTTTAAGCATCCTCCGCATGTTCAGGGCAAGCGCAAGGGTGACAGCCATAGGCAGACCCTCCGGCACAGCCATCACTATAAGCGTGACGGCCATCATGAAATATCTCAGCGCCACGCCCGTCATCCCGATGTAATCATCGGTATGCCAAAGTGGATTGGTGAGTATGTCGTGTACAAGAAATATCACGAGTGCCGATGTTGCCACGCCGGTTCCTATCTTGCTTATCAGAGAGGCGAGCCTGTCGAGCTGCATGTTGAGGGGTGTCTTAACCGCTGTCAGCTCCGTGGAACTGCCTGCCACATGCCCGATCTCCGTGCCGTCGCCCACGGCCGTCACCGTCATTCGTCCCGTACCGGCCATTACCATTGTCGACCGCAGCACAACATCCGACGGATATGCCCCGTCGTCCGCGCCATCGGTGCTTTTATAGGCAATCAACTCACCTGTCAGCGCCGATTCGTCTATCTGCAGGTCGGTGGCCTCAAACAGCACGCCGTCGGCAGGCACCTCGTCGCCCGTCTCTATTATCACCACATCGCCAACAACGACATCGCGGCGGGCAATCTCCGTCACACGGCCGCCACGCACCACCTTCACCGGCTCTTCCTCGCCCATTGCCGTGAGCACGTCAAACTTCCTGGCGGCGTCACGCTCGAAATAAAATCCCACAGTAGTGGCGAGAAACACGGCAAGGAATATTCCCGCCGTCTCGGCGAAGTTGCCTTCGACGAAAGCCAGACCGAGAGACACGCCCGCGGCGACGAGCAATATCTTTATTATCGGGTCATTATACTTATCTATATACAACCGCCAAAGGGATACCCTCACCGGCGGGGTGAGCATATTCTCTCCATGCTTGATGCGGCTTTGAGCCACCTCTGCGTCCGTAAGACCGTCTGTCCTCACTTCGGGACGATTTTTATTCTCTTCCATTCCTTACTTCCAAATATGGTTTTTACTTAAAATATAATCTTCAATCGATCAATATATAATACCGATGACCGGCCGCCATAACACTCCCGGAGCGCCCGGCATACCGCCTGTCTTCGTGCAAAGTTAGTCAAAAAAGGGCGTAACAACCGCTCTATGTAAAATTATTTAGTTTCTTTTTGCATAAAAAATTTGCATATTTAATTTATTAAACGTACCTTTGCACTCGAAATCAGAACGGTTGTCTGATTTTGTCGGGCTTTTAGCTCAGTTGGTTAGAGCAACAGACTCATAATCTGGAGGTCCCAGGTTCAAGCCCTGGATGGCCCACCGAAAACAGAAAGGCTAAGTGATTATAATCACTCAGCCTTTTTTCGTATTGTAAACCACATTTATACAACAGAGTCTATACAATGGGTCAGCGGATTTTTCGGGTCAGCGGGAGATTCGGGGGGGCGGG
>NZ_BEWV01000073.1 GCF_002933775.1 Prevotella sp. MGM1
CAATGTCTTCTTTAAAATCATTGGCAAAAGATACTGCGATATATGGATTGAGCAGTATTGTAGGCAGGTTTCTCAATTACCTGCTTGTACCGCTTTATACGGCCAGGCTGTCGGCCGAGAGCGGAGGTTACGGAGTGATAACGCACGTGTATGCGTACACGGCATTGCTGCTCGTAATACTGACATACGGAATGGAGACCACCCTGTTCCGGTTCTCCAACAAGGAAAGCGAAGATCCCGATACGGTGTTCTCGACCGCTTTGAAGGCCGTCGGTGTCACCTCGTTGTCGTTCATCGTGCTTGTGTTTGTCTTCATATCGCCCCTGTCGCAGGCCATGGGATATGCCGATCATCCGTCGTATATACTGGCAATGGCGGTCACAGTGGCCGTGGATGCGTTCCAGTGCATACTCTTTGCCCGTCTGCGCCATGAGAAACGGCCTGTCAAGTTTGCCGCTCTCAAGCTCCTGTTCATCGTCATGAATATAGCTCTTAACGTGGTGTTCTTTGTCGTTTTGCCGGAGATTACAGACAGCCCTGTCGACGTTGGCGATGCGTTCTATATAAATCTCGCATGCACGGTGTTCATAACGCTCTGCTTCGCGGGAGAGCTCAAGACGGCATTCACGGCCTGTTTCGATGCCGCTTTGCTGCGCCGCATGCTCTCGTATAGCTGGCCGATACTCGTGCTCGGTATAGCGGGAATACTCAATCAGACGGCCGACAAGATACTTTTCCCTTATCTGTATGATGGGAATAACGTCAACAAGCAGCTCGGAATATACAGTGCGGCGTCGAAAATAGCCATGATCATGGCTATGATAACCCAGGCGTTTCGTTATGCTTACGAGCCGTTTGTGTTCGGAAAGTCGAAAGATAAGGATGGCGATAGCCGTGAGGTGTATGCCAAGGCGATGAAATATTTTATTATCTTCACGCTCATGGCGTTCCTTTTTGTAACCGGATATATCGGGG
>NZ_BEWV01000074.1 GCF_002933775.1 Prevotella sp. MGM1
TTGTTATACTCAGAAGCATATCTCACTCCCCGCTCCACATTCCCCGCTCCACGAAAAAAACGTTCTGATAACGATTTCCTCCGGCCCGGGAGTGGGCACTGTCACTCTGCCCGGATTTGATTTCCCGCCGGGCAGTCCGGCTATAAACCGTGTGCCTCGGGAGATGATACGCAATAACATCATGGCCTTATTGCACCCCGATGTCCCTCTGACGGTAACGGTTTCAGTGCCCGGCGGCGAGGAGATAGCCGCCCGCACGTTCAATCCCAGGCTCGGTATCGTCGGCGGAATATCCATTGTCGGGGTGTCGGGCATCATAAAACCGTTCTCGAAAGACAGTTTTGTCGGCTCGATACGCAAGTGCATGCAGGTGGCCGTGGCGAGCGGGGCAGAGCGTGTGGTGATAAACTCGGGAGCCAAGAGCGAGCGTTTCGTGCGGGCCATATATCCCGAACTGCCGCCGCAGGCGTTCGTGGAATATGGAAATTATATAGGCGATACCATCTCGATAGCCGCCGAACTGGGCGTGGCGAGGCTTACGCTTGGCGTAATGATAGGCAAGGCCGTGAAACTGGCTGCCGGCCGGCTCGACACCCACAGTCGCCAGGCCACGATGGACAAGGACTTTATCGCGTCCATGCTTGCCGAAGCCGGTTGTACGGCCGGTGTCATCTCGGCCGCCCGCGGCATTACGCTTGCCCGCGAGTTGTGGACGATCGTGCCGCAAGAACGCCTCGGCGACTTCTGCCGTGTGGTGATATCGCACTGCATGGACTATTGCCGCCCATTGCTCCCGGACGGCGAACTTACTGTTTTACTTATCGATGAGTCCGGCCGTTGCTTCTCCGCCTGACTGATGTTTTTTATCCGTTTGTTTTGCATAAAAGAGCTATTTTGTGGCATTCTTGCAATGTGTATCTATATATTTATCGTGAAGTGTATCGTGATGCGCCTTGACATGTAATGTCATTTGTGTTATCTTTGCATCGTCAAACAATGGGGACGCCCGACTTCCTGACGAGGATTGTTTGACGGAAGAGAATGACAAAACAAATGATTAACAACCCAAAATAGAAAAACAATGTCGGTATTTTACAGATTATATCAGAACAACAACAAGCGTAGTAGTGTTTACAAGAAATGGTATGCCCGTGCGGTGATGGTCGACACGATGTCTACCCGTGAATTGGCCGAGATAATGCAGGAGAACTGTACTGTGAAACGTTCTGATATCGAAGCTGTGCTTCGTGAGCTCGTTCCCACGATGACGCGTGCCATGCAAGACTCGAAGCGCGTGAAGATAGACGGGCTCGGCACGTTCAAGATTGAACTTAAAACGAAGCCTTCCGTATCGCCGAAGGAGTTTAGCTCGCAGAAAAACGTTTTGGGCATGCACATCAATTTCATGCCCGAGACATACAAGGACAGTGGCACCAACCGCCGTGTCACGGATCTGCTGAGACGTTGCGCCGTGGCCGAGCTCCCCAAAAACGCCGTGATAACCGACGAAGACGAGGTTGAGGCGCAACCATAAATCAGCGCCACTTATGATTTTATGAAAATACGATGTCTGCTTTTGCACACATCCGACATCCGTAACCCGCATTCCGAATATTCGGAATGCGGGTTTTTTTATATCCTTCATTTCAAATAAAGCCTGTTTTCATTGATAATTAATACATCCTTACCTTGCAGTTAATATCTCCTTATTTCGCAATTAATACATCCTTACCTTGCAGTTAACACTTCCTTGCCTTGTAGTTAATACTTCCTTACCTTGCAGTTAATACTTCTTTCCCTTGCAGTTAATATATCCTTATCTTGCAATTAATATCTCCTTATCTTGTATTTAATACGCCCTTATCTTGCAATTAATACATTTCTGCCTTATAATTAATACTCCGTTACTTTTTACGATATATTAATTACTTCGCGGTTAATTCTTTGTTACAAATGTCTTTATATTTCGTTATGAGATAACAAATATCTCATTCATCCGTTTCTCAAACTGTTTTTTTAAGGGCTTTACCTCGTTGTTCCCATTTTATCCGTAAAACTATAATTTCATGCCCGTAAAATATTACGGATTGTAATCTTAATATCTCACGTCTCGATTTTTAACTCTTGAAACGGCTATATATCAGTGGTTTCACATATTCATTTTTCAATGACAGGTTACGAATTGAAACCTAAACTTTTATATGCTGATACAGATAGATTTTGTGTCATGGAAAATGTTATATACCTTTTGTCAAGTGAATAATTTTTACTATATTTGCAAAAGATAAAATTAATCTCGGTGCTTTTGGAATTTCATATGAGGAAATATTTCCATTAATTATGCAAAATAAGATATGGCTGGGGCAAGCATACATAGTGGAGATAGAAATTTTGGGTTCCTGATACCTATGAGT
>NZ_BEWV01000075.1 GCF_002933775.1 Prevotella sp. MGM1
GAAAGAGACAACATTGGGACTGTCAATGACTCACTGTTTAAAATAAATAATGTACTTTTGCATGTCCTTAATACGATAAAACATGGATATATCAGAACTATACAGTATATTCGCGGAGCATCCGGTGGTGACGACCGACAGCCGCGACTGCCCCGAAGGCTCTGTCTTCGTGGCCTTGAAAGGAACGTCGTTCAACGGCAACAAGTTTGCGGCGGCGGCCTTGGAGAAAGGCTGTGCATGGGCTGTGGTGGACGAGGCCGAGCATGCCGGAGGCGAACACACCATACTCGTGGACGACTGCCTGAAAACACTCCAACAGCTCGCGCGGTATCATCGCCGCCGGCTGGGCACGCCGATAGTGGGAATAACCGGCACCAACGGAAAGACGACCACCAAGGAACTGACCGCCGCCGTGCTGGCACGGAAATACAACGTGCTATGCACGCAAGGCAACTTCAACAACGACATAGGCGTGCCGAAGACGCTGCTGCGCATCAACGCCGGCCATGACATCGCCGTGGTGGAGATGGGCGCGAGCCATCCGGGAGACATCAAGACGCTCGTGGACATCGTGGAGCCAGACTGCGGACTGATAACCAACGTAGGACGGGCGCATCTCCAGGGCTTCGGCTCGTTTGAGGGAGTGCTCCGCACAAAGGGAGAGCTGTATGACTTTCTGCGCACACGGAGCGACAGCGTGACGTTCGTGAATGCCGGCGACGAGCATCTGACGAGCATCACAGGCGGACTGACGCACAT
>NZ_BEWV01000076.1 GCF_002933775.1 Prevotella sp. MGM1
GTCGTAACAAGCGACATCAATGCCATGGAGCAGACGAAAACCGACATAAAAAAAGTCCTTGCCGAAGCCGGGATAACCCACACCACACTCGAATTCGAGACAGAAAACTGCCACTGCAACGGCTGCTGAGAACACACGCCCGAGGTCACAAAGAGTCGACGGGACACAGAAAGACACATAATTGACCCATGTCGAATATCATCGCAAAAGCCGCTAAATTATCGTTACATAAAGGCCTATTTAAAAATAAAAGCGTATCTTTGCACATATTATACATGTAAAGATATATAGTGAGACAAGATGATTTGGGCCTTTTGAGCCACATTAAATACCCGGATGATCTGCGAAAACTAAATGTTGAACAGCTTCCGGAAGTCTGTGAAAAGCTACGCAAGGACATTGTAGAAGAGCTTTCCGTAAACCCGGGACACCTGGCGTCGAGCCTCGGTGCGGTGGAAATCACGGTGGCTCTGCATTATGTATTCGACACACCTGACGACCGCATTGTGTGGGACGTGGGGCATCAAGCCTATGGGCACAAGATACTGACCGGCAGGAGAGAACAGTTCTGCACCAACCGCAAGCTGAACGGCATCAGACCGTTCCCATCGCCGGAAGAGAGCGAATACGACACGTTCGTATGCGGACATGCCAGCAACTCCATATCGGCCGCGCTCGGAATGGCGGTGGCAGCCAAGACACAATCCGGGCAGAGACATGTGGTGGCCGTGATCGGCGACGGGGCTATGAGCGGCGGACTTGCATTTGAAGGGCTTAACAACGTATCATCCACACCCAACGACATGCTCATAGTGCTGAACGACAACAACATGAGCATAGACAGGAGCGTGGGAGGAATGAAACAATATCTGCTCGAGCTGAACACCAACGAGACTTACAACGCACTGAGATTTAAAGCAGGAAACTGGCTGCGCTCGAAAGGCTACCTCAAAGACGACAGGCGCAACGGACTGATACGACTGGGAAACGCCCTCAAAGCGGCAATCAGCCACCAACAGAATATTTTTGAAGGCTTGAACATAAGGTACTTCGGACCTTTCGACGGGCACAACGTGAAAGAGCTTGTGCGCATAATGAAGCAGTTGAAAGACATGAAAGGCCCCAAACTGCTGCACCTTCACACCACGAAAGGCAAAGGATATGAGCCGGCAGAGAAAGCGGCCACGATATGGCACGCGCCCGGAAAGTTTGACGTGGATACGGGAGAGCGCATCGAAAACCGGTCGGATGACAGCCCGATGAAGTATCAGGACGTATTCGGGCACACGCTGCTCGAACTGGCGGAGCGCAATCCGAACATCGTGGGAGTGACTCCCGCCATGCCGACGGGATGCTCGATGAACATCATGATGCAAGCCATGCCCGACAGAACATTCGACGTGGGCATAGCCGAAGGACACGCAGTGACATTCTCGGGAGGCATGGCGAAAGAAGGCCTGCAACCGTTCTGCAACATATACAGTGCTTTCGCACAACGAGCTTACGACAACATCATACACGACATGGCGATCATGAACCTGCCCGTAGTGCTCTGCCTTGACAGGGCCGGACTGGTGGGCGAAGACGGGGCTACACACCACGGAGCTTTCGACATGGTGGCCCTGCGGGCCGTTCCGAACCTGACGATAGCATCACCGATGAACGAACACGAACTGAGACGACTGATGTATACGGCACAACTGCCGGGCAAAGGCTCGTTCGTGATAAGGTATCCGCGCGGAAAAGGAGTGCTGAAAGACTGGAAATGCCCGCTTGAGGAAATAGAAGTAGGCACCGGACGCAGGCTGAAAGACGGCAGGGACACCGCCGTGCTGACAATAGGTCCGATAGGAAACACCGTGGCACAGGCTATAGAAGAGGCCGAGAAGGAGAACGAGGGGTTGTCTGTGGCGCACTACGACATACGCTTCCTGAAACCGCTCGACGAAGAACTCCTGAATGAGGTGGCGGCAAAATTCCATAGAATAATCACCGTGGAAGACGGAGCGAGAGCCGGAGGATTCGGCTCGGCGATACAGGAATGGATGGCAGACCGCGGCCACTATCCCGAAATAGAACGCATGGGACTGCCCGACGAATTTATTGAACACGGCACGGTAGAGCAGTTACGGGAGATAGTAGGCTTGGACAAAGACAGTATTAAAAAGAAAATAACAGAATGAAAATAGTCATTGCCGGCGCTGGAGCCGTCGGAACACACCTCTCCGGACTGATGTCGAAAGACCATCAGGACTGTACTTTGATAGACGAGGACGAAGCACGCTTCGGCAATCTCGACCGTGAATGCGACATAATGACACTGCAAGGTTCTCCGACAAGCATCAAAACACAGAAAGAAGCCGGAGTATACAACGCCGACCTGTTCATCGGCGTGACACCGGAAGAGAGCACAAACATAAACGCATGTATCATAGCGCACTCGCTCGGAGCTAAAAAGACAGTGGCGAGGATAGACAACTATGAGTATCTGGCACCAAGCCTCGAATCGTTTTTCAAGAGAATGGGGCTCGACTCGCTCATTTATCCCGAGGCATTGGCCGCGGTAGACATCGTGAACGGACTGAGACTCAGCTGGGCAAGGCTGCACTGGAACGTGCACAGCAGCAATCTGGTGATGCTCGGCATCAAACTGCATGAGCAATGCGAGATCCTGAACCAACCGCTGCGGATACTATGCGGCCCTGACGATCCGTACCACATAGTGGCAATCAAGCGCGGAGCCGAGGCGATAATACCAAGCGGAAACGACGAGCTGCACGACCGCGACATGGCTTTTTTCATGACCACAAAGGAGTATTTACCATATATACGCAAGATAGTAGGCAAGGAGCACTATGAAGACGTGAAGAACGTTATCATCATGGGAGGCGGCAAGACGGCTGTAAGGACTGCCCTGACAGCGCCCGACAACATGAACATAAAGATCATTGAGATAGACGAGAAACGCTGCGAGCGGCTGAACCAGCTGCTCGACGACTCGGACACAATGGTAATACACGGCGACGGACGGGACATCAGCCTGCTTGAGGAGGAAGGCATAAGGAACGCCCAGGCTTTTGTGGCACTGACAGGAAACGCCGAGACAAACATACTCGCATGCCTGACGGCAAAAAGACTGGGTGTACACAAGACCATTGCCACGGTTGAGAACCTTGATTACGTCAACATGGCGGAAGAGCTTGATATCGGAACAATAATCAACAAGAAGACAATAGCGGCAAACCACATACACCAAATGATGCTTGACGCCGATGTCAGCAACATGCGTTCGCTCATGATGGTGGAATCGGACGTGGCCGAATTCACGGCCGCAAAAGGTTCGCCGGTGACAAAAAAGCCGGTAAAATCGCTCGGACTGCCGTTCGGAGTGACAATCGGCGGACTGGTAAGAAAAGGGGTTGGCATGCTCGTGAACGGAAACTCGCAGATTGAAGAGGGTGACTCGGTCATGGTCTTCTTCCATGAACATAATCTGAAAAAGGTGGAGAAATATTTTAAGACCAGTTCATTATGGTAAACTTCAGAACCATATCGAAAATCATCGGCCAGTTGCTTTTTCTCGAATGCGGCTTCATGTTCTGTTGCTTTATCATATCGTTATATTACGGGGAAGACGACTCCATGGCATTCCTAATATCAATGATAGCGACCATCGGAATAGGTTTTATTTTCAAATATCTGGGTCGCGGGGCATCAAACAACATGAGCAGGCGGGATGCTTACTTCGTGGTCACGGCAACGTGGATAATATTCAGTTTCTTCGGTATGTGCCCTTTCCTGATCGGCGGATACATAACCAACGTGGCCGACGCTTATTTTGAGACGATGTCGGGATTTACGACAACCGGAGCCACAATACTCGACAGCGTGGAAAGACTGCCCCACGGCATATTGTTCTGGCGCTCGCTGACGCAATGGATAGGCGGCCTCGGTATTGTATTCTTCACCATTGCCATCCTACCGTCGATGGTAGGCGGCAGCGTCAAAGTGTTTGCAGCGGAAGCCACCGGTCCGATCCGCTCAAAGATGCACCCCAGGCTCAGCACGAATGCCAAGTGGATATGGTCTATCTATCTTGCCCTTACCGTGGCATGCATGGGCGCGTTCTGGGCTGCGGGAATGAGTCTGTTCGACAGTTTGAACTACTCCATGTCTACAACGGCCACCGGTGGTTTCTCAACGCATGATGAAAGTACGGCATACTTCGGTTCGCCGATAATAGAATACACAGGCATTCTCTTCCAGTTCCTTGCCGGCCTCAACTTCACGCTGCTCTATATGATGATATTCAAAGGCCGGTTTGACACAATGCTGAAGAACTCAGAGTTCAGATTATATATCGGCATCATCGTCACGGCCACGGCAATGATAATGTTTTTGCTGATAACACGAATGGACTATGGCATCGAAAGGGCTTTCAGAAGCGCATTGTTCCAAGTCATCTCTTTCATCACCACCACCGGACTTTTCAACGATGACGCCGGGACATGGCCCCACATCACATGGGTAATACTGGGAGCGTGCATGTTCATAGGCTCATGCGCAGGCTCGACAAGCGGCGGGTTCAAGTGTATCCGCGGTGTCATTGTATTGAAAGTGATACGCAATGAGTTCAAACAAATACTGCATCCCAATGCCGTATTGCCGGTGAAAGTAAACGGAATGAGTATATCCCAATCAAAGATTTCCACCCTGCTTGCGTTCTTTGCCGCATACGTCCTCATGTGCCTGATTGCCGCTACAATAATGATTTCCGTGGGAATAGACAACACCAACGCCATAACCATAGCCTTGAGTTGCATGAGTAACGTAGGCCCCACGCTCGGAACGCAAATAGGTCCGGAAATGTCTTGGAGCACGTTGCCGGACGGTATAAAATGGATATGCTCCCTTTTGATGCTCATGGGACGTATAGAGATTATGTCGGTATTCGTGCTTTTCACACCAGGATACTGGAAAGACAACTGACAGATAGTGAAAAGAACCTTGAGAAATAGAATTAATGACACCGACAAATAAAGGAAACCGAACTTAGACCACACCTTTAATATGCTGTCAACACATACAAAAGAATGATAAAAAGTTGCAAGAATATGAGAGTATTAACATTTGTTCCCCTGTTTAAGCAAACGATATGGGGAGGCGATAAAATCCTACCGTTCAAGCATTCAAGCCAATCTCTCGAACAAGTGGGAGAGAGCTGGGAGATTTCCGGCCTTGAAAACAATGAGACCGTGGTGGCCGACGGTGAATACGAAGGCCGAAGACTGAATGATGTCGTGGCCGAGCTGAAAGGGAGACTGGTGGGAAACGACAACTACAAACGTTTCGGAAACAGGTTTCCGCTACTCATAAAATTCATTGACGCATGCCGCGATTTATCCATACAGGTACACCCCGATGACGAAACTGCCGGCCGACACGGCCATCCCAACGGTAAAACAGAGATGTGGTATATGATGAAGTCTGAGCCGGGCGCAAAGATTTTGCTGGGCCTCAAACAGCATATCACTCCCGAAGAGTACAAGGACATGGTGCGAAAAAACACTATATGCGATGTCATTACCGAATATGAGGTGAACGAGGGAGACTGTTTCTTTATTCCCGCAGGACGTATTCACAGCACAGGCAAAGGCTGTTTCTTCGCCGAAATACAGCAGACAAGTGATGTCACATACCGTATTTATGACTTCAACAGAAAAGACAAAGACGGCAATCTCAGGGAGCTGCATACCGAAAAGGCGGCCGAATCCATAGATTACGAGGTGAAAGAGTCATATAAGACCGATTATACTCCCGTCAAAAACGAGGGTGTCCAAATCGTGGAAAGTCCGTTGTTCAACACTGCCGTATACGATATAGACGAGCCGATGACCCTCGACTACTCCGAACTCGACAGTTTCGTGATACTCATCGGACTTAAAGGAGAAGGAACCCTGACAGACGAAGATGGCAACGAGACAATATTCGGAATGGGTAAAACACTGCTCATCCCGGCCGAAATGAACCACGTGAACATCACCGGAGACATAAAATTCCTTGAAACATACATCTGAAATGAGAATCCATACACGTATGAATAACGCATGTCCATTGTTTCTTGGCCTCCATAAAACCAAATCACGATGTACCATCCATGTTTAAGGCAGTATGAACAGGCATGATACATATCATGGGGCGCCTATACGATTAATGCGTCAACAACTGACAAACGACACATGATTACCTACCGGTCTTCAACCGTTCGACAAACAATTCCACATCTTTCCGCAGCCTGTTGAATTGCGGACTATTAATATAACCAACATTTTTTTTCAGCATCGATCGAACATCCTCGATGCTGTTTTCATAACAGGACAATTCATTTCGCATCTGCGTCCGGTGTGCAGACGTAACCTGTATTTCCCTTTCACGCTCCATTCTCAACTGATTGCACACCTTTGTCACTATCGGCACCACCACGGTATCGAATATATGATGACCTTGTATGTACAGATATGTGTTCTGGGGAGTGACTCCGAGCTGCCGCAATTCGTCCTTAAGCGCAAGATAGGATTCTTTCGCCCTGGGAAAATGCTGACGCAAAACATTAACCCTACGTGACACCTTGCGCCGCAGATTGTCTATCGCCACTTGCGGAGCAAACACGTTGAACCCTCCCGGATCTATCACTTTCGTGAAATCTGACAGAGAAAAATAATCATAATTTTCAGTGCGATAAGCCCATATCGACCATACAAACAGCGGATAACATGCCTCTGAATATTGCCGCATATATTCCGTAAAGTTGAAAATTGCATGGTCGTTTAGCGTCACCATCACACACACATCATGCAGCGAGGCGGCAAAACACTGGTAATTCTCTATCGAATAGACATAAGTATGAAACACGAAAGGATTTTCAAGTATCTTTTGCGACGATACGGTCCGTCCCTGCATCAGATAATCGTAGTCGGCATCCACACACGCTATCATGTCCTTCCCAGCGTTATCGGCAATCACGCTCATCAGAACCGATTTCTTGCCTCTGCGCAAAGTGCCTTTCGACGGCAGCATGACTTCAAAATAACAGGTATCGTCCTCAAAGCCGCTGAGCACCGTACGCCAAAAGAACACATCATCGTAGCTTTCCACATAAGCCACGATTCTCCGCCGCGCGTCTTTCGAGGTCATCCTGTTGGCCGCCTCGAAATACCCAGACGTGATGCTGTCTTTCAACCGCCTGCCCATATTCATATTGTTATGTCGCTTACCTCCGTCACCTTGTCCATCCATCCGTTCATTATCACTGCCGGAGAATGGGTCGTCAGTATTATCTGCACATTGGGGTTAAGGTCTATTATCATGTCTATAAGCCTTTGTTGCCAGTCTATGTGCAGGCTCACTTCCGGCTCGTCCATGAAAAGGACATACGGCTGATTGTCTTCTATGAGAACGGTCAGCAGTATCACGAGCATCTGCTTCTCTCCGCTCGACAGCTGATACGGTGTGAGCACCTCGCCTATCTGCGAGAATGCGATATCATTCTTCGTGCGTATCAACCGCTTACCGGTCTCTGCAAACAACCGGTCTATCATATCCTGGAATTTCTTTTTCGGCTCAGAGATTTCTTGCGCACGCTGCGCTCCGTCTGCCTCACCCGACTGTAACACCTCTATTATCCTGTTACCGATGTTCACCTGATAGTCAAGATACTTGCGCTGCAACTGATACAACTGCCAGTCCAGTTCCGTTGTCACCGACGCGTCCACCACCTTGTTTACCAGCTCGCTCGTCATCAACGGGCGGTCGAAACTGCGTATCACGTCATACCTTATCCACCGCGCGTCTTCCGGAACGACCTTCATCCGCACTCCGGCAACCACATTGCTGGTAAACTCTCCGCCATGGACAAGCCCTTTCACCACCTTGTTTAATATAGTGCTCTTGCCCACCCCGTTTATTCCGCTCAGTATGTTCACCTTCTGGTCAAGGTTCCACACAATGTGCTTCTTGCCGCTCCACAGTGAGTCTATCTCTATCTGGGCGATGTAGTCAGCGTATTTCTGCATATCCGTCAATATGAAATTCCTTTCCGCAAATATACGTATTATTCTCAATAAATATGTAATTTTGCAGCGGTTTTTCAATAATAAAGAAAAAGATGGATAACAAAAGAGCGTTGACCGCTCATCTCAGTATGTTCTTTGCCTGCGCGTTCTGGGGGCTGATGGCTCCTCTCGGCAAAGACGCCATGACCCACGGCATCACGGGTATAGACTTAGTCACATTTCGGGTATGCGGGGCGGCAGTGCTGTTCTGGCTCACTTCATTTTTTGTGAGGCGCGAGCATGTACCCGGCAAGGACATAGCGATGTTTTTCTTCGCCGCCCTTCTCGGCCTCGTTCTCAACCAGTGCTGCTATACCATCGGCCTGAGCATCACCTCTCCGATTAACGCCAGTATCGTGACCACATCAATGCCGATATTCGCCATGATCCTGTCGGCGCTCATTCTCAAAGAGCCGATTACCGGCAAGAAAGCCACGGGCGTGCTCATGGGATGCAGCGGCGCGCTGATACTCATCCTCACCAGCGCAGCCGCCGTGAATTCCCGTGTCGGCGACATCCGCGGCGACCTGCTGTGCCTGTTTGCCCAGTTCTCGTTCGCACTCTACCTGTCGCTGTTCAGTCCGCTCATCAAGCGCTATTCGGTATTCACGATAAACAAGTGGATGTTCACTTTCGCCACGTTCATGGTCCTGCCATTTTCTTTCGGCAGCGTCACGGCGATAGACTTCGCCGCAGTGCCTGTCAAGACATGGATTGAAACCGGATATGTGGTCTTCGTGGCGACATATCTAAGCTATATTCTCACCATGATAGGACAGCACACCCTGCGGCCCACAGTCGTCAGCATATACAACTACGTGCAGCCGCTCGTCTCCGTATTGGTGAGCGTAATCACCGGTCTCGGCGTTTTTCTACCCGCCCACGCCGTTGCTGTTGTCCTTGTTTTCTCAGGCGTATGGCTCGTGACAAAGTCGAGAAGCAGGGCGGACGGGGAGAAGCGGCAGTAATGATATATTAAGAGTCGTACATTTGTACGGTTAAATGTTTCTGAATAAATTCATCTTCAAATATCAGGCATCACAGGCATGGAACAAGGCAGATTAAGGGGTTAAGGAAGTTCTTTTTAGAGAAGTTAAGGGAGTTAAAGAAGTTGTCGCAGGCTGTCGCCTGCTTGA
>NZ_BEWV01000077.1 GCF_002933775.1 Prevotella sp. MGM1
GCTTGCATCGGCCGGTGGACGGCTTATAATGCCGAAAACCAAAGGCGGTGACTGGACGGTTGCCGCCGCGATAGCCGGTGATTACATACGTGAGGGCCACATAGAGATTGTGGGCGCAGGACCGGGCGATCCCGATCTGGTGTCGGTGCGTGGCCGGCGGATGCTCGAACGGGCCGATCTGATACTCTATGCGGGTAGTCTCGTGCCGCGTTCGGTTACCGACTGTGCCAAACCGGGAGCCACGGTGCGCAGCTCGGCGTCGCTGGCGCTCGAAGAGCAGATAGCAATCATGAAGGAATATTACGACCGTGGAAAGTTCGTTGTGCGCCTGCATACCGGCGACCCGTGCCTGTATGGAGCCATACAGGAGCAGATGAACCACTTTGACCGACACGGGATGCGCTACCATATCACTCCAGGCATCTCCGCTTTTCAGGCGGCGGCGGCCGAACTGCGTTCCCAGTTCACCATACCCCGCAAGACACAGACAATAATCCTGACCCGCGGTGAGGGACGGACGCCGATGCCCGATACCGAGAAACTGCATCTGCTGGCACGCTCCCGCTCCACGATGTGCATCTACCTGAGTGCCGATATAGTGGAGAATGTGCAGGAAGAGTTGCTCCGTGAGTATCCTGCCGACACACCGGTGG
>NZ_BEWV01000078.1 GCF_002933775.1 Prevotella sp. MGM1
ATATAAGGTATGTCAAGACGTTTAAGTATTATCTTGATAAGGTCGATGTTGTAACCCATCGGCTCACCGTCCTTATTGAGGAACGTATATGGCGGCAAGTCCCAAATGTCTTCATATACCAAAGGAGATTTTATCGTATACTTAGCTTCCTGCTGTCCCTGCCCTGTCGCCTTTGCCGGCAACAGAGAAATGAAAAATATCATACATGGCAGAAGAATGCTCTTATACATCAAAATCTGTTAGTTATTCTTGTTTATTGGCAACAAAGCTACTAAAAAATGATTAAAATGCCAAAAGAAACGCCATTTATTTTAATCCGTGACAATTCACGCATATCTACGACAGGTCTAAAGCGGACAGCCTTCAAAGTCGTATAGCACTGTCGACAGATATCTCTCGCCCGTGTCCGGCAGCAGTACAACCACCGTCTTATCTCTGTTTTCCGGCCTTGCGGCAATCACGGCAGCGGCAAAAGCGGCCGCACCCGATGATATGCCGACGAGAAGCCCTTCCGTGGAGGCAAGCTCCCTGCCGGTACGTATGGCGTCGTCATCATCCACATCGAACACCTCATCCACCACACCCGCATCATATATCGGAGGCACAAACCCCGCTCCGATACCCTGAATTTTGTGCGGGCCAGGCATACCCCCGTTG
>NZ_BEWV01000079.1 GCF_002933775.1 Prevotella sp. MGM1
ATACACGCCCCGTGCAGTATGAGCAGGCGGGGCAGAACGGCAAGACCGATATTTTCTGTCCGATGTACTTCGACTACAAGTGGTGCGAGGAATACTCGCGCGGTGACAATCCCCGACCGCTCATACAGTGCGAGTATGCCCATGTCATGGGTAACTCAATGGGAGGTTTCAAGGAGTATTGGGACCTGGTGCGCAAATACCCCAAATATCAGGGCGGATACATCTGGGACTTTGTGGATCAGGGACTCAGGGACACCAGCCGTATCACAGGCCGGGAGATATTCACCTATGGTGGCGACTACGGCCGCTATCCGGCGAGTGACTATAACTTCAACTGTAACGGTATCATCGCGCCCGACCGACGCCTCAATCCCCATGCCTATGAAGTGCAATACTACTATCAGAACGCATGGGTGGAGGACAAAGGCATCAGCGACGGCCGTATAGAGGTGTACAACGAGAATTTCTTCAAGACGCTCGATGATCTCATTCTTGAGGCCACGATAGTCAGACACTGCGGTGAAGACACGTCGGCCGTGGTCACGATAGACATTAGCGGCATCGCGCCGCAGGCCCGCAGGCAGATAGAGAGCGCGTCGCTGCGCGACAAGCTGGCTGAGATTATGGGTACTTGCGCCCGTTCCGAGATTGTGGTAAACTTTGCTTTCCGCACCCGTGAGGCGGCTCCGCTCGTCGACAAGGGGC
>NZ_BEWV01000080.1 GCF_002933775.1 Prevotella sp. MGM1
GTGTATGACAGCGTGGGGTTGAGTATCGACAGCGCCACGCAGTATATCACATAGTGAATGAGCGACGACACAGTGCCCGTCACCCCGAAGCGGAATATCCGCCAGAACTCGGTCCTGATTTTCCCTTTCGCGCTTTCTTTCATCTTCCGCCGGTTTTGTTGTCTGTTACCGATATGCCTGTTCCCGGTTCTCAGTCGAGTGTCTCCTTGATGTTATATAGCGGCCTGTTCTTTACCTCTTTGTATATTTTTCCTATGTAAACGCCTATGACACCTATCGAGATGAGCACTATTCCGCCTACAAACCATATACTAAGTATCAGCGATGACCATCCGGGCACGGCCGTTCCCGTGATGAGTGCGTGCAGCACATAGATGCCTATCAGCATGCTGATGATTATGAATACCACGCCGAGCCACACAATGCCGTATATCGGTTTTACCGAGAACGACGTTATTCCGTCGAGCGCCAGGCCGAGCATCTTGCCCAGTGTGTATTTCGACGAGCCGGCCTCACGCTCGCTTATCACGTCGTCTACCGTTGCCGATTGCAGTCCTATCAGCGGGATGAGGCCGCGCAGGTAAACATTTCGTTCGCCGTATCCGGCCAGCATGTCGAGCGCCCGGCGGCTCATCAGCCTGAAGTCGGCATGGTTGTATATACATTCCACGCCCATGCCGCTTTGCAGTTTGTAGAACGTCACTGCCGAGAGGCGTTTCATCAGCGGGTCGGCGTCACGCTTCACCTTTACTCCGTAGACTATGTCGTTGCCCTCCTTGAAGAGCTTTATCATGCGGGGAATGGCATCGAGATCGTCTTGCAGGTCAGCGTCGACGCTGACAACAATGTCGGCTCTGCGCCGAGCCGACATCAATCCGGCCATAAGCGCGTTCTGGTGGCCCACGTTGCGGGCGAGGTTGAGGCCTTTTATCCTGTTGTCGGCGGCGTGCAGCCGCTCGATGATTTGCCATGTGCTGTCACGGCT
>NZ_BEWV01000081.1 GCF_002933775.1 Prevotella sp. MGM1
ATTTAACACTTATCCTAAAATCCATGCACCGGAATTTCGGCTTGTGCCGAAAAAAGTTTACCTGACCACCCACGACAACCACCGTATGTCCTGTCAACGCATATCGCAATACGCTTACGGAAATGCACATTTTATCAAATTTGCGAAAAAACAGGATCCAAAACATAAGACTTGATAAATATTTACAAAAAGCGTTCAACATACATGACGAAACGCGATCGAGATCGAGATGAGACACAACGGCATACCGAATGTGTATTTAGAGCCTTATAACTAACCATAAAGTCTTGACTTTCAATACTCTTTGATTTTTAACACTTTCTGAGTGCTTTTTGGCAGTTCCCGATTTTCCACATATTTTTGCAGCGTATTTCTACCGTGGAGAATTTGCGGAGCTTTTATTTTGTCATATCGTGAACGTAGTTTACAATGATTTACGAGTGGTTACGATGAAGGACAGATTTGAAGCTGATAGGCAAAATGCGTTATATCGTGGACTGGGTTGACAAAGGTTGTCAATGGTTCACTTCCGTTTACTCCATAGGTGGAATACTCAAAGTATGTAGAACATAGTAATATCAAAGAGTATGAGACCGACAAGAAAATGTGAATTTTGTGGCAAGACATTCGTGCCAAGAAGCGGTATGCAGAAATACTGTTCCGAGGAATGTCAGGCTGAGGCAAAACGTCTTAGGAAGAAAAGACAGCAGGACTTGATTAACGGTATTGAGCCTATCATGGAACTGCAACATCAGGAGTATCTTACCTTCTCCAAGGCTGCCATTCTGATGGGATGCACCCGACAGTATATCTACAAACTTGTGGCTAACGGCAAGTTGAAGGCATCAAGATTGAGCAGCAGAATGGCATTCGTTAGAAAGGCTGATATAGAGAAGATGTTTGAGGGTAATCCCTACAAGCGTGTGGTTCCTGCCAGCAAGAGCAAGCTCTGTAAAAAGGCAAAAACAGAAAAGCCAACACAAAATCAGGAACCAACAAAAGGGAAAGAGGAGAATGAGGTGCTTGACTATTATTCGGTCGAGGAAGTGATGTCCATTTATAAGGTCAAGAAGTCTTGGCTGGAAAAGGCGCGTGAGTTTGACCCCTTCGGGCACGCGGAAC
>NZ_BEWV01000082.1 GCF_002933775.1 Prevotella sp. MGM1
ATATTGCACCGCTCCGGAAATATGGGATGGCGTTCGAGCGCCGCCCCGCTCCGGGCGATGTCACAACTACTGATGTTATCCGTGAATACAACGAAGTGTGGGTTGCCCATCGATACGAACGTGCCTGTGTATTTGCGGCCGTCGGCCTCGATGGCAGCTTCTGTCAGTCTGCCCTCTTCGTTTCCTACCTTAGTCTTGTCGCTGAGTGCCGGCTCGAGCATGTCTACCGTCACACTGTCCACCGTATCGTCTTTCCTTGTGTGAAGCCGCAGTGTCTTCATGCCTGATAGAGTGTGCAGTCTTATCTCTTTTTTACGGGTGATGCCTTTGTCGTAGAGATATTTGCCGATGCAGCGGGCCGCGTTTCCGCACATGAGGGCTTCCGAACCGTCGGCGTTGAATATCCTCATCGTGAAGCCGGTATCTCCGGTTCCGCTTCTGCCTATCAGCACAAGCCCGTCGCTTCCGATGCCGGTGTGCGGCCTGCTCCATGCCTTTGCCACGGCCTGTGGGTTGCTGATGCGGTATATCGACGTGTCCACGTATATAT
>NZ_BEWV01000083.1 GCF_002933775.1 Prevotella sp. MGM1
TCCATTGATACGGTGGAGAGATTTCAGGGTAGTCAGCGCGATGTGATAATATATTCGTTCACCGTGCATCGCCGCAGCCAGCTGGCATTCCTCACTGCCAACACTTTCATCGAGAACGGCCGTGTGATAGACCGTAAACTGAACGTGGCCGTCACCCGTGCCCGCCGTCAGATGATAATCACGGGCAATCCGGCGCTGCTTGGCGGGAATGCCGTTTTCGCCTCATTGATGCGTGCCTGTGCGTGGCCTGAGTCTTGCAATGGCCGGGAAATGGCAAAATAGGAAAAAAATATCGGTCGGCAGCATTTGGTAATAGATATTTATCACTAACTTTGCAGAGCATAATATAGTCCGAATGAGATGGCGAAAAACAAGTTTGTTTGTTTTTTTATATCTTGAAAGAACCGATCGGAATCATAATAAAGCATCAATGACCATTACTCTCAAAGACCTCACCATAGGATACCGCACGGGAGCGACATCGAAAACAGTGGCGAAAGACCTCAACGGAGAGATACGTGCCGGTGAGTTGACATGCCTGCTCGGTGCCAACGGCGTGGGCAAGAGCACGCTGCTGCGCACGCTGTCGGCCTTTCTGCCGAAGCTCGGCGGCACGGTGATTGTTGACGGGAGAGACATCACCGGATTTAAGGACAGGGAACTGGCGCGCCATATCGGCGTGGTTCTCACCGAGAAACCCGATATAAGCAATATGACGGTGCGCGAGTTGGTGGCTTTGGGTCGTTCGCCCTATACCGGATTTTGGGGTACATACAGTACCGACGATCTCGAAATCGTTGACCGTGCGATAGCCATGACGGGCATAGAGGAACTTTCCGGCCGCATGACAGACACCCTCAGCGACGGAGAGCGGCAGAAGACGATGATAGCCAAGGCCATAGCCCAGCAGACACCGATAATCATCCTTGACGAGCCTACGGCCTTTCTCGACTTTCCGAGCAAGGTGGACACCATGCGGTTGCTGCACCGTGTGAGCCGCGAGACGGGCAAGACGATATTCATGTCGACACACGATCTCGAACTGGCTCTTCAGATATCGGACACCGTATGGCTCATGGAGCGTGGCCGGGGCATTGTAAGCGGCACTCCCGAAGACCTGTCGATAGACGGCAGCCTGTCGGAGTTCTTTGCCGGGCGGGGCATCTCTTTCGATACCGATACGGGGTTGTTTCGTGCCGACACGCCGATAGCCACATTCGTGACTGTTCTCGGTGCCGACACCGTGCGCCGCAAGATGGCGGTGAAGGCGTTGAAAAGAAACGGCATCGGCGTTGCGGGATGTCAGCCTGCCGATGTTCGTATAGAAGTAAGAGACGATTGTTTTGTCGTGGCTCATGCCGCCGGCGAGACTGCCGTTGCCACTATACGGGAGCTGATATTCTCGCTTCAGGCCTTGCGCTTGTGCAGGTAGACGAAGTGGAGGATGAGGAAGTTTATAGGCACCACCACTATCATCACCAGCACGGGAGCCATCAGTTCGCCCGCTCCGAGTATGAAGAATGCGTGAAGCAACGCTATTTCGAGCAGATAGTTGAGCGCGTGGCTTGCCGCGAATCCAGCTGCGTTTTTCTTCGACGGCTGTTGCCTGAACGTGAAAAACGTGGTCATGCCGTAGTTGCATACCAGTCCGACGAGATAGCCGGCGGT
>NZ_BEWV01000084.1 GCF_002933775.1 Prevotella sp. MGM1
AGCGACAGGGTCGAGCGACAGCAGATGGCGGGCGAATGCGATGGCGACGGCCATCTTTCCGCAGCCACGAGGGCCGCAGAGCATCATGGCATGGGGCAAACGGTTCTCCGCGCATAAGCGCATCAGCCGTCCGCAGGTGTCGCCCTGCCCTATCACTTCATCGAAACTCATCGTCATCATCCCTTTCTATATGTCACATTCTTTATTTCCCGCATTCTGCGTCATACGGCGCTGACGCACGGCCGGGTGTCAGCGCTCCATCAGCCGACGCGCCACCTCAACCACAGAGTCTACCGCCGACACTGTGTAGAAATGTATATTGTTAACCCCGTGTGCATAAAGCTCGCGGCACTGGCGCTCCGCCCAGTCGATTCCGAGCATCCGGGCTTCCTCGTCTGTAGCGCATACCACCGCCCGGCGGGCCAGTTCGTCAGGTATATCGCAGTGGAAAGTCTTGGGCACAACACTCAGTTGGCTCAACTTGGCAAACGGCTTGATACCGGGTATAATCGGTATGGTTATCCCCATAGCACGCGCCTTATCCACAAAATCGAAGTATTTACGGTTGTCGTAGAATAGTTGCGTCACGGCGAAGCTCGCCCCCCGGTCCTGTTTCTCTTTCAGACGGCGCATGTCCATCTCGATATTTGGAGCCTCCTCATGCTTCTCCGGATAGCAGGCCACACCGAAGTCGAACGGCTGTCCGGGGCATTTGACAGGCGATCCGTCGGCAAAAAAGCCGTCGTTGAACCGCCTCACCTGACCTATCAGATCTGTCGTGTGCGCATGTCCGCCGGGAGTGGGCGTGAAATGGCGGTCTTCTCTCGCCTTGTCGCCCCGCAGGAGCAAAAGGCTGCTTATGCCGAGAAATTGCAGGTCGAGCAGTTCGTATTCGATGTCTTCCACTGTGGCCCCGCTACATATCACGTGCGGCATCACCGGTATTCCGAACCTGCTTTGTATGGCCGCCGCTATGGCAATGGTGCCCGGCCTGCGGCGCACGCTGCTGCGCTCGAGCAGCCCGTTATCAAGCTGCTTGTACACAAACTCACTGTGGTGAGTGGTGATGTTGATGAACAGCGGGTCGAACGCCTTCAACTTCTCTATCGTGGCAAACAGTTTCTCGGTACCGGTGCCTTTGAGCGGCGGCAGCACCTCGAATGAAAAATGCCTGCGGCTCCTGTCGCTGTTTATCAATTCTGCAACTGTCATTTGACGTATATATACTTTATGGTGCAAATTTAATAAAAAAATATGGTATATCGCCTAATTTGGCTGAAAGACATATTTTTTTTGGACAGGTATACATATTTATCCGAACCGAAACACAAAAAGGAAACGTTTTTACCGGAGAAACAATGATGCCTGTCAACGGATGCCACCGGAAACAGCCATTTCGAGGACTCGGAATTATTTTAACAAAACACATTTCACATTCCGCTCGTTTCAAAATAAAAGCCCGGCGGCCGAAAATAAGGAAGTTTTGAGCAATACAACCCAACAACCTGTATACCAACACGATACATCTATCACCCCTGTTTCCACAACAATACCCGCCTCATCTGCCTCACAGATTTTTTCCGTTTAGTATGCCGTTGGTTTCCGTTTAGACGCTAAACGCGATCCGACGAGTATCCAAACGCAACGCAACCGGCAACCGAACGGACTCCAACGAGCGTCCCGTTGCGGAAAAAGCCGCTTTTCGCCATCCGGCGAAAAGCGGCCTATCGTGTTTCATATAGCGATTTGTATCGCTTCCGTTTTCTATTTCATCGAAAAACAAAGTGTTAAATCCGTGACTTTATCATTACATATCACATCTTCACTTTATACAGTCTGAATGTCATTGCGGGCAGATTGTCGGTGAGAACCGTGCTCTTCTTTCCGGCCTCGCAACGTGCCGTTCCGCTTTGTGGAACAATCCTCTCGGGGTTGTCAAGGGTGTTTTCCGCATCAGGGTCGTCGCTTGTCAGTGTGACAGTGGCCGCCGTCCGCTCGCCTTTCATGCCGAGCAGGTTTATGCTTACGGGCTGTGGCGTCTTGCCGGTATTTATCACCTTGACTATCACCTCACGCGTGTTCCTGTCTGTCACGGCGCTCGCGAAAAGACCGTTCTGCCCCTCCTGTCCCGCCACGGGCTTGCCGGCCATTGTCAGGGGCAGCACGTTGGTACCCTTGTTCATGGCATACATCTGCTGGACGTAGTAGCTCACGCTCTTGAACATGCGCGTGTTGTCGAACCATATAAGGTCGGGCCGCCACTGCCAGCCGTCCACATGGGCAAACAGCGGGGCGTATGCCGTGAGCCACACCACGTCGGCATTGCGCTCAAGATCGGTCATGAAAGCGGCTTCATAGAGAGAGGTCTCGAAGTGGTTCCACTTCTTTCCCTTGCCATGACAGGCATATTCGCCGGCAAACACTTTCGGGCCTTTACGGTCATAATTCTCATAGCGCAGGCCGCTGTTGAGGAACCATGTCTCGGGACGATAGAAATGCTCGTCAACAAGGTCTGCTTTCATTTCCTTCATGGCCTTCCAGCCAATCTCGAACATCTTGCCCTCCGAGTCAGGGCCGCTCGTACCCACGATACGCATCTTGGGATAACGGGCCTTGATGGCTTTGACAAACGGTTCGAGCCGCTTGAAATACATCTCGTCCCACTGCTCGTTGCCCACACCGATCATCGTCATGTTGAACGGAGCCGGATGCCCCATTTCGGCACGCTTGCGGCCCCACGTTGTCGAGGTGTCGCCGTTGGCAAACTCTATCAGGTCGAGACAGTCCTGTATATAAGGCTGAAGCTCATCGATAGCGGCGTGCGCCTTCTCGTCGTTACGGTTCTGGAACTGGCATGCCATTCCAACGTTGAGCACCGGCAGAGGCTCGGCGCCGATATCCTCGGACAACACGAAATACTCATAGAACCCAAGGCCGTAGCTCTGGTAATAATCAGGGAAGAAGCGGTGTGTGAACGTGTGCAGCCATCTGTTCTGGTTGAGCGGACGGTTCTCCACCGGCCCTATGGTGTTTTTCCACTGGTAGCGGGTGGCGAGGTCTGTGCCTTCCACTATGCATCCGCCGGGGAAACGGAACACTCCGGGATGCTGGTCGGCCAGTGCCTGGGCGAGATCGCGCCGCATTCCGTTGTCACGGTTCTTGAATGTGTTTACAGGAAAGAGGCTCACATGCTCAAGGCTCACGGCATTACGGCCGTCGAGAAATATACGCAGCCGGGCGTCGGCATGGGTCTTAGGCGACTTGATGATTACTTCGTACTTCTCCCATTCGGAAGACTTGACATCGAGCCTGGCTCCGGCAAACTCCTGACGCTCACCCATCGTCTTGGGGTCGATGAGCTGCACTGTTATGCGGCCGGTGCCTTTGGGCGCTTTCGCCCATACGGTGAAGCGGTATTCTTCGCCTTTGAGCACCCCAATACCGAAATACCCCTCGTTCACAAGTCCGGTGCGGCGGTCTCTGTGTCCCGGATCCAACAGCGTCACGTAGTGCGGACAACGCTCGAAAGGTCCGTCGTTTTTCAACTCTACGTTACCGAAAGTCTGCCACCCCATGAGACTCTGCGGGAACTCAAACGAGCGGTTTTTCACCAACTCTCCGTAAAGCCCGCCGTCGGCAGCATAGTTGATGTCTTCAAAAAACATGCCGTACATGGTGTTCTGAACCACTGCTCCCACCTTTTTCGTATTCACATCCATCACGTTCGACTGTGCCTTGCAAGTCAACGTTGCCGTCAACAGGACGGCACTTGTAAGCATTCTATAATTCATTAATCTATAAGGTATTGATTAAGCATACTGGACAAAATTAGTTAAAAACTGGCACAAAAGCGAATATTTTTATTTAAAAGTATTATTTTTGTAAAACTTTTAATGACCGCCCCGCGAGTCTGGCGCCGCACGGCACACACCTGCGAAAACAAGACCACGGGGCGACCGCAATAACATTTCAAGAACAAAAGCCACGAACATAAAGAAAATCAACTACTAATATTACCTGAACAAGAAAATGGAACAAAATCTCAAAGGCAGCAAATCTTACCTTATCTCTATCGTGATGGTCGCCGTGCTCGGCGGATTGCTCTTCGGATACGACACGGCCGTAATCTCGGGGGCAGAGAAAGGATTGCAGGCATTCTTCCTCGGTGCCGAAGACTTCACTTACACAGACGGATGGCACGGCTTCACATGCGCCAGCGCACTTATCGGATGTATCATCGGCAGTGCCATGTCTGGCTTCCTGGCGTCTAACCTGGGACGCAAGAAGGCACTCATTCTCGCAGGACTGATGTTCTTCGTATCGGCGCTCGGCTCGATGTTTCCCGAATTTCTGATATTCGAGCACGGCGTGCCGAGATACGACCTGCTCGTGATGTTCAACGTATACCGGGTGCTCGGAGGTATCGGCGTGGGCCTGGCCTCGGCCATCTGCCCAATGTATATCGCCGAGGTGGCTCCGTCTCACATACGCGGCACGCTCGTGTCATGGAACCAGTTTGCCATAATATTCGGACAGCTCGTGGTCTATTTCGTGAATTTTCTCATTCTCGGAGAGCACACCAACCCCATTATCGAGCAGATAGGACAAGGTGTCAACGCCGTGGCTGCCGACAGCGACCTGTGGACGGTAACGACAGGATGGCGCTATATGTTCGGCAGCGAGGCCGTACCGGCCGGACTGTTCGCGCTGCTCATCTGCTTCGTGCCCGAGACACCGCGCTACCTGGTGATGGTAAACCAAGACAAAAAGGCGCTGGCCATATTGCAGAAGATAAACGGAAGCGCAGTAGGAGAGAAAATACTCGCCGACATCAAGAACACGATCAGCGAGAAAACCGAGCGACTGTTCACATACGGATGGCTCGTGATTTTCTTGGGAATAATGCTCAGCGTGTTCCAGCAGGCAGTGGGAATAAACGCAGTGCTGTACTACGCTCCCCGAATATTCGCCGACATGGGCATGGACAAGCCAATGGTGCAGACCGTAATAATGGGTATAGTCAATATTCTGTTCACCGTCGTGGCTATTCTCACGGTGGAGAAATGGGGACGCAAGCCGCTGCTCATCTACGGCTCGATAGGAATGGCCATAGGCGCTTTCGGCGTGGCGCTGACTTTCGGCAACCCGTCGCTCGGCATCATCACGATGCTCAGCATCATGATTTACAGCGCCTCGTTCATGTTCAGCTGGGGGCCTATATGCTGGGTGCTGATAGCCGAGATATTCCCGAACACCATACGCGGCGCGGCGGTCGCCATAGCCGTTGCCTTCCAGTGGATATTCAACTGGATTGTAAGTTCCACATTCGTACCCATGTTTAACATGAAGACCGCCGGCGATCCTGATTTCGGTCATTGGTTCACCTATGGACTCTATGGTGTGATATGTGTGTTTGCCGCACTCTTCGTATGGCGTATTGTGCCCGAGACAAAAGGCAAAACGCTCGAAGACATGAGCAAACTGTGGAAAAAAGAATAAAAACAAACGGGCCACATAGCGGGACATCCGTCTGACAATATGTGGCCCGATTGCATATTAACATCAAGTAAACAATAGTCCTTTAACAAAAAAAGCGGAAGACAATGAAGACGATATTAATCGCGGAAGACAACGAGAGCAACTATATCCTGATGACATACATCCTGAAACGCAATTATCAGATAGTGAGGGCACACAATGGCAGAGAGGCTGTGGAAATATCGGAAAAAGGCGGGATAGACCTTATACTGATGGATCTCAAAATGCCGGTCATGGACGGACTCGAGGCCACACGAATCATAAAAGACGCCACCCCGGAACTTCCGATCATCATGCTCACGGCAAACGCGTTTGAGAACGACCGGCTGGCAGCGATGAACGCCGGATGCGATGACTTCCTGTCGAAGCCTATCAACAGTAAAGTCTGCCTGGATACTATTGCCAAATATATCTGACAAAGAAGCATATACCAAGCCGGCGGCACTTGACTTGCGACACAGGCGACATCATCACGGCATAAAAGCCGGATGCAGCCGGTAAGCTATATGGCCGCCATAAAAAAACAGCGACACCAAATACGAACGGACTAAGGTACGAGCATTAAAAGCGACGGAATTAAGACAAAAGGCAAAGGAATAAAAGAAAAAAGAACAACGGGACCCATCAAAAGATGAGTCCCGTTGTCTTTTACTTCCTTTATAATAAGAAACAATTAAGCGGGAAGGCTGATAGCCTCAGACGGACAAACATCGGCGCAAGTACCGCACTCGGTGCAAGTCTCGGGATTAATTGAATACTTATCGCCCTCAGATATAGCTCCTACGGGACACTCATCGATACATGTACCGCATGCGATACAATCATCATTAATAACGTAAGCCATAATTACAAATGTTTTATAAAATTAATACAAATAATTTAGGATGCAAATGTACTAATTTAATTCGACATATACCTGCTGACAGGTAGATATTTTGTCTATTTATACAATGTCGAAATAGCGCGTTATATAATAAGTGGATTAAAATCACGTTATTTATATGATATGAAGAGGATACTGTACATCATCATGATATGGGCCGTATGTACAAACACGGCGGCACAGGAGCGCATAGCGCAGAACAAACCGTACATAGACCTGCGGCCGCTTCACTTCGGTATTCTCGTGGGAATGCACTTGCAGGACATCGAATTCCAGAACGTGGGACCACAGATAATAACGGAAGAGAACGGCGCGCAGACAACACAGACGATACTGTGCGACGCAGACAACTGGAATCCGGGATTCAGCGTGGGGGTCACCGCCGAGATGAGAATAAACGATCATCTGTCAGCACGCTTTACCCCAACGATGCACTTCGGGGCAAAACACCTTGTGTTCAGGAACCTGTCGCGGCTCGACGATAACGGCATGCCTACCGAAGTGACACAGGACATGAAGAACACGTATATCACGTTGCCTATCGACCTGAAGTTCAGCGCACAGCGATTTAACAACCACAGGCCGTACATAATGGCGGGAATAAGTCCGGCGATAAACCTGACAGGCAAAGCACAGGACTACCTCAGACTGAAACGGTACGATACTTTCGTGGAGATTGGATTCGGATGCGACTTCTACCTGCCGTTCTTCAAACTGATACCGGAACTGAAATTCTGTTACAGCCTGTCCAACGCACTCGACAAAAACCATGCCAACGAACTCCAGGACACCGGCATGAAAGCCTATGCGAACTCGGTAACGGCCGGCCACAGCAAGATGATCGTGCTCACCTTCTATTTCGAATGACCGTCAGTTCATTCCGTATAGCCTCCACAAGACTGCCGTACAAACCGACCGCGAAAAGACAATCACTATTATTTTTTACTCTCGATACTCATCGTTATCCTGCCGATGAATATGCCGTGCTTACCGTTTTGGTCAACAGGAACATTATGTCCGGCAGCATCGCGCACCCACTCTAAGTCCGTAAAATAGCTGTGCGAGTGCCCGCCAAGCACCAAATCGATATCCCTGCTTGCCGCAATCATCGTACTGTCGTCCATATCCGGCTTCAAGTCCCAACCCAGATGCGACAGGCATATCACCACATCACACTTCTCTTTACCCTTCAACATAGCCGCCACACGTGGCGCCGCAATCCGAGGGTCAATGTACCTGACACCGGGATAGTTCTTTTCCGATACAAGTCCGCTAAGCTTAGGCGACAAGCCGAACACGCCGATACGCAGTCCCGAACGCTTCAACACGACGTAAGGCTTTACCAATCCATCCACGGCGGTGCCACTGAAATCGTAATTGGCACACACAATGGGAAACTCTGCCTTGCGAAACAGCCGTGCCATATTATCAAGCCCGAAATCAAACTCATGGTTACCTATTGCCACGGCATCGTATTTCATAATGTTCATAAGCCCCACTTCCACATCACCCTCATACATGGTATAATAAGGTGAGCCCTGAGAGAAATCGCCGCTGTCGAACAACAACAGGCCAGGATTGGCCTTACGCTCCTCTTTCAACATAGCTATCCGCCGCAGATAACCGCCCCGCCCGGCTTTCATCGTATCGTTAAGGTTCCTGCTCAGCGGCATTACCGTGCTGTGAGTATCGTTCGTATGCAAAACAACGAGCTTTTTCTGTGCTTCCGCCGACAATGCCAGCAGGCAAACAACGGCTGTCAATATATATCTTTTCATTGCCTTCTATTTGAATAAATAACAATTATCATTAACTCCGCGACTGAACACGTCCTATCGGCCGACAACCACCCACCAACATGCAGTCAATCAATCATCAGCCACATGACGGCTCCTTGCCGGATTAAAGGCCACACATCACAGTCTCGGGCCGCCATTCAAACCTATCGAAAAATAAATTTTCGTCACTTTATCGTGACACGCCCCTCAATCTTTGCGTCTACCACTACCCCTTCCTTCTCCTTCGCACGGAAATAGTCGGATATAATATACCGTGTATCATTGGTTGCGGCCTGAGGCGAATTGAAATCCTTTTTCGCCAGGAAAGCATCCATCTTGTCGTTTCCCTCGGCCAGATAATCGATGGTGGCTATACGGTAATCGGCCGCAGGATCTATTTCCTTGCCATGAAGTCTGGCACCGGCAAGACGTCCGTCATGTGTTATCACAAGCTCAACCCCACTGCTGACACCCTCACCTCCGGCCGCGGCGATGTTCTCAAACAACAGCAACAAATCTTTGCCGGCAAGAGTGAGAAAACATATCTTGTTCTCAAACGGCGCTATCTCGAGTACGTCTCCATAAGTGACCGTCCCCTCTGGCAAAGCAGCCCGTATGCCGCCCACATTATAAACGCCCATCACCGGCTTCTCATCATAGCCCGAAGCCGCCCAAACGAGTATGTCGGCAAGCAGATTGGACAATGCGCTTTCCGGACGCCGGGCAGCCATATACCGTGCCGAGTGTCCCACCACCGGCCGCATCACGCTGTCAACCACCTGACTGTAAGGCTCTATAAAAGCGGCGGCAACTTCATCGGGAGCGGCGTCGAAGGTACTGTCTATAAGTATTACGGTACGTTCCGCCGACACCACATGATAGTGACTTGCCGCACACGCCGCCATGGCCGTGATGACAAAAAAGGACAACGACAATTTGATTATAAACTTGTTCATCATCAATAATATTTTGACGCAAAATTAATAAAAATGGGATAACACGCAAAAAAAGAGCCGCCAAAATTGCCCGTTCCAATAAAATATACTAACTTTGCACCCGCTTTTCGGCGTAATCGCTGACGGGAAGTTACGTGTTGCCCGCTATGTTGCGCCAGAACGACAAGAACAAATTTAATTATCAGAAGAAAATGGATTTAATTAAAGTTGCTGAAGAAGCATTTGCAACCGGCAAACAGTTCCCGGAATTCAGATCCGGTGACACAATCACTGTCGCTTACAAAATCGTCGAGGGCTCAAAAGAGCGTATACAGCTCTACCGCGGTGTAGTAATCAAGATTTCCGGCCACGGCAACAAGAAGCGTTTCACCGTCCGCAAGATGTCGGGAACGGTAGGTGTGGAGCGTATCTTCCCCATCGAGTCACCCAATATCGACAACATCGAGGTGAACAAGTATGGTAAGGTTCGTCGCGCCAAGTTGTACTACCTGCGTAATCTCACAGGTAAGAAAGCACGCATCAAGGAGAGAAGAAGAGCCATCGCGAAATAATATCGCGCGCTATTCAAGGAAAGATTTATCAGGCGTGGCAATCCGAAGACGGGTTGCCACGCCTTGTCTTATACAGCCGCCACTTACGCATACGGCATACAAGACACCATTGCCGCGAGTACACGGGTTTATAAGGAGAGGCTTTTGCAAATAAACACGACAACAATAAAGAGAAAAGCGGGAAAGCCTTTTTGCATATCTCACATAAAATAAGTAACTTTGCGGCAGCTAAATAATAATTGATTATGAAAGAATTGGAATTGAAGTACGGATGTAATCCGAATCAAAAGCCCTCACGCATATTCATGACCGAGGGCGAACTGCCGCTCGAAGTGATTAACGGCCGCCCGGGATACATCAACTTTCTCGACGCGTTGAACAGCTGGCAGCTTGTCAAAGAGTTGAAAGCCGCAACCGGACTGCCCGCCGCAGCCTCGTTCAAGCACGTGTCTCCCGCCGGAGCAGCCGTAGGACTGCCACTCGACGACACACTGAAAAAGATTTATTTCGTGGACGACGTGAAAGAGCTTTCACCAATAGCATGCGCATACGCACGTGCCAGAGGAGCGGACCGCATGAGCTCTTACGGTGACTTCGTGGCCCTGAGCGATACCTGCGACGCCGCCACGGCCACACTGATAAAGCGCGAGGTGAGCGACGGAGTGATAGCGCCCGACTACACTCCCGAGGCAATCGAGATACTCAAAGACAAGCGCAAAGGCACGTATAACGTGATAAAAATCGACCCCAACTACATACCCGAGCAGATAGAGCGCAAGCAAGTGTTCGGAGTGACATTCGAACAGGGGCGCAACGAGATAGACCTCAACGACCCGTCTCTCTTCGAGAACATCCCCACAAAAAACAAAACATTCACCGACGAAGCACGCCGGGACCTCATCATTGCCCTCATCACCCTTAAATACACGCAGAGCAACTCCGTGTGCTACGTCAAAGACGGACAGGCAATAGGCATCGGCGCCGGCCAGCAGAGCCGCATACACTGCACGCGTCTCGCCGGAAACAAGGCTGATATATGGTGGCTCAGACAGCACCCCAAGGTAATGAACCTGCCATTTGCAGACAAAATACGCCGTGCCGACCGTGACAATACTATCGACGTATATATCAGCGAAGACCACGACGACGTGCTGCGCGAGGGCACATGGCAGATGTTCTTCAAGGAGAAGCCCGAGGTTCTCACCATGGAAGAGAAAAAAGAGTGGATTGCCCGCAACACCGGCGTGGCACTCGGAAGCGACGCTTTCTTCCCATTCGGAGACAACATAGAGCGAGCCCACAAGAGCGGAGTGCAATACATTGCCCAGGCCGGCGGCTCGGTGCGTGACGACAACGTGATAGAGACTTGCGACAAATACGACATCGCCATGGCGTTCACGGGCGTGCGCCTCTTCCATCACTGATAAACAACTACAAAAGATAAGGAGATAAAGGATTCGTTAGTACGCTGAAAATCCCGCGACTCCTTATCTTTTATTTTCACAATACCACTGTAAGACACATCCCGTACATTATAAAAGAGAATAAACCGAAAAGAAATGAGCATAGGAGACAACATAGACGAGATCATAGCGGGTGGCGGCGTAGTATTCAGAAACAGCCCCAGAAAAGACGAAGACAACGGCAAAGTGAAAACCAAGGCCAAGAAAAAGAAATATATAACCGGCGCACACGGAAGCGGATCGGCACGGCAAAAAGCCAAATACCGTGAGCAACGGGCCAACAGACGCAAGCACTGAACGCAAAAACCGGCATACGGGTGATGGCGGAAATTAAAGTCATTACACCGTGTTTTTGTTTGCAATATTTCACATTTATTTCGCTATTTTTACCCCCCCCGCAAAGTTTTTTGACATTTAATGGCTACCTTTGCGGAACTTATGTACAATTTGTGAAATATTAAATCAATGATATTAAGACGGCTTTTTATAATCGTCATATTGCCTTTATGCGTATTTAAGGCAGGCCATGCTTCCGCGGCAGGCGACCAACAGATCGACTCTGTGTCTAAAAAGTTGATGGATGACATGCGCAAATACTTCAACACCACCGACAAAGAAGCTTTCTATGATGCCACAACCAAATACAAGGCATACTGCCTCGCGGGCGGAAACATGCACAACTTCTACAACGCATGGCAAAGCGAAATCATATACGACATAAACTTCAACCACTTCTTCAAGGCCATGAGGAAAACCGTCGAGATGTCGAAAGACATGAAATGGCGCAAATGTTCCGACGAACTCCACAACGCGACATACATGATGGGCATAATATACTCACTGCAAGGCAACATCATGATGGGAGAGAAATATCTGAAAAAGGCACTTGAAGAGGCCGATGACAAAGATACGCTTTTCAAAGTACAGATATACAAGGAGTTGGCCAACGTGAGAATGGAAGACCATCCCAAGCAGGCACTCAAAGATCTGAACAAGGCCCTCTCACTGATAAATCCGGAAAGGATGAAATACGAATACAGCGACATAGTGGGCTTCAAGGTCATAGCCGAGTTTTTCAACAAAGACCGGGTGGCGGTGAAAAAGGAATACAACAACTACATGCGCCTGAAAAAAGAGTACGGTCCGGAATTCAGCGAGACTTACATCACATACGTACGGATGGCATACCACGCCGCATGCGGCGAGTACGACAAAGCATTGGAGCAGGCCGATATGATGACAAACATAGACCGCTACAAGATGAAAAACAAGATATACGAGATGTCTGGCAACCTGGCCGCGGCATACGACGCGCTTAAAGAATACATGCAGTTCAAGGATTCTGTCAGCAACGAAGTGATGATAGACGACCTTTACGAGGTTGAAAACGATATCGAGATAACAAAAATCAGAAGCAAGGCGGAGAAAGACAAGATGACAAACATGGTGCTCACGCTCATCACCGCCATGGCATTTGTAATAATCGTATGTCTGGGACTGGTGGTAAAAAACAGGAACAGATACCTGAAAAAAATAGCACGCAAGAACCGCAACCTCGAAGTGATGAGAGACAAGGCACAGGAAGCCGAACGGATGAAAGACACTATAAGAAACAACATGAGCCACGAGATACGCACCCCACTGAACATCATATCGGGCTTCGCCCAAATCATGAGTGTGCCCGACTTCCAGTTATCACATGAAGAAAGGAGCGACATAGCGAAAAGAATATCCGACAGCTCGAATCAGATAGTCAAAATAATAAACAATCTTCTTTATATCTCATCGGAAGCGAGCACAAGCTATATGAGCAAAAACGACATTGTGCCATGCAACGATATCTGCCGAAAAGCCGTGGCAAGACTTAGAGAAAAACAGCCCGACGCTCCAGAGATTATATTCGAGACATCAGTAAAAGACAATCTGAAAATCAAAACCAACGCAGCCGGCATATCAAACATACTCGACAACATGATTGATAATGCCTGTAAGTTCGGTAACGGAGAAGCGGTCGTAATAGAATGCAGCCTTGACGATAAACGGGAAAACGTGGTGATAAGCATCGCCAACCCCGGTGAGTACATCCCCGAAGATCAAATAAACAAGGTCTTCGACCTATTCTACAAAATGGACGAATTCAAAAGCGGACTGGGCATCGGCCTCCCATTGTCACGGCAGATAGCCGAGCAACTGGACGGCAGTCTGTCGATAGACAAGAACTATAAGGACGGTACACGTATTATCATCACCTTACCGCTGACAGACAACTGACCATATTCACACTGACAAAGACCGTTTACGACCTCGGTTTTTACAAAATCAAACAGGTCGTGAAAGACATTTCATAATATTATTTCCGAATAGTGAACAGCTGTCAATCGCACCTGTTCTCCTCAACCGTCAGAACACTGTCGCAATAGTCCACCACCGCCTGACGGTGAGTGATGAATATCACAGTCTTGTCGCTTCCACTCAATATGTTGGTCAGCAGCCTACGTTCGGTCTCCGGATCGAGCGCACTCGTAGCCTCGTCAAACAGCAACACCGACCGGTCACGCAGTAACGCCCTGGCAATCGCTATCCGCTGGGCCTGCCCCTCGCTCAGGCCACCGCCCGCCTCAGCCGCCACGGTGTCAAGACCGTCGGGCAGGTCGAACACAAAATCGGCACAAGCCTGCCGCAATACGGCATTCATCTCGTCGTCCGTAGCCGTGGGGCGACCGAGCAGCAGATTGTCACGTATGGTTCCGCTAAGGAGCGTGTTCCCTTGCGGCACGTATACAAAATTGCACCGTGTGAGTGGCGACAGCTCATGAACGTTTCCCGCCGTGTCGTAAATCTGTGCCAGCCCTTCCCCCGGACTTATCAGCGCAAGCATCATCCTTATGAGTGTTGTCTTGCCGGCTCCGGTCTCGCCGAGTATCGCCGTACAACTGCCGGGCTTGAAGTCGAAAGAGAAATTGTCTATCACCCTGCGTGCGCTGCCGCCGTAAATATAGCTCACACCGATAAGCCGGACACCGCACGACCCGCCGAGCATGACACCGCTGCCTTGCACCTCGTGCGGTATGTCTTCAAGTTCCAACAGTCGCTCGGCAGCCGTGAACACCGACACAAAAGCCGGAGCGAGCTTGGTCATATCCCTCGCCGGCCCCTGTATGCGGTACACAAGTTGCAGAAAGGCGGTCATGGCGCCGAAAGTCAACGTGTGGTGATAGAGCCTTACAGCGCTCCAAAGGAAGGCTATGATATATCCAAGCGAGAACCCCGCGTTGAGAACGAAATTGGAATATACGGAAAACACAGTACGTTTACGAACATGCGAGCGCAATTCGGCATGCCCATCGTCGAGGCGTCCGAGCATCTCCCCGCCACATTCGAGCGTCTTGACGAGCATCCTGTGCTGCACCGACTCCTGCAATATACTCTGCACACGGCTGTCACACGCTCTCACACTTCGGGTATACCGCCTCATGCGACTCATATATACACGGCTGGCAAGAATGAAAACAGGAAGAATGCCAACCGTGATGAAAGCCAGCACGGTATCCATACGCATGAGATACACAAAAGCACCGGCAAACATCGCCAATACGGAAATGGCATTGGGTATGGTCTCGGTGACAAAAACCACCACGGCACCGACATCCTGTTCAAGACGGTTTATCACGTCACCGCTGTGGAAACGCTCCCTGCCGCTCCACTCGGCACGTATCAATCCGTCGAGCATCTTACGCTGCATACGGTTCTGCGCTCTTACCCCAAGTATATTTTTAATCCATACCCTACCGATATTGACAGCAAAATCACACAATATGAGACCGGCCATCACAGACACCGCCATATATAAATCACCGGAACGCGAACCCGCCGCTATGTCGATGGCCCGCTGCACGGCCCACACAGAACCGAGACTCACGGCCACGCCAAGCAGTCCGAGCACGGCATTGAGCACGGCCTGCAACCTGTTTCCGCGCGACACGCGCCAAAGCCAGGATACTATTTCAAACCATTTATAATCGTTGTTCGTATGCGTATCTTTCATTGCTAATCACGGCCGGCAGTCCATTCATGCCCTTTTGTCCATCCCCCACATCATCTTCTCGCGCAGAGTATCGAAATAACGATAACCCGCACGCTTCACTATCCGCACCTGATAAGGTGCCTTGCGAATGGTGAGACTCGTCACATCGCTGCATTTCTCCGACCGCCCGTCCACCGCCACGAGAAAATTGTGGCTCCGGCTCTCCACCGTCAGTGTCACCGTAGATGTGTCGGGTATTACTATAGGACGGATATTGAGGCTGTGGGGTGCCACCGCCGTGAGTGAGAAGACGTGCGTGCCGGGCACTATTATCGGACCGCCGTTAGACAACGAATAGGCCGTGGAGCCGGTGGGGGTGCTGACAATAAGGCCGTCGGCACGGAAGGTCGTAAGGTATTCGCCGTCTATCATCGTGCGGACAGAAATCATCGAGGCATTGTCGCGCTTCAATATCGCCACGTCGTTCAGCGCACGGCAACATCCGGGAAACGGCTCTCCATCGGTATCGACCATTATGACCTCACGACATTCGGTATCGTAATCGCCGGATAAAAGCGAGCGGAAACACACGGCAAACTCATCGGGGTTGACACCGGCAAGAAATCCGAGACGCCCGATGTTGACACCGAGAATGGGTATTTCCTTGTCACCGACACGGCCGGCGGCTTTAAGAAACGTGCCGTCGCCCCCCATCGAAATAACGAAAGAGGCATCGAAGTCATCACCTTCAAACACTTCCGCCTCATCAGGAACAATCATGCCTGAAGCCAAGAGAAAATCATAATACTCCCTGTCTATATGCACTTCCGCTCCGCCGTCGCGCAGACAGGCCAACACATGGTGTATGGCAGCGGACTTACATGTCTGGTAGGTATTGCCGAATATCGCGAACTTGAGTTTTCGTGATGTCATAAAAATCCTTGTTTATATCTCTTTTATCCAAATGCAATGCCTTTATTTGACAAACATTTCGTAAATTTGCGGATGAATATTTCCGCAAATTTACTTAATTTTGACGAAAACGGAAGAAAACAAATTAAATTAATTGCATAAATGACGAAATTAAGCGTAAACATCAACAAAGTTGCCACAATACGAAACGCACGGGGAGCGAACAATCCCGATGTACTGAAAGTGGCGCTCGACTGTGAGCTTTTCGGAGCGCAGGGTATCACCGTGCACCCGAGACCGGACGAGAGACACATACGCTACCAAGACGTGAGAGACATACGCCCGCTGATAAAAACGGAACTTAACATCGAGGGGAACCCGACCGAAAGCTATATAAACCTTGTTCTCGAAACACGCCCCACACAGGTCACGCTCGTGCCCGACGCGGCAGATCAGCTCACGTCAAATCACGGATGGGACACAAAAACTCACAAAACGTTTCTCACCGACGTCATCGGCAGATTTAAGGAAGCGGGCATACGGACGTCGATATTCGTAGATCCGAACGCAGAGATGGTGGCACACGCCATGGAGTGCGGCACCGACCGTGTGGAACTCTACACCGAGCCTTATGCCGCCGGATATGCCGCCGACAGGGAAGCGGCCATCGCTCCGTTCGTCGAAGCGGCGGTAGAGGCACGCAAGTCCGGTCTCGGTCTCAACGCAGGACACGACCTCAGTCTGGTAAACCTAAGTTACTTCCACGCCCGAATACCGTGGGTAGACGAGGTGAGCATAGGCCATGCGCTTATCTGCGATGCCCTGTACATGGGCCTCAAAGACACGATCGGGCTTTATCTCGCATGTATAGAATAATCAACAAAACAATATCATCATGGCAAAAGTATATGTATTCCTCGCAGACGGATTTGAAGATGTCGAAGCACTGGCTACCGTAGACATACTGCGGCGCGGGGGCGTGGACGTGAAAACAGTGAGTATAAAAGACGGCACGGCCGTAAACACGGCGCACGGGGTGACCGTAATGGCCGACATGCCCTTCGGACAGGCCGACTTCGCCGATGCCGACATGCTGGTATTGCCCGGCGGAATGCCCGGAGCGACCAACCTCAACGACCACAAGGGAGTGCGCGACGCACTGCTGGAACAGGACAGGAAAGGCGGAAAAATAGCCGCTATATGCGCCGCTCCGATGGTGCTCGGCAATCTGGGACTGCTCAAAGGACGCCGTGCCACATGCTACCCGGGATTCGAGAAGTATCTCGAAGGCGCCCAATACACAGCCGACCTGTTCACCACAGACGGCAACATAACGACAGGCGAAGGCCCTGCCGCCACTTTCCCGTTTGCCTACGAACTGCTCGCCACGCTCACAGACGAAGCCACGGCACACGAAGTAGCAAAGGGCATGATGTATCTGCATCTCATTGCCGCCGGCAAATGACAACATAACGTTATCAGCCCTACAGCTTCACAGAACAGCAGGCAAGACATACATAAAGCATATATCACGAACAAAAGGCAGACAAAATGGGAGATTACGTCATAATAGTGGCCGGTGGTAAGGGACTGCGCATGGGAAGCGACATGCCCAAACAGTTTCTGCCTGTCGGCGGGATACCCGTGCTAATGCGCACCATAAGGCGTTTTCACGACTATGACAGCACCATGAGCATAGTTCTCGTGCTGCCCGAAAGCCAACAGGAGTATTGGCACGGACTGTGCGAAAAACATTCGTTTGACATACCGCATATCATAGTAAAGGGCGGGGCGACACGGTTTCACTCAGTGAAAAACGGTCTGTCGGCCATTCCCGACAATGCGAACGGAGTGGTTGGTGTGCACGACGGAGTACGCCCCTTTCCCTCTATCGAGGTCATACGCCGCTGCTACGACACGGCAAGGAACACGGGGACGGCGGTGCCGGTTATACCTGTGGTGGAGACCTTGCGCCACGTAAGTGAAGGCACGGTGCCGAGAGACGCCTACAAACTGGTGCAGACACCGCAGGCATTCGACATCGGCCTGCTGAAAAACGCATACCGGCAGGAATACACCGGGGCTTTCACAGACGACGCCTCGGTGGCGGAAAGCATGGGACACGCCATAACACTCGTTGACGGAAACAGGGAAAACATAAAGATAACGACGCCTTTCGACCTGAAAGTGGCCGAGGCGCTCGCCCGCTGAAACGACACCATGACCGACATATTGAGCCAAGACATACAGTTCCTGCCCGGCGTGGGACCGAGCAGGAAGAAAATACTGGGCACCGAATTGGGCATCGCCTCGTTCGGCGACATGCTGATGTACTTTCCTTATAAGTATGTCGACCGCAGCCGGCTGTATACGGTCAAGGAACTGACAGGCGACATGCCGTTCGTCCAGATACGTGGACGCATACTGAGTTTCGAGACATTCGAGATGGGACCCCGTAAAGAACGGGTGGTGGCCCACTTCACCGACGGCACGGGAATAATGGACCTGACGTGGTTTAACGGAGGAAAATACGCAAAGAAGACATATAAGATAGGTACCAAGTATATTGTCTTCGGAAAACCGACAGTATTCAACGGACGTGTCAACGTGGTTCACCCGGAAATCGATCCGGCCGACGGCATGGAGCTGCAAGGCATGGGATTGCAGCCCTATTACTCCACGACGGAGAAGATGAAGAAGAGCGGAATAACGTCGCGCACGCTCGAACGGCTCACCAAAAGCATGCTCGAACGCATCAGCACACCGATAAAAGAGACTCTGCCCGACTTCATCACGGCCAAACATCACCTGATGTCGAGAGACGAAGCGCTGCGCACGATACACTATCCCAAAAACGCACGGGAACTCGAACGTGCCCGACTGAGACTCAAATTCGAGGAGCTTTTCTATGTGCAATTGAATATCGTAAGGTATGCCAGCGACCACAGGCGCAAGTATCGTGGATACAATTTCGCCCGCGTGGGTGAACTGTTCAACGGCTTTTACCGCAACAACCTGCCCTTCCCGCTCACCGAAGCACAGAAAAGAGTAGTGCGTGAGATAAGGAGCGACATGAACTCGGGACGGCAGATGAACCGCCTTCTGCAAGGCGATGTAGGCTCGGGGAAAACACTCGTGGCGCTGATGGCCATGCTGATAGCGCTCGACAACGGCTTCCAAGCATGCATAATGGCCCCTACCGAGATACTCGCCGAACAGCATCTCGCCACCATCGGCGAGTTTATAGGCGACATGGATATACGCGTGGAACTGCTCACCGGGATAGTAAAAGGCAAACGCCGGCAAGGGGTGCTTGAAGGATTGCTGTCGGGAGAGATAAAAATTCTCGTGGGAACACACGCCGTGATAGAAGACACCGTGAGGTTCTCGCGCCTCGGCATCGTTGTGGTAGACGAGCAACACCGCTTCGGCGTGGCACAGCGAGCAAGGCTGTGGGGCAAGAGCGAGAGACCGCCGCACGTTCTCGTGATGACCGCCACCCCCATTCCCCGAACACTGGCGATGACCCTCTATGGCGACCTGGACGTGAGCGTGATAGACGAATTGCCGCCCGGCAGAAAACCGGTGGTGACAACCAATATTCCAGACACAAGAATGGCAAGCCTCTACGACGGCATACGCAGACAGATAAACGCTGGCCGACAGGTGTATATCGTATTCCCGCTGATAGAAGAAAGCGAGAAGAGCGACCTCAAAAACCTTGAGACAGGATATGATACGCTTTGCCAGGTGTTTCCCGAATACCGGTTAAGCAAAGTTCACGGGCGCATGAAACCGAAAGAGAAAGAAGAGGAAATGCGCAAGTTTGTAAGCGGCGAGACACAGATACTGGTAGCCACCACAGTGATAGAAGTAGGCGTAAACGTGCCCAACGCATCAGTAATGGTAATCTTCGACGCACAGCGTTTCGGCCTGTCCCAGTTGCACCAGTTGCGCGGCAGAGTGGGCCGCGGAGCCGAACAGTCGTTCTGCATCCTCGTGACATCCATCAAAATGAGCGATGATACCCGTAAGCGCATTGATATTATGTGCGACACATGTGACGGATTCCGCATAGCCGAGGCCGACTTGAAACTACGCGGCCCGGGCGACCTTGAAGGCACACAACAGAGCGGAATGGCCTTCGACCTGAAAATTGCGGACATAGCACGGGACGGACAGATTGTGCAGATGGCAAGAGACGAGGCACAAGACATAATTGAAAATGACCCTGAATGCATACAACCGAAATACGCAACGCTGTGGAACAGGTTGAAAGAACTGCGCAAGACAGAAATAAACTGGGCCGCGATATCATGACAATACAGTGAAAAAGGCTTCCGATCATCCAACAACCACATACCGCCATCAGTCAATTAATTATAAATCAAGCCCTTTTATTAAGATTTAAGTGTTAATTAACACACAATTTGTGTTAATATGGCACATAATTATAAAATATTTGCTATCTTTGCAACGTTCATATTACGAACAGTCATTGGCATATTGTAATTGGATTATGAATTATTCTGTGCCATGCTACTTAACCAAAACGCATTTTTTATTTTTTTGACCGAAACAATTTATGATACTGAATAAGATTAGAACTGTTGCCATTGCCGCGTGCTTATCATTAAGCGCCATACCGTCGGTGGCCCAGGATCTGCTTGCAAAGCAGGCACCGATAGACAAAAAGATGAAAGCCGTAGACTCTGTCGCATTGAGCAGACTCATACAGAACGAGCAATTGGAATCTCCGTCGGCCGATCTTTACAACGAATGGGACAACCGCTACGCACATAAAGCTACCGCACTGCCCGACTCATTCAATATCAATCTCCGCGGATTCTGCATGCCGACAACAAACAGAGTCGTTACTTCCAACTTCGGACACCGCTGGGGCCGCCAACACAAAGGCATCGACGTGAAAGTATATATCGGCGACACTATACGCGCGGCATTCAGCGGAAAAGTAAGAATTGTACGATACGAGGCCCGCGGATATGGCAAATATGTGGTAATCCGCCACTACAACGGTCTTGAGACAATATACGGACACATGTCCAAACATCTCGTGGCAGAGAACGATGAGGTCAAAGCAGGCGACCCGATAGGCCTCGGTGGAAACACCGGACGAAGCACCGGTTCGCACCTTCATTTCGAGACACGCCTCTGCGGAGTGGCTCTCAATCCGGCAATAATGTTCGATTTCAGAAACCAAGACGTTGTGGACGACAACTATATGTTCCGTCGCAACACATACGAGGGCGAGTCGGCAATAGCCAACCGTCTGCGCGGAGTGGGTGGAAAATCAACAGGCAACAGCGATAAAGACAACGAAGACATAGAGTTGGCAACAGCGGCACCAGCGGCCTCTTACGCTACAGACGTGCGTTTCCACAAAGTCCGCTCCGGCGAGACTCTATCTTCAATTGCCCGTAAACGCGGCACCACGGTCGATGCGCTGTGCAAACTGAACAGGATAGGCAAGAGAATACGCCTCATGCCCGGACAGATATTGAAATACAACTGACGGTATAATACGCTATCCGATAGAAACAAAGCTGAAGCAAGAAAACCAACAAGCGTGGTTATAAAATACAATATGTCAATAACAAAAAGACAATAACCCTGTATTTAAAAGACAACAGACAGACAATATTAAGGAAAACAAACAGGTAATCATAATAAAACCAGGCTCGCCAATGATTGGCGAGCCTGGTTTTTATCATACAGCTAATTAACATTGAATGGCGCGATACATACGTTTTCTTATTCAACATATATCAATTTTCATGTAAAATACATAGGCTGATTAATGCGAAAGGCATGGCTGATTTAAGCGAAAGGCATACAGTTCCCATACAAACGACATGCCTGGCTCGCATAGGAACATGATGTTCAAACCATTGCCATGCTTTCAGTCCCGATTAAACATGCTGTATTATCATATTCTCCGCATACTATTTCTGTCGTATTACGCCGGATTGTTCTGATATGTTTTCAGAGGACAAATATACTTTTGCCACATTATATTACAATGGCGACACGATCAGCATCACATATCAGAAAAGCCGGAAACACAAAGCCATAATATTTCCACCGACCGGCAACCGATGCGAAAAAAGTATCACTTCCCTTTTGCGATATAATTCTTTCCGGATGTTATAGACACGCTACTTCCCTTTTTCGTGAACGTAAGCACATCCATTTTCAACGAATGTGTGGCATGATTGAAAATCTTTCCGGGGTCAAACGGCTGGCCGTTTATACGACATTCGAAATGCAGATGCTCCGTCGTGGCGCGTCCGGTACGTCCCACAAGGGCTATCACCTGACCGGCTTTCACTATATCACCCACTTTCACAAGGTTCTTGGAATTATGACTGTACAGTGTCTCGATACCACTTCTATGGCGTATTTTTATACACTTTCCGTATCCGCTATATGTCTGTGACATAGTCACAACACCGTCAAAAGCAGCCAGGATATTATCGTTAGGCCTGGTCTTGATATCAACACCGGTATGCCGGCGGCCTCCACGGCGACCAAACGCACTTATCACCTTTGCCCCGGCCAACGGATAGCACCACTCTCCGGCATCAAGATTTACCAGATTCAGTGAGAACTTATTGCCGCCCGCAAACGGATTGGTGCTCATATCACCTGCCTTACCGGCTGCCGATAGTGCTTTGTCGCCAAGTTTATCGGGCGTCACCACACTGAGATCCACATTGAAAGCGGTCTTCTTGAACATCACCGTCTGCCGCAGCAGGCGATGCGAATTAATACCGATGAGCGTGGCCGGATTTATCCTTCCGCCATTGACCATTACGGAGAACATGCAAAACACACGTCCCTTATCGCCTCCGACAATGGCCACCGTCTGTCCGGCTTTCACTTCATCGCCAACCTTCACAAGATTCTGCGCATTGTATCCATATACCGTCTCCAGTCCGTTTTCGTGCCTGATGACGATAACATTGCCAAGTGTCTGATGCTTTTTGGACATTCGCACCGTTCCGGAGAACATAGCCTTGACCGCGTCTCCGTGAGCCGTGGTTATCTCAAGCCAGTTGTCTTTCACCGCCTTTGCCTTGCCCACAGGCAGCGGAAAACAGTATTCAGCAGGGCGCAGACCGGCGAAATCCACCGAGAAAGCGGCCGAACCAGCAAACAATCCGGGCGTCTCTATGCTTATCTGCTGCTGCTCGAGCATTGTAAACTCATCTTTCGCCGCCGCTGTCAGGGTTGCGACAAGCACTGTTGACAGTAATATCTTTCTAAGTCCAATCATCGGTTTATATTTATTGTTTCATCAGTAGTCATTTCATCATTATCCCCGTGAATATGCGCCCCGATCCTGTTCCGAGACGGCGAGCCGAGAAAAACTCGCCGCCGTTCTTGTAAGTGCACGTCCCGTCGGTGAATATCTTATCGGGATTGACGCCTTTTGAAATCAGTTGAATACGGTTGCACTCCCACAAATCGATATGCCACTTGTCGTATCTGCGGGCAATGCGCTCCATCATGAAACCCTCACGGGCGAACGCTTCATATACCTCATCACCCACCTCGAAAGCCTCCTGCGATATGCCCGGGCCTATGACGACTGTCAACACTTCGGCTTGCGTACCGTAGTGAGCCGACATTTCGTCAACAGCCCGCTCCACAATACGTGCCACCGTACCCCGCCAACCGGCATGAACGGCGCAACAGGCGCCATGACGGGCATCATAAAGCAGTATTGGTATGCAGTCGGCCGTAGACACTCCCACACATATACCTTTCACATCGGTCATCACCGCATCGACGCCTTCAAGCAACATGTCCCGCATATCGTCAGACAACGATACGAACCCGGCTGCAATCCGCCGCACCACAGTGCCGTGTGTCTGATGCGGTATGATGAGACCATCGGTGCCTATACCAAGCTCCGCGCACAGCATCCGCCGGTTTTCGGCTACGGCCGCAGGCTCGTCACCGCAATATCTGTTCACGTTGAAAGAGCCGTAAGTGCCTTTGCCGCATCCGCCATGCCGCGTACTGCTGAAAGCTGTCACGCCATGCCCCATCTCATAGTACCTGAGCACAGGACTACTCATCCTCTTCCTCCTCGTACTCGAAGTCGTCGAGGTCTTCTATACAGTCTTCTACGTCGTCTATATATTCGATATCATCATCCTCGCCCTCGGCCGACAGCTCCGCCGAGAAGCGGGTCATGTCCTTGTCACGATGCACTATATTATCGCTTGTGATGATACCTTGCAACTTGTTGCTCTCACTGTTAAGCTCGCGCCACAGTGTATCTTTCAATTCGTTGAGCCCCATTCCGGCCACAGACGAAATGAAAACCACGGGCACATCATCGGGCAGTGTCTCGCGGAGCATTTCTATCAGCTCGTCGTCGAGCAGATCGCTCTTTGTCACTGCCAGCACCCTGTGCTTGTCAAGCATCTCGGGATTGAAATTTCTCAGTTCGTTGAGCAGTATCTCATATTCCTTCTTTATATCGTCCGTATCGCCGGGCACCATGAAGAGCAGCAACGAGTTGCGCTCTATATGTCTCAGGAACCGCAATCCGAGTCCCCTGCCCTCGCTCGCCCCCTCTATGATTCCGGGGATGTCTGCCATCACAAACGACTGACGGTCACGATATTCCACTATTCCGAGCGACGGCTCGAGCGTGGTGAACGGATAGTTGGCTATCTTCGGACGCGCACTCGACAGCGATGAGAGCAACGTTGACTTGCCGGCATTCGGGAATCCCACCAGACCGACATCGGCAAGAAGTTTCAACTCGAGCACTATCGTAAGCTCCTGCATCGGCTCGCCCGGCTGGGCATAACGCGGTGCCTGATTGGTGGCCGAACGAAACTGGAAATTACCAAGCCCGCCGCGGCCGCCCTTGAGCAGCAGCACCTCCTGTCCGTCGTAGGCCACGTCGCAGATATATTTTCCTGTCTCGGCATTATACACCACCGTGCCGCAAGGGACATCGATATACACGTCTTTTCCATTTGTGCCATGACACTTGTCGCGCCCGCCGTTGCCGCCATGTTCCGCACGCACGTGCCGTTCGTATTTCAGATGGAGCAATGTCCAGTAATTATGGTTACCGCGCAGATACACACTGCCGCCGTTACCGCCGTCGCCGCCGTCCGGCCCGCCATTCGGCTGGTATTTAACATGACGCAGGTGCATGGAGCCACGGCCGCCCTTGCCCGAGCGGCAATATATCTTAACGTAATCTACGAAATTGGATTCTGCCATTTTTATTATAATAATGTGTAAATAATGTGCAAAGATACGAATTTAAAACGAGAATACGGCCAAAACAAGGCAATTAAGCTACGGGACGCCTATTACACCTACGAGCAACAGTATTATTCTTCGTTTATTAAAAATAACAGTGCCGAAAACATCCTATAAATAAAACATTTCACTGACTTTGCCATCGGTAAGCATGCCGAGAAGAGGTATCATCATAATACTCCTACACATCGTGATTACCGGTTCTGTGGCATATCACATGATTCTTAACATCCTTAAAATAACAGCAAAAACAAAACCCGGATAAGTCATGAAAACCCAAAAACAAAAGATATACTTCCTGAAATAATTATCATATGGATACTTATCCATACGGCAATCCCGTGCATAGCGCACAGTACAAAGACAGGCAGAAAAACATGACTGGCAAACGCACTGTTGCTTCACAAAATCGGCTCCCTGGCTTTTCATGCCATGAGAAGCCAGGGAGCCGATTTTATATATTGTAAATAAAAATCAAACATACCGCAATCTTCACCAACTGTATATTTATACAAAAAGAAATTGTAAAACAGCCAAAACCGCCTTGATTTTTTGATATATCCCTATTCCCGACCGGCCGGCACCCGATTCTCAACATCCGGAACACCGTATTATTGCAACGGGTATCTTATTGCATTGCGTTTAGATACTGGTTGCATTCCGTTTAGCGTCTAAATGCAATGCAACCGGTATCCCGTTATAACGCAACGAGGCTCCCGATGCAGAGCATCGGGAGCCTCTATGACGGACATCACCATACATATAGTGCCCGTCAACGCGGTAGGACACCGGCAATGACGGGCACATCGGTATGTGCGAAAACGGCCGTTCTCCTACGGAAGACAGCCTACGATTTCAAATTTATCAAATTTCACGGTATAGAAAGATTGCATAAATATGCGTTTCGAACATATACCAACTTTATCACTTCCAATCATTTTGTAATTATTTATCATACTTTTCGTGTTTAAGCCAAATTCGGCCGACAACAAATTTACAACAAAAATCATCGGAAAGCAAGCATCATTACGATACACTTCGCTATACATCACAAAAAAAGAGTCGCGGAAATCATCTACCGCGACTCTTCAATATAATAATATCTGCCATTAAAACCATCAGATGTTCACGCCCCAACACCATCTATCACCTTGCTGATGTCGGCGAAGATACGGTCGAGGGCACCAAGACCGTCTATGTGATTGTGGAGGTTCTCGCCCTTATACCAGTCTATCAGCGGTGCCGTCTGGTTGTGATACACATCAAGACGCTTCTTTATCGTCTCGGCGTTATCATCGGAGCGGCCGCTCTCCATGCCTCGCTTTATCAGTCGGGCCATCAGTTCGTCTTCCGGAACATCAAGCTCTATCATGGCCGCTATGCCGTGCCCGCGCTCATCGAGCATCTTTTTCAGTGCCTCGGCCTGCGGAATGGTACGGGGAAAACCATCGAAGATTATTCCCTTATGGTCTTTGCCGTAGCTGTCGTAAACTTTGGCGAGAATGTCTATCATCAACTCATCGGGAATGAGCTGACCTTTGTCTATAAACGACTTTGCCACCTTCCCCAGCTCCGTCTCGCCCTTGATCTCGGCACGCAGCACGTCGCCGGTAGAGATATGGCCGAAGCCATACTTCCCGATCATCAAGTCACTCTGTGTTCCCTTGCCTGAACCGGGAGCACCGAATATCACTATATTCTTCATTTTATCCTAAAAATTAATACTTCTCTTACCTTGCGGCCAAGCCGTCTTCGTCATTCGGACTTCAGTGTGTAGATGTCGCGCAACTGGCGCCCCTGCTGATCGTAGTCGAGCCCGTAGCCGAGAATAAAGTCGTTCGGTATCTCGAAAGCCACGTACTCGATATCGAGCGGGGTTTTAAGACGCTCGGGTTTGAGCAGCAACGTGCAGATATGCACCGATTCCGGATTGCGCGTGCCGAGGCTCTCTATCATCCGCTTGATGGTCAGTCCGCTCTCCACTATGTCCTCTACGATTATCACCGTGCGACCGGTAAGGTCCTCATTGATACCGATCACTTCCTTGATGGTACCGGTAGATGTGGTTCCCTGGTACGACGCCAGTTTGACGAAAGAGATCTCACATGGAATGGTTATCTCGCGCATGAGGTCGGCAGCAAACACGAACGAGCCGTTGAGAACGGCGAGCAACAGTGGGTTCTTGCCTGCCATGTCGCGGTTTATGCGCTCCGCCACGGCCTTGACACGCTGTTTTATCTCGGCCTCCGGAATGGAAGTCTCAAACAGTTTATCCTTTATTCTGACAATACTCATAGGTACGTTTTCTTTAATTTTGCGACAAAATTACTAAAAATCCGTCAAAGAATTGTAACTATTACCATTAATTTTGTATTTTTGCACGTATGAAGATTTTTACAAGCGCTCAGATTAGCGAGCTTGACAAGTATACGATAGAGCACGAACCTATAAAACCCCTCGACCTCATGGAGCGGGCGGCGCAGGCACTTACCCGCGCCATTGCCGACTACCGTGACAATACCACTCCGGTGGTGGTGTTCGCAGGCCCGGGAAACAACGGCGGCGATGCCCTCGCCACGGCCCGCCTGCTCGCCGAGAAAGGCTATGAGGTGTCGGTCTATCTGTTTAACATCTCCGGCAGACTGACCGCCGAATGTCTCGAAAACAAAGAGAGGCTCACGGCAGACAGCAAGCGGATAAAAAACTTCACGGAGGTGACACAGGAATTCGACCCTCCGCAACTCAAATCGGATACGCTTGTTATCGACGGCCTTTTCGGCTCGGGACTCAACAAACCGCTGGCCGGCGGCTTCGCGTCGTTAGTGAAATACATCAACGCGTCGCCGTGCGCGGTGGCGAGCATAGACGTGCCCTCGGGACTGATGGCCGAGGACAACACATACAACGTGCGGGCAAATATCATCAGGGCTGACATCACACTGACACTGCAACAGCCCAAACTGTCTTTCTTCTTCGCCGAGAACCAGCAGTTTATCGGTCGCCTCAAAGTGCTTGACATACGCATCAGCAGCGAGGGTATGAAGAACATGGAGGCTATGTACACGGTGACGGAAGAGAGCGACGTGCGCAAACGGATGCTCACGAGAAACGAATTCGCCCACAAAGGCAACATGGGCAACGCACTGCTCGTGGCGGGAAGCTACGGAATGGCGGGAGCGGCAGTGCTCGGAGCCAGGGCATGCCTGAGAGCGGGAGCGGGAAAGGTGACGGTGCATTCACCGAAACACAACAACGACATACTGCAAATAGCCGTGCCCGAGGCTGTGGTGCAACTTGACTCCGACAGCACTGTATTTACAGAGCCGGTAGACACGGAAGACTATAACGCACTCGGCATCGGCCCGGGATTGGGCACAAGCGAGACCACGGCCATAGCACTGATAGCCCAACTGAGGCGCACACAATGCCCGATAGTGGCGGATGCCGACGCGATAAACATCCTATCCAACCGCAGGGCCTGGCTTCAACAACTGCCAAAAGGCATAATAATGACACCGCACCCCAAGGAGTTCGACAGGCTGGAGAGCCATTCGTCGGACAGCTATGAGCGCCTGTCGAAAGCATGCTCGCTGGCGGAGAGACTAAGCGCTTTCATAATCATAAAGGGACGATACTCCGCACTGTGCATGCCTGACGGCCACGTGATGTTCAACCCTACGGGCAACGCAGGCATGGCAACAGCCGGCAGCGGCGACGTGCTCACAGGAATAATCACCGCACTGCTCGCAAGAGGATACAAACAGGCCGATGCCTGTATCGTGGGCATGTACCTTCACGGACTTGCGGGAGACATCGCAGCCGAAGAGAAAGGAATGGAAAGCCTCGTGGCCGGCGACATAATAGAGTGTCTGCCGAAGGCTTTCAAGAGATTGAACGACTGATAAAGCAAACGACATACCACCCATAAGGACATGAGAAAGATATTGACGGCCGCATTGCTCGCCATCTGTTGCGGAGCAATGGCCCAGACACCGATAAGCAAATACAAACCGGGAGTGACTCCCGAAGGGGCTGTATACTACCTGCCAAAGACGGCCCTGCGCATCGTCGTGCAGGTGGAAAAGACAACTTATACTCCCGGCGACTTCTGCATATACGCCGACAGGTTTCTCAGATTGAAAGACGTTGAGACAGAAAAGACGGTCGACTATAAGGTGACAACGATAAACATGACATCTGTAGGGGTGGCCGACACATCTAAATGCTATTCCATCAAACTGAACCCGAAAAGTTCGGCGACAAACATAAGACTGGCCGACGACGGCACCCTGACAGCCATCAACGCCGAGCCAACGGCACAAGATGTGCCGGCGGCATTCGTTCCGGCTCCTAAAAAGACTCCCGTCAACCCGAGACAGTTCATGAACGAGGACATCCTCGCTGCCGGCAGCACGGCCAAGATGGCACAGCTAACCGCACAGGAAATATACGACATACGCGAGAGCAAAAGCCTGCTGACACGCGGACAAGCCGATTTCATGCCGAAAGACGGCGCACAGATGAAACTGATGCTCGAGCAACTTGACACACAAGACAAGGCACTGACAAGCCTATTTGCCGGAACGACAGAGAAAGACACCACCGAGCACGTTTTCATCGTATGTCCTGACAAGGAGATAAGCAAAGAGGTTTTGTTCCGCCTTTCACGCAGACTCGGTATCGTCGACAAGGACGATCTGTCGGGAACACCCTATTATATCAGCGTGACAGACCTGCACAGCATACCGGCGGCAGACCCTGTGGAACCTGCCGGAAAAAGAAAACAGCAGGACAACGGCATATTCGTGAACGTTCCCGGAAAGATAAAGGCAACGATTTCGAAAGGAAACCACATGATGGGAAGTTTCGAACTGTATGCCGGACAGTTCGGACACACGGAACTACTGAGCAGCGAACTGTTCAACAAAAGATTCTCCACAAGACTGATCCTCAACCCCACCACAGGCTCGGTGGCCAGGCTCGATGCCGAACAACCAAAGTAAAAGGATTGTGACACATCACAAAAAGGTATCGGTATATCGGACACCGGAGATGACGTCAATACCACACAATCTGTAACACATATCGCAAACGGGGCATGACCCATGAGAAAATAAAGCGGAACTACGCAAATAACAAACAATGAAAACAAGGCGAACAAACGCAGACACAATATAAACCACACCGCAAATACAACACAAACAAAAAAACAAGACCTATGCCAAGACGGCATCAAGGCAAAAAAAGTACTTCAAACGGGATTTTGCGATAGTTTGCAAAATCCCGTTTAAAGTACTTACAGCCGTCCGCACCAACACTGCCGGCTATTCTCTTATCTCCCCCTTATGCACAATCATTTTCACAAGCGTACGCCTGCCGCCGTGCATATCAGACACCCAGAATACCGTGTCGTTCTGCGAATAAATACGTGCGGGTTGTAAAAATTCGTACCCTTTGACGGCTTTAAGCTTTTTCACCCATTCTTTCCGCCTACCGTCGTATATGTTGACAACGTCATTGTCTCCGGTGACATACATCCGGCCATCACCGAACGCCAATGTCTTTGGCTTAAAATCAAGCGACATCGACAGACTGTCCACGTCTATCGACGCTCCGTCGGCCATATCACCACTCACCAACGAAGGATCAAGCACACGTATTTTCCTGCCCTCATAGTCGGTGAGCAGAATATGCCCGGCTGTATCCGGCAACATGCAATGTGCCGCAAAACCGTTATTCCCCGGACTCCCGTTGTTGCCTGCACGGCGATAACGATTTACATTCCGATAGTTTTCCTTCGTCACGTCAGACTCCCTGTAGATACTTATCATCCCGTTTTTGTCGCGGGCAAATATCAGGCTGTCCTTCACGGCAAGCGCCTGGGCCTGAAACACCGGGCCGCTCCACGTGCCGTTGCCCATACAAGTGACATAAGCCATGTCGGGAAGACGAAAGACATGAATGAGCGACTGACGCTCCGCGACATACAAACGGTTACCGGACGGTATGATGGCTTCTATCTGACTGCCGAATGCTTCGGTCTTATTGCCAATCGCCCATGACTTCACCGTGCGCAACAACTTGCCTTTATTGTCATCAAACAGCAGCAGACTATTGCCATCACTTCCCGTGTTGGCTATGAAAACCGTGTCGCCCGAATGAGTCACCGTATAGGGAACAAAGCTCTCGGAAGCGCTCATTCCGAGGCTTTCGGCATCTATCAGCCGTGCCGCCTCGTAAGAGTAATACCAGTGGCTCTCATACTCACCGTCTTCCGAACCGGGCAACCGGCCGCCGAACTCCACGGTCTCATCATCGCCGCATCGCGCTGCCAGCACACCCAGCGCCAACAACAATATATACGAATGTATTTTCATTTTCAACAAAACATATCTTCACATTACATATTTTCATTTCAATTCACCCATCGGAATGGCATACACGCACGGCCCGTCGCTCGTCCTGTCTACTATAAACAGGGTGTTGCGGCGTATGCAAAACTTCTCGGGCGACCGCAAGGTTATATCACCGGTGACAGTGTAATCCCTGATTATGTCGCCAGTCTCAGGGTCCGCCTCGCAGAACTTCTCTTCTCCGTCTGAACTTACGAACATCCTGCCTTCATGGAAATCAAGCGCATACGGCCTGCTCTTATATGCCAGCTGGTTGGCATGTTTGAAAGAGATACCTTCACGCAAGTCAGCGGGTATGAATATGTCTATCCGCCCTGACGGATGAGTGGAGTATATCAGACCCGTGTGCCGATCTACAGCAAGACCGTAAGTGCCTCCCGCCTCACCCATGTTCGGTGAGCGTGTATATATCACCGGGGCTTTTCCTGCCTCCAGGATCCGCTCTTCCACACCCACAAGAGACCTCTTGTCACGTATGAAGACAAGCCCTTTGTCTGCCATCACATCGAAAGCATGAACCGTCTGATAAGCTCCCGTGCCCCATTTGCCGTTACCTACATGTGTGAAAAACTTATGATCCGAGGCATTGAAAATCTCGGTCCTACTACCCTCATGGGTCACATATATCTTGCCGTTGGCACGTGTCACGCCGTTCGGCCGGCCTGTGAATGTCTCTGTTATCTCCGTGCCGGCCTCATCTCTCGTCCATTCCCTGATACTGCCGATATGCTTTTTGCGCCCCGAAGCGATACTGAATATCTCAACACTGTAATTATTGTCCGCGTCATTCACCACATATACAGTGTCTCCATATACATACACGTCTTTCGGACGGAAAGTGGCGGGCGTGGCAAGAGGCACATCATCATAGTCCAACCTGAACGCCACGGGCTTGCCGTCATCCCCTCCACGGTCTGACATATCGTCATGAAACGGAGACAGTCCGCCGTCGAGAGCATCAAGCTCAGGGTCTTCGATAACATAATTGGAAGGCACATAGATGTCATCGAAATATCTGTTACGGCTCTTCCTGGTGTGCATGAAACGCCGCGAGTATACCGGAAGCTCCTTGCTCAACGACAGATCCACATACATATTGTGGCACAACGTTATCCACCCGGGACCCGTCTGCTCGTATGTCATGTTACCGTCGTGTCCGTATCCCAGGCAATGCGCGAACTCGTGGAATATAGTCTCGGTGATACTCTTGTCGTCGGCATAGTGTTCGAGATAGCACACTTCATGCATACCGAAAGTCGTCCCGCCGCCAAGCCCCATCACTCCGGTAGTGTATCCGAACACGAGTCCGCGGTGATTGAGCACATTCCTCAGCAGAGCGTCCTTGTCTATCTCTTTCCTGTCGCCATTACTGTGCAGCGGCCCGAACTCGTGCAGAGCTTTCTCAAACTTATCAGATGAGAACATATAGCTCATGTTCAACGCTATAGCCACCGCCTCACGAGTATGCGACGCTTTCATCTTGTATCGCCATGATGGCTGAGTGTCACTGTATCTGCCGAAAGCGATGCGCCACTTGCAGCGTATTGATTGCAGACACTTCCAATAGGGATCGTCACTCTCTATCGAAAAAGCTATGTTCTCTCTTGTCAGATACGGGTTTGCCATGATGCGTATTTTCTTTCCCGAGCGGGTATAAGCAGTGAGGTTCTTCACGGCAAACGGTATACGGACCGTAAGCTGCTGGAAAGGCATCACCTTACTGATATCCATCATCCTGAACTCCTCATCATACCCGTCTATCTTTGCCCATACCGTCACGTTACGGAGTGCCCTGGGACTGTAAAAACGAAGCCGCAAGTCATGGTCATCACTCATCTCTATCTGCAACGGCTCGCTGACGTTGAAACTCCGCTGTCCGGAATCAAAGTATACATCCGGCGATTCGTCGTCGTTCAGCATGTAATATGTATTGTCCGTATTGTAATCCGCCTCGGTAATCACGAGTGGAAGTTCTTGGTTAAAAAAATCCCCGTTCACGTAACAGGTAGTCTCGTCATCCTGGCAACCGACCGTCAGAAACACGCAAAACAAAGCCAACAGGCCGGTATAAAAATTCCTTTTCATCGTCTGTCTGTATATCATAACAGTGTTGTTTAAATACAATATCACCAGCAAAATTAGTCACTTTCTTCGAGGTGACCAAACAAAGGATTTTCTTTTTATAATATCAGCCCTAATATGCAAAAAGCAGGATAAGATCGTCGCAAGTTGCCATAATATCAACAGTCGGCAAACTCCGCGATGCAGACATGCCAGAAACCATGGGGCAGCAGTCCCCATCTCACAGACATCCCGACAAATAATGAGTCAGTCCTAAAAAACCTGTAGGCATGTTATGTTAATTGACAGATAATTTCCGTTGAGCCGAAAGATGCCAGCCCAGAAAATCGGGTCAGCGGATTTTTCCGGTGGGCGGGAGAGAGTATCAAGAGTATAATGTGG
>NZ_BEWV01000085.1 GCF_002933775.1 Prevotella sp. MGM1
GAGCGCATAGAGATGTACTACCGGTTCAACAGGCAGGGCTTTTGCGCGCTGTTTCCCGCAAAGGAATAATATGATGCGAAGCGGACGGTAGAGCGCGTGGCCGGTATGTTGACGTCTTATTATGTGTCGCATCGTTGAGTGTCCATGCGGAGAATGAATACCGGTCGAATGTTAATGCCATTATAACAGTATGGAAACATCAAGATTAATATTACGCCCTTGGCAAGAGAGCGATGCGGATTCGTTGTTCAAGTATGCCAAGGACACGGCTGTGGGGCCTGCCGCCGGATGGCCGCCGCATACATCGGTGGAAGACAGTGCTGAGATAATCCGCACCGTGTTTGCCGCTCCCGAGACTTATGCCGTAGTGTTGAAAGCCACCGGCGAGCCGGTAGGATGTTGCGGTTTGGTGTTTGCCGACGGAACACATTCATCGGAAACAAGAAAAAACGAGGCTGAAATCGGATATTGGATAGGCAGGCCTTATTGGGGGCAAGGTCTTATTCCCGAAGCCGTCGGGGCGCTTGTTGAACGGTGTTTCGGATATTTCGCCTTGTCGGCAGTGTGGATTGGACATTATGACGGTAATGCCCAATCGCGTCGTGTGGCCGAGAAGTGCGGTTTCAGGTATCATCACACGGAGTATGGCAAGCCTTCGCTTCTCGGTGATACCCGCACTGAGCATTTCCTGAGGCTTACATCGCAAGAGTGGCGTACCGCTAATGACAGGCGGCCATAAGTTTTTTTATTGATGATGGTTGCTGACAAAATAAAGGTGGTGTTCTCACAACCTTTATTTTGTCAGCATTATTTATAAAAAAGAACAATGTAGACAGCATGGGGTAGTGCATTACCGGGTGAGGAGCCATAGAAAGTTTGGGGTCAGCGGATTTTTCCGGTGGGCGGGAGAGAGTATCAAGAGTATAATGTGGC
>NZ_BEWV01000086.1 GCF_002933775.1 Prevotella sp. MGM1
GTACTGCTTGGCCAGACAGGCGACAACATAGCTTATCTTTTCACCTCGCTGCTTTGCCCTGCCGAAGTCCTCGAACATGGCAATATATTTATGATCCGACGGCTTTACGCCGGCTTTTTCCAGCTTTTCAATCACTCCACCGCACAATTTTAATGCTTCGTACACTGTCATTCAGCATTTTTTCGTAATTTTGCAACTCCTACGACATTCAACAGTAACACCCAAAGGGCGTCGAAGGCATTTTGCCCCCGGCTTTTGCCCTTTGGGTGTTTGTATTTGTATGTCGTAGGAAAACTGCAAATCAAGCCGGGGGCTTTTTCTATGCCCCAGCGCTTGGCTGTGTCGGTCAGAGCTTGGTTATCATCATATCGTTAAATTTAGCCTGATAGTTCAGGGTGTTTGTCCTCATGCGGACCGTCGCGCCATACATGGGCGCTGCTTCGCCGTATTCCTCGGCCATGAACTGGCAGAGCTCCACGATTTGCGACTTGTCGGAAGTGAAATAAATGTATTTCGTGCCCCGGAGCAGACGCAACACGCTGAGATAGTCGGTCAGCTTCCAATAGTTCTCATACATTCCGCACTCGGTCGTAAGATACGGCGGATCCAGCACGAACAACGCCCGGCTGTTGCCGCGCTCACGCTCGAACAGTTCCCGGTAGTCCATGTGAACTATTTCCAGCCCGTCCAGATAGCCGTCGCACTCATACGCGCCCGGT
>NZ_BEWV01000087.1 GCF_002933775.1 Prevotella sp. MGM1
CGCCGAAACATCCGAAAGCATCACCCGAGAAAAGAACGGTTGCCGAAGGGCTGCCGGCCGTGGCACAACCGTCGTCGGGCAATGACACGCCGGTGCCACATCCGCAACCGCGGCCGCGGCCGGCTTCCACGCAAGCCAGCGTCATCATCGTCTCCGGCCAGTGCACCATAGGCGTCATCACGAAACTGAGCGTCGTGCGGCCGAGACTGATTGTATCGCCGTTCTTCACCTCCACACACCCGTCGCCTATGCCATAGAAGCCCGCCATCATGTCAAACGTCTTCTTGTTGCCTATTATCCGCACCTCGGGATAGTACTTCCTTATCAGCGATATGGAACCGCTGTGGTCGGGTTCCATGTGGTTTATAACAAGATAGTCTATCTGCCGGTCTCCGATGACCTCGCGGATGTTCTGTATATACTGCACGAAGAAGTCAACCTCCACCGTGTCCACAAGGCAGACTTTTTCGTCTGCGATAAGATAAGAGTTGTATGATACTCCGTCAGGCAACGGCCACAAGCCTTCAAACAGGTGCTTGTTGCGGTCGTTCACACCCACGTAATGGATGTTTGATGTTATTTGTCGCATTGTCATTTCGTTATTGTTATAATTCGTTCCGTACCATCTGTCAACCGCCGATCGGCGGACACCTCACGGCAAAGACAGTCAACAGTGACTTAAATCCTTACTCATCTCCTCGCCAAAATCCTTGTCTATCGAGTTGTTGATGCTCTTGCAGCAGTTGGCCGAGAACTTCTGCGCACAACCCACGAGACAGTCCCACTGCTCTTCCGTAAGTCCGGCTTCTATCATGTCGCGGGTGATGCCGTAGCGTATAAGCCCGTACACGAAGCCTGCGTTGAAGTTGTCGCCCGCGCCGATGGTGCTCACCGTCTCCGTTTTCGTCACCGGATACGACTTGGCGAACCCGCCGTCGGCCAGCAACCGCACCGGGTTTGAGCCTTGGGTGAATATGAACTTCCGGGTATAGAAAGAAATCTCGCTACGGTATATGACATCGGGATCGGTCTTGCGGAACATCACCTCGAAGTCTTCGCTGCTGCCGCGTACTATATCCGCGTATTCAAGATTTTCGAGGATATTGGGTGTCAGCTTCATCACCTCGCTGCGGTGGGAGGCACGGTAATTGACATCGTAATAGAGAATGGCTCCCCTGCCGCGGGCATATTCCAGAAAACCGGCCACCTGAGGACGTATCACGGGATTGACCGCATAGTACGACCCGAACATGACAACATCGTCGCGCCGCACGTCGGGGTATGCGAAATCGAGCTGGTCGTGCGGATGATCCTTGTAAAATACATACTCGGCATCATTGTTCTCGTTGAGAAACGCAAGCGAGATAGGCGATTTGCTGTCGGGATACATATTGATGTTATCGGCGTTCACGCCGTTGTCTTTCAGGAAGTCGACTATCGTCCGCCCCACCCTGTCGTTTCCGGTCTCGCTGATGAACGTGGCGTTGACACCCGAACGGCCGAGCGATATCACACCGTTGAACACCGAACCTCCAGGCACGGCGCCCACCGGTTGTCCGTCCTTGAA
>NZ_BEWV01000088.1 GCF_002933775.1 Prevotella sp. MGM1
ATAATAATCATCGCACTCATACTTCTCAACGGCGTGTTCTCCATGTCGGAAGTCGCTCTTATATCGGCACGGAAATCCAAGCTCGCGGCCGATGCCAAGGACGGCAGCAGAAATGCCGCGACGGCTCTTGAACTGTCAAATGAACCAGACCGTTTCCTGTCGACCGTACAGATAGGAATAACGTTGATAGGCATACTTACCGGTTTGTTTTCAGGCGCCACTATCGCTACCGACCTCGGCAATTATCTTGCCGGTCTGGGTGTAGCTCCGAAACTGGCGTTGAGCCTCTCGAAAGTTGTGATAGTCACCGTGGTCACCTATATGTCTATAGTCGTCGGCGAGCTTGTCCCCAAGCGTATAGGTCTCGGCCGTGCCGATGCCATAGCCAAGATTGTGGCCGGCCCGATGAAGCTGCTGTCCGTGTTCACTTTCCCGATAGTGTGGCTTCTGTCTTTTTCCACATCCGCTATAGTAAAGTTGCTGTGCATCGGCGATAACACGTCGAAGGTGACGGAAGATGAAATCAAGTCGCTCATCCAGGAGGGAACCGACTCGGGAGAGGTGCGTGAGGTGGAACAGGACATCATGGAGCGTGCCCTCGTGCTCGGCGACTGTAGTATAGAGGTCATCATGACGAGCCGCAAGGATGTGTCGTGTCTTACGGTAGACATGGATGAGGAAAGTGTCCGCAAGGTTCTCGCCGAAGATCTGCACTCCTCTTATCCCGTGTTTGACAAGGAAAAGGAAGACATCTGCGGTGTCATATCTCTAAAGAGGCTCATGCTCACGCTCGGGTCTGCCGACTTCAACATAGAGAAAGAGCTGACGCCCGGTATGTTCCTGCCCGAGACGATGACCGTCTACGACGCTCTCGACACGTTCAAGCGGGGTGGCGAGCATATAGGTCTCGTATACGACGAGTATGGCTGCTTCCAGGGTATAGTCACGCTGCGCGACATTCTCGGAGGCCTTGTTGGCGACATTCCGCAGGGTGTCGACGGGCCGGCCATCGTGAAACGCCACGACAGAGAGGAGTGGCTCGTCGACGGGCAGTGCATGATATACGATTTTCTCTCCTATTTCGACAGGGAAGATCTCTACGAGCCGGCGTCTTACACCACCGTGGGAGGTCTTGTGATGGAGAGCTTGCGCCGTGTGCCCGCCGAAGGAGACGTGTTCACTTGGGGTTGTTTCAAGTTCGAGGTGGTCGATATGGATAAGGTGCGCATCGACAAAATCGCTGTCTCCATGATATGCGAGGAGGCCGCTTCCGATTCGGAATAATATTTACAAAGAGCTTCTCATGTTTCGCTTGTTTTAAAATTAAAGTCCCGTGGTCGCAAAAACACGGGTTATGAGAGTTTTTTTTGTGCAAGTGCCTGTATTCCAGTGTCGTACATGGCATGCGCCTGCTTGCGGTACACAACCGGCCTCATCTGTCCGGCATGTTTTTTCCGTTTAGCGTCCCGTTGCGCTGCGTTTAGCGTCTAAATGGAAGCCAACGGGACGCTAAACGC
>NZ_BEWV01000089.1 GCF_002933775.1 Prevotella sp. MGM1
GGACTGTATGGCATCAAACTTGTTCATATATTTCCTTTGGTCGAGGAGTATCTTGCAGTCGGAGTTGTTGATGATGCTCTCCTTGACGACGGGCGAGGAAATGATGTCGTCCACCTCCTGCGTCACCACGATCGCCTCCCCGTAATACTTGCGTACGGTTTTGTACATATAGCGCAGGTACTCAGCCATGTTCGCCGAAGAGAGAGCCTTCCAAGCCTCTTCCACTATCAGTTGCTTGCGCACGCCTTTCAGACGGCGCATCTTGTTGATGAAGGCTTCCATGATGATGATGGTCACCACCGGGAAAAGCTCGCGGTTCTCCTTAATACTGTCAATCTCGAAGACGATGAACCGCTTGCCGAGCAGGTCGATGTTCTCCGTGGAGTTGAGCAGGAAGTCGTAGCGTCCGCCCCGGTAATACTGCCGCATGGTGGTGAGCATGTTGTCGATGTTGAAGTCGGACTTCTCCACCTTGATGTCACGCTGTGCCAGCTCGCGGCGGTAGTCGTCGCGCATGTACTCATAGAAGGTGTTGAACGAGGGGACGATGCTCCGGTCAGCCCTGATGCGTTCGATGTAGGCGTTCACCGCGCTGCCCAGCTCGCCGCTCTCGGTCTTCGTCACCTTGTCGTCCTCCGACTTCCAGAGCGTCAGCAGCAGCGTCTTGATGCTGTCCTTCTTCTCCACGTCGTACACGTAGTCGTCGGTGTAGAACGGGTTGAACGAAATCGGTTTCTCCTCCGTATAGGTGAAATACACGCCGTCCGCCCCGTTTGTCTTGCGCCGGATCATTTCGCACAAGCCCTGATAGGAGTTTCCCGTGTCCACCAGCACCACGTGCGCGCCTTGTTCCCAATACTGCCTCACGAGGTGGTTCATGAAGAACGACTTGCCGCTGCCCGAAGGACCCAATACGAACTTGTTGCGGTTGGTGGTGATGCCGCGCTTCATCGGCAGGTCGCTGATGTCGAGGTGCAGGGGTTTCCCCGTGAGCCTGTCCACCATCTTGATGCCGAAGGGCGAGAGCGAGCTGCGGTAGTTGGTTTCCTCCGTGAACAGGCACACAGCCTGCTCGATGAACGTATGGAAACTTTCCTCGGCAGGAAAGTCCGCCGCATTGCCGGGCATCGCCGCCCAGTAGAGCGTCGGGCAGTCGATGGTGTTGTGGTGCGGCACGCACTCCATGCTTGCCAGCTGGCTGCCCACGTCGTTCTTTATGTGCTTCAGCTCCTCCGCGTCGTCGCTCCACGCCATGACGTTGAAGTGCGCCCGTACCGAGGTCAGCCCGTAGGAGTGCGCTTCATTCAGGTAGCGGTCTATCCACTCGCGGTTGATGCTGTTGCTCCTCGAATAGCGGGAGAGCGACTGCATGTTCCTTGCGGACTTCTCGAACTTCTGCAAGTTTTCCTCGCTGTTGTCTATTAGCACATACTGGTTGTAGATGTGGTTGCAGGAGAGCAGCAGCCCCACCGGGGAGGCAAAGGAGAGACGGCAGTCGCTTCGGTCCGTGGAGAGTTTCTCGTAGCGGATGTCGGTAGCCACCTTTCCGGGCATGTCCTCCGCGTCGGAGAGGGTGTGCAGGCACAGGCGGTTGTCGCCGATGCGCATTTCCCTTGCCGAGAGGTCGATGTCCTGCAAGGTCGCATTCCCTTCGGGCATAAGCGAGAAGTAACGCTCTATCAGCCCGGCGGACTTCTCCGTGCCGACAATCTCGTCAGTGGAGAGCCGGCGCAGCCTGACAAATCCGCTGTCGTTCATGATGCGCTCGAACTGTTCGGCGGCCTCCATAAACTTCCCGGCGGTTTCCTTGTCCAGCTCCTTCGGGATGATATGCCCCCGGCACAGCGTGCTGAAGTTGCTCTGCATCCGGTTGCGCTCCTTCGTCGTCTTGGTCAGGTAGAGGTAGCACGTGTGCTTCAGGTACGGACGCTCGTTGAAGTGACGCTCGAAAGAGCGGCTTAAAAAACTCATGTCCTCCTTCTGCAATTCCGGCGTGTACTTCTCCTTGATGAACCAGTCCTGCTTGTGGACGACGCAGAAGTCCGGCAGCACCTTGATAGCCTTGCACCAGCAGCCGTGTATCGCCTCGTACTCCGCGTCCGTCACGGTGTAAAGCTCCGGCAGTTCCACCTCGAAAGCCACCGTGATGTCGGCGTCTTTGGAAATGATACAGCCTTGCTCCACCGCCAGCAGGGGGAACTTGTTTTCCAGTGTCGTCATTTTGGATGTATTTCTCATGTCGTTTCTTCCTTTCGTTGCCGTTTGAATAATCGGGTGATCCGCCGCCGGTTGATAAGGTATCGGGGATGGTTCCGTGCCGCTCCCAGCTTCATAAGCCCGTGTTCGCCGTACCGTGCGTTCAGCGCGAAGGTCTGCCATACGAGGACGGAGGACGATGCCGCGCCGAAGCCGATACATACCCACTGGTCGATGCCGACCATGT
>NZ_BEWV01000090.1 GCF_002933775.1 Prevotella sp. MGM1
GTGCACGGCAACCGTGCAGCCGCAGCGCCATTGGAGCGCCAGCAGGCGGTACAGACATTGAAATTCGGCTACCTGAGCTATGATGCCGCCTTGCGGGCGATGCCCGAGTATGCCGAAGCCGGCCGCCAGTTGAGCGAGCTGAGGGCCAAGTACGATGCCGAGGCCAAGCGGGTTGAGACGGAGTTCAACAAGAAATACGAGGAGTTTCTCGAAGGGTTGAAAGACTTTCCGCAGACCATACTGCAAAAGCGGCAGAGCGAGTTGCAGGAGTTTCTCGCCCGAAACATAGCTTTCAAGGAAGAGAGCTCACGCCTGTTGGCGGCGGCCGAGCGTAACGTATACTCTCCGCTGCACGACAGGTTGGCTGCCATACTGAGGAAAATAGGCGAGGAACGTGGCTATGCCTTTATCGTGAACACGGACAACAACTCGTGTCCGTTCATCAGCCGGGCCGTGGGCGAGGATATCAGCCGGGCCGTGGCCGAACAGTTCTGACATGCGGCCAAGACACACAAGCGAGTAATGAGAACACTGCCATCAGCTCCCGGACCGATAGGTATCTTCGATTCCGGCTACGGCGGACTGACAATCCTTCACGGAATACGCCGCCTGCTGCCGCGATACGACTATCTGTATCTCGGCGATAATGCCCGCGCCCCATACGGGACACGCTCGTTCGACGTGGTTTATGAGTTCACCCGGCAGGCTGTGATGAGACTGTTCGACATGGGCTGCCATCTCGTCATTCTCGGGTGCAACACCGCCTCGGCGAAAGCCCTGCGGACCATACAGCAGAACGACTTGCCCGCCGTTGACCCCTCACGCCGTGTGCTCGGAATCATCCGCCCCACGGCAGAGATTATAGGCTCCATCACCCGATCGCGCCATGTGGGCATACTCGCCACAGAGGGCACGATAAGGAGCGAGAGCTACAACCTCGAAATAACAAAGCTGTATCCCGACATACATGTCTCGGGAGTGGCATGCCCGTTCTGGGTGCCGCTCGTGGAGTATAATGAGGGCGACAGTCCGGGTGCCGACTACTTTGTGAAGAAGCGGATAGACCAGCTCATGTCGCTCGACGGCGATATAGACACCATCATCCTCGGGTGTACCCACTACCCGCTGCTGATGCCCAAGATACGCCTTTACACGCCCGCCGGGGTGACGGTGGTGTCTCAGGGCGACTATGTGGCGGCCAGTCTGAAAACATATCTCGGGCAGCATCCCGAGATGGACCGCAAGTGTTCCACAGGCGGCAGCGTGCATTATCTGACAACGGAGAACCCCGACAAGTTCAGGGAGTCGGCCAGCATATTTCTCAAAGAGCGGATAGGCGTGGACAGCATCACCCTGCCTTGACGGCCGGCATGTCCGGGGATGGTCTTGAGCCGTGCGAAAGGTTATAAACCGGTTACGCCCGCTTTCCGAACATATCGGGAAAGCGGGCGTAACCGGTTTTTGTACGAATAAAATCATGTATTTGACACATCGTTTTCTGTTGAAATAGAAAGCGAAGACGATACACACCGCTATATGCGATGCGATATGTTCCCTGTTTCAAAATGATAGTTGCGCCGATTTTCCGCAACGGGATGCCCGTCGGAGTGTGATTAGCCGCTAATCGCGTCGCGTTTAGATACCCGTTGGCTTGCATTTAGCGTCTAAATGCAAGCCAACGGGTATCTAAACGGAAAAAGATTTCAGATAGATGGCGTAGGTTTGGTATGGGAAGTAATATGTGAAAGACATATTAGGCTGGCATACAGGTGGTTGCGTAAAACAGCCCAAAACTCGCTTATTTTAGGCCGTGGGATTTACATTTTGAAACAAACGAATTATGAGAGGTGTTTTGTAAAGATAGTTGATAGTTTTGCGTAGCATGTTTTTTCAAGCGTGGAGTATGCTGGGGTGAGTCCCGAATCCCTTCTCCAAAAAAACTCGTTACGATGCCATATTCTCGCAAAATCTGTGTAAATTTGTAACGAAGTAAAAAAACAAATGTCATGACACAGGAAGAGAAAACAAAGATAGAAGAGAGAATAGTGGACGTGCTCAAAACGGTTTACGATCCTGAGATACCGGTGAACATATATGACCTCGGACTGATATACAAGGTTGATGTCAAAGACGGCGGCGAGGTGGAGGTGGATATGACGTTCACTGCACCGTCGTGTCCGGCGGCCGACTTCATACTTGAAGACGTGCGGCAGAAGGTGGACAGCGTCGAGGGCGTGGCGAGCGCCACCGTGAACCTCGTGTTCGAGCCTGAGTGGGACAAGAGCATGATGACCGAAGAGGCCCGTGTGGAGCTGGGATTCGAGTGATGTCCGTGCCGGTGATGCCTCCCGGGGCACACCGGCCGGCTAAATCCGTTCACCTCAATAAATCCGTAAAGCGTATGAAGCCAATATATTTCATTTCCGATGCCCATCTCGGTTCTCTCGCCATAGAGCACGGGCGGATGCACGAACGCAGGCTCGTGCGGTTTCTCGATGACATAAAGCACAAGGCGGCGGCGGTATATCTGCTCGGCGACATGTTTGATTTCTGGTACGAGTACCGCACGGCGGTGCCGAGGGGATATACCCGTTTTCTCGGCAAGCTGTCCGAACTGACTGACATGGGCGTGGAGGTACACTTCTTCACGGGCAACCACGACATCTGGGCCTACGACTATCTTGAAAGCGAGTGCGGCGTGACGCTGCACAAGCGGCCGCTCACCACCGAGATATACGGCAAGACGTTCATGCTCGCCCACGGCGACGGGCTGGGCGACCCCGACCGCAAGTTCAAACTGATACGCAGGGTGTTCCACAACGCCCTGTGCCAGCGCATGTTCTCCGCCCTGCACCCACGCTGGGGGCTGGCTTTCGGCCTGGCCTGGGCACGCCACAGCCGCATGAAGCGGCCGGATGGAGAGGAACCGCCATACATGGGCGAAAACCGCGAGCATCTCGTGCTATACACCAAGGAATACATCAGGAGCCATCCGGATATCGACTTCTTCATCTACGGCCACCGGCACATAGAGCTTGACCTGCAACTGACCAAGAAGGCGCGTATGCTTATCCTCGGCGACTGGATAACACAGTTCACATACGCCGTGTACGACGGGGAGCATATGTTTCTCGAAGAGTATGTTGAGGGCGAGAGCATGCCGTAACCATCGCTCCGGGGCCACACGAAAAGCAATAACCGGCGACAAGCAATGAGGCATCGACACAAACAACAATCTTTTTGCTATGTATATTCATTATACTTGCGTCGTGCAGCCGACATTATGACCTGCCCGGGCGTCTGACGTCGATATACGGTATGATAGAGACCGACCCCGACGAGGCCGAGACCCGCATCGCCGCCATGGCCGACAGTATAGCTGCCGCCCCGCTGCCCGAGCGCATGTATTTCGACCTGCTCAGGCTCAAAGCCATGGCCTACACATATCGTGAGTACACATCGGACAGCATCGCAGTGCGTCTCGTGCGCTATTATGAGGACGAGGGCGACGAACGTATGCTGCTCGAGGTGTACTATTACGCCGGAAAGGTGTACAAATCGCTGCGCGACAACCCGCAGGCTACAGACTATTTCCAAAAAGCCGTTGACCTGCTGCCCGACGAACCGAGCAAGTTGAGGGGTAAAATTTACTCACAGGTGGGAGATATATTCTGGTTCCAATGGCTGGCAGACGAAGCCATGGGGATGTATAAGAAGTCGTATATAGACGATAAACATCTTAAAGACACCACCGGCATGATTTTCGCTTTGCGTGACATCGGAAGCATGTATCGGGCAAAGAAGGAAGTTACTCTGGCACTTCATTTTTACAATAAAGCACTGGCTTTGGCCCGTGAGCAGGGGAATAAAGACATGGAAGCCACCGTTTGCGGACAGATGGCAAGGACATATATAACAGACTCACAATTAGACAAAGCGAAACAATATCTCAAAATAGCGACAGACTACGGTGACCCATACGACAGAAACAGTATATTATATGTAAAAGCCTGTTTATTCAAAGAAATGGGAATGACAGACTCTGCAATCTATTGCTACCAAAAGCTAATACGTGAAAGTGATATTTACGCAAGACGGGAAGCATATAGGGAGCTTGCCGAATATAGCATGTACAAAGGCGAACAAGGCAAGACATTTCATTACTTAAAGCAATTCCAGCTGACAACCGATACCATACAGCAAATAACATCGGCCGAGGCTGTGGCACAAGCTGATGCCGCATATAACTATAAGTTGCGTGAGAAAGAAGCTCAGAAACTGAAAGCGGAAAAAGAAAATACGGAAAGACTTGTGATTATTTCATTGTCTATTGGCACTATCGCAATAACAATACTGTTAGCGATAATTATACATTATCGGTATAAGAGAGTTTTGCTGAGATACAAACTTGAAAAGTATAAGGCATTGGTATCGCAGGCGAATGAAAGGGCAAAGCGGGAAAGAAGTACAGGAAAGGAAATAGAGGATTATGAGATATATAAGAATATTGTATCTTTAATTAATAATCCTATGTCAAATAAGCGTTTGCGTAGCGAAGACTGGGAAAAACTGCGCAAAGCGGTGAATGAAGTGTCACCTGATTTCGATCAGAAGCTGAGCGAACTGTGTAAAATGAGCGAAAAGGATTACCGTATCTGCCTGCTTTTGAAGGTCGGTATATCATTGAGCGACATCAAAGAGTTTGTCAATCTAACGAGTTCGGGAGTATGTTCGGCACGGAACAAACTTTATGGACGTGCTTTCGGAGAGAAAAAGCACCCAGAGGAGTGGGATAAGATAATACGCTCATTATAAGCTGTTTACACGAATTTGCGGACAGTTTTGCGGACAAGTTTTACTTCACTAAAATAAATTGCGGACAGTTTTGTAAACTTGATTTCTTTGTGTTTAATCGATTTATTCATACTTTTGGCGATGAAAATAAATTAAATGATAAAGCGTATGAAAGCAAATCTATTAACAATGGCAGCCTTTATGATAATCTGCGGCAGTATTATGGCAAAAGATGTTATTCCGTTAGAGGAGCTAATTGAAAACAACGGTAAAGGTAAACCTAATATAACAAATAATCCGGAAGTGTCATACGAGGATGGAACCATTGAAATTCGGTGCGACTCTACGATAGAAAATGCTACTGTATCTATTAAAGATAAATATGACAATACAATCTATATGACAATGGGAAATATCGGAAACACTCCTCAACAAATAAACATTCCGGAGGATGTAAACGATGAAAAAGTATCCATCGAAATCATTACGGACGACAAAGCATTCAAAGGGGAATTCTTGATAGAAAAATAATTATATTTATTTCACATAAAAAATGAAAAAGATTATTCTATTTGTTTAAGCATGTTTGCTGGTGTTGTATAGTTGTGATAATGAAGAGAGGGTCATGAACAAAGACTCTGAGGTTGACAATGTAATGTTGACTTACGGTGTGGACACAGACCTGCTAAACAGTATTAACGCTAATTTGGCGGAACGCTTAGGGACTGATACCAGAACAACCGTAACAATGACAGAACAGGAAGCACAGGAAATTTTATCGCCATTGGTACAGCAAGGATGTGAAATGAGAAATGAACTTGTGCAGTTAGCGGAAGATGAAAAGATTGACTTATCAGCTATGGAAGTGAAAGAGTTGAAAGATATGAACGATTACGATGTTTGTCAAGTTTTGTTGTTCTCTTTGCAACAGAATGTTTTTATCATGATAGCGGGCGGCCATCTGATGGCCGCCCGCTGTCTTTTTGCTCGTTTCGGCGAGTGTATTGCTTCTTAGAGCAGCTCCATTGTGTCTGTGGCAATCATCAGTTCCTCGTCTGTGGGAACGACAACGACCGTCACCTTGGAGTCGGGAGCGGATATGATTGTTTCCTCACCGTGTACGGTGGCGTTCTTCTCGTTGTCGAGTTTCACGCCCATCCACTCCATGTCGCGGCACACTTCCTCGCGCATGTTTGCTTGGTTCTCGCCAACTCCGGCAGTGAACACGATGATATCCGTGCCTCCCATGGCGGCAGCGTATGCGCCTACATATTTCTTTATGCGGTAGAAGTACATGTCGAGAGCGAGTCGGGCTTTCTCGTCGCCGTTCTTGGCCGCGGCGTCAATCTCGCGCATGTCGCTTGAAATGCCGGTGATACCGAAAAGGCCGCTCTTTTTATTGAGCAGGTTGGAGATGCCGTCGGCATCGAGACCGAGTTTCTTCTGTATGAAAGAGACAGCACCTCCGTCGATGTCGCCCGAGCGGGTGCCCATCATCACGCCTTCGAGCGGGGTGAGACCCATTGTCGTGTCTATGCACTTGCCATTCTCAACGGCGGCCACTGAGCCTCCGTTGCCTATGTGGCAGGTGATGACGCGCTTCTCCTCGGGCTTCACGCCGAGAAACTCGCATACGCGCTTTGACACATAGCGGTGGCTCGTGCCGTGGAAACCGTAGCGGCGGATGGCATACTTGTCATACAGCTCATAGGGTATGGCATACATATACGCCTTGGCGGGCATCGTCTGGTGGAAAGCGGTGTCGAACACTCCTACCTGCGGCAGGCCGGGCATCAGCTCGCTCACGGCGTTTACGCCTTTGAGGTTGGCGGGGTTATGGAGCGGTGCGAGGTCGCTGCACTCCTCGAATACTTTGAGCACTTCGTCCGTCAGCACCACGCTCTTGTTGAACTTCTCGCCGCCATGCACCATGCGGTGACCGACAGCATCAATCTCTTTGAGGTCTTTGATAACTCCTATTTCGGGGTCGGTGAGCAGACTGAAAATGAACTTCACTCCCTCTGTATGCTCGGGAATGTCGTGCATTATCTGCTTTTTCTCGCCGTTGGCGAGCTTCACTTTCACGAAAGCGTTGTCGAGTCCTACGCGCTCGGCGCCGCCCGATGTCATCACTGAGCGGTCGTCCATGTTGTACAGCGCGTACTTGATAGACGATGAACCGCAGTTCAGAACCAAAATTTTCATTGTTTTTTATTTAAAGTTTATTTCCTTATTTCTTTGCGTCCATTGCCTGGCAGGCGGTTATTGCCACCATCTTGTATATGTCGTCTACCGAGCATCCGCGGCTGAGGTCGTTCACCGGGCGTGCGATGCCTTGGAGGATGGGGCCGAGCGCCTCTGCGTCACCCAGTCGCTGAACGAGTTTATAGCCGATGTTTCCCACTTCGAGATTGGGGAATACGAGCACGTTGGCGTGTCCGGCGATGTCGCTGCCCGGGGCTTTCTTCTCTCCGACAGACGGAACGAGAGCCGCGTCGGCTTGCAGTTCGCCGTCGACTTTCAGTCCGGGATCCATTTCCTTCGCTATTTTTGTCGCTTCAACGACCTTGTCCACTACCTCATGGCTTGCGCTGCCCTTTGTCGAGAAGCTCAACATTGCCACGCGCGGGTCGGCAAATCCTGCCACGCTCTTTGCTGTCTGAGCCGTGCATACGGCAATCTGGGCAAGCTGGTTGGCGTCGGGCATCGGCGTCACGGCCACATCCCCGACCACGAGAATGCCGTTCTCACCGTATTGCGGCTGTTTGGTGATGAGCAGCATCGCTCCGCTTACACAGCTTATGCCGGGGGCGCACTTTATGATTTGCAGGGCGGGGCGCAGGGTGTCGCCGGTGGTGCTGAGCGCGCCGCTGATCTGTCCGTCGGCACCTTCGGTCTTGATAATCATGCAACCGAGATACAACGGGTTCTTTACCAGTTCGCGAGCCTGTTCTATCGTCATTCCTTTCTTCTTGCGGATCTCGGCGAGTTGCTCTGCATATTCCTCTGCCTTGGGATTGTTTTCCGGGTCTATGAGTGTGGCTTTGCCGATGTGCTCAAGGCCGTATTCCTTGCACATGGCCTCTACCTTGGCCGGGTTTCCGATGAGAATGAGGTCTGCTATCTCATCGCGCAGCACCATGTCTGCCGCTTTCAGTGTACGCTCCTCTTCCGCTTCGGGGAGCACGATGCGCTGTTTGTTGTTTTTAGCGCGTTCAATGATTTGTTGTACTAAATCCATAGTTGTTTTTATTATGTGTTTTCTATATATTATCCGGTATAGCTAATTGACTACAAAAGTAAAAAAAATATTCCGAAAAAGTGCTGCCGGTTGAATGGTTTTTAAAGGTTAAAAGGTAAAAAAGTAAACGGTAAGGCATCTTTAAGCGTAGCCCTTTACCCTTTACCCTTTCAGCCTTTTTACCTTTAAGATTATCCTATCAATTCTCTTGTGAGTATGCTTTCGAGTTTTTCGGCCGACAGCCGTTGTTGAAAAGCCCCGTTGATGGCTGTCGTAATGCTTCCCGTCTCTTCCGATACCACAATTGAGATTGCGTCGCTTTCCTGTGACATTCCCATGGCGGCGCGGTGGCGCAGTCCCAGTTCTTTGGGGATGTCCAGACTGTGCGAGACCGGCAGTATGCAGCCGGCGGCCTTTATCCTTCCTTTTGATATTATCATTGCGCCGTCGTGCATGGGAGAGTTCTTGAAGAATACGTTCTCAATGAGCCGTTGCGTTATGGTGGCGTCTATACGTTCTCCCGTCTCAACAATGTCGTCGAGCGGCGATACACGCTCCATGACAATCAGAGCGCCTTCCTTGCGCCGGCTCATGCTCAGGCACGCAAGTACGATTTGTGTTATCTCTTCCTTCTTTCCTTCCAGTTTTTCATTTGTCTCGGATGAGAAAAGCCGCATCAGCATCTTCATCCGTCGGTTTGTACCGATGCTGTAAAGGAACTTGCGTATGTCGTCTTGAAACAGAATGACGAGACCGATCACTCCGACACTCACCAGCTTGTCCATTATCGAGCCAAGCAGCCGCATCTCCATTATCTGGGAAACGAACAGCCAGAGTACGACAAATACCATTATGCCGATGAACACATTCAGCGAGCGCGACTCTTTCATCAGCCGGTATATGTAGTAGAGCATCAGTGCCACCAGCAGGATGTCTATTGCGTCTTTTATTCCGAATTCGAAAAACATTATAGTCCGTTTGTTGTTTATTTATGTTTGAGTATCATTCTTGCCTGGTGGTATTTCACGTGCAGTGGCTGTTCTGTCGGGCTCATGCCGTGCTTTGCGTTTGGTCGTTGGTATTGTTTTAAAAGTCTTCCGACAGCCCCACAAGCCTCACGCACTCCACCGCCTGGCGCACGTCGTGTACCCTGAGTATCGATGCGCCGCGTGTCAATGCGATGGTGTTTAGTACTGTCGTGCCATTCAGTGAACCGTCGGGAGTGATGCCGAGCGGCTTGAATATCATTGATTTTCGAGACAGTCCTACGAGTATTGGCAGTCCGAGCACTTGCAACTTGTCTGTCTCGGCGAGCAGTGCATGGTTCTGCTCCACTGTTTTGCCAAAGCCGAAGCCCGGGTCGAGAATGATGTCTTTCACTCCGGCGGCCCGCAGCATGTTAATATCGGCCGCGAAGCCTTTTATCATTTCATGCAATGTGGCACGTACCGACATGAGTATGTACGGCACGCCCAGTAGTCCGGCCATGGTGAACATCGGTGGTATGCTTGTCGCTGTTTCCGGTGACGGTGCCCCGTCGGCCTTTGTTTTTCCCGGTATGGCGTTTCCGGTGGGGGCTATCGGATTGGCGCTTCCGAACGCGCCATTTATATTTCCCGCCGATACGTCATTGATTATTGCGGCTCCATATTCCTCGACAGCCATGCGGGCCACATCCGGCCGGAACGTGTCCACGCTGACAGGCACTCCCGGCGCCTCACGGCATACGATGCCGAGGCCGTGTCGCAACCTGCTCATTTCCTCCGTCTCACTTACCTGTTCGGCTCCCGGGCGTGTTGAAAATGCGCCGACATCGATTATGTCGCCCCCCTGCTCGACTATGTCTTTTGTGCGGGCGGCAATCTCCCTCTCCGTCTGTTTCCGGCTTCCGGCATAGAAGGAGTCGGGCGTGACATTGAGAATGCCCATCACTTTCGGACGGTTGAAATCCATCAGTGTGCCGTTTATGTTTATTGTATAATCTGTTCGCTTGCTCATCGGTGTATGAATACGGTGGCAAAATTAAGCATAATAATCTTAATATAGTGATTATTGAAGTTTTTTTTCTGCAATGATACGGTCAATGCTTGTTATTATAAAAAAATAACGAGCACCGGTCTCTCC
>NZ_BEWV01000091.1 GCF_002933775.1 Prevotella sp. MGM1
ACACTATACTCTTGATACTCTCTCCCGCCCACCGGAAAAATCCGCTGACCCCAAACAAACGGGCTACAAAAATGCCCGGCACTTCCGGGGGGGGGCAGTCCGCCCCCTTCTTTCACGACAAACCTATAAACACAAAAAAGGCAAATGAGCGGTTTATGCTTCATTTGCCTCTTAACGTGTTGGGATACTCGGACTCGAACCAAGAATGACAGGACCAGAATCTGTAGTGTTACCATTACACCATATCCCAATATTGTTCGCTTCGGAATCGCTTATCCGTTTGCGTGTGCAAAGGTAGCAATTTTTCATAAACCAACAAAATTTTTCGACGTTTTTTTTCCTTAAACACCCAATAACAGGTAATTTTTTCTTAAATCCATACAATTATACAAGGTGCAAAATTGCTAATAAATCCCAATTTATTTTGCCGTCATAGCTAATTACATTACCTTTGCATAAAATAATCTGCGGCTCAGCAACTTTAATCAAGCAGCGTCCGGCCAGGTTAATACGGATTTCCACCGGAATCCACATATATGGCAATAAAATAATCATACATTATTATATAGATGGAACAGACAAAGCAATTAGTACAGACAATAACAAAAGGTATTCAGGAAAAGAAAGGAAGCAACATCGTAATTGCAGATCTAAGCAATATCGACGGTACAATCTGTAAGTATTTCGTAATTTGCCAAGGCTCGTCGCCGGCTCAAGTCGAGGCCATAGCCGACTCCGTAAGCGAAATGACAAGAATAGAGAGCGGCGAGAAGCCGATAAAGGTAGCCGGACTAAACAACGCACAATGGGTGGCGATGGATTATGCCGACGTACTCGTACATATTTTCCTGCCGGATGTCCGCGAGTATTACGACCTGGAACATTTATGGGAAGATGCCGACATAACAAACATCCCCGATATAGACTGACACAACAGAACACCAAATTCATTATGGATAAAAACAACCAGAACAACCCCAAGATGAACATGCCTAAATTCAATATGGGTTGGATTTACGCCATTGCATTGATTGTCCTCGGAGTAATGTTTCTCACTAATGGAGGAAGCAATTCAAGCATCAAAACCGAAACCTCATATCACCAGTTTGAAGTGATGGTGATGAAAGGATATGCCTCTAAAATTGTGGTTAATAAAGAACAGAATGTCCTTGACATGTACATCAAACCGCAATATATACGCGACGTGTTCAAGCAGGGTGTCGACCAGACCGGCAAAGAGCCGTCCGTCACGGTGCAGATAGGCTCAACGGATCAGATAGAACAGTTCGTGGCAAAGGCTCGCAAACAAAAAAAGTTCACGGGAGACTTCAGCTACGACAACAAGAAAAAGAGCGACCTGTTCACCTCCTTGCTGTTCAACCTGCTGCCCATAGCATTCCTCGTGTTCCTATGGGTCTTCGTCATGCGTCGCATGAGCGGAGGCTCTGGAGGCGGACCGGGCGGTGTCTTCAACGTGGGTAAAAGCCGTGCGAAGATGTACGAGAAAGGCGGCGAGATGAATATCACGTTCAAAGACGTGGCCGGACAGGTCGGAGCCAAACAGGAAGTGCAGGAGATCGTCGACTTCCTGAAAAGCCCTCAGAAGTATACCGAACTCGGAGGAAAGATACCTAAGGGTGCCTTGCTTGTGGGCCCCCCCGGTACAGGAAAGACCCTCCTTGCCAAAGCGGTGGCCGGCGAGGCCGGAGTACCGTTCTTCTCGATGAGCGGCTCAGACTTTGTAGAGATGTTCGTAGGTGTCGGCGCAAGCCGTGTAAGAGACCTTTTCAGCAAGGCCAAAGAGAAATCGCCATGCATAATATTCATCGACGAGATTGACGCCGTGGGACGCGCGCGCAGCAAAAACCCGGCAATGGGAGGCAACGACGAGCGCGAGAACACACTGAACGCCCTACTCACGGAAATGGATGGCTTCGGAACGAACAGCGGGGTAATCATCCTTGCCGCCACGAACCGTGCAGACATGCTCGACTCAGCCCTATTAAGGGCCGGCCGTTTCGACCGTCAGATACACGTAGACTTACCGGATCTGAGCGAGCGCAAGGAGATATTCAAGGTTCATTTGAGACCTTTGAAAATAGATGAAAGCGTCGATGTGGACTATCTCGCACGACAGACACCGGGATTCTCTGGCGCAGACATTGCCAATGTATGCAACGAAGCGGCCCTTATCGCTGCACGTCACAACAGCAAGACCGTAGGCAAACAAGACTTCCTGGATGCTGTAGACCGCATTATCGGCGGATTGGAGAAGAAAACCAAGATAATGACCGAGAAAGAAAAACGCACCATCGCCATACACGAGGCCGGACACGCGACTATATCCTGGTTCACAGAACACGCCAATCCGCTTGTCAAAGTAAGCATCGTCCCGCGTGGCAGAGCACTAGGAGCGGCATGGTATATGCCTGAGGAACGCGCCATCACCACCAAGGAGGAGATGCTCGACGAGATGTGTGCCACCCTTGGAGGCCGCGCCGCCGAGGAACTGTTTACAGGCCTTATATCGACCGGAGCCATGAACGACCTCGAAAGGGTGACGAAGAGTGCTTACGGAATGATTGCATACGCAGGAATGAGCGACAAACTGCCCAACATCTGCTATTACAACAATAACGAATACAGCCTGCAACGGCCGTACTCCGAAACTACGGCGAAGATTATGGACGACGAGGTTCTCAAAATGATCAACGAGCAATACGACAGAGCGAAGAGAATACTCACAGAGCACAAAGACGGCCACGCCAAACTGGCCGACCTACTGATGAGCCGCGAAGTGATATTTGCAGAAGACGTGGAGAACATTTTTGGCAAGCGCCCGTGGGCAAGCCGTGCCGAGGAACTGCTCGAAGCGCAACAAAGAGCAGAGGCCGAGGCCATGGCTGAACGCCGTGCCGAGGAGCTGGCAAGAGAGGCGGAAGCCAGACTGGCCGCTAAATCAGAAACCGGAAACAGCAGCGACGAAAAAGAGAACGGCAAATAAAAGCAACCGAACAAATAACAGAACAACAAATGAAAAACTTTATAGTTCGCGCCATTACCGGTGTATTATTCGTGGCAGCAATCGTGGTATGCTTTATAAATCCCACGGCGATGGCACTCCTTTTCGCCTTAATCACGGGACTGACCGTATGGGAGTTTACCGGACTTGTAAACGAACGTGACGGTGTCGACACCAACAGGTTTATCTGTACGGTAGCCGGTGTATACCTGTTTTTCGCCATGACAGGCTTTTGCAGCGGCCTGACACCGTCCACCGTATTTATCCCATATCTGCTCACTATAATATACCTGCTCGTGGCAGAACTTTACGTCAAGAACGCCGACCCGATAAACAACTGGGCATACACTATGATGAGCCAGATGTATACCGCCCTGCCGTTCTCGCTCCTCAACGTGCTTGCGTTCAGGGCGACGGCCGACGGAGTGGCATATACATACCTGATACCGCTAAGCGTTTTCGTGTTTCTATGGCTGAACGACACCGGGGCATATTGTTTCGGTTCGCTCTTAGGCCGCCACAAACTTTTTCCGCGCGTCAGTCCGGGAAAAAGCTGGGAAGGCTCGGTTGGCGGTGCCATCGTTGTCATGGCCGCCGCTGCCGGCATTTGGCACTTAACCGAAAAATATGGAGTGAATGATCTTCGGCTTGACATGTTCCAATGGATTGGTCTCGGACTTACCGTAGTCGTATTCGGTACATGGGGCGACTTGGTGGAGAGCCTCTTCAAACGCACTATTGGCATAAAAGACAGCGGTTCCATACTGCCCGGTCACGGCGGAATGCTCGACCGGTTCGACTCCTCGCTGCTCGCTATACCCGCGGCAGTGGTATATCTTTATACGCTGACGCTGTTCTTCTGAGGAGTCAAGCAGTTAAAGAAGTTATCGCAGGCTCACGCCTGCGATAACTTCTTTAACTGCTTGACTCCTCAAAAACAAAAACTACTCCGGCTGCAACTCCCCGGCCGATGGAAGCTGTTTCCAACCCTCGCCGAACGTATCGTACACGTCGGTGACAACCACAAACGCACAGGGATCCACCTCTTTTATCTTGCTTTTCACCGCCGTCACTTCCTTCTGGCTCACCACAAGGAAAAGCATCTCCTTGTCTGCACCCGTATAAAGGCCGCTGCTCTTTATCAGAGTAGCCGAACGGTCGAGGTCTTTGAGAATAAAACGATGCAACTCCACCATCTCCTTCTTGCTTATAACGAATAGCAATTTGTCGTCTTTGGCACCGTTGATGACATAAGCCAGCACACGTGACGTAACGAAAATGGCTATCAACGAATAAAATGACAGATGCCAAGACGGAGTGACACTGTCGTCCGTGCTGCCGACTCCGAATCCGATTACCACCAGCCCGAAGAGCACCACAACGGCGTCTACCATGAGTATGGCCGTCGAGAAACGTATGTGGCAGTATTTTTGAAGTATCATCGCCACAATATCGCTGCCGCCCGTAGTACCATGGCTGCGCACCACGATGCCGCAACCGATACCTATCAACGTGGCTCCGACAATGCTCGTGAGCATCAGATGGTCTGTCATATCCACGCTCCCGCCGAGCAGCAATGCCGGGTCGAGCCTTTCGAGAGCATCCTGCGTGGGATAGCTCAGACGCGACATCACATTCATTATCGACGGAGTGGAAAGAGCGGCCACAATAGTCCGCGAGCCGAGCTTGGCCCCGAGAAACATCATTGAGAGCACGAGCAACGGTATGTCGAACATATATCCGAACGTGCCCACCTGTATACTCGGAAACAGATTGTGCATAACGATGCTCGCCCCATATACCCCGCCTGGCACAATATTATAAGGGTTTATGAAATACACGAAGCCGGCCGCCATGACGGCGCACCCCACAAAGATGCCTGTCCACGACAACCACCAGTCGAGTCTGGTGAGCGATTGGCACTGTTTCCCCACTGTCTCTATAGCCTTATTCATGGTCTTATTTTATTTTTATGCAGCAAATATACAAATAAATAACGTCATTCGGAAATTATTACACAATTAAATGGCGCAAAAACAAAGTAAAAAAGAGAAAATAAGAAAAACAATCGCCATTTATTTATATCCCCAAATTAAAAACGACATTGGCATATCACGTGACATGTATCGTGATGTGTATCGCCGTCCGGCTTGCTTTCGTCATCTTTTCATGTTATCTTTATGAAATGAAAACAACAAAAGCAGCGAGAACAACCATGATAAATATTTACAAACACACATTATACCAAAAAAGAGTACAAGAGCGAAATCGCATATTCATGCACTCTGATATGACTATAATATTTGACATAGCCAGGAAAACGTCATTAAAATTTCCTCCGGATTAGGCATCGCATACATTATATTGCGCGGCACAATGTGTCACGCCCGACATCAGACGTGCATCGAAGCACATATCGGAAACCTTAAATCAAGGCTCACGGCACTGCATGCCGTGAGCCTTTTTTGCATATAATCGGGCATTTATGCCTCACAACGGGATAGTCGTTGCTTCGCAACGGGATACTAAACGCAATGCAACGAGCGTCTAAACGCAATGCAACCGGTATCCCATTGCGAAGCAACGACCATCCCGTTGTAAAAAAGTCATGTAAAAATCCCATGCAACCGTCTGATTATCAAAAATCAAAGCCAAATCCCGTAATCAGGTAATGTATTTTCGCATATTTATGCAAAAGCCAACAAACGAAAGCACATGTATATTTATTTACAAAACACCAATATCAGGACGACTGTATACAAGCGTTCGGACCGTAAAAAAACAAAAAGCGAAACCACAAAGAAAGAAACGTCCGGATACATGAAAAAGTACCATCGAAAGAATAACAGCATACAGCTGCACATATCCGGATGTCCCGCTTATTTTTTCGCGACACGACAGGCAATGAGTCGCGCGGCGTTGTCGGCCGCGTCTCCTGTGCCGAGACGCCGGCGTAACTCACGATAGTCTTCTTTCATGCGTCCGGCCTCATCCCCGCCCGGCAATATGCCACCCAACCCGGCACGTATGTTCGCCACCGAGAAAGACGACGCCACAAGCTCACGCACCACCTCGCTGCCACATATCAGATTTACGAGCGACACATATTTCACTTTCAGAAAACGGCGGCGCAGGAAAGACACCAGCCGTGGCAGCGGAGTTTTATAACACACCACCTGCGGAACACCGAAAAGGGCGGTTTCTAGCGTGGCCGTGCCGCTGGTGACCACCGCTGCCGAAGCACACGCCAGCAGACGGTACGTCTGCCCGTGAATAATGTCGACCGAACGGCCTGCTCCTCCCATCACCCGATGATAATAATCGGGCTCTATGCCAGGAGCGCCGGCCACCATCACGGCATAACGATCGCTATATGCAGAAGCCGCTTCGAGCATGGCGGGCAGATTATCCTTAATCTCCTGACGGCGCGAACCTGGCAGCAACGCTATCACAGGCTTGTCTGAAAGGGCATCGGCCGGGTCGTGAAAAGCGAGAAACGAGTCAACCTCCGCAACAGTCGGATTGCCCACGTAGTCTATCGGGTAATTATGCTTGCCTTCATAAAAGTCCACCTCAAACGGCAGTATGCAGAACATCCTGTCTA
>NZ_BEWV01000092.1 GCF_002933775.1 Prevotella sp. MGM1
CCGCCCACCGGAAAAATCCGCTGACCCCTTTTTTCATTGTTTACGGCTGGTGTCAATCCTCTTACGATTATCGTTTTTTTTGTGGCTTATAAATCAGTTTTGATTTTTTTTTATTGAGCAAAAATATCAGGAAATGTAAGGCGGATGCTGTTTGTATGTGGAAAACAAAAAGGCGCTTACGTAACATGTAAGCGCCTTTAAATTGGTGTAGCGGGAGGGGGTCACGATCCCTCGACCTCCGGATTATGAATCCGACGCTCTAACCAGCTGAGCTATCCCGCCGTAATCGTTTAGCGGGTGCAAAGATAGTATAAAAAAATGAAACGGCAAAATTTTAGAGGAAATTTATTTGAATATAATAAAAAAAAGATTGTGTTGCCATTGTCTCGTGAAAGGTAAACAGACTCGTGGTCGTCTTAAAGAGGCATATTCACATTATTTTAATAAAAAACCGAAAAAATATATGTTCTCTGATATTTTTATGCTAATTTTGCAGGCTGATAAGTGCCAAGGCGCTGTTTTTTGATTGCAATGAAATTTCGTATTGGTAAGTTAGACATATTCATGGCCAGGCAGTTCGGACTGCTGTTTGTCGGCACGTTCTTCATCTGTCAGTTCGTGCTGATGATGCAGTTCTTGTGGAGATATGTTGATGAGTTGATAGGCAAAGGTCTGTCGGTAGATATACTTGCCCAGTTCTTTTGGTACATGGGTATTATGCTTGTGCCTCAGGCTCTCCCGCTGGCTATACTCCTGTCTTCGCTAATCACATTCGGAAACCTTGGTGAAAGTTCCGAGCTGACGGCTATCAAGGCTGCCGGAATATCGCTTTTACAGGCATCGCGCTCGCTGATTGTCATCGTGCTGGCGATCAGTTTCTGTTCTTTTTATTTCCAGAATGTCATCGGGCCTGACGCCAACAAATCATTCTCGCAGTTGCTGCTGTCTATGAAGCAGAAGAGTCCCGAGCTTGAAATACCGGAAGGCGTGTTCTATGATGGTATTCCAGGTAGCAATGTATACGTGCAGCGCAAGGATGTAGGCACGGGGATGCTCTATGGTGTGATGATATACCGGATGAACAGCGGCTATGAAGACGCGGCGATAATACTTGCCGACTCGGGCCGGTTACAGTCTACGGAAGAGAAAAAACACCTGTTGCTCACGCTGTATAGCGGCGAGTGGTTCGAGAATATGCAGTCACAGGATATGGCGGGAAGTGCCAGTGTGCCTTACCGCAGGGAGACATTCTTCACCAAACGGATGGTGCTTGACTTTGATGGCGATTTCAATATGGCTGATGTGGCGGGCATAGCTGGCGACGCTCGTTCGAAGAGTCTTGGGCGGATATATCATGACATTGATTCTATTGCCGAGTTCAATGACAGTGTGGGGCGGGCTTATTACATGGAGAACAAGCGCATGCAGGCGTATGGAATGGCGCTCGATAAGGCCGACTCGCTGCGGGCGCGCCGTGAGGCCGAGGCAGGGAAGGCTGACATTGACTCGGTGTTCGGGAAAATGACCGGCGACCAGAAGCTCGAAGTGGTCAAGAGCGCACTTTCAACAGTGCGCATGCGTGCGGCCGACATAGACATGAAGGGCGGCTACACCAACAGACTGAACAGAAACTACCGCAACCATCGCATTGAGGCGATAGGAAAGATCACGATGTCGCTCTCGTGCATCATCTTCTTTTTTATCGGTGCCCCGCTCGGCGCTATAATCCGCAAAGGAGGACTTGGTGTGCCGGTGATTATCTCGGTGCTCGTGTTCATCATATATTTCATATTCGAGAACTCGGGTATGAAGATGGCTCGAGACGAAGTGTGGACGGTATGGTTCGGAAAGTGGATTTCCACGATTGTGCTTGCTCCCCTGGCGGTGTTCTTCACATATAAGGCAAACAAAGATTCTACGGTTTTCAACATAGACATGTATATAAATTTCGTGCGCACTGCGCTCGGACTGCGCAATAAGCGCAATATATATAAGAAAGAGGTGATAATTGAAGACCCCGACTATGCGCGGGATGCCGGTAGGCTCATTCATATCAGTGACGAGATAGAGGGTTATTCGAATACGCACAACCTGCTGAAAGCGCCAAACCCGATAAGGGTGTTTTTCCGTGATGGCGATGACAGGCGCATAAGGGATATAAACGAAGAGTTGGAAGAGGTTATAGAAGACCTGTCGAATACGAGAGACAGGATAATACTAAATGAACTGAACAACTATCCGCTGATAGCCACCCACGCTCATACGCGTCCGTTCCGCCGAAAGGCTTTCAACATCATAACCGGACTTGTGCTCCCTCTGGGTGTGTTCTTCTATCTAAGGATGTGGCGCTTCCGTTTGCGTCTGCTCGGTGACCTGCGTGTGATCAGGCGCACTAACGAGGCTGTTGTGAAGAGGATAGAAGAGGCCTTCTCTGAAAAAGAGGGATAGTGGTAGTCCGGTGGGTGGTGCGGGAAGCGTCAACGGTTGATGGCAATGGAAAACGATAGGCAGATTTTTTGGAGAGAGTCAGGGTGTGTGGCGCTGATTGCCATGAGATGTTCCGCATTGTTCCTGTCTCCGAAATTAAATATAAGCAACGAATAATGGAAATATCAAGATTGAACAGAATAGAAGACGCTTTGGCGGATTTCAAGGAAGGAAAGTTTGTCATTGTCGTAGACGACGAGGACCGTGAGAATGAAGGTGACCTGATAATTGCGGCCGAGAAAATCACGGCCGAAAAAGTTAACTTCATGCTGAAGCATGCCCGCGGAGTGCTCTGCGCGCCGGTGACGTTGTCGCGTTGTGCAGAACTCGACCTGCCGCATCAGGTGGAGGATAACACGTCAGTGCTCGGAACACCGTTCACGGTGACGATAGACAAGCTCGAAGGGTGCAGTACGGGCGTGTCCGCGCATGATAGGGCGGCTACCATAAAAGCGCTGGCTGATCCCGAATCCAAACCGACGACATTCGGACGTCCAGGTCATATAAACCCGCTTTATGCACAGGATAATGGTGTGCTGCGTCGCAGCGGGCATACCGAGGCAAGCATAGACCTGTGCCGGTTGGCCGGTCTCTATCCGGCGGCGGCGTTGATGGAGATAATGAACGATGACGGTACCATGGCACGGTTGCCGGAATTGATTGAAATGGCGAAAGAGTTTGATTTAAAACTTATATCCATAAAAGACCTGATTGAATACAGGTTGAAGACGGAGTCGCTCATCGAGGTGGGCAACAAGGTAAGCATGCCCACTGAATACGGTGACTTCAAGCTCGTGCCTTTCAGGCAGATAAGCAACGGGCTTGAACACATGGCGCTTATAAAAGGTGAGTGGGACGAGAATGAACCGATACTCGTGCGAGTTCACTCCTCGTGTGCCACTGGCGACATTCTGGGCAGTAAGCGATGTGACTGCGGCGAGCAGTTGCACAGGGCGTTGCGCATGATTGAGGCCGAAGGCAAAGGCGTGCTGATATATATGCAGCAGGAAGGCCGTGGAATAGGTCTGATGAATAAGATCGCTGCTTATAAGTTACAGGAAGAGGGATATGATACCGTGGATGCCAACGTTCATCTTGGCTTTAAGCCCGATGAGCGCGACTACGGGTGCGGCGCACAGATGTTGCGCAAACTCGGAGTGCATAAGATGCGCCTGATGACCAACAACCCTGTGAAGCGTGTAGGGCTCGAAGCATACGGACTGGAAATAGTGGAGAACGTGCCCATTGAGATTACACCGAACGAATATGACTATAAGTACTTGCAGACCAAGAAAGAGCGCATGGGGCACACACTGAACCTCAGCTGACATGCCTATGGATGTTGATTTATAGTGTAATAAGGTTAAAAAGAAAAAGAAATCTTTCAGAAGAAAGAATAAAATTATTAATTTTGCAGTTATTATAAATAAGTAATATATACTAAATTATGGCACAATTATCTGATCGCTTGCAAAGACTTGCCCCCTCGGCAACACTGGCTATGTCGCAAAAAAGCTCTGAAATGAAAGCAGCCGGCATAGATGTTATTAACATGAGTGTCGGTGAGCCTGACTTTAATACGCCCGAACACATAAAAGAGGCGGCGAAAAAGGCCATTGACGATAATTATTCAAGATATTCGCCCGTGCCTGGATACGCCGACTTGCGTGAGGCCGTGGCAGCCAAACTGAAAAACGAGAACGGGCTCGACTACTCGGCATGCGAGATACTTGTATCTAACGGAGCGAAGCAAAGCGTCTGCAACGCTCTTATGGCACTCGTCAATGACGGAGACGAGGTTATAATACCGGCGCCTTACTGGGTCTCGTATCCGCAGATGGCGAAGCTCGCCGGCGGTGAACCGGTAATCATTGAGGCCGGTTTCGAGCAAGATTTTAAAATCACTCCCGAACAGCTCGAAGCCGCTATTACCCCCAAGACAAAGATGCTCATACTGTGCTCGCCGAGCAACCCGACCGGAAGCGTATACTCGAAAGAAGAGTTGGGCAGACTGGCTGAAGTGATTTTGAAGCATGATGACGTGTTTGTGATTGCCGATGAGATATATGAGCACATCAATTATGTGGGCAAGCATGAGAGCATAGCGCAGTTTGACGGCATGAAGGAGCGTACAATAATAGTGAACGGCGTGTCTAAAGCGTATGCTATGACAGGCTGGCGTATAGGTTATATAGCCGCTCCGGAGTGGATTGTGAAAGGTTGTAACAAGTTGCAAGGACAGTATACGAGCGGTCCGTGCTCTGTCAGCCAGAAAGCGGCTCAGTATGCTTACGAGGCAGAGCAGGCGTGTGTGGAAGACATGCGGAAGGCGTTCGAGCGTCGTAGGGATCTTATCGTGTCACTTGCCAAAGACATTCCGGGACTTGAAGTGAACGTGCCGCAGGGAGCATTCTACCTGTTCCCGAAGTGCAGCAGTTTTTACGGAAAGAAAGCCGGTGGGAAGATTGTTGAAAACTCTTCCGATTTGGCTCTCTACCTGCTTGAAGAAGGTCATGTGGCTACGGTGGGCGGTGATGCGTTCGGTGATCCGGACTGCTTCCGTATGAGCTATGCCACAAGCGATGACAATATCAGGGAAGCTATGTCACGTATAAAAAATGCGCTGGCAAAACTGTGTTAGTGAAAAAGCAAAAAGAATATTTCGGTCTCTGTTTTTTACAAATGATAGGTTAAAAGATATTAATCAACCTTGTGGTAAGCATTATTTTGCTATCTTTGCGGGTAGATTAAGACGGAAAACATGAGTTTGCCGATGATTTCGGTGCTTTAAAAACTAATCGTGAATATAACAAACTTAAATTTATAAATAACTAAAAAATTAAAATTATTAAATTATGGCAACAACAAAAAAAGCTGCAGCCCCGGCTAAGAAAGCGGGCTTCGGAGGTATTAAGAACGCATTTTGGATTCTTGTAATATGCTGTATAGCTGCATATTCTTTCTATTTCCTCGTTCTCGGTAATCCGGACAACTTCGTTGGAGGTGACACTGCCGGACATCCAGCAAACCTTATGGGTACCGTATATAAGGGAGGTATCGTTGTGGGTATCATCCTTACATTGCTTCTTTCTGTTATCTGTCTCGGTGTGGAGCGTTTCTTCGCCTTGAAGTCCGCATTCGGCACAATGAGCCTGCCTAAGTTCACGGCACAAGTTAAGGTTTTGATAAAGGAAGGTAAGTTTGATGAGGCTAAGGCTCTTTGCGACAAGATGAAGGGTTCGGTGGCTAACGTTGTGTCAGCTTCTATTGCTGCTTACAAGGACGTTGAGAACAACAACACAATGAAGAAAGCGCAGAAGATCGCCAAGATACAGCAGGCTCACGAAGAGGCTACACAGCTTGAAATGCCTACACTGCAGATGAACTTGCCTATCGTAGCTACAATCGTTACTTTGGGTACTCTTACCGCTCTGTTCGGTACTGTGTTGGGTATGATCAACTCGTTCCAGGCTCTGTCAAGCGGTGGTGGCGCTGACTCTATGGCTCTTTCTGCCGGTATTTCTGAGGCCCTTGTGAACACTGCTTCTGGTATTTTGACATCTTGGTTCGCCGTTGTTATCTATAACTTCTTCACAAACAAGATTGACAAACTTACTTACGCTCTCGACGAGGTTGGTTACACTATCGCTACAACTTACGACGTTAACCACACAGACGAGGCTTAATTGTTTTACCTTTTAATTAATTTATATAATGGGTAAAATAAAAATACAGAAAAAGGACATCTGGATAGACATGACCCCGATGTCTGACGTGATGACACTGCTTCTGTGCTTCTTTATGTTGACATCAACATTCTTGCAGCCGGAACCTGTGCAGGTCAACACGCCAAGCTCGGTGTCAGAGGTCAAAGTGCCGGAAAACAATGTCTTGAATATTCTTGTAAGTCCGAAAGGACAGATATTCATAGGCACTGATAATAAGAACGACATGAACGCGATGCTCCAGACTGTTACCGATAAATTCGGCGTGACGCTGAACGGAACGCAGTTGAAGCACTTCAAGGAGGAATCCATGGTGGGAGCGCCGATGAATGTCCTGGCAGAGTACCTCAGTCTTGATCCGGAGAAAATGACTGAAGAAATTCAGAAACTCGGTATCCCCACCGACAGCATTAACGGCGGTTATAGTGAGTTTCAAGAGTGGGTTAAGGCCGCTCGTGATGCAAATCCCGACATTAAGATCGCAATCAAGTGCGATGCGAAGACACCTTATAAGGTCGTAAAGAAGATGATGTCGGAACTTCAGGATATGGACGAGAACCGTTATCAACTTATCACAAATCTTAAAACGTCAGCGGAGGATTAATGTATGGCTAAAAAGAAAGCAAGCAAGCAGAAAAAGATGAACACCAGGGTCGACTTTACCCCTATGGTGGACATGATGATGCTTCTTATCACGTTCTTTATGCTTTGTACCACTCTTAGCAAGCCGCAGGCTATGCAGCTGACCATGCCGAGTAGTGACAAGAACATAGAGAAAGAGGATAAGTCGGTGACAAAGGCTTCTCATACAATTACTGTTTATCTTGGTGCAAACGACAAGATTTATTATATAGCGGGACTGCCGCAGTATGACAATCCCGATTGCATCAAGGAGACAAGTTGGGGAAAAGACGGTATCCGCAAGGTGCTGATCCAGCATACAACTGAGGAGGGTATCAATCCTGTTGCCCGTATCATGCAGGCAAAGCAGAAATTGGATGAGAGAAAGCTCGCATATAATTCGAAAATGACTGATGCCGAATACCAGAAAGAACTTGAGGAGTTGAAGAAGGGTAATATTGCCGGTGAGAAGATACCTACTCTGACCATCATTATCAAACCTTTGGATACTGCTAACTATAATAATATGGTTGAGGCTCTTGACGAGATGCAGATTTGCAGTATTGGTAAGTATGTCATCGACAAGATTAATCCTGACGATCAGAAACTTCTTGATACAAAGGGTATAAAGTAATCGGTGACTAACAATTAAAAAACAGAAGAACTATGTCGAAAATAGATCTAATAGACAATAACTGGGTCGACCTCGTCTTTGAAGGCAAGAATAAGAAATATGGAGCTTATCAGTTACGTAAGGACACGGGTAAGCGAAATGTTAAAGCGATGATTCTTGTTTTTGCGACAATCATAACAATTATGGTTGCTCTGTGGGCGAAGGTTGCCATTGAGAATGCTTTACCGAAGAAGGTTGCCATTGAGACTGATGTTGAGTTGTCTCAGTTGGCAAAGAAGAAAGAAGCTAAGGTTGAGCGTAAGGAACCGGTTAAGGTAGAGATGGAACAGAAAGTCGTAGAGAAGGTGAAGAGTTCTGTGAAGTTCACCGCTCCTGAAATCAAGAAGGACGATGAGGTTAAGCCGGAAGACGAGCTTAAATCACAGGATGAACTCGCCAAAACCACAACTGCTATCGGTTCTTTCGATGTTAAAGGTAATGATGAGTCGGAAGGTGAAGTGTTGAAAGCCAAGGAGGTTATCGCACAGGAACTTCCGAAAGAAGAAGAGAAAGTGTTCGATGTCGTTGAGCAGATGCCTTCATTCCCTGGAGGTCCTCAGGCACTGTTCGAATATCTTTCAAAGAACATCAAATATCCTGCTGTCGCAGAAGAGAATGGAGTGCAAGGCCGTGTAATCGTGACGTTCGTTGTTGAGCGCGACGGTTCGATCACAGACGTGAAGGTTATCAAGTCGGTTGACCCGTCACTTGATAAAGAAGCGTCACGCGTGGTTAAAGGTATGCCACATTGGATTCCCGGTAAGCAGAACGGTTCTGCGGTACGTGTGAAATACACGGTACCTGTTACTTTCACATTGCAATAAAAGCATGAGAAACGGAATATTCAATTTTATAATTGGATTAACTTTAATTTTAGGCTTGGCTTTGTCATGCAAAGACAAGCCTAAAAACGGTAGAACGGATACTTATTCATCAGGGACGATTAAATTCGTCTCTGATGAAAGTTTCTGTCCTATTATAGAGGAGGAGATAGAGGTATTTCAAAGCATATATCCCGATGCAAAGGTTATACCTCAATATACAAATGAACTTGATGCCGTTAACATGTTGATGAGAGGAAAGACATGCCTGGTAATCACGACACGAAAATTTACCGAGCGGGAATTTAAAAACCTGAAAGACAGGAAGTTTTTGCCGGTAGCCATCCCCTTGGCATACGACGGGTTGGCGTTGATAGTAAATAATACCAACCCCGACACTATAATATCCATAAAGGATTTGAGGCTTATATTGAGCGGAAAGGTATCAAAATGGGAAAAGTTATATCCCGGTTCGAAGTTGGGGGATATTGAGGTCGCTTTCGATAATAAGCAGTCGAGTACGGTGCATTTCTGTGTAGACTCTTTGCTTGGGGGGCGCCCGATAAACAGTCCCAATATATATGCGGTAAATAAGTCTGCAGAGGTTATAGACTTTGTCGAAAAACATCCTAATTCCATTGGAATAATAGGATCCAATTGGCTTAATGACAAGCGTGATACGACAAATGTCACATTTAAGAGGAATATAAGAGTAATGGCGGTAAGCAAGATACATCCGGCTACTGTTGAAAGCAGTTGGAAACCTTACCAGTTCTATCTATATAACGGCAATTATCCATTGGTACGCACTATTTATGCCCTTCTGAACGATCCGTATCATGGGTTACCGTGGGGATTTACAAATTTCATCGCGGCCGATCATCGCGGCCAGCTTATTATTCATAAAGCGGGTCTGTTGCCTTATAGGGCAAATATGGCGGTGCGTGAGGTGTTTGTAAACAATGAATAGAGGATTGTTGTAAATTTAAGCGGGTGCGGAAAGGCTTTTATCAAAACATATCTTGGTTCAGACATGATTAATGATGTTTATAAAGCCAAGGTGATTTAATTTAAAGTTCTGAAGGCATTATTATAGTAACAAAGTGGTAATGATTATTGAAATGGCCGGAACAGTTTATTTATTTGTTGTAAGGTTGCTGGTGTAGAATTGATGATAGGATAATACTTTGTCATGTTATGAAGAGCTTGATGAGATGAAAATAAAGTAAAAATAAAAACAATTTGATATGAAAACATTTAAGTATCTATTAGTTGGAGCCATGTTGATGGGATTAGGTATGCCCGCTATGGCTCAGGATGCGAAGGCACAGGTTGATGAAATCACGAAAGTAATAAAGAGCAATCCGGCTGATTTGGCCGATCAGGTAAAAGCCGTGTATAAGAAAAACAAGAAGAACGCTCCTGTCCTTCTCGGTATCGGTCGTGCTTACTATGAGGTTAAAGACACTGTGAATGCACGTCTGTATGCGGAATATGCCCGTAAGGCAGATTCTAAATACAGTCCTGTGTATATTCTTCTCGGTGACTTGGAGGCTCTCAACAGTGATGGCGGCAATGCTGCCGTACAGTATCAGCAGGCAATATATTTCGATCCGAAAAATCCGGAGGCTTATTATAAGTATGCGAGTGTATACCGCAAGGTGAGCCCCGCCGAGGCTGTTGCCAAGTTGGAGGAGTTGCGTACACACCGCCCTGATATTGCCGTTGATGCCCTGGCAGGCCGTATATATTATTCTTCCAATAAGTTTGATGATGCCATCCGTTGCTATTCAAAGGTTGACATGAACAACATGGAAGAAGTTGACCTTACCGATTACGCCATGTCTCTTTGGTTCACGCAGAAATACGACAAGAGCCTGGAGGTCGCTAAGTTCGCTCTGACAAAGCAGCCTCGTGATGCCGGCTTTAACCGTTTGGCATTCTTCAACAGCACCGACCTCAAAGACTATGACAATGCGTTGATGTATGCTGATGCTTTGTTCAATAAGTCAGATAGTGCAAAGTTCTCATATTTTGACTACACATACTACGGAAATGCTTTAAGTGGAGCCAAGAAGTATGTGGAGGCCATCGAGATGTACAAGAAAGCTCTTGGACAAGAGATTACCGATAAGTCAAAGCGTGCCGGTGTCATCAAGCAATTGGCTGACGGTTATAAGCAGAATGACGATTATGCCAATGCGATTAAGACATACGAGGAGTTCCTGAAATTCGTGGATGCGCCTTCCGCTACCGATATTGCCGGTCTTGCTCAGCTTTATACACAGTATGCGAACACTTTGCAGGATGAAGCAAAGATGGAAACTTTCAAGAAAGCCGAGGGCGTATATGACGATATGGAGCAGAAGTTCCCGGCTGCCGTTGAGTATACAACGTTCATGAAGGCGCGTGTAAACTCTTACATGGATCCGGAGACAAAAGACGGTAAGGCAAAGCCGTATTATGAGAAATTGGCAGGCATGATTGAGCCGAAAGCAGAGAAAGACGCTGCTGACAAAGCCCGTCTCGTTGAGTGTTACAGGTATCTGGGCTACTATACATTGCTGCAAGACGACAAGGAAGGAGCTGATGTATATTGGAAAAAGATACTCGAACTTGATCCGGACAATACCATTGCAAAGCAGGCTTTGGGCATCGCTGACAAATAATTATACCCTTATAATCAATTGAGAGGAGATCCGACCGGGTCTCCTCTTTTTATATTTTAGAGTATTGATTATATTTGCTTGCAGCAAACATTTTCATTTTTATTGGTGTCCGGTAAAACGCGCCTTACTTTTGCAACATCCACCAACATATAAGCGCATGAACTTCGTCAGAATGGCTATATAAAGGTCATATATGCCATTTTCTTGTGATTTCAGTGTTCCTATACAGCGGTTACATCAGCTATCCGACAAACAGAATGGCGGAAAATATATTGAAAAATTTTACCGGACACCAATATTTCATTTTATGGTATTGAGGGCACTGTTTTTATCGGTTTTGAGTATTGCGATGAAGTGGCGGTATCGTCTGTATGCGGTGTCATCGGTATTATTATACAGATAGGAAAAATACTTTTATTCCATCGTTTATGGTCTGTTTGTTTATGCTATTGGCCGCATCTTGCGGCTTTTAGGCATGTTTGGAATGTTCGTGAAAATTATTCATTATCCGTTTGTCCCGTTTGTTGTCTTTTCATTTCCATTAGGCAATATTCCCTATTCATGCCTGTTTACAGGCAATCAATTACAATATGTCTTTTGGTAAAAACTTCCCGTTCTTGCCGTATGTGTTTCCAGTCCGGCCTGCCGCCGGACTTGTCATGTGCTGTTGTGTGCCGATACGTTGCTTCGCAGCATGATGCCAGCCGGATAACAACAACGGTTATGATTGAAAACCGCAATCACGTGCGGTGGCAGGAAGTGGGCGTTACGTCTATGTTTAATACCTGTTTACAATTCTTTTCGTTTAGGGTCTATGTTTGGCAGAAAGCCTGTAATCGCACCTAAAAGCGGAAGCAATGTGCTGATTTGAAATATAAACCGCACGCTTGTCTTATCGGCCAGCCAACCGAAGAACGCCGACCCGAGGCCACCCAGCCCGAACATCAGGCCGAAGAACACCCCGGCGATCATTCCCACCTTGTCTGGCATCATGTCTGTGGCATATACGAGTATGGCCGAGAATGCCGATGATATGATAAGGCCGATTATGACAGAGAGCAGTATTGTCGCCGTCTGTCCGACATAGGGGAGTAACAGCGTGAACGGCGCGGCACCGAGAATAGATACCCAGATAACATATTTGCGCCCGATGCGGTCGCCCAACGGGCCGCCCAGAAATGTTCCGGCAGCCGAGGCGGCGAGAAACGCGAAGAGAGCGTACTGGGCTCCTTGCACCGTCATGGCAAACTTATCCATCAGAAAGAATGTGAAGTAGTTTGTCATCGACGCTATATAGAAATATTTTGAGAAAACCAGTATGCCGAGAATGAGGAGTGCCGTGCGTACTGTCCGTTTCGATAGACGGGGTGTCTCCTTGGTGGCGGCCGCATGGTTTCGGGATGCGAAATACAACTGCTGCCTGTACCAGTTACCGATGCGGACAAGTATGAAGATAGCCAGCAGCGCGGCCAGCGCGAACCAGCCTATCGCACCCTGCCCGAATGGTATTACTACCAGTGCGGCGAGCAACGGCCCCATGGCGCTCCCTGCGTTCCCGCCCACCTGAAAGATGGATTGAGCCAGTCCTTTGCGCCCTCCCGAGGCAATCTGTGCCACACGTGATGATTCGGGATGGAATACCGATGAGCCGCAGCCGATCAGTCCCACTGCCGTCAGAATCCACCCTAATGACGAGGCGGCCGCAATAGTCAAAAGACCGGCGAGCGTGAAACACATTCCGATGGCAAGCGAGTAAGGTCGCGGCCGTTTGTCGGCAAGGCGGCCGGCGACGGGTTGCAACAGTGATGACGCAAGCTGGAAAACCAAGGTTATCACTCCAATCTGGGCGAACGTGAAGCCGAATTTCTCTTTCAGTAAGGGATATACAGCCGGAATCACCGACTGCATCATGTCGTTTAGCAGATGGGCGAAGCCTATGGCCAGCAAAACCGAGTAGGCAGTATGATGTTTCGTTGCCCTATGGAATTCATTATTTTTCATTTCCGTTGTCCGGTATAATTAAACTCATTTTTATCTTATTATCATTCAATCTGGATTATGTGTTCAATATCATGATACGTTTTTCATGTTCTTAAATCAGCCGCAGGCTCGTCTTGATTATCTCCTCGAGTGTCTTCTATTTCCGTTGTCCTTACCTCGTTTCCATGTTCTTTTATTATGCGTATCAGGTCTTCCGTCCGAAGCGTGATTGTGGCCGTATTGTCGTTCGGGTGAACACCGATTAGAGCAGGAGCGTCCGTGAAATCATTGTCAATGAGCAGGCACACTCTGCGTTCACGGTCGTTTAGAAGTCCGAGGGGTGACACAGAACCGGCAACGAGGTCCAACAGTCTTCTTATCTTGTATTTGTCGGCCAATGCCAGGCGGCGTGTTCCGTTGCTGCGCCTGATTTCTTTCAGGTTTATCCGTTTTTCTCCTTTAACGGTTATGAGGTAATATCGCTCCTTCTTGTCGTCGCGTACAAATATATTTTTGGCGATGATATCGGCTTGCTGTAATCCCGTATCGGCAAGTTCATCCATGTTGTACACCGGCTTATGCTCTGTTGCCTCATAGCTTATGTTCCGCGTTTTCAGATAGTCGTATATAGCCTGTTTGTCCATAAAAATCTTTCAATGACATTTTCCGGACGGCAAAGATAATAAAAGTTTCAGTCAGTGTAAATGTCGAGCCGCCTTTTTTAGTCGTTTTACCCTGTGATCATACACAATCATATCTGTTTACATCATGATTTGTAAATTTTAGATCATAAAAAAACGACTTTGTTTTTTCTCATTCTACGTTGACGGACACGATATGGGTTGCGATACATTGGCTGACGGAATATGCGTCGGCAACAATATTTTATTGTTTTTTCCGCAACGGGATACTCGTTGGAGTGTGATTGGTTGGTAGTTGCATTGCGTTTAGCGTCCCGTTGGAAGACAACGGGACGCTAAACGCAATGCAATTGGATGCTTATTGTGGAAGACTGTGCAGGTTGATGTTCCCGGATTGGCAGGAAAAATGTTTATAGTCAAGGTATTTGGTTGAAATACAGATGGTTATGTGGAAGAGCTTAAAACTCGCGTATTTTCGCCCACCGCATTTTAATTTTGAAACAAGCAAAATATGAACGGCTTTTTGTAATATTAATTCTGAGTGCGTACCGTGTGGCCGTAGATTGTTTCCAAATCCTGTAAGCAATTATTTGTTATTTGGGGGATTATTTATGAGCATTCCGACGCCCCACAAGTAATTTACTTCTACAGCATCACAGCTGTCACGTGGTATTGCAATCGCCGCATGGCTTCATCCCAACGTTTGCCGGTGTTATTGAAAGCGGAAACATTCCTCAAAGCGATGGACGGGAAAATCAAGAACATTCGCGTCGAATACAGGGACAACAAATTATGGAGTGCCCCCTCCCGGCCGGTTTCGGTAACGAATAGTAATCAAGGTATTGCCAAACAGAAATCACAATTGCGGAAATACATTGAGCCAAGGAAGAGGATTATCCCCGTCTCGTTGAAAACACATAAAGATTGAAGCCCTGAAAATCGCCGGCATGGAAAATATGCCCATTACAAGGCGATGGAACATATCCTCGAGTACGAACACATCGACCTGCTCGTCAAACCCGTTTCAAGGAGATACTCCTGATTCGGCAAGTGGGCAATACATACTCCGAGCGCTATTGATAGCAATCGGAAGTAGATAATATGAACTAATGTAAATTAAAATTTAGTCATCAAATTGGGTGGCGAAATATATGTATACTAAGAAGAGTTTGTACATAAGGAAGTCATACTTCCACTTTGCCTTTTATCTCACAATACCGCGTTATACAAATATCCCAAAACGATAATAAACAAAGTTATCAGTCCAAAGAAGACACCAACCAAACGCCATGTCATTACTTTCTTTAACAACGTGGCTTCGGGAAGTGAAAGCCCGACTACAGCCATCATAAAAGCGATAGCCGTTCCTATAGGGACGCCTTTAGCTACAAAAACTTCAATCACAGGCACTATTCCTGCTGTATTGGCATACATCGGAACTGCCAGGATTACCGAAAGAGGAACCGCAAACCAGTTTTCCTTGGACATATACTGCTCAAAAAATCCTTCAGGCACATAACCGTGCATAAAAGCGCCGATACCAATGCTAAGAATAATATACAAAAGTACTCCTTTGACAATCCCACATGCTTCTTGTATGATAACTGGTAGTCGTCTAAAAATCGGAGTGCGCTCTTTTTCCCATGTTCCTGAGCCGGAAGTTGGATTTTGCTGAATTTGTTTTACCCACTCACTCAAATAAGGTTCTAATTTCATCTTGCCCAAGATAAATCCGCCTGCCATACCTAACAGAATACCGCTAATCACATAGATAGAGGTAATGCGTAACCCGAAAGTGCCGATAAACATGGCAACAGCAACCTCATTTACCAAAGGCGAGGTTATCAGATAGGCGAATGTCACTCCCAAAGGAATGCCCCCTTTCACAAATCCGATAAACAGCGGTATGGAAGAACAGGAACAGAACGGGGTAATAGCACCAAATAAGGCTGCAAAGAAATATTGCAATCCATATAGTTTACGAGAGGTCAAATAATTGCGCAGACGTTCTATCGGGAAATAGGCATTTATAATGCCCATTATCACGCTGATGAAAAATAATAATATCAAGATCTTTATCGTATCGTAAAAGAAGAAGTTTATAGCTTCTCCTAAAGATGTTGAAGCATCCAAACCGAAGATGTCATACACCAGCCAATCTGCAAATCTTTGTATCATAATCTTATTATTGTTTTGAATAACACGAACATATTACCTAAAAAATCATCGGTTACAAGCACATTTGGGCAGCTCTTGTTTTTTTATCTCCATAATGTAGAATTTTGTAAATTCATTCTTGATTTCATTACGCACTCTTTCAAATTCGCTTCTGATGAAGTCCGTTGTCCCTATTGCTTCCGAGGGGTCATCAAAACCAATATGCAACCGTTTCCCTACATTGCCCTCAAAAGCCGGACACGTTTCGTTAGCACTACCGCATACTGTTATCACATAATCCCATGTATCACTTAAATAAGCAGTTACATTGGTAGGAATATGCTTACTTATATCAATGCCAACTTCTGCCATTGTCTTAACAGCCAAAGGATTAACTTTCTCAGCCGGATGCGTACCAGCGGAATACACTTGTATATTCTTGTCAAACGATTGCAGGAAACCATGCGCCATTTGGCTGCGACAGCTATTTCCTGTACATAAAATTAAGATTTTCATATTATACCCAAATTTATCAATCCATAATAAATGCCAACCAAAATAAACAGTATAGCTACCATGTTATTAAACCACTTCTGAAAAGTCTGCACACGGTTATAAAACTTTCCTATCCCTGCTACACTGTATGCCAAAATCCAAGCGACAAGCATAACAGGAAGCCCTGTTGCCAATGCAAAAATGACAGGTAGCAAATATCCATTACTTTCCATAGCCGACATGGGAATAAGCATGCCAAAATAAAATAGCCCACTTGTCGGACAAAACGCCATGGCAAACAATATCCCCAGCAACAAACTACCCCATGAGCCTTTTAGTTTTTCTGTCTTTTCAGTAGCGGAAAATCCGACCTTGGGTAACTGCAATTTATCACCGAACAGCATAAACAGACCTGTCAAAATCAAAGCCGGAGCAAGCAGCTGTTCTCCCCATTCGCTGATACCTTTTTGTATGGCAAACATATCAGCGCCCTTTCGGAGTATTGCGATAAGTATTGCGCCTGATGCAGAATAAGCCAATACACGTCCTAAAGTGTATAGAATGCCATTTGTAAATATCCGGTTACGGTTATTTATATCTTTACTGATAAATCCTATGGCGGTAATGTTGGTAGCCAATGGGCAAGGACTTACAGCAGTCAACAGACCGAGCAGAAAAGCGGTAATAATAGGTATCTCGCTATTATCCAGCCATGTTTGTAGGTATTCCATAAAACTGTATTATTTTAGCAACTGGTTGATTTTTTGTTTTAATCCTTTCTTGAAAGCCGATGTGTTGTTTCGGGCATTCTGAAAACCAAAGCGTGTCATGTCGTTACGTTCTTCTTTACCGTTCTTCCATTTATTAACATAAAGAGATGGCCAACTTACACGATATTTCTCCGCCAGCTTTTCGCCTTCGGGAGTTGAAGTGTCTGTTTCTTTGAAACGTAGTTTACCATTTTTGACCAATTCTGCCAAATCTGCATTGACCACTTCTTTCGTGTATTTCTCAATGGCTTTGCAAGTTACACAACGTTGTTTCCCCCATGAAAATAAAGAACTTCCACATAGGTGTCTGCGGTAATCTGAGCCATTCCCAAAATAGAAAACAAACAAGCAATGGTAAGGAATAAAAAGCGTTTCATCATAATCTGATTTACTTGGTTAATACATCTTTTACTTCTTTGGCAGAAAGTTTGCCCTTTGCCACAACCTTACCGTCAACAACGAGAGCAGGAAGCGTCATTACATTGTATTCCATGATCTTCATCAAATCTTCTTCTTTGGTCACTACCGCATCCAATGTTAATTCTTTTACTACTTGTTCAACTGTCGCATACAGAGCCTTACAGCCAGCACAACCTGTTCCTAATACTTTAATTTCCATAATTTATAAATTTATTATATTAAACGTAATTCGTAAAACAACGAACATTAATATTAAAAAAAGGGGATTATCAGCAACACTCCCCCGATTTGCATATACATTGCCCGAAAAACTCCTTAAAGAGTTCACGAGCCAATTGCCAATTCTCTCGGTTGATACAGTATTTCACTTTAGGCGTTTCAACCTCTCCCTGTATAAGCCCCGCATCTTTCAACTCTTTCAGGTGCTGTGACACGGTAGCTTTGGCAATGGGAAGTTCTTCGTGAATATCCCCAAAATAACACGTTTTCTGCTTTGCCAAAAAGTGCATAATGGCAATTCGGGCAGGATGTCCCAATGCTTTGGCGAATCTTGCCAACTGTTCCTGCGTAACTGTATAATCTTTCTTTTCTTCCATATCGTGAATATTGTTCGCAAATATACGAACAATATCTCAACAAACAACAAGATTTCCATTTTTTAACAAACTACAATATATGATTTTATATTCTCGCTAAAGGAACAGAACATTTTTTAGTCAACAAAGTTCGGGTCAGCGGATTTTTCCGGTGGGCGGGAGAGAGTATCAAGAGTATAATGTG
>NZ_BEWV01000093.1 GCF_002933775.1 Prevotella sp. MGM1
GCTCCACGCCGGCTATCAGGCGGTGAATTGTCTGGTGTCGGCTCCGGGCAGGCTGGCGCGGGCGTTATATGAGAAAGGCATCATACAGGGCGACCGCTATTCCGACTGTATCGACTCGTTGGCAAAGACAGTGCCCGCCGACTACATACCGCGCGAGCTCGCAGAACAGGCAGACAGGCCGCAGGCAGTGCTCGCCCCGTCGTACGTCCGCATCATAGGCAGCTACGAGAAGGAGCGCATAGCCCCGCTGCTCGGTGCCGGCCGGGGCACATATCTCATGGTGAACGACGCCGATGAGCTGTATCGCTGCGTGTCCAACGACTTCACGCCGCTCGACGACGACCGGAAGGCGAGGCTCGCGGCGCTGCCCGAGGGCTACCGCCGGATAATCGGCGACAGGAACGACGCGCTGCTCAAAACGTTGGAAGAGAGGAAAGCCAATACCGGATATTCCATACGCGACGTGCCCGCCGTGGCCGACAGCCTGCTCTTCGACAGCATAGCGGCGCGCTATCGCGACAAGGTGGTAGTCGTAGATGTGTGGGAGACGTGGTGCGGTCCGTGCCGCTTGGCCCATGAGCGTATGGCGCCGATGAAGAAAAACCTTGCCGGCAAAGACGTTGTCTTCGTGTATCTGGCGAGTGAATCGTCGCCAGAGAACACGTGGCGATACATGGTTGCCGACATCCCCGGCGAGCACTACCGCCTCACCGGGAAGCAGGCCGACGCGCTGCGCAGACGGTTTAAGATAACCGGCGTGCCCACATACATCATCCTCGACCGTGACGGCAAGGTCACCTATCGCCAAACCGGTTTCCCCGGCGTGGACAGGATGAGGAAAGAAATAGAGAAGAACTTTTAGGGGTTGTTTCTTTTTTTAGGGAGTTAAGAAGTTAAGCCAATAGCTTTCAAGACTTGAATGTATCAACCTCTTTGTTCTTTCCACACAGGACTCTGTGCTAAAAGCTATTGGCTTAACTCCTTAACTCCCTAAAAGAGTATCT
>NZ_BEWV01000094.1 GCF_002933775.1 Prevotella sp. MGM1
GTGAGGATGGTTCCGGGAATGCCGACATCCCTTTCAAGGTCATCGCCGTAGGCACCGTGTTCACGATAATCGTCACTTTCCTTTTCTTCTGGTTGGGAGTGATGGACGGCAACATGCTCTTCGCCCTCGTGGCGATAGTCCTTGTGTCCGTGATAGCGTTCCTCTTCACCACCGTGGCAGCCAATGCCATAGCCATTGTGGGCAGCAATCCTGTGTCGGGTATGACGCTGATGACGCTTATTCTCGCCTCCGTGGTGATGGTGGGTGTAGGTCTCAGCGGCACAAGCGGCATGGTGGCTGCGCTCGTCATGGGTGGCGTGGTGTGCACGGCGCTGTCTATGGCCGGAGCGTTCATCACCGACTTGAAGGTCGGTTACTGGCTCGGCACCACGCCGAGAAAACAGGAGTCGTGGAAGTTTCTCGGCACGTTGGTGTCGGCTGCCACGGTAGGCGGTGTGATGATGCTGCTCAACGAGGCATACGGATTTGACACCGGCAAGCTCTCAGCCCCTCAGGCCAATGCGATGGCAGCGGTCATCGAGCCGCTGATGAACGGCATCAGCGCTCCGTGGATACTCTATGCCATAGGTGCCGGCATTGCCGTTGTGCTCACATGGTGCCGTGTTCCGGCCCTGGCTTTTGCTCTTGGAATGTTCATCCCGCTGGAACTCAACACTCCCTTGCTTGTCGGAGGAGCGATAAACTGGTTTGTGACAACACGCACAGCCGATGATAAAGCAAACAAGGAGCGTGGCGAGAAAGGTAACCTGATAGCTTCAGGGTTCATTGCCGGCGGCGCTCTCATGGGTGTGGTGAGTGCCCTGCTGCGCTTCGGCGGTGTCGATTTCGCATACGACACGTGGTGGGCAAACCCGCTGTCTGAAATTCTTTCGCTCGGCGCATACGCCCTGTTGATAGTATATTTCATACGGGCAACCAAAAAATGATGATACCTTTATATACCCCGGCAGGCCATAATATGCCTGCCGGGGTATGTCGTTATGAAACAAACGACCGTCCCGATTGAGGCGCTATCGTAGGTCTTACGCCTTAAATGCGGTGTGTGTCCCACGGTTGTATGACCGGTTTGTCAATCAAAAGGTAAGGGACTTCAAGATAAAAACACTGTTTAAACAACCCGGGGCAACCGGTCTTCCTACCGGTGGGGACTGTTGTCTCAATAAAAAAAACTAATCTTATGAACATCAGAAAGATATTTATCGCCTTTTCTCTATGTGTCGCCGTGGCGCAGGCCGGTGCCGCAGACTACAACATCGTGGATTTCGGCGCCGTCGGCGATACCGCGAGACTGAGCACCGTTGCAGTGCAGCAGGCCATAGACGCCTGCTCGAGGGCCGGCGGCGGACGGGTAATAGTGCCCACGGGAGGCTACAAGATAGGCACGATAGTGCTCAAAAGCAATGTCAACCTGCATCTCGAACATGGTGCCACGCTGTATGGCAGTACCGACCTGGCAGACTATAAGCCCGTGAAATCGGACTATCTTTCGCTCCGCACACAGACCGAGACTATACAGCTGATATATGCCGACGATGTGGACAACGTGGTGATAGACGGTCACGGCACGATAGACGGGCGCGGCAAGGCATTCAAGAAACTGTCGTGGAACGACGAGGGAATCACGCGTCCGCACCTGCTTCGCTTCATACGTGGACGGGACATAACGGTCAAAGACATCACCCTGCGCAACAGCGGGTGCTGGATGCAGCACTATCTGGCTTGCGACCGTCTGCGCATAGACGGCATCAGGGTGAAAAACCGCAACAACTACAACAATGACGCGCTCGACATAGACGGCTGTCACGATGTGATCGTGACCGGGATGACGGCCGACAGCGATGACGACGCCATCACATTGAAGAGCACCTCGCCGAGGTTGTGCGAGAACGTTACGATAAGCAACTGTGTGGTGAGCAGCCACTGCAACGCTATAAAGCTGGGAACGGAGACCAACGGCGGGTTCCGCAACATCAACATCAGCGGCATCGCCGTGAAACCGTCGGAAGACCAGACGTCGCAGTATTTCGGACTGCCAAGGGGCATATCGGCAATATCTCTTGAAATAGTGGATGGGGGCGTGCTGGAAAACGTAAGTGTGAGCGGAATTACCGTCGAGGGCACTGAGGCTCCGATATTCGTGCGGCTCGGCAATCGTGCCCGTGGATACTACAACGGGCAGGTGATAGGCAATGTGGGTATAATCCGCGATGTGCATATAGACAACGTGATAGTGCGCAACGCGGGTGCCACGGGATGCTCGGTGACCGGTCTTCCCGGCCATCCGGTGGAGAACGTCAGGCTGAGCGACATCCTTATATGTCATAAGGGAGGCGGGAAGAAGACTCCTGTGCCGGCCGACGAGAAAGAGAAAGACTACCCCGAGGCCACTATGTGGGACACCCTGCCGGCCAAAGGCTTCTTCGTGCGCCATGCCCGCAACGTGGTGTTCGACAACGTGGAGATACGTACCGACACTCCGGACGAGCGTCCGGAGTATGTGCGTGAAGACGCTTTTTAAATGTAAT